>JACKDJ010000006.1 GCA_020633625.1 Myxococcales bacterium
CGCAAACTCGAGATGCCCAGCGAGACGCGTCGGTCGCGGAGCTTCTCCATCAGCGTGCGGATCAGCGGCGAGATGCACGAGTAGTCCGCCGTGGACAACGACGTCACCGAAGCCTCGTCGAACCCACCCTTGTCCAGCGCCGACAGGACCGTCTCCACCACTTGGTCAGGGTCGCGCTCGCGGACGGGTCGATAGATCATCCCGGCCTGGCAGAAGCGACACCCCTCCGTGCAGCCACGGGCGATCTCCACGCTCATCCGATCGAAGATCGCCTCCGCCACCGGCACCGGTGAGTCGTCCGGAAAGCGGTAGCGCGAGATGTCCGGGATCACCTCGCGCTCCACTACGTCCGGCACACCGTCCGCGACGCTCCCCGACACATACAGCAGCCCCGTCCGAGGATCCTCTTCGCGAGTGTAGAGAGCCGGGCAGTACACGCCCCCCGACGCAGCCAGCTCCACCAGCAGCTCGCGGCGCGATTTGCCCTCGGCTTTCGCACGCGCCACCATCCGCAGGAGCGCCGGCAACTTCTCCTCGGCGTCGCCAATCACGAACGCGTCGAAGAACGGTGCCACCGGCTCCGGATGCGTCGCCGTCGGCCCGCCGCCAAACACCAGCGGATCCGACTCGGCGCGGTCCGACGCGCGCAGCGGAATTCCACCCAGGTCCAACATCGTCAGGACGTTGGTGAACGTCATCTCGTACTGGAGCGAGAAGCCCACCACGTCGAAGTCGCGCAGCGGCTTGTGGCTCTCCAGCGACAGCAGCGGCAGCTCGCGCTCGCGGAGCTCCCTCTCCATGTCCAGCCACGGGCAGAAGCAGCGCTCCATCAGCAGGTCGTCTTGCCCGTTCACGATGGAGTAGAGGATCTTGGTCCCCAAGTGGCTCATCCCGATGTCGTAGACGTCCGGGAACGCCAGCACGAAGCGCGCCGCGACCGAGTCCCACGGCTTCACCACCGCGTTGTACTCCCCGCCGAGGTACCTGGCGGGCTTCGCGACCTTGTGGACGAACGGCTCGTATGGATGCACCTGACCCTCGTAGTGCGGCGCCCCGGGAAGTGGGGCCGCGGGAAGCTAGTGTCTTCTGCGGTCGTTGGAAACCCACGCGGGCACACGTTGGGCGTGCCGGCGCTTCACGAATCGGGCGGGTTGAGCTAGCCTGCGCAACATGGCGGTGGCGCGCGCGATGAAGGGTCGCCCCCACCACCCAAGGAGAGTGAAATGGCATCCGTAAACAAGGTCATCCTGATCGGTAACCTGGGCGCAGACCCCGAGCTGCGCACCACCGCGGGCGGCCAGGCCGTCTGCGAGCTCCGGCTCGCCACCAACGAGCGCTGGACCGACAAGAGCGGCGCGACCCAGGAGCGCACGGAGTGGCACCGCGTTGTCGTGTGGGGCCGCTCCGCCGAGAACGCCGCGAAGTACCTCGCGAAGGGTCGCTCCGCCTACGTCGAGGGCCGCCTGCAGACCCGCGAGTGGACCGACAAGGACGGCAACAAGCGCTACACCACCGAGATCGTCGCGGATCGTCTCCAGTTCATCGGCGGTCGCGACGGCGGCGGGGGAGGCGGCCGCTACGACGGTCCCCCGCCCCCGCGCGACGACGACGCCCCCAGCGGCGGTGACACCTCGTTCTCCGACGACGAGATCCCCTTCTAGCGAGTACACGGTCAAGGCGACACGGGCGCGCGCCGCCTGCACTACCTCCGAACTTTCAGAGGCCCCGCCCCCGGGGCCTCTGATCTTTTTGCGCACCGCCCAGAACGATCTGAGATCCTCTCCAGCGATCTCATGGCGCTCCGGGCCACCATCCCTTGCGTGTGGCTGCTCCCGCGCGTCCTGCGCGATCCTGTGGATCGATCCTAACTCGTTGAATTCCTTAGATCGGAATCTTGCTTCGGTTCTCCAGAGTGACAAACAAGGTTCCGAAATCAAAAGAGAATCTGGTTGTCGAGGCTGCCCTTCTGCTGCTTGGGGTTGCGTGCCTGAGCACTGCGGCGGTCATCATTCGCGCGGCAGACGCTCCCCCCGCGGTGCTGGCGCTGCACCGTCTTGGCTACGCGGCGCTCCTGCTCCTCCCCGCCCGCCCGCGCCTCTCCCCTCTCTCTCTCCTCGCCGGGGTATCCCTAGCCCTCCACTTCTGGGCGTGGAACGCCTCGCTCCGGGGAGCCTCGGTGACCTCCGCCACCACCCTGGTCACGCTCACCCCCCTCATCCTGGGCGTCGCTGGTCCTCGCATCCCAGGCGCCACGCGCCTCAGCCCCTACGGGTGGCTGGGTCTTTTCGTGGCGCTCGCCGGCGCCGCCATCCTCTCCGGTGGACCCCCTACCTCCGCGGCGTGGCTCGCCATCCTCGCAGCTGCCCTCATCATTCCCTACCTCTCCGCCTCTACCCAGTCTCCCCAGTCGCCCCTACAGTTCTCCGCCTCCTCCGCGCTGGTCGGAGCGCTCACCCTCGCCATCCTGCTCGCGCTCAGCGACACCCCGCTCTCCCTCTCGCCGCGTGCCACCGCCCTCGCGCTCGCGCTCGCCGTAGTGCCTCAGATCCTCGGCCACACCCTGATGCTCCGAGGCGCGCGGTGCTTCGGCGCTACTGTCACGAGCGTCGCGGTGCTATTGGAACCCCTCGGAGCGGCCATCCTAGCCGCGGCGCTCCTCGCGGAGCCCCCCACCCCCAGCGAGGTCCGCGGGGGGCTTCTTCTCCTTGCGGGTGTCGCCCTTGCCACTCTCACTGCGCCAGCTAGAGTCCCTGGTCCTCTCCGTGATTGAGGGAGACACTCCGCCCCTCGAGGCGGTGGGTCCCCTCACGGAGTACCAGCGTCACTGGATTCCAGGCCTCGACGCCTTCTGGGCCAGCGGAGTTCGCGGCGTCCCCACCGACGTCTTCCGCAGGCTCCCCCTCCACACCGGGGAGCACCCGCCCACCCGGGAGTTTCTTACGAGTGGCACCACCCACGGAGCACGCGGGCGCTCCCCCCGCGTGAGCACACTCTGCTACGACCGGGGCGCCCAGCTCCACTTCCGCGCGTGCCTGGGCTCCCTCTCTGCCCTCCCCATCTTCGCGCTGGTGGAGCCCTCCCCCACCTCTAGCCTGGCACACATGCTCCAGGACTCCCTGGGGGTCCCCTGCACCTTCCTGCTGTCCTCGCAGGGCTACCATCTCTCCGCGCTCGGCGCGCAAACATCCCCTCTGCTTCTGTTCTCCACCTCCTTCGCGCTGGACGCCCTACTCCCAGAGCTCCCCCCGCTCCCCGCAGGCTCCGCGCTGATCTTCACCGGCGGCATGAAGGGGCGCGGCGGCGAGCTCTCGTTCTCCCAGCTAGCCGCGCGCGCCGCGGGCCACCTGGAAATCCCAGAGTCCATGGTGTTCCAGGAGTACTCCATGACGGAGCTGAGCAGCCAGCTGTGGGGCCGAGACCTCCTGACTCCGCCTGGGTGGCTCGAGGTCTCCGCGAGGGACCCCATCAGCCTCGAGCCGGTCCCCGCGGGGACCCCCGGTGTCCTGCTCTTTCACGACCTAGCCAATGTGGACGTCCCGTTCGCCATACAGACCGCGGACATGGGTCGCGTGCTGCCAGACGGCTCGGTCCAGCTGCTGGGCCGTACCCCCGGAGCCACGCCCCGCGGCTGCAGTCTCGCCGCCCAAGAGCTTCTAGGTTCCACGTGAAACATCCTCGGGAGACTCTGCTGTGAAGTTGTTCCAGATGAGCCCCGCGGGGGACTGGGAGGGTGCGGTTACGCCCGAGCGGCTTGGAGAGACCCTAGAGTTTCTTCGGGGTGCGGGTGGTGTGCCGCTGAGCACCTTGCAGGTGGCGGAGCGGCTGGCTCGCGTGGTGCGGGCATGGGAGTCCGCGGAGTATCTGGGGGAGGCGCTGGGTCACGCGGAGGAGCTTGGGACCTCTCGCGAGATGCTGGAGTGGGGTCTCCGCGACCTTCTGAGTCGGCTGACGGAGCGGGGGCTGATCGCGCTGGTCGAGGCGGAGCTGGGGAGCGTCGAGCCCTTTCAGCATCCCCGGAGCAGAGAGCTGTACCCCTGTGCGAGGGGCGCGGTCCCCCCGCAGCTGCTGGTGCAGGTGCTGGCGGGCACCGTGCCGCCCGTGGGGATCGAGGCGATTGTGCTGGCGCTGCTGGCGCGTGCGCCAGTGCTCGTGAAGACCGCCAGCGATGAGCCGGTGGTCGCCAAGCTGTTTCTGCGGAGCCTGCGAGAGCTGGCGCCGGAGCTGGCGGAGCGGGTGGCTGTACTCACCTGGGATGGGGGCGGGCCCCTCGACGAACAGGCGGTGGGTGCAGCGTCGGACGTGTGCGCCTACGGGGGGAACCATGCGATCAACCGACTGCTAGGGCTGGTGCGGTACCCCACGCGCTTCTTCGCGTACGGTCACAGGGTCAGCACGGCAATTCTGGAGCATCCGCAGCGCGCAGTGCGAGACGTCGCCCGGGACCTTGCGCTGGACGTCGCGGCGTTCGAGCAGCGCGGGTGCATGTCTCCCCACTGTCTCTACGTGTTGGAGGAGGAGGGGTCCGACGCTCAGATGTGGGCCGAGGCGATTCTGCAGGCGCTGGACCACACGGGAGCACGCTTTCCACGTCCCCGCCTGGACGCGGATGGCGCACGCAGGCTCCGAGAGGCGGAGGCGCTGGCGATTCTACAGGGGGGGCGCGTGCTTCAAGGGGAAGGTGGGACCGTAGCGGTGCATCGCGACGCCACTTTTCGACCGTCGCCCGGCGACAGGTTCCTGCATGTGGTGCCAGTGTCCTCCCGCGAGGAGTGCGTGGCGTCTCTCGCCGCGCTGCGCGGCGCCCTCAGCACTGTCGGGCTGGAGTGTCGCCCCCCGGCGCTGTGGGAGTGGACCCACTTCATCCAGAGGGTGGGAGTGCCCCGAATCACTCGCGTGGGACGAATGCAGCGGCCGCTCTGGGTGAGAGACCACGACGGTCGCCCCCGGATCGCCGACTGGGTTCGCTGGACCAACCTCGAGCCGTTCTAGCGCGAAATCGAAACAGCGGCGGGGCGCTCGCGGAGTCGCCAACGGTAGGCGAGTCGGAGCCCTGCCTCGCGAAACTAGAGGAGACCCGCGCGCTGCCGAACTAGGCGCTGGATGTGCTCTGTGGGGACCGGCCGCCCCGCGGCATGGGCAAACCGGGCGGCTGGGGAGAGGCTCGCGACCACCTGCGCCAGAAGGATGGCCTCGCGGGCTTCTTCGTCGCGCCCCGCGTGCTCTAGCAGGGCTGCCCCAGACAGGTCGGGGCGGGGCAGCGCACCGCGCGTCAGGACGTTCAGGAGAAAGCGGAGGGAGCCGGTGATCTCCCGGGGAACGCCCGGTCCCGAGAGGATGCGCGCGGCACCCACGAAGCACCAACCGTTGCCCCCGCGCTGAATGCCCACTCCACTGGGAAGGTGCCCCAGCGCGAGAAGATCGCGCCCCTCGTACATCCCGAAGTGGGAGAGGGGCGCGCGAGTTGCCTGCTCCGGGTCCTCCTCCTCCAGCGCACGCGCGAGCAGCGAAGGGGCGCTTCCCCAGCTTGTCAGGCGCGCCTTCCCAGTCAGCCGCTCGAGCTGTCGCAGGCGGTGGTCCAGCGTGCGGGACGGGAGCAGCAGGAGCTCCTCCGCGCCCCCGGCGGAGCCCAGGCGACCCGCTCGGCCACGCCGCTGCAGAAGGCGCGCGGGACTCCACGGCGCGTCGAAGTGCACGATGGTGCGCGCGGGAATGTCGAGTCCCTCGGTTCCCACCGGGGTGCAGATGAGCGGCGACACCCGGCCCGTCCCGAAGGCCCCCAGCGCCTCGCGGAGGGCCGCGCGGCCCCCGCAGACCACCGCGCTGCCGCGGAGCTCGCTGTGAAGTAGTCTGGCGGTATCCCGATACTCCGTGAAGACCAGGACGCCCGGGCCCAGTGGGAGCGCGCGCAGCTTCTCCCAGGGTATGAGATGCTCCTCGAGCGCGGCGAGACCTGCCCGCACTGCGTCGAGGCGTCTCTCCAGCTCTCTCTGTGTGGGCGGCAGCTGGTACCAGAAGGGGAGCACCGTCTGCGCGCCGAGAGCGCGCGCCTCCTCACGCGAGACGCCGCGACCCACGGAGCCTGCGGCGCTGGCCTGTAGAAGAAACCGCTGGGCTCTCTGGAGGGAGTGATGGGCCGCGAGGCCCGAGGAGGCGAGGCGCCGAAGCACTGTGAGCTCGTGCAGCGTGGCGGGTTCGCCCTGGCCCATCGCGGCGCGTGCGGCCCGGGATATCACCGGGAGCAGGTCGTCGGGGCAGCTGTGCAGGCTCTGCTCGCGCGAGCGTCCCAGGCTCCCCAGCTGCGTAACCCCCAGCCTCCTCGCGGCCTCTCGATCCCGCCGCACGCAGAGCGCGTCGAGCAGTGCGTCCACTGCGTCGGCGGGGCACGAGGCCAGCAGCGCATCCTGTGAGAGTCCTGTCAGCAGCGCGAGGCTCTGCGCGGAGAGACCCAGGCGCAAGAGGTTCACCACGTCGCGGCGGGAGTTCCAGATTGGCGTCGCGGTGAGGAACAGCACCCGCTGGTATCCGATGAGCGCCGCCAGGTGCCTGTAGCGTCGCGTATCGTCGTTGCGAAAGTGGTGTGCCTCGTCGACCACCACGGTGTGCAGGGCGGGCTCGCGAGCGTCGCGGGAGAGCGCGGCGTGGGACACCACGCGCCACGAGTAGTCTCGGGCGCGGAGGGCCTCGCGCCACTTCGCGTGGAGGGCGGGAGGGGCCACCAGCACGGCTTGGGGGCCCACCGCCTCCATGGCGGTGTAGGTCTTGCCGAGCCCAGTCTCGTCAGCGAGGAGCGCGACCCCCCACCTCTCCAGGATGGCTCGGATCACCTGGGCCGCCGCGCCCTGAAAGCGTGGGAGGCCGGGCTCTCGTGCTCGCAGCGCGGGCCCCCACCCGCTCCCTTCGAGGTAGGCCCGGGCTCCCGCGGGCTCCGGCTCCCATCCGCCCAGGAGAGGCGGTGGCCCGCTCCCCTTAAGCAGCTCCGCGATGGTTGGGGCCTCAGTTCTCGCCGGGCCTTCGGCACCGCCGGCGGCGACCCCGTCGGGCGACGTCACGCGCCCTCCATGAGCTCCAGGGCATCTAGCAGCGTGGAGCACTGCGCAAGCTCCTGCAGCTCGGGGGGGAGTGGGTCGCCCGCCAAGACCTCGGGAGGGAGGGGGAGCCCCTCGAGAGTTCCCGCGAGGAATCTGCGAAACCCGCTGAGCGCGCGGTCACTCAGGCAGGCCGCGACGAAGCGTGGAAGTGGCGAGTTGAGCCAGGCTTCCAGGCGCCTCCCAACCAGCGCGTCCGGAACAGCCACGAGGTAGGTGGTGTTGAGCGCGACGGGGCCGCCCTCACAGAGAGGGGGGACATAGGCAGCCTCCAGCCGCCGTCCGATATCGCGGACGAGGACACGGTGACCCAGCGACTCCGGGTAGACACGAAAGAGCTGGTGGGTCACCCCGCGCGGGGACAGGTCGACCCGCGCCCGGAGACCCTGCTGGAACTGCGCGAGGTGAAGCTGCGCGGGTCTGGAGAGCTCCGGGAGGGGTTCGCCCGTGCGCGGGTCGTGGGGAAACAGGACGCGGCCCCCGGGTTTCACGTGAAACGCGCGGATGTTCGCGCCGCGCGCGAGCGGGAGGCTCTCGGGAGCCTCGGGGGCGGGAATGAATGCGCGGTTGAGCCCGGTCTTTACGCCGAATCGAACGGTCAGATGTTGGGAGAGCCGAGGGAACTCGCGGAGGAGCTGGAGAAGCTCGAGGGCGGGCTGGGGAAGGAGGGTCCACGGGTCGCCGGCGGAGGTGGCGATCAGCCGAGTGGGGACGCGGAACGAGGTGGTGGGGAGGTAGACGCGAGTGTGGGGGCTGTGGGGGGATGGTTGCGGGGTACGCTGGAGGGTAAGGGCGCAAGGGACCACCTGCGCGCTGAAGAGGGAGCCCTCTCCGTGCAGATCGCGGAGGGCGAGGAGGCGGTGGTGGTTGGCAATCTCCTGGCGGGCGACGCGAGCGTGCTGCCCCGACAGGAACTTGGAGGGGAGCAGGAAACCAATGGTGCCGGCGGGAGCTACCAGGTCCGTGGCGAGCTGGAGGAACGCCGTGGAGAGATCCGCGCTGCCGAAGGGGGTGCCCGCTCCGGCGGTCCAGGGGAAGTCTCGGCGGATCTGGGAGGCTTGAGTGGGGCCCAGGTGGGACAGGCTTACCCACGGGGGATTGCCGAGGATGGCGGTGAAGCCGCCGTCGGCCAGGACGTGGGCGAAGTGGAGGTTCCTGTCGAAGCGGGGGAGGTCCTCACCCCGAAGGCAGCGGTCCGCGCGGTCGCGTAGGGCGCTGGCGCGGGAGCGGAGGCGGTCCTGTTCGGAGACTAGGTTGGGGGATAGCTGGGCAGGGACGAAGAGGTCCAGGTTGGGACGGAGCTCCCCCGCGCGCTGGTCGGCGTCGGAGGCTTGCTGAAGGAGCGCGCCGTGGGCCATAGCGCGCTCTGCCGTAGAGAGTCGCTGCTCTGCGGCGGGCTTGTGGGGACCGTGAGCCGCGCAGTAGTCGGCTGCGGCGGCGCGGTAGGCTGCGGCGAGGTGCGGGGGCGGCTGAGGCAGGTCCTGGCGGAGCGCGTCGCCCTGGCGGATGTGGGCGGAGAGGTTGGGGAGAGGGAGGGGCTCTGGCAGGACAGAGAGGAGCGCGAGCCAGAGGCGTAGCTGGCAGATTGTGATGGCAGTGGCGGAGGTGTCCACGGCGAAGAGCTGGCTCCGAAGGACCTCCAGAACGGCCTGGGCGGGGGACTCGCCCAGCTCGGATTCACGGCGGGCGCGGATGTGGTCGAGGGCGCCCAGGAGGAAGGCACCGCTGCCCGCGGCGGGGTCGAGGACCCGGAGGGAGTGGGCGGGGAGGTGCGCGTGGGGAGAGAGCGCGTCGTGGACGACGCGCTGGACCACGGAGGGAGGGGTGTAGAACGTGCCGGACCGCTCGCGGTCCGCGGGGTGCATCAGGCCCTCGAAGACCGCGCCGAGCATGTGGGGGTCGATGGCGATGTGGGTGGGAGACTCCGCGGAGGCGAAGGTGAACGGCTCGAAGCAGCTGGTGAGGAGGTGGGTGAGCGCGGCGTCCGGGATGCTCGCGTGAGGGTGCGCGCGCTCCACGGGGGCAGGGGCGAACAGGCCGCCGTTCAGGTATGGGAGGGGGCCGGGGTGGTCGGGTGTGTCGAGGGGGCGGAAGAGATCGCGGTGGAGGCGGGTGAAGGCGTTGGGCTGTAGGAGGGTCTGAGCGAGGTGCGTTGGGGAGGGGAGCCAGCCGCGCGCCTGCAGGAAGTAGAGGAACATCAGCCGGCAGAGCAGGGTGATGCTGAGCGCGTGGGGAACGTGCGGATCGTCGGTGGGGGAGAGCTGGGTCCAGCTGGAGGAGAGCGTGGGGAGGTGGGTCTGGAGCGTGCGGAAGAAGGTGCGGGAGAGGTTGTGCTTGAGGAGGAGACGGTGCGCGCGGAGGAGGGCGAGAGTGTCGCGCGGACCGGAGCAGAGGGTGCGCCAGGCCTCGAAGACGTGAGGGGCGGCGGCGGCGGGCGCGCCGCGGAGGGTTGCGGTGGGGCCCACGGGCGACTCGAGGTGGAGCCCCTCGAGGCCGGGCTGGAGGCACAGGAGCGCGCGGGCGCCCGTGGCGGAGGGAGGGAGCGCGGAGGGGTCGAGGTGCGGAGCGAGGACGAAGGGAGAGTCTTCGCCCGGGTTTAGGAGGAGCGCGCCGTTTGGGAGGGAGAGCGCGGAGGAGGTGTCGACGACGGGGATCGGCTGCGAGATGGACATGGCGTGCGCGTGGGGGGGCTTGGGGCGCACGCGATCTCGTCGGCCGGCTCGGGGTGTTGCGGAGGTGCCTGCTGTTGGGCGGTGTTGCGGTTGGGTGGAGTTGCGGTGGTGGGGTGCTGCGGGGCTTGCGCGGCGTGCCGGGGGGTGGGAGTGTCCGGGGGGTCTGTGCCTCGGTGAGGTGAGGAGATGAGCTCGAGTCAGTCGCGACCGATCCTGGTGTTGGACACGAGCGTGCTTGTGCACGAACCCCGGTGTCTGGAGGGTTTCCACGACGCGGACGTGGTGGTTCCGATCTTCGTGGTGATGGAGCTGGACGAGCTGAAGACCAGCGGCAAGGTGCAGGTCGCGGCGGCGGCGCGTCAGGCGAGTCGGTTTTTGTCGAAGCTGATGGAGCGGGGGAGTCTGAACGCGCCGGAGGGCGTGAGATGGGAGCCGACGGGCTCGACGTTCCGGATCGTGGCGAACGGGGAGGGGAGCGGCATGGCTGCGCTGAAGGAGTCGCAGGGGATCCGGAAGATGGACCTGCTGATTCTGAGCGCGGCGCTGTCGGTGAAGAAGCAGTCACCGGGGCGGCTGGTGAAGCTGCTGTCGAAGGACGTAAACCTGAGGATTCTTGCGGACTTCGAGGGGATCCTCGCAGAGGACTACGACCAGGACCGGGTATCGCCGCAGGAGATGTTCCCGGGGTATCGGCGGGTGGAGGCCGGTTGGGCAGAGGCGCAGCGGGCGTTCGAGCCGGGCGGGCTCAGGGCAGAGGAGCTGGGGATCCACGGGCTGGTCCCGAACGAGTTCGTGATCTTCGGAGGGGGGGAGCGGGAGCTGGTGCTTCGGTATGACGGGCCGACCGGGGAGCTACGGCCGGTGCCGAAGGATTTCACGCGGCTGGCTGGGATCAACCCGCGCAACCTGGAGCAGCGCATGGCGCTGGACCTGCTGACGGACCCCGCGGTGCAGCTGGTGTCGCTGGTGGGGAAGGCGGGGACCGGCAAGACGTTCTTGGCGCTGGCGGCCGCGATGGGCCAGGTTCGCTTCTCGGGCCAAGGCGGCTACGAGCGCATCTTGCTGTCGAAGCCGGTGCTGCCGATGGGTAAGGATCTGGGGTATCTGCCGGGCGACTTCCAGGAGAAGATGCAGCCCTGGATGATGTCGTTCTTCGACAACCTGGACCAGCTGGTCCCGACGGAGCGCGGCGCGTCGACGTCGAAGGGGGCGACGCGCGAAGAGCGGGCGTGGGAGCAGCTGTTCGCGACGGGCCAGCTCGAGGTCCAGGCGATCCACAGCATCCGCGGGCGATCGATCCCGTCGGCGTTCATGCTGGTAGACGAGGCGCAGAACCTAACGCCGCACGAGGTGAAGACGATCATCACGCGGGCGGCAGAGGGGACCAAAGTGGTGCTGTCGGGTGACCCGTTCCAGGTGGACAACCCGTTCTTGGACGCGGCGTCGAACGGCCTTGTGTACGTGACGGAGGCGGTGAAGTCCTCGCCGATGACGGGCGCGGTCTACTTCACCAAGGGAGAGCGCAGCGCGCTTGCGGAGCTGGCCGCGACCTTCCTGTAGGGGACGGACGGCAGCGAGGTCGCGCGCGTCGGCTCTCGTCTGTCGGGACCCGCCTGTGCCCGTGGCCCAGCGGCTGTGTCGTCGCGTCGGCTAGGGCGCGGGGAGGGTGAGGACTAGCCAGTAGATCTGGGTGGGGCCGCCCTGCGCGACCTGCCAGCTCAGGTCCTCACCGTCGAGCGGCGAGGTGTAGTTGAAGACGAGGTAGCGGCGGTCGCCGAGCGGGATGGCTTCGGGGAAGCAGGTGTCGCCGGAGGAGGGTAGATCCACGGCGAGGTCGACGGTGAGGGTGTCGCGGTCGACGCGCCAGAGGGAGCAGCGCTTGGGGTAGGTCCAGTAGTCGAGCTGGTAGTTGCGGTACTGATCGGAGCGGGAGAGGCCGTCTTGGTGGAGGTCGTACTCGCCGGTGGGTGAGAGGTTGCGGCGCGCGATGAGCCAGGCGTCGTCGGGGGTTCCGATCATCAGGGGCGAGTCGTACTTTCGCGAGTCGGCGCTGCACTCCCAGTCGGTGGGCGTGTCGGCGTCTGCGCGGCAGACGTGGGCTCCGAACCCGGTGTCGTCGCCTTCTTCGTTTCTGGCGACGACGAGCACGCCGGAGTCGTCGGAGACAAAGTCGTACTCGGAGCCGCCGGAGACGCGGACGACGGCGCTGTCGCCTTGCTTGGGCCGCCACGTCTCACCGTCGTCGGTGGTCCACCAGACCTCACCGACGCCCTCACCGGAGACGTCGTAGATGTGTTCGCCGCCTTCGTAGCCGATGGCGTCGAGACCGCCTTCGCGTGGCTTGATGCGCCAGACGATGGTGTCGAGGGCGAAGACGCGGGTGGGCTCGGACCAGCTCTCGGGACCGAAGTACTCCATGCGGCGGACGCCCTGCGGCTCGAACGCGAAGGGGTTGTCGCCGAGCACGGCGTAGTAGAGCCAGAGTCTCCCGTTGAGCGTGGCGAAGTTGGGTTCGCGGATGTCGGTGCCGAGGGAGACGGAGCCCTCGAAACGCCACTCGCGGAGGTCGGCGGAGCTGACGACGAACAGCTCGGTGCGCGCGCTGGCGAAGTGGGAGGGGGCGGTGCGCACTGCGAGGAAGACGCGGCCTTCGTACCAGATGGCGTCGAGGTTGTTGTGAGCGATCTGTGAGACCGCGGCGTCTGGGAGAGCCTCGGAGGGCGCGACGACGGTGGGCTCGCCGATGATGGGCTCCGAGCTGGGGAGGGACTGGCACAGGTCGGGCCGCGTGACGCAGAGAGGGTGTGGATCGGGGGTCGCGGAGGCGTCGGGCGTGGCGTCGTCGCCGCAGGCGGCTGCGGCGGCGAGTAGACAGAGCGCGACGGGGTGCCGAAGGTGTGCGGGCGGCAGGAGGTTCATGATGGACGACCGGGACATTTCGGTGGCGAGGGCGCGGCTCGACGAGGTGCTGGTGGAGCCGGCGCGCGCGGGCGCGCGGCGCGTGGCGTTCGGCGCTGGGCGAGTCGCATCGTGGATCGCTGCGGCGCTCGGCGCCAGCGCGGCGATTCTCGGCGCGACGCTGATGGCGCTGACGCAGGTTCAGGCGCTGGACATCGCGGGCGCGATGGTACTGGCGCTGGGCGCGGGCGTGTTCGGGTCGGGGACGGCGGCGGCGCTGCTGGTGGGGCGCGCCGAGCGTCGGCTGGAGGCGAGCGCGGTGGAGCGTCGGCTGGTGAAGCTGCTGTCGGCGTCGGGCGCGGTGTCGGACGTGGAGGCGGCGACGCGGACGGGTGCGGACGTCCGTGAGATTCGGGCGGTGGCGGCGCGGCTGGTCAGGACGGGCCTGTTGGACCTGGACATCGACGATGCGAGTGGCCGCGAGGTCTACCGTCTGGGGCGACTCTTGTCCGACGACGCGGCGGAGCTTCGCGCGTTCGACGAGCGATTGCTCGGGTCAGCTGGCGAACTCACGCACGAAGTGAGCGGCGTCGAGCGGCGTGCCGGTGGCGCGCTCTACGAGGCGGTCCCAGCGCAAGCTGGCGCCGGGGCGGAACACGCCGAGTATGAGGCTCTCGCCCGCCCACACGTTGTCGACGAGGCTGGGCGTTCGTGAGTCCTCGGCGATGCGAGCGCGGAGCTGGGAGGCGAGCAGCTCTCCGTAGACGTAGTTGTGGTAGTAGACGGGGGCGATGGCGAAGTGGATTTTCGCGGCCCAGTCGGGGGCATTTCGGCCTTCCGGCTTGGGGATGAGCTGGTACTTCTCGACGAGGGTCCACCAGAGCTCGTCGAGGTCGTCGCGGCGTGGCGCGGCGTACAGCTCGCGCTCGAAGTGGACCATGACGAGCGCCCACCGCACGAAGAGCTGCATGCGGAACGCGTGATGGCGTCGTAGGCCGGGGCCGAGCGCGGCGACGTCGGCGGCGGGGACCTCGGCGTACTCGACGAGGAACTCGGGCTCGAGCGTCTGGCGTCCCATGAGCATGGCGACGGCCTCGGTGACGAGGGTGTGCGCGGGCCGATGGAGCATCCAGGGCTGGTCGATGTAGCGATCGAAGGCGGCATGACCGAGCTCGTGGAGGAGGGTGGACATCCACCGCTCGCTGCCGACGAGGTTGCAGAGGACGCGCACGTCGCCGCGGCGGTCGAGGTCTGTGCAGAACGCGTGTGGGTTCTTCCCTTCGCGGGGCTCGAGGTCGGACGCTGCCAGCACGCCGCGGACATCGAGGCCGAGGCCGTCGAAGAAGCGCGCGGCGACGTCGGGGAGGTCGAGGTCAGCGAAGCGGGCTTCGAGATCGAGCGCGGAGGGGGCGGAGACGCGCTGGAAGAAGGCGTCTTCGTAGTGCCATGGCTGAAGCGCGTCGGCCGCGACGCCGAGTCGCGTCGCGCGCTCGGCGTCGAGTGCGGCCTTGCGGGTTCGGAAGGGGGTACGCGTCGCCTTCTCGAGGCGCGTCAGCGTGGCGAGGAGCTGTTCCTCGTCGAGCTCCTGCGCGGCGAGCGACAGGGCGTAGTGGTCGCGAAAGCCGGCCTCGATGGCGGCGGCGTTTCGGAGCTCGACGAGCTCGAGGATGGGCTCGCGCACCGCGGCGCCCACGGCCTTGGAGGCTTCCCACGCGGCCCTGCGCTCGCTGGAGTCGGTGGAGGTCGCCAGAATGGCGTCGAGCTCTGCGGCGGAGGCAGGCTTGCCGGCCAGCTCGGGGCGAAAGACGCCGAAGGCTCGTCGCAGGTCGGCTTCGCGTCGCGCGATATCGGCGCGTCGGCCGCGGTCTCCGCGTCGGGGCAGCGTCAGCAGCCGAATGACGGTGACGCTGCGGTCGAGGATCTCGTCGCCGCACGGCGAGGCGGCGAGGCGATCGGCGGTCGCGGCGAGCGCGGGGTCGGCGAGGACTTCCTCCCGCGCGACGGAAGCGTCGGCGAGCGCTTCGGCGGCGGCGCTCGACCCGGAGGTGGAGAGCTCCCAGCTCGCTATAGCGACGGCCCGAAAGAGGGGGTCGAGGGCCGCCGTCGTGGCGTCGACGAAGCGCCGGTGCTCGGCGGCGGGGTCGGTTGGCTGTGCCATGGTCACACGCGGTCGATGCGGGGGAGCTGGTTCTTGCGCGCGTCCGGCGCGCGGTCAAGCCGCAGCGCGGCTCCAGCGACTCCCGCCCGGCGTGTTGTGGGGCGCGAGGACATGTGCGAAGGGGGGGCAAGCAGGTGCGAGCCGAAGGAGGCAGCGTGCGCGAAGCATGGGTTGTTGCGGTGATCGGAGTGTTGGCGGGCGTGGTGGCCTCCGCGTCGGCGCAAGCCGAGGGGTTGGAGACGGTGCGCCAGCCGGTGGTTTACGGGTCTGACGACCGCGTGGACCCTTCGGACCATCCGGACGAGGCGATCCGTTCGCTGGCACGGGACTCGATCGTGGCGATCATGACGAAGGGCGCGTTCGAGGTCGCAGGTGGCGCTGTGGGGCTGGGTGGCAGCACACTTGCGGCGTCGCAGGGGCTCTGCCCGGGCGAGCGGTTTGCGGACCAGCCGGCAGACGCGATCTGCTCGGGCACGCTGATTGGACCGGACCTGGTGCTGACGGCGGGCCACTGCGTGGCCTCGGAGGCCGCGTGCGGGCAGCTCTTCGCGGTGTTTGGCTACGAGTGGGTGAACGGCGCCTTGGCGCCACTGACGACAGACCAGGTCTTCGCGTGTCGGCGCGTGGTGGCGCGGGCCGAGACGCACGCGAACGGGCGCACGGCGGACTATGCGGTCATCCAGCTCGAGCGTCAGGCGTCCGACTACGTTCCGGTGAACGTCGCACCGAGCCGCCCCGCGCTCTCTGAAGGCGACGCGATGGTCATGATCGGATCTCCATCGGGTATCCCGATGAAGATCGACGATGGCGGCCGCGTGCGCGACGCGCGTCAGAGTGTCGGTGACGTCCTGGTCGCGACGACCGACAGCTTCGGGGGCAACTCCGGGTCGGGCGTCTTTCTGCCCGACTCGCTCGAGCTCTTCGGCGTGCTGATCTCGGGAGAGACGGACTACGTCTCGAGCGGCAACTGCAACGTGGTGAACGTCTGCTCGGCCAGCGGATGCGAAGGCGAGAACATCCTGTATGCCCGCGCGGCGATCGACGCGTTTTGCGACGTGGGGACGGATCTCGCGCTGTGCGGGACCGCGTCGACCTGCGGCGACGGCTACTGCGCGTACGACGAGACGCCCTCTGGCTGCGCCGCCGACTGCGCGGCTCCGGTCTGTGGCGACGGCACCTGCTCTCGGGACGAGTGGGAGAGCTGCGACGCGGACTGCACGATCCAGGTGCCGTCCGGGTGGACCTGTGACCGCAGCTACTACGGCACTTTCGACGGCTGCGACTGTGGCTGCGGCGTGCTGGACCCGGACTGCGACTTTGGCCAGGAGGTCCTGAACTGCGGGATCGGCGAGACGTGTGGGGGGGACGGCACGTGTGTGGCGGACCCGTTCTCGCTGTGCGACTGCACGACGGACTCGCGCGCGAACCGCGCGGGCGCCTTCACTCTGGCGCTGCTGGTGCTGGCAGCGGCGACGCTTCGCCGCCGCCGCTGGGGGCTCGTCTCGGCGAGCTAGCCACCTGCCGGTTCGCTGCCTCGCACCGTCGCGTTGACGAGCGGGGAACGCCATCTCATGGTGGGGTCCCCGTGGGTGCGCGCGAGCTCAGCCGAGGTCGCGGACGTCGGGGACGCGGGAGAAGAGGGCGCGTACGGGGTCGGCCTCGTCGCCGTAGATGTACGCGGCCCCGAGCTCGATGATGATCTCGTCGACGGCGCCGAGGGTGTTCCGTGCGCCTTCGCGTCCTCGCCGAAACCGGTTGAACTTCTCGGTGACCTGCCGAAGGAGGACGCGCTGGATCTGGAGCAGGTCGCCGAGCCCGTCGGGGAGGACGATGTGGTTCGGCAGCTCGAACATGACGCGGCCGGCGGCCTCGGCGTCGTGATCGGCGCGGTGTGCCGCGTCGAGCGGGATCTCGAGGTGTTCGCAGATGGTGCCGAGCTGAGCGTTGCGGGTGACCTGCTTCTCGCGGAAGTGTTCGTAGACGAACGGGAACGGGTCGAGGCAGGGGGGGAGCTCGAACTCTCGGCCGATGCGGCGGAGCTCTGACGCGAGCAGGCGCGTGTCGAACTCGTGGTTGTATGCGAGCAGGACGCCCTGGCCGAGGTAGCCGAGCATGGTCTCGACGACGGAAGCCAGGACGGGCTGACCGGCTACGTCGGAGGTCTTGATGCCGGTGACCTGTGTGACGATCTCGGGGACCTCGATCTCGGGGTCGACGAGCTGCTGCCAGCGCTCGACGACCTCGCCGCCCTCGAAGATCGCGACGCCGACCTCGATGATGCGGTCGTTCTCGACGTCGGTGCCGGTCGTCTCGAGGTCGAACGAGACGACGCGGCACTCCCGCCAGGGCCTGGCGAGGTCGATCACGGGCACGCGGAGGTGTCGACCTCGATCTGGAGGGTGTAGGCCACGCAGGCGGGGGCGCCGGTGACGAACGCCTGCAGGAACACGCGGTCGAGGTTCTCGCCGAGCTCGAACTCGAGGGTCTCGTCGTCGGTGTTGGTGTTGGCGACGGCGATGGTGCTGCCGTTCTGGCGCAGCAGCCGCAGGTCGATGTTGCCGTCCGCGTTGGAGAACAGGGCGGTGACGAGGTAGCGGGCGCCGTTGCAGGCGGGGAGCCGGAACGAGTCGATGTTGTCGCTTCGGACGGTGAGCGAGGCGTCGGCGTTGGTGAGGTACGTCTCGTACGTGGTGGACGGCGCGCCCCCGTTCCCCTCGTTGGGCTCGAACACGTCGGCGGGGCAGCACGGCTCGGCGAAGTCGCAGTCGGTGTCGCCGCAGTCGGTGGCGAGGTCGCCGTCGTCGTCGATCGCGTTGGCGCACTCGGTCTCCACGCCGCTGATGTTGAGCGCGAACGCGCCGGAGTCGCTGCCGAAGCCGGAGACGATGAAGGTGTAGGTCTGGCCGCCGGTGGCGTCGAGCGAGACGCTGGAGGTCTGCGTCCCGCCGCTGACGTCGTCGTTGCACTCGACCTCGTCCCCATCGCAGGCGCCGTCGAGGACGGCGAGGATCGTGTCGAAGTCGGACCCATCGGTGTCGATGACGAAGGTCCCGCTGCTGGGGGCGGTCCAGGTGAGGAAGACGTCGGGCGCTGCGGCTCCGCCGCCCCCTCCACCGCCGGTGCCGCAGCCGGCGGTGTAGACCGCGGCGGCGCCCTCGGTGGTGCCCTCTACGACGGGTGTGCCGATGGCGGAGCCGAGGTCCGCGTCGGGGCAGGAAGCGAGCCGGCAGGCGAGCAGGTCGTCGCAGTCGCTGTCGTCGCAGTCGACGTCTCCGTCGGCGTCGTCGTCGGCGCCGTTGTCGCAGATCTCGACCCGCGACCCGGCGATGTTCAGGACGTAGTTGCCGCCGCGGGCGTCGAACGAGTCGACGAAGACGACGAGGCGCTGACCGGCGTAGGCGTCGATGACGAGCTGGGACCGTGTCCGGTTGGCGCCGGTGAACCCGTCGTCGTTGCAGTCGATCTCGTCGCCGTCGCAGGCGGCGTCGCGGATGAAGAGGACGGTGTCGTAGCTCGAGCCCAGCGTGTCGAACGTGAACTCGCCTTCGTACGGGGCGGTCCAGAGGAACGCGCGCTCGGGGCCGTCGGTGGTGACGCAGGAGCCGACCTCGTCGCTAGGTGCGCCGGCGGTGGATCCGCTGGCGACGCGCGCGCCGACGGCCACGCCCAGGTCGGAGTCGACGCAGTCTGGCGGCGCGCAGATGTCGAGCCCGGCGCAGGCGGCGTCACTGCAATCGGGGCGGCCGTTGCAGTCGTTGTCGAGGCCGTCGGCGCAGTCCTCGGTCGCGTCGGGCGACACGGCCGGGTTGTCGTCGGCGCAGTCGCCGCCGGTGGCGAGGTATCCGGCGGGGATGGAGCAGAGCACTTCGGCGCCGGCGTCGCCGCCGAACCCGTCATCGTCTGCGTCGGGGAACGCGGTGACCCCATCGATCGCGTCGACGTCGATCTCGCCGTCGCAGTCGTTGTCGGCGCCGTCACAGACCTCGTCGGCGTCTGGGTTGATCTCGGCTTGCGTGTCGTCGCAGTCGCCGCCGCGCTCGACGAAGTCGCGTCCGGGCGATGAGCAGGCGACGGTCGCGGAGTCATCGGCCCCGTACCGGTCCCCATCGCGGTCGAAGTACCACGTCGGGGCGCCCTCGGTGACGTCGTCGATCGCGCCGTTGCAGTCGTTGTCGACGCCGTCGCAGACCTCGCGGTTCGAACGGGTGCGATCGGTGCAGACGCGGCCTTCTGCGCCGGCGCAGACGTAGATGCCTTCTTCGCAGAGGTCATCGTCGGCGCCGTCGCAGGGCTCGCCGAGCAGCGGGTCGTCGGCGCCGTCGGCAGTGTCGGGGTCACAGTCGTTGTCGAGTCCGTCGCAGAGCTCGGCGACCGACTCTGCGGTCTCGGGGCAGACGACCTCTCCAGCGACGCAGATGGTGCGGGCAGACGCGCAGCTGTCGGCGTCGGGGCCGTCACACGCGACGCCGACCTCCGGGTTGGAGGCGCCGTCGGCGGTGTCGGGGTTGCAGTCGTTGTCGACTCCGTCGCAGATCTCGTCAGCGCCGGGGAACACCTCGGCGTTGCCGTCGTTGCAGTCGTCGCCGTTGTTGGCGGGGAAGTCGTCGGTCGGGCCGCACGCTTCGACGGAAGCCGCGGCGTCGCCGGCGCCATCGCCGTCGGCGTCGGCGTAGAAAGTGCTTGAGCGGAGCGCGCCGAGCTCGTCGATCTGGCCGTCGCAGTCGTTATCGGCGCCGTCACAGACCTCGGTGGCGCCGACATTGACGTCGCGGTCGCTGTCGTCGCAGTCGTAGCCGTCGCAGTCGGGGCCTACGCCGAAGCCGTCGCGGTCGCGGTCGAGGCAGCCGACGCACTCGCCGCTGAGCGGGACGCACTGCGACGTGGTGTCGCCCGCTTCGTCGCGGACGGTCTCGCACGAGAACCCGCCTGGGCACGTGCCGTCGACGCAGGTCGAGCCGCAGAAGTCGCCGCCGGCGAGGGCGAGGCAGACGCCGCCGCCGCAGTCGGCGTCGCCCGCGCACGGGCTGCAAAGTGCGTCGAAGATGGACTCGCAGGTCGCGCTGCAGCTGTCGCCGTCGGCGAGGTTCCCGTCGTCGCAGCCCTCGCCGTCGTCGACGACGCCGTCGCCGCAGCGCGCGAGGGTGCAGTTGGTCCGGCACGCGTCGGCGAGCGCGTCCGAGTTCGCGTCGCCATCGTCGCACTCCTCGTCGGCGTCGACGACGCCGTCGCCGCAGGCGGCGGGCGGCGTGACGTCGGCGTCGTCGCCGTCGGGGCTGGTGTCCTCGGGCGGCAGCGTGTCGGGATCGCCACCGTCGGTAGGTCCGCTGTCGGTCGTGTCGTCGGTGGTCGCGTCGGGGTCGACGGTCGTGTCCGTGCGGGTGTCGGTCGCGGCGTCGTCGCCCGTCGCGTCAGACTCGCCGGAGTCGCTCGCACCGTCGTCGACGGCATCGACGCTGGCGTCCTCTTCTTCGCTGCCGGACTTCCCATCGTTGCAGGCGGAGCCGAGCGCGACCAGCGCGGACAGGGCGGCTACACGAAAGCGGACCGATGCCATTGTGAACCTCAGGGAGCGGAGCGGTCGGGGACCCATGACGCGGTGGCGGGGGGACCGTGCGCGGGCGGTTTAGATCGGGAGCGGGATACCGGAGCAGACCTCGAAGTCGTCGCCGCATGCGTCGGCGATGCAGCTGATGCACCCGGGGCCTCCGGGATCGCTGATGCACGAGGTCAGACACGAGGAGACGCCGCAGGCGGTGAGGCCGCCGAAGCACTGCGAGCACGGCGTCGAGATACCGGTCTCGCCCTCGAAGCAGCTCGCGGCGCAGGTCGACGTCGAGCCGCCGATGCACCGCAGCGCACAGTTCGTGATCACGGTCGTGACGTCGGCGTCGACGAGCAGGGCGACGTCGGTCGAGTCACACGCGTCGACGAGGGTGCAGGCCGGGTCGTCGGCGCAGTCGCTGTCGCCGCAGTCCGTCGTGCCGTCGCGGTCGTCGTCGAGGCTGTTCCAGCAGTTCGTCTCAGTGCCGCCGGGCCGGCACGCCGCGTCGCCGAAGCAGTCCGGGTCGAAGCAGTCCACGAGCCGATCTCCGTCGTCATCGACGCGGTTCGAGCAGATCTCGGCGGTCGTGCCTCCGCACGCGACATCGTCAGCGCAGTCTGGGTCTGCGCAGTCGACGAGCCGGTCTCCGTCGTCATCGACGCGGTTCGAGCAGATCTCTGTCGGCGTCGTGACGCACGCGTCGTCGTCAGCGCAGTCTGGGTCTGCGCAGTCGACGAGCCGGTCTCCGTCGTCGTCGACGCGGTTGCTACACAGCTCGGTGGGCGTGCCTCCGCAGGCGGCATCGTCCGCGCAGTCTGGGTCCGCGCAGTCGACGAGCCGGTCTCCGTCGTCGTCGACGCGGTTTCCGCACAGCTCGGCGGGGGTGGCGGCGCACGCTTCGTCGTCCGCGCAGTCTGGGTCTGCGCAATCGACGAGCCGGTCTCCGTCGTCGTCGACGCGGTTTCCGCACAGCTCGGTGGGGGTGGCGGCGCACGCTTCGTCGTCCGCGCAGTCTGGGTCCGCGCAGTCGACGAGCCGATCTCCGTCGTCGTCGACGCGGTTGCTGCAGAGCTCTGCGTTGGGTGCGGCGTCGGCCGGTCCGGTGTCCGTCGGCCCGACGTCGACGGGGCTCGTGTCGTCTGGTGTGGCGTCGGTCGGCTCAACGTCGGTTCCGCCGGAGTCTGTTGGCCCGCCATCGTCGTCGACGTCGATGCCGCCGTCGATCGGCCCGGTCTCCGGGTTGAACGAGTCGCCGGTCTCGTCGACGTCGAGCGAGGTCGAGTCGGCCGACCCGTAGTAGACGGGGTCGCTGCCACAGGCGGCGAGCGAGAGCCCGGCGAGCAGCACGAGCGCGTGAGACTTCATGGCGTCACTCTCGGATGCGCCGATTCATCGGCACGAAACTGCCTAACCGAACCCGGCCGGCGACGCCAGTGATTGTCGCGCTCTTGGCCGGCGACTGCAACGGCGACCGTGGCGGGTGCCGTCAGAGCCTGCTGACGGTGTGAGCCTCGTCCGGACCCTCGCGCGCGCCACGTTCCGACACCCCCTACGCGCTGCGGTTTGACGGCACGACACGGGGTTGGGTACGGTCCGCCGACACCAAGGAGTGACGATGCCAGCGACGCAGAGAGAGACACGGCAGCTCATGGGCCACCCGATTGGCCTGTATGTGCTGTTCTTCACGGAGATGTGGGAGCGCTTCTCGTACTACGGGATGCGAGCGCTCCTGGTCCTCTACATGACGGACCACCTCTTCCTTCGCCCCGACGTCGGCGACGTCTTCGGGTACGGCGCGCTGAAGGGGATGCTCGAGTCGGCGTTCGGTCAGCTCGACGTGCAGCCGCTCGCGTCGCAGGTCTACGGTCTCTACACGGGACTCGTGTACCTCACGCCTTTCTTCGGAGGCCTCATCGCGGACCGCGTCCTCGGGCAGCGCAAGACGGTGGTCCTCGGCGGCATCCTGATGGCGATCGGGCACTTCCTGATGGCGGTCGAGAACTTGTTCTTCCCGGCGCTCCTGTTCCTGATCCTCGGCAACGGCGCGTTCAAGCCGAACATCTCGACACAGGTTGGCTCGCTCTACCCAGAGGGCGACCCGCGCCGCGACGGCGCGTTCACGATCTTCTACATGGGCATCAACCTCGGCGCGTTCCTCTCCCCGCTCGTCTGCGGAACGCTGGGTCAGAAGCTCGGCTGGCACTACGGCTTCGCCGCAGCAGGCGTCGGCATGGTCGTCGGCCTCATCATCTACCTCGCCGGCCAGCGCGTGCTCGCGCCGGACACGCGCGCCCAGGCGGCCCTCGACGAGAAGCAGGCGGCTCCGCTGACGGACGACGAGTGGCGGCGCGTGATCGCGCTCTGTGTTCTGTGCCTGCTGAACGTCGTCTTCTGGGCTGTCTACGAGCAGCAGGGCAACACGCTCCAGCTCTGGGCAGACGACCACACCAACTGGAACCTCCTGGGTTTCGAGGTGCCGTCGACCTGGTACCAGTCGTTCAACCCCTTCATCATCTTCGCGTTCGCGCCGGTGCTGTCTGCCTTCTGGGTGTGGCAATCGAAGCGCGGCGGCGAGCCGACGAGCGTCACGAAGATGGCGATCGGCTGCTTCCTGCTCGGAGCGTCGTTCATCATCATGATCTTCGGGGCCAAGGCGGTCGGCGAGGGTCGCGGCAGCCTGCTCTGGCTGTTCACCACGACGTTCATCTTCACGGTCGGCGAGCTCTACCTCTCGCCGATCGGCCTCTCGCTGGTCACGAAGGTCGCCCCGCGCCGCATCGTCTCGATGATGATGGGCGTCTGGTTCCTGTCGAGCTTCCTCGGGAACTACCTGTCTGGCTACCTCGGTACCTTCTGGGACAAGATGCCGAAGGACCAGTTCTTCTTGATGCTGACGGTGCTCGGCGTCGTCGCTGGCGCGGCCATCTGGGCGCTCAACGCCCCTCTGCGGCGTGCGCTGTCGGGGACGCCGAACGCCGTCTGACCGGGGTCACCGAGCGTTCGTCGCCCAGTCGTACGGCCAGAACGTGATCGCGTGCGCCTCATCGCGCACGAAGTCCGCGTTCGCGGGCTCGACGTGCGCGGCGAGGAACGCGCGGACACCGCCCGACGCCTCGAAGTCGCCTGCGAACCACTCGAAGATCTGGCTGACGCCGATCGTGCCGGCCGACGTGTCGAGCTGCGTCGTCCTGCGCACGTAGCTCTGCGCCTGCTGCTCGAGCAGCCCCTCGAGGTTCTCCGCCGTCACGACCTCACCGACGAGCCAAGGGCAGCTCGCGCTGGCGCAGTTCACGAGGAAGTGGATCCGCGGCTCGTGGAACTCGCCTCGGATGATGTCGTTCTCGAGCGCGTTGAGCGTCAGCTCGCGCCCGGCGATCGTGTGCGTTCGGCCATCGAAGAACCCGTCCTCTTGCAGCACGCTCTCGACGGGCCACAGCTCGATCACGGACTTCACCGTGTAGGCGTTGTACGCGTTGATGTAGAAGGCGAGCTGCGCGTCGCGGCTCTCGCCGCTCACGTCGGCGCTGGCCACCGCGGCGAGGTAGCGGTCGAGCCCGGCGAGGCGCGCTTCGTCGGCGCGTAGCGCCTCGTACCGGAAGCCGCCGTCGCCGGTCACGAAAGCCGAGAGGACGTCGGCCCAGTCGGCCGATGTGGCGGTCGCCTGAGCGACCTCGGTGGCGACGACCTCGGCTGCCGGAGGCTCCGTCGCGACGGCGACGGTCTCGACGGGAAGCTCGGCGATGACGGTGGGTTCGGCGACCGCCGCGCTCGCGCACGAGGCGAGCGCGAGCGAGGCGAAGGGGAGCAGCGCTGACATGGGACTCCTGGAATTGCGTGGCGGTGACGCTCGGCGGCAACCGCGGGACCGGCGCGACGATAGTGCGCGACACGTCCTGAGCAAGCGTCGCGGGCGTTCGACGCGGGAGGTTCCGATAAAATGCACTCGAAGCAAGACCCCAGACGTCTCCACCAGCTGCCGCAGGCGAAGCTCCCTCGCGGCCGATGCATTGCACGCGACGCCTCGGGCGCGTCGGCTCTGCGCTCGCGCGGCCGAGCGCTCCGCGCGCGTGTCGTGGGCCGCGCGGGCGTCGCGCTCTGCGCGCTGTTCGCGCTCCTGGCCGGCGTCGCAGCGTGCGAGCGCGAGCCGATTCGGTTCGCGCCGTTCCCTGGCACGCTGCCGTCGCCCGCCGCGGACCGTCTCGACCCGCTGCCGTCGACCGAGCTCGAGACGGTAGCTGCGATCGCGGCCGCTCGGCACCGGGTCGCAGACGCTGCGGTGACGGCAGCCGAGCTCGGCGTCTCGCAGGCGCGGGCGTCGCGGACGGCGCGGGCGCGGGCGCGCCCCGCGGCGCCCCGCCTGGTCGACCTGAACGACGCGTCGCCGACGCGTCTGCAGAGACTGTCAGGAGTGGGTCCCGCGCTCGCGGCGCGCATCGTCGAGGCTCGGCCGTTCGCCTCGGTGGACGACCTGCTGCGGGTCCGCGGCATTGGTCCCGCGACACTGGAGCGGCTGCGCCCGCATGTGACGATCGGCGGCGCGGCGGCCCACGCCGAGCCGCGCGCGCCCGACCACCTCACGCCCCCACCGGCCCCCGGTCCGCCCCCGGCCGACGCCCTCCCACCTCAGCCGACCGAACCCGTTTCGCCCGGCTTGCGCGAAGGACCGCCGCTCGATATGCCGACGCCCCTGACGGTGCACGCCACCGAACCTCTGGAGGAGTGAACAGATGCGAATGATTCTGATCGGGCCCCCGGGCGCCGGAAAGGGGACGCAGGCCGCGCGGCTGGTCGACGCGCTCGCCATCCCCCACATCTCCTCTGGCGACATGCTGCGCGCGGCGGTCGCGGAGGGAACCGCGCTGGGTGTCGAGGCCGACGGCTACATGAAGCAGGGGCTCCTCGTCCCAGACGCCGTCGTCATCGGAATGGTCATCGAGCGAATCGGGAAGGCCGACTGCGCACACGGTTTCATGCTCGACGGCTTTCCGCGCACGGCTCCTCAGGCGGCGGCGCTCGACGAGGCCCTGTCGGTGGCGGGGGTGTCTCTCGACGCGGTCGTCCTCATCGAGGTCGACGACAGCTTGATCGTCGAGCGCATCTGCGGACGCCGTTCGGATCCGGCGACCGGCGCGATCTACCACCTACGCTTCAACCCGCCGCCGGCCGACGTCGTCGACCGCCTCGTTCAGCGAAAGGACGACACCGAGGCGGCGTGCGTCGCGCGGCTCGAGAAGTACCACGCCGAGACGGCGCCCATCGTGCCGTTCTACGAGGCGAAGGGGATCTTGCGGCGCGTCGACGGCGTGGGAAGCCCGGACGAAGTCACGGGTCGCCTGAAGAGCGCGCTCGCGTAGCGTTCGTCCCTCGGACCGGCGGTCGCTGGCCGCAGCGCGCTCGACGGAAGGCTCTACGCGACGCCCTCGGGGGTCACGAGGGTGACGGTGGTGCCGGCGCGCGCCGCCTGAGCGAGCGCGTCGGTCGCAAGTGCGGTGGTGAGCGACTCGTCGGGATCGATGGTTGGCGCGTGCCCGTCGCGGACGTGCCGCACGAATCGCTCGGCTTGTGCGACGTAGGGGTCTCCCCCGGCGATCACGGTCACCTGCTCGGGCACGCCGGGGCGTCTCAGCTTGAGCACGCCGGGGCCGGCGCAGGTCCAAGGCGACTCGAGGCACAACACGCCGAGCGTGCCGTGCACGCGAAACGCGTGCTCCTCGGCTGCGTCGATCGAGGTGAAGACGCGCGCGGCGACGCCGTCGTCCCACTGCAGGACGCCGGCGAGGGTGCGGTCGACGCCTCCGCGAAAGCTCGCGACGGCGACGGCGGACAGGGGGGCGCGGCCGCGAAGCCAGATCGCGGCGTCGACGGGGTAGCAGCCGACGTCGAGCAAGGCGCCGCCGCCGAGCGCCGCGCTGGCGACGATGGAGTCCGGATCGTCGAGCTCGAACGTGAAGGCGCCGTCGATCGAGACGACGTCGCCGATGGTCCCGGCGAGAACGGCCGACCGGAGCGCGTCCCACTGCGGGTGGGCGCGGTACATGAACGCCTCGACGACGCGCACCCCTCGGGAGCGAGCCGCGCGCCCGATCTCGGCGGTGTCGCGCGCGCACGTCGTCATCGGCTTCTCGACGAGCACATGCAGTCCGGCCGCGACGGCGCGGAGTGTCCACTCTGCGTGGAGCGCGTTTGGCAGCGAGATGTAGACGGCGTCGACGAGATCGGGGTCGAGCAGCGCCGCGTAGCTGTCGAGGGCGGTGGTCGCGCCGAGCGCGGCGGCCTTGGCGGCCGCGCGCTCGAGAGTGCGGCTGGCGACGGCGCTGACGGTAGAGTCGGCAGCGCCGGCCAGCGCGGGGCCGACGCGGTCGACGATGCTGGCGACACCCAGGATCCCCCAGCGAAGGGGTCGCGCCTCGCTGCTACCCGTCTCGGGTGTGGTGGCTACGGGCACGGTGGGCTCTTTGGGTTCCGGGTTCCGGCAAATGTGACTTCACCGGCGCGCGCGACGACGCTGGTACCGTCATCGAGCGCGATGATGAGCCCACCGTCGCCGCCGACGCCCCGCGCGACACCGCTGCGGCCCTCGTGCGTGACACGCCGCCCGGCGGTGATGTCGAATCGGCGCCAGCGGTCGAGGACCGCAGCGACGCCGGCGGTCGTCAGCGCGTCGACGGCGGCGACCACGCCGGCGCGCAGCTGTGCGGCGAGGGTCTCGATCGGCGGCGGCGGGCTGTCGACGAGCTGAGCGATCGAGGCCGCGGGGGTTGCGACGGTCTGCGTGAGGACGGTGCGCTCGGTCAGGACGTTGACGCCAATCCCGGCGACGACCCCGACGATCCGGTCGCGGTCGACGACGGCCTCGCAGAGGATCCCGCCGACCTTCTCGTCGGTGTTTGGCGCCCAGATGTCGTTTGGCCACTTCAGGCCGACCGGAACACCGAGCCGCTCGAGGGTCTCGGCGACGCCGACTCCGACGGAGAGCGGGATGAGCGACGTGGCCGGGCTCGCGCGAGGACCGACGATCGCGATGGACAGGGCGAGCGAGGTGCCTGGGTGTGTGGTCCAGCTGCGGCCGTGTCTGCCGCGTCCGCTCGTTTGGCGTCGCGCCATGAGCGCGCGCCCGTCGTGACACCCTGCGCGGATCCACGCGGCCACGACGTCGTTGGTGCTCTCGACTTCGTCGACGACCTCGAGGAGGGGGTGCACGGCGGGATCCGGCGCTTCAGTGGTCGGCGAAGAAGTCGAGGCTGATATCGACGTTTGGCGCCGAGTGGGTGATCGCGCCCGACGAGACGATGTCGAGGCCAACGTCGCGCAGCTCTGCGAGGCGGCTCTCGGTGATGTTGCCGGACGCTTCGACGATGGCGCGGCCGGCGACGATCGCGCAGGCCTCGCGCATGGTCTCGGTCGACATATTGTCGAGCAGCACGGCGTCGGCGCCTGCCTCGAGCGCGGCGCGGAGCTCATCGAGTGTGGTGACCTCGACCTCGATGCGGGTGAGGAACGGCGCGTACGCGCGCACCTTGGCGACGGCGTCGGCGATCGAGCCGGCGGCGGCGATGTGATTGTCCTTGATCATCGCGCCCGAGCCGAGGTTGTAGCGGTGATTGTGCCCGCCGCCGAGGCGCACGGCGTACTTCTCGAGCTCCCGAAACCCGGGTGTGGTCTTGCGTGTATCGACGAGCTTGGGGCCGTTGGGGCCGAGCGCGGCGACGTAGCGCTTGGTGATGGTCGCGACGCCGCTCATGTGGCGCAGGAAGTTCAGCATGACCCGCTCGGCGCGCAGCAGCGACCGGACGCGACCGTGCACGGTCCCGAACTGGCCGGGGGTGATCGCGGCGCCGTCGCGGACGGACCACGCGAACGTCGCCTCGGGGTCGACCTGACGCATGACCTCCCGGACGATGGGGATCCCGGCGACGACGAGCGGCTCTTTCGCGAGGAACGCGGCGCCGATGGTGGCGTCATCGGCGAAGATTGCGTCGGCCGTGACGTCGCCGAGCGAGAGGTCTTCGTGGAGCGCGAGCTCGATGAGGTCGCGGGTGGCGGACGAGAAGCGGAAGGGTGTGGGCATGGCGCGGGCGGCGAGAGGTCTCGCGCACCTATCGCCCCGCGCGAACGGGCGCAATCGGTCCGTTCTCGGGTGGTTCGGCTCGTCCTTACCGTTGACCCTCGCGACCGACGCGTTCTAGCGTGCCCCGGCCCATGCCCGAAGGTCGCAACCCAATGAAGTCGAAGCACGCATTCCTGGTCGTCGTCATCGCGGTGGTCTTCACCGGCGCGTGCAACCTGCTCTCCGACGACCCGAACGCGCTCGACGCCGACACGGCTGACATAGACGCCGGCGACATCGGCGATATCGGCGACGTCGACGATTCGGACACGCCGGACCTCACGCCTTCGTCTCGCAACGCGTGCGGCGGGAGTTCGGCGCTTCGATATCGCGGCACGGCCCACGCTCCGGGCGACCGATGCGGCTGCACCGGGACGCTCGTCTGCGCCGGCCTCGACGCGCTGCGGTGCACGAATGACGTTGGCAACAACGCGTGCGGTGGCTGCGGCGAGCTCGCCGGAGTCCCGGGCGAGGAGTGCGGGCCGTGCGGGGGCGGGACCTGGCAGTGCGAGGCGGGCGCCGTCTCTTGCGTCGGCGCTCCGGCGCTGAACCTGTGCGGAGGGTGCACGGAGCTCGCCGGCGCCCCGGGCGCGCCATGCGATGACAGCGTCGAGTCGCGCTGGGAGTGCGCCGACGACAGCGTGACGTGCGTTGCGCCAGAGAAGAACGTGTGCGGCGGGACGGGGCCGCTCGAGTTCGAAGGGCTCGAGGCCAAGCCAGGAGAGGAGTGCGAGGGAGCCTGCGGCGCAGGAAGGCTGATCTGCGATCCAGAGACGAGGGCCCTGTTCTGCGACGCGCCCGGCGCGAACGGCTGCGGTGGCTGCGGTCCGCTCTCGGGTGCCGTCGGCGGTTCGTGCGGATGCGGCGGGTCTGGCCGTTGGGTCTGCGACGGCGAGGACGTCTCGTGCGACGGTGGCGTCACCAACCCCTGCGGCGGCTGCTCTGCACTCGCAGCGCCTCCTGGAAATCCCTGCGCTGGCGGCGGGACGCGGATCTGCGTGTCTCCGACCGTCACCGCGTGCGTCGCGGTGTCGGGGCTGAGCAACGCGTGCGGCGGCGAGGCTTCGCTGACCAGCCTCCCCGGCTCCGCCTGCGGGTCGTGCGACTCCGGGACAGTCGCGTGCGACGGCACAGATGCGGTGGCTTGCGAGGGAGACCTGGGCCGCGCGGCGTTCAACGTCTGCGGCGGCTGCGATGGCCTTGTCGGAGAGGTCGGTGACCGCTGCGGGACGTGCGGCGAGGGAGCGCTCGATTGCGCCGGCAGTGACGCGCTGGTGTGCGATGGGACGACGGGGGGCGCTGCGGCGAACGCCTGCGGCGGCTGCGGCCCGCTCGCACACGACCCCGACACGGAGTGTGGTGTGTGCGCCGCGTGGCGCTGCGTCGGGGGCGGTTTGCAGTGCCTGGCAGACCCGGGGGCGCCGGGGTGCGGGTCATCGCGGGTGCGCTGCGCGGACCTCGACTGTGACAGCGAGCATCGACGCTGCGTCGAGGCGACGCCGATGGTCGACGCGACGTGCGGCGCGTGCGTCGACGAGTACTCGGAGGTCGACGGCGTCTGCGAGCCGGACCCCGGCGCGAGAACGCCGGTCGTGTCGACGAGCGAGGTCTCGACAGAGACGCTGGGCGTCACGGACGTGGTAATCGAGGGCGCCATCACCGATCTGGGTGACCCGGCCCCGACCCAGCACGGCTTCTGTCGCGGTGCCCGCGCCAACCCCGCGATCGGGGGCAGCGGAGTCACGTGCTCGACGCTGGGGGCACCGGCCGCGGCGGGGCCGTTCACCGAGGGAGTAACAGGGCTGACGGGCGGTACGACGTATCATGTTCGCGCCTACGCGACGAACGAAGCGGGGACAGCGTACGGGGAGAGTCGCCGCTTCACGACCCCGGTCTCGAGCTGCGGGGATGGCTTGGTGACCGGCAGCGAAGACTGTGACGGCGACCTCGCAGGCCGCTCGTGCACAGAGCTCGACTACGTGGCCGGCGAGCTCGCGTGCGACGCAGACTGCCACTTCGACACATCCGCCTGCCTGACCCAGCTCTGTGGAGATGACGTCGTGTCGGGGACGGAGGAGTGTGATGGCGCCGTGCCGGCGGGCGTCACGTGCACGTCGCTCGGGTTCGAATCGGGGACGCCGAGCTGCTCGCGTGGCTGCACGATCGACTCGTCGGGTTGCGTGCGTCTCCCTGCGGTCACGACGGCCGTGGTAGCGTCCGGAACCATCACGTCGACGAGCGCGTTGGTTTCGGGAAATGTGACCAACCTCGGCGTGCCGAACCCCACGCAGCACGGCTTCTGCCGGGGCTCGAGCACGAACCCGGCGGTCGGCGGCAGCGGCGTCGTTTGTTCCACGCTCGGTGCGAGGACGACGACCGGCGCGTTCAGCGACACGATCTCGGGGCTGACGCCGGCTACGACGTACTTCGTGCGCGCGTACGCGACGAACGCCGCCGGAACGGCATATGGCACGAGCAGGAGCTTCACGACGGCCTCGGCGGCGCTGCTCGTGCTGGGGACCGAATGCAGCGCCGACAGCCAGTGCGCGTCGGGGCTGTGTTCGACCGACGCGTCGGAGACGACGAACCGGCGCTGTGTGCCGCGCGAGCTCGCCGGCGCCGGCGGCGGCCCGATGGAGTTCCGCTACGTCCCGGCAACCGGCAGCGGCGGCTTCATTCAGGGGTCGCCAGGCGGTGAGCTCGGCCACGACTCGGACGAGACGCAGTGGCGATCGACGATCACCCGCGCCTACTTCGTGGGCCGCACGGAGGTGACGCAGGGTCAGTGGAAGGAGGCGACCGACGGCGCGAACCCGTCGTGCTACCAGACGACGTCGGGCGGGTCGTGCAGCGCGACGAACGCAAACGACGGTGGTCCGGTCGAGCAGGTCGACTGGTGGGCAGCGGCAGCGTACGCGAACTGGCTGAGCGACCAGGCCGGGTTGCCCCGCTGTTACACGTTCACGCCGTCGGATTGGGACCGCACGGTCTCGAACTGGAGCGGCGGGAACAGTGGCATCGGGACGGCCCCGGACGGCGTCGTCATCGCAGGGCCCGCGTGCGCCGGGTATCGGCTCTTGACGGAGAGCGAGTGGGAATGGGCTGCGCGCGGTCCAGTCGGCGCCGGCACGCTGACGTCCGCGTACTACTGGGGTGCGGCGGTCGACGAGGCGTATCTGTGGTACGGGTCGAACTCGGGCGGGCGTACGCGCGCGGTCGGGGGGAAGCTCCCGAACGGCTATGGGCTCGCAGACATGTCCGGCAACGTCTGGGAGTGGACGTCGGACGGCTACACAAACTACCCGGCGAGCGCCGCCGAAGACCACTGGGTACAAGCGGCGGGTTCGGGCCGCGTGAATCGCGGGGGAGCTTACGAGACCCCGGCGCAGTATCCGCGCTCCGCCAGCCGGAACCTCGTCGACCCCGACCTCGGGGCCAGCAATTCGGGCTTTCGACTGGCCCGGACCGTGTCCGTCGCTCCGTGTGGCGATGGCATCGTGAGTGGCTCCGAGCAGTGTGACTCCGGCGTTGGCGGCGCGACCTGCGACTCGAGTTCGTTTGTCGGCGGCGAGCTCCGCTGTGACGCAGACTGCCGCTTCGAAACCTCGGCCTGCCTGACCCAGCTCTGCGGAGACGACGTCGTGTCGGGGACGGAGGAGTGTGACGGCTCCGTGCCCGCGGGCGTCACGTGCGCGTCGCTTGGCTTCACCTCGGGGACCCCCAGTTGCTCCCGTAGCTGCACGATCGACTCGTCGGGCTGTGTGCGACTTCCGGCGGTCACGACGGCGGCGGTCGCGGCGGGAACCATCACGTCGACGAGCGCCTTGGTGGCGGGCAATGTCACGAACCTTGGGGCGCCAAACCCGACACAGCACGGCTTCTGCCGTGGCCCGAGCGCGAACCCGGCGGTCGGCGGCAGCGGCGTTGTTTGTTCCACGCTCGGTGCGCGAACATCGACGGGATCGTTCAACGAGACCATCTCTGGACTGACGCCGGGGACGACGTACTTCGTCCGCGCGTACGCGACCAACGCGGCCGGGACAGCCTATGGTGCGAGCCGGAGCTTCTCGACGCCGCCGGCGCTGCTCGCGCTTGGGACGGCCTGCACGTCGAGCGCCGAGTGTGACTCGGGGCTGTGCTCGACCGACGAGGTCGCGAGCACGAACCGCCGCTGCGCACCGAGCGAGCTCCCTGCGGCCGCGGGTGGCGCGATGGAGTTTCGATACATCCCCGCGACGGGGACCGGCGGATTCACTCAGGGCTCTCCGCTGACCGAGGCCGACCGCTCGGGCGACGAGTTGCAGTGGCAGTCGACCATCACGCGCGCGTACTTCATCAGCCGCACCGAGGTGACGCAGGGGCAGTGGAAGGTGGCAACCGGGGGAACGAACCCGTCATGGAACCCCGACGACAGCCGCCCCGTCGAGATGGTGGACTGGTGGACCGTCGCGGCGTTCGCGAACTGGTTGAGCGAACAAGCCGGCCTCGAACGCTGCTACACCTTCACGCCGGCAAACTGGGACCGCGACGTCTTGAACTGGGCAGACGGCGAGGGTGCCGACGAGGTGACAGGGATCGCGTGGAGCGGTGCCTCGTGCGCTGGCTACCGATTGCCGACGGAGAGCGAGTGGGAGTGGGCAGCCCGCGGCCCGGTCGCGGGCGGCAGCCTCACGACGCCATGGTACTGGGGCTCGACGTTCAACCCATCCTACGCGTGGTACTCAGGAAACTCCGCGTCGGGCACAAACCCCGTCGGCACCAAGCTCGCGAATGCCTACGGCCTCAGAGACATGTCGGGCAACGTCTACGAGTGGGTCTGGGACCTCTATGGCGCCTACCCGCTGATCAACAGAGTCGACTACGCTGGGCCTTCGACCGGAGACGGGCGGTGCAACCGCGGCGGTGGCTGGGTCTTTGGAGCCGAGGTCACGCGGTCAGCTCAGCGGCAGTACGGCGACCCAGCCAACCGGTTCGTCGACCAGGGCTTCCGATTGGCGAGGACGGCGCTGTAGGCGCACGCTGGGCCTGCCGGCCCGTTGCGTCGCGCGCCGCGCCGTACTAGAGCCCCAGCGGCCCACGCGCTCGCCGTGGGTGGCCCGAGACCTCCGAGGACGCGATGGGCACGATGCAGTGGCTCAAGCACTTCGAGGCGTCTGCGCTCCGAGAGCGCGACGTCCGGTGGGGCGGCAGCCTTGCGCTCGACCCTTCGCTGGTCGCGTCGCTGCAGACCTTCCAGCGCGGCCTCACCTCTCCCGGCGTGAACCTGCGCACCAAGGTCCGCCGCGCGTGCACCCCCGAGTACGCCCGCTGCATCGACCTGTACGTCGCCGAGAAGGCCGTCCACGCGGACCTGCTGATGCGCCTGCTCTGGGACGCTGGCTCGGAGCCATCGAAGCGGCAGTGGACGGACTTCTTGTTCCGACACGTTCGACGTCGGTTCGATTGGGCGCGTGAGCTCGTCGTGATCCTGACCGTCGAGATGGCGTCGAGCCCGTTCTTCCGCATCCTCGCGAACAACGTCGACGACCCGACCGTGCGCCGCGTCCTCGAGCTCATCCTCGAAGACCAAGCCTATCACCTTGGCTTCCACATCGATCACCTTCGCGAAGTGATGGAGGGGCGCACCGGGCTCGAGCGCCTCGCGCTGCAGCAGCTCTCCGGCGCGCTGTTCGCCACCACCCTCTCCATCGTCATCGCAGACCACCGCGAGCTCTTCGCCGCGCTGGGCTACGACAAGCTCAAGTACTGGACCGACGCCTGGAACCTGTTCGCGCAGGTCCAGACCGGTCTCAACGGAAGCCAGCACCTCGCCGCAGTGCTCGGCCGCGACCCTCGCCTCAAGTTCGCGCTGTAGACCCGGCTCGGGTTCGACCCGAGGCGACCGCGCACGCTTCCGGCCGCGCACGCTACGCGACGGCGCCCGCAGCGGACCTGGGTGGCGCGCCAAACCGAAGCCCGCGCTCCGCGACGGCGTCGAGGGTCCGGTGCAGCACGCGGGTCGCGATTCGCTCCGGCCCAGCCTGCGCCTCGTGGACGAGGACCACGCCGCCGGGCGAGAGCGCCTGCGCGATCCTCGCGACGGCGCGATCGACATCGTACGAGATCCCGTCGAGGCCGCGCGCTGACCAGCAGGCGACGTCGAGACCTTCGCGCTCGGTCACCTCGAACACCCACGGATTCTTCAACCCTGCGGGCGCTCGAAACCACCGCGGGCGGTGACCCGAGAGCGACTCGAGGACGTCTTGGCAGCGCAGGATCTCCTCGCGAACGCCTCGCGGGCCGCTCGCCCAGAAGCGATACTGCGGGTGCGACCAGGTGTGGTTGCCCAGGTCGTGTCCGCGCCGAACGACCTCTGCGACGAGCTCGGGATGACGCGCGGCTCGCTCGCCGATGAAGAAGAACGTCGCGCGAACCGCGGCTTGATCGAGCACGTCGAGGAGGGCCGGGGTGTCGGTCTCGTGTGGGCCGTCGTCGATCGTGAGCCACAGCTCTTCGCGCGCCAGCCGCGTCGTCACGACCCCGTGGGCGCCGGCGGCAGGCCAGAGCGTCGGGACCATCCACGCGGCGTGCGCCGCGGCGACGGTCCCGACGGCAGCGCCCCACTCACCGGCGAAGGCGAGGGCGCCTGCGGCGAACGGCGCGATGGCGTTCGCGGCGATGGTCGCTCGTCGCGCGACCGCCCGAGCGTTCATCGCGCGACGCACTCGAGGATTCGAGACGCGCCGAGGTCGACGGTGCGTTGCAGGCGCAGGCCAGCGCGTCCGATCAGGGCGCGAAACTCCGGTTTGGAGCGCTCGCGGCCGTGGCCGCACAGGACGAGCATCTCGAGGTCGAGCAGCCGCGTCCCGTCTGCGCGCCCACCGGGGATCAGCAGCCCTTCGACGACGAGGACCCTTCCGCCGGGCGTCATGCCGGCGGCGCAGGCTCCGAGGATCCGGGCCGCGTCGTCGTCGTCCCAGTTGTGGAGCACGTGCTTGACGACGTACACGTCGGCGCCCGCGGGGACGCCGGCGAGGAAGTCACCGCCTTGCGCGGAGCAGCGGTCGGCGAGGCCGAGCGCCTCGAACCGGGCAGCGGCCCGCTCCGCCACGGGTGGGAGGTCGTAGAGAACGCCGGTCACCTTCGGGTGCCGGCCGACCAGCTCGATGAGTACAGAGCCGAGCCCGCCTCCGACGTCTACAACCTGGCGAGCGTCGCCCAGGTCGATCGCGGCTGCAAGCGCCTGAGCCTCTGCTCGGGTGAACGCGTCGATGGCGGCGTCGTACGCGGCGCCTTCGACGGCGCGGTCGGCCAGGAAGGGGAACAGGCCTACGCCGTGCGTGAGCTCGAACGCCGTCCGGTCGCTGCGGATCGCGTCTGCGAGGCGGGCCCACGGATCCCACGCGTGCGGGGCGCCGACGAACGCGGCGAGCGGGCCCAGGCGGTCGCTGCAGAGCTCGCGGCCGAGCGGGAGCAGCGTGACCTGGTCGCCTTCGACAGAGACGATGTGCTGGGTGGCGAGAACGCGGAGCAACCGGCCGAGCGCCTGCGGCTCTGCGCCTGCGGCGGTGGCGAGCTCGCCGATCGAGCGCGGGCCGTCGCGTAGCGCGTCCGGCACGCCGAGGTCGACGGCGGCGGTCAGCGCGGCGACGACCCACTTGCCGGCGAACAGGCGGAGGAGGGTATCGCGCGCCGCATCCGTGTTTGGAGACCCATTCACGAAGCGCTGGCCTCGGCTGGAGGCGGGGCGGTCACGAGCAGCGGGGCGATCAGCTCGAGGATCAGGCTGTTCGGGGTGTTGCGCGGGTGCTCCCCGAGAGAGCGCTCGACGTCACGGGCCATCGGCGAGAGCGCCCGGCGGCGCGCCAGGCCGACGGTGGAGTCGGCCTCGACGCGGCCCGCGTCGACGGTGAGCTGCCACTCGCGGACACGCGCGGCGTCGACGATTCGGCGGGCCGACTCCGGCCCGGCTTCCCAGAGCACACGCAGGAGGATCTCGCCGGCGACCTCTTCGGCCTGCGCGGCACGCGCCTCCATACGCTGCAGGGTCTCGTCGGGCGAGGTGCGGTCGCGCAGCGCGAGGTGGGTGTCGACGAGGATGCTCGGGAACTTCGGCATGCCCCAGAACTTCCCGTCCTGCACCGCGGGTGTCTCGAGCCCGAACTCACGCAGGAGCGCCTGCATGTAGTTCGAGAGCTGGACGAAGCGCTGGCCCACGTCCGAGAACTTCGCGTGCTCCGCGCCGCTCAGACGCCAGATGCCCTGCAGAAAGTACTGACAGGGGAAGGACCAGTAGGCGAGGTTGTCCCAGTAGAGCTTGGCGAGCATACCGCGCGGGTGTCCGTAGAGGGGCGCGGCGATGCGGTAGACGTCGGTGCTGCCGGCGACGAGCGCGCGGTACTGGAGGCTGAGCTCGCGGACGCGGGTCTCGAGGTCGTCGCCGGCGAAGTCGGCGCGGATCAGCTCCCCGGTGAACGAGTTCGCGAACGCGATGAAGTCGCTTCCAGGGCTGTAGAGCGGGTCGACGAACGCGCCGGCCTCCCCGACCATGCCCCATCGGTCCGCGGACCACGGCCGCGACAGCGTGTGCGAGTAGTCGTTGAGGCAGAGGAAATCGATGACCTTGAACTCTTCGAGGTGCTTCGCGAGCACGGGCTCGTGCTTCGCGATGAACTCCTGGACGCGCTCGAGAGAACGCACGTCGTCGAACGAGTGCGTGTCTGTGTGGATGACGGCGCCGATGCTGGTGTTGCCGGTCGACAGAGGGATGACCCACACCCAGTAGCCCGGCCCCATGAAGTGATTCGTCGAGCGCCACCGCTGGTCCCACAGCTCGAGCTCGAACCAGCGGGCGTGATCCTTCGGGACGAGGTCGTTGATGTCGACCTTGCCCTCGACGCGGTACCACCCGGAGCACGCGCCGTGTCCGGTGCGCCGCGTCTGCTTCTGCTGCTTGCGGAGGAGCGCGTTGCGACCGGTCGCGTCGATCAGCCAGCGGCCCTCGGCCTGCGCCTCGGCGCCGTCGCGGCCTCGGACGGTCACGGTGTGTGTCGCGCCGCCCTCGCCGAGCACGGGCTCGCGCGCCGAGACGCCCTCGACGAGCGTGGCGCCGGCGTGCTCGATCATGGCGCGCAGGTCGGTCTCGAACCGACCGCGGTCGAGCTGGTACGAGTTGACGATCGGCTCCTGCGCGGGCCCGATCTCGGTGCGCTGCTCGACGGGAAGCTCGCCGCCGCCGGGGAAGAAGCGGAGGCCGTGCTTGATGAGCTGGCGCTCGAGCAGGTACGGCTTGAGGCCGAGGCTCTCGAAGTACTGCGAGCCGAGCTCGACGCTGGACTCGCCGACCTTGTGGGCGGCGTCGGCGAGCGGTCGCGTCGTGCGCTCGAGCACGAGCACGGAGCGCTCCGGCTGCTGCTGCCGAAGTTGCAGCGCGAGCGTCAGGCCGGCGAGCCCGCCGCCGCAGATGATCACGTCCCAGACACGTCCGCCGACCCGCTCGAGCTCGCTCATTGCCGCAACCACCGTGGTGCAATCCGACCCGCTGCGCGCCGCTGCGCGCCCGCGTCGGGCCGTCCTAGTGCCCGGGGCCGGAGGCGGCAAGCGCTGCTCTCTCGCGGTGGAGCGGTGTGCGCGAAGCCACAGGCCGCTAGCTTCGGGCGCGCCGCCGCCGGCTCGCGCCGAGCGCTCCGCCCGCTACGAGCAGCGTAAGCCAGGTGGCGGGCTCCGGCGCCGACGAGCCGCCGAAGGTCGTTGCGTACGCGGCTTGCCCCACCCCGTCGACCTGCGACACTGGCACGGCGGTCTCGGCCGTACCGTCGACATCGGTGTTCACGATCTGCTCGGAGACCGCGACGAAGGCGGTCCAGCGCGTGACGAGCCCGTGCTCGAGGCCCAGCGCGACGATCTCATCCTTGATCGCGTCCTGGTGGGCAGCGCCTGTGCCATAGGTCGCCATGTCGAAGCGCTGCATTGCGTCTGCGATCGCGGCGCGGGCCCAGACGAGGCGAATGACGTCGCTGGAGGTGTCGCCGTCGGGCCGAAGGGTCACCTCGATCGGCAGCGACACCAGGTGCCCGGCCACGCGGCCGTGCAGCATCGCCGTCCCCGTCGCGGGCGAGTCGTATCGGCCCATCACGCGCACCGCGTGGCCCGCGAAGACGTCGGGGATCCGCTCGGGGTACGTCTGGGAGACCGGGAGGTCGCCCCAGTCGATCCAGACGTCCGTGAGCACGGGGCTCCGCAGGCGCTCGGCGAGGTCCTCGACCGTCGCAGCGGTGTCTGCGTCGTCGCGTACGAACCGCGCGAAGCCGCGGCCGCGGCGCCCCATCTCTTCGAGAAGGAACCGGTTCACCGCACTGCCGACGCCGAGCGAGAACAGGCGCGCCTCGCCGATCGAGCGGTCGATCAAGTCGAGGATTTCGTAGTCGTTCCCGATATAGCCGTCCGTCAGAAAGACCACCATTCGCACGGTGTCCGCCGGAATCGCCGGGTCGAGCGCCTGCCGAATGCCCTCGGTCATCATCGTGCCACCGCCGCCGTCGAGGCCTTCGACGTAGAGCACAGCATCTTCGATGTTCGCCTGCGTCGCCGCGGCCGGCCGCTCGGAGTACTCGGTCGCGCTGTCGCCGAACCGGATCACGCGGAAGGTGTCGGTCGGCCGAAGCTCGCGCAGCGACTGCACGACGAACGCCTTGCTCGTCTCGAGGGGGCGTCCCTGCATCGAGCCCGAGGTGTCGAGGACGAACACCATCTCGCGCGCCGCGACGGCCTCTTCGCTGATCCGCCGCGGAGGTTCGACGCGCAGCGCGAAGTAGCCGGCGTCGCGCTCGAAGTGAGACTGCACGGCCGCTGACAGCTCGTCGTCGCCGAGCTCATAGACGAAGCGGAAGTCGCGGTCGTCGGGGACCCGACCGTCGAGCTGGAGCTGGACGCGCGAGTCCCCGTCCCAGCGCTCGGTCATCGCGTGGGTGACGGATCTCGCGCGCCGGATGGGTGCACCGCCGTCGAGGTTCACGGTGACGGACACCCGCTGCGAGACGTCGGCGTCGTTGCCCATTCCGGCAACGGGCATCGCCGCGAAGGTCGTCTGCAGCTCCCACGGGCCGAACGGGGCGTTGGAACTTCCCGAGGGTAGTGCGGGGGCGCTGGAACTTCCCGAGGGTAGTGAGCCGGCGTTGGAACTTCCCGAGGGTAGTGCGGACGCGCTGGAACTTCCCGAGGGTAGTGAGCCGGCGTTGGAACTTCCCGAGGGTAGTGAGCCGGCGTTGGAACTTCCCGAGGGTAGTGTGCGACTGCGTCGACCGGTGTCCGACGACATTCCCGACGGTAGTGTGGCGTTGGGCTGGCGACGGTTCGCGACTACCGTCGGTAGTGTCGTGTTCGCGTCGCCTGGGCGCGGTACGCCCGTCCCTGGCGGCGTGAACCGTGGGCCGACGACGAGCGGGATCGCGAGGTCGTAGCTGCCGTCGACGCGGGGGACCTGCTGTGCGTACCGGATTTCAACGCGGATCGGCAGACCCGGGACCAGGTTCGCGATCCGCTGTGTGAACACGTTCTCGCGCTCCTGCGTGACGAGAGACGCAGCCTGACCTTGTTCCTGGGCGGCCTCGAAGGTTGCCGTCGCTGCTTCGATGCGGTCGATCACGGCCCGCACACGCTCGTTCCCGACCTCCATCGTCATCGAGTGCACGGCGGCGTCGTGGGGGAGCGGAAACACGTACGTCGCGTTGACGGGCGTCGACGACGGGTTCTCGAACACCTGGACGACTCGGACGTTTGCGATGTCGCCCTGGATGTCGGCGGTGATGTCGGTCTCGAGGACCGGGAACTCGACGAGCTGGTCGTTGATCACGGCGCGGAGGGGCGCCGGCGCCGCGTCGTCGACTCTGTACGCGTCCAGCGCGTCCTGCGTCGACTCGACGACCACCGTCGCGATGCCGTCCGTGCCGCGGGAGCGGCGCAGGATCCCCACGCCGGCGAGCACGGCAGCGACGACGGGGACCACCGCCAGCAGCGCCGTGAGCGCGAGGAGGCGCCGGCGCCGTCGGCGCTCATCAACGGCTCGCAGCTCGAGTTCGTGTGCGGTCGGGTACATTGGGGCTCCTAGGTGGGGGTGGTGGGGCGGCGGTTGCAGGCGGTTGCAGGCGGACGTTTCGGTCTTGGCGATTGCTGTTCAGGGCTCGCGGAACGGGAGGTCGAACGTCCTGGCGAGCTCGAGATCGACGAGGCGTCCCTCGGCCGATGCGAGGTCCCACGGCGCAATGCGTTGGATCCCCGTCCATTCGGTGTCCGGGGAGCGAAGCCAGCGCCAGACGACCTCGGCGACCGACGTCGCCACCGCGCCATCGGAGCCGACGAACGTGACGGCGACTCGGTACTCGCGCTGATCGGGGGCGCGCACGCGGTACACGGCCGACGGCACGGGCTCGAAGACGACGCCGAGCCGGTGGACGTCGGCGCCGAGCGCGCTGAGACACTCCTCGGGCTCGTGCAGGTGCCGGAGCGGCGACGAGGTTCTCACCGCGAGGACGGCGTGCGAGCCATAGCGGGCACGAAGCGCGGAACCACCGTGGGCTGCGTAGACCGCCTCCTCCCGCGCCGACAGCGGGTCCGGCTGAGCCTCGGCGCCCGCGATCGATCTCGGCAGCGCCAGGCTGGGGAAGGGGCGGCTCACGTCGAGCGGATGGGCGGGGACCAGCGTCACGCCCATCGCGCCGCTGAGGGCGAGGACGCCGAGGGCGGTGCTGCGCCACGCGCGCAGACGGGGGCCGGCCACTACCTTCGGGAAGGTGCCGGCGGCGCTGTCCACTACCTTCGGGAAGGTGTCGGTGAGGCTGTCCACTACCTTCGGGAAGGCGTCGGCAGCGCTGTTCAGGAGAGGCTTGGCGGCGCTGTCCACTACCTTCGGGAAGGTGTCCTCGGCGGCGCTGTCCACTACCTTCGGGAAGGTGTCGGCAGCGCTGTCCAGGAGAGGCTCGGCGGCGCGGTCCATTACCTTCGGCAGGGTGTCCTCGGCGGCGCGGTCCACTACCTTCGGGAAGGTGTCCGCGGCCTTGCAGCGGGCGCTGTCCACTACCTTCGGGAAGGCGTCGGGGAAGGCGTCGGGGGTTCTGTCCACTACCTTCGGGAAGGTGTGGCGGGGGAAGGTGTGGCGCGGCGTTACGAAGCGGCTCCAGGCGACGAGCGGCACCGTCGCCAGGGCGAGCGCTACGACGCCCACGGCCTCGTGCGCCGCGCCTCCGGGCAGGAACGATGGGCCGCCGTGGGCGATGCCGAGCGCGAGCGCCGCGATCCGGAGCGCGTTGGCGATGAGCGCGGATAGCGCCGCGAGCCCGACGCCGGCCGTGAACATCTTTGGAGCAGGACGCCGCGTCGTCGCCAGCGTGAGCAGGACGGCGGCGACGACGAACAGGCCGCGGGTGCCAGAGCACGGCAGGTCTACCAGCACGTCGGCCCCGTCGAGCGAGATGCGCACTCCCTGGCACACGAGGTCGTCCGTCGTGGTTCGCAGAAGCGCGCACGCGCCGCGCGCCGATGCCCACTGCAGCGGATAGCCCGCCAGACGCTGGGCGATCCGCTCGACCGGGAGTGTCAGCGCGAAGAGCAGCGCCAGGCAACCCGGCGCCAGCGAGACCGGGCGGCGGTCAAGACGGAGCAGCAGCCCAAGCGCGTGCACATCGAGCGCCAGGGCCGCACCGCCGACGACGTCGACTGCGAGCAACTCGCCGAGCGCGCGTACGGCGGCCGTCGCGACGAGGATGGCGCGCGCGCGCCGGGCCGCGCTCGGGTCTTCCGTGGTGCGGCCCGACGACAGCGACCACGCGACGAGCGCGACGACGACGCAGAACACGGCGCCTCCCGCTGAGTCGTATGCGTCGCTCGTCCAGGTGCCCACGAGCCACACCGCCGGGTGATACACCAGCACGGCGGCCGCGATGGCGAGGAGGATGGCGGGGGCTCGGTACATGGGCTCCGGGGTCAGCGAAGCTCACGATGACCGAGGGCGGTGCAGCGGGAATGGCGCGGTTGCGTCGAGGGTGTCGAAGAGCTGTGCAGATTTCGTGCAGCGCGCTTGGGGCGCCCAATCTGCGGTATGGTCCGAGACGCGATGGCACGCCGCCCCCTCCAGATCCGCAACGTTCTCCTCGTCACCAACCTCGTGGTGCTCGCCCTCCCGTTGCTCGGCTTGTTCGGGATGCGCTTCTACGAGACGGAGCTGATTCGCCGCACCGAGACCGAGCTCTACGCGCAGGGGGCGTTCATTACGGCGGCGTACCGTGCGGCGGTGCGCGCGGAGCTTCAGGTGGCATATCCCGGTACACCCGTAGAGACGGCGCTCGACGGGTTCGGGCGGAGGGCGGCCGACGAGTGGCTGGTGGAGGAGTTCCCGGATGACGAGCTGCGCCCCATCCCGGCGACGCTCACACGTCGACGGGACCGGGTCGCGCCGCCTGCCCCTCCGCCGGGCGCGCCCGGGCCCGTCGACCCGGTGTCGCGAGCAGCGGGGCTGTACGTGACGCCGATCCTCCTCGAAGGGAAGAATATCACGCTCGCCGGAATCCGGGTCGTCGACTTCAACGGCAACGAGGTCGCAAACACGCGAGGCGACCGCGAGGGCGTCTCGCTGCTGAGCTGGGACGAGGTCCCGCGCGCGCTTCAGGGAGAGGTCGTGAGTCAGCTCCGCGAGCGCCGAAGCGACGAGCCGCCGCCGTCGCTGACGTCACGCTCTCGTGGAACCCGCGTGCGCGTGTTTGTCGCGATGCCAATCCTCGCGGGTGACCGGGTGCTTGGTGCCGTCGTCCTGTCGCGAACGCCGATCAGCCTGTCGCAGGCGTTGTACAACAACCGCTGGCCGTTCGCGGCCGCGGCGGGCGCTCTGCTCGTCGTCGTGTTGGCGCTGTCGTGGTTTACGTCTCGCACGATCGCGCGTCCGATCAGTGCGCTGGTGGGCGAAGCCGACCGGATCCGGCGCGGCGAGACGCCGACTGCACTCGCGCGTCCCGGAACTGCCGAAGCGGACCGTCTGTCGGCTGCGCTGGTGCGGATGGCCGGCGAGCTGCGCGATCGGGAGGAGTACATCCGCACGTTCGCCAAGAGCGTGTCGCACGAGTTCAAGACACCGCTCACGTCGATGCGTGGGTCAATCGAGCTGCTGCAGGACCACTGGGACAGCATGAGCGAGGAGGAGCGCGGTCGGTTCCTCGACCTCATCGAGTCCGAGCGCAATCGTCTCGAGCGCCTCGTCTCTCGTCTCCTCGACCTGGCGCGCGCAGACGTCGTTCGCCCCGGAGACGACCACTGTGACGCGGTCACGGTCGCGTCAGAAGTCGTCAGCCACCACGCGGACCTGGGCAAACAGATCGCCCTGAGCGCAGACCGTGAGCACTGCCCGGTTGCCATGGACGCGGCCGTGCTCGACACCGTAGTGAGCGCTCTTGTGACAAACGCGATCCAGCACGGAGGCCCCGATGTCCGCATCGAGATCACCGGCGACGACCCCGTGTGTATCTCCGTCTCGGACGACGGCGCCGGAATCTCCGACGCAAACGCCGCCCGCGTCTTCGAGGAGTTCTTCACCACCGACCGCGCGGGTGGAGGCACGGGGGTAGGGCTCGCGATCGTCAAGACGCTGTGCGAGTCGCACGGCGGCTCCGTCCGCCTCGAGCGAGACGGAGGGCGCACCCGCTTCGCAGTCCAGTTGCCCGGAGCCGAGCCGTGACGCAGTCAATCCTCGTCGTCGACGACGACCGTTCCATTCGGGAAGTGGTCTGCTTCGCGCTCCAGAAGGCCGGGTTCGACACACACGAGGCGGCCGACGGGCGTCAGGCTCTGGTCGTGTTTGGCCGAACCCGCCCAGCGCTCGTCGTGCTCGACATCAACATGCCCGAGCTGAGCGGAACGGACGTGTGTCGCGCGATCCGGGCCGACTCGAACACCCCGATCGTGTTCCTCTCGTCGAACGACGACGAGATCGACCGCGTACTCGGTCTCGAGCTGGGCGGCGACGACTACGTAACGAAGCCGTTCTCTCCGCGAGAGCTCGTCACAAGGGTAAAGGCAGTGCTGCGCCGATGCACCCCGACCCCGGAACCCAAGGCGGCGACATCCACACAGCTCACCCACGGACCGCTCGAGCTCGACCTGGACCGCTTCGAGGCGCGCTGGCGCGGGACCCTGGTAACGCTGACGGTCACCGAGTTCGGGATCCTGCGCACGCTGATGCGGTACCCGGGGAAGGTGTACTCGCGCGAGGCGCTGATGCAGGGCGCGTACGAGGACTATACCATCGTCAGCGACCGCACGATCGACAGCCACGTACGCCGCGTCCGCCGCAAGTTCGAGGTGCTCGGCGGGGAGGTGATCGACACCGTGCACGGCGTCGGATACCGGCTCCACGGCGGGTGAGCGGGCGCTGCTGCGGTGCGCTGGCGCGGACGCGGGCCCACTACCGACGGTAAGTTCGAAGTACTCCCGACGCGGGCCCACTACCGACGGTAAGTTCGAAGTACTCCCGGGCGGGGAGGCATTACCGACGGTAAGTTCGAAGTACTCCCGGGTGGGCCCACTACGGGGCGGGCCCACTACCGACGGTAAGTTCGAAGTACTCCCGGGCGGGGAGGCACTACCGACGGTAAGTTCGAAGTACTCCCGGCGGGCCCTAGCGGCGTCGGCGCCGCGCTGCGGCGCCGACGAGGGCGAGGGCGGCTAGCCAGGGCGTGGCGCTCGAGGCTGGCGCGCTTGCGCAGCCCTTCTTGCCGCCGCCTCCGCTGCCGGAGTCGTCGCCGCCAAGGTCGGAGCTCGCATCGGCGGTGGCGTCCGAGCCGTCGTCGTCGCCCGCGTCCGTGATGCCGCTGTCGGTGCCACCTGTGTCTGCGTCGGGTGTGGTGTCGACGCCTGCGTCCGCTCCGGCATCGCTGCCGATGTCGCCCGCATCGGAGGCATCTTCGCCCACATCGGCGGAGCCGGCGTCGTCGCCGCCGCCGTCGACGAGGTCGACGCGAAAGCGGACCGGGACGGTCGGGGCAGACGCGGAGTCCGTGAACAGGCGAAGCTCTCCGTCGTAGCGGCCCACCGGGCCCCGCAGCGACCACGAGACGTCGGTGCTGCCCCACCACAGCGTGCCGTCACTGACCGTGCTCGTCGGCTCGACGTCCAGCACCGCGTCGGTTGGCTCTCCGTTCAGAGTTAGAGACCAGTCCCAGCCAGTCACGAGCACCGTTCGGGCCGGCGCACCGTCGGCGAGGAGAGTGTCCACGCGCTCGAGGCGCGCTGCGCCGTCGACGCGCTCGAGGACGCCGAAGTCCGCCGGCGATTCGAGGCTCTTCAACAGCGTCGCGCGAACGCCGTTGCCTCGCACGATCACCGACGGCACCGCGTCGCTCCGACCCTGCGCTACGAGCTGCACCTCGACGCCGGTGCGCCCTCTGACCGACGGCTCGAACTCCACGACGACGGGGACGCGCTCACCGGCCGGGACGTCCACGCTCACGCGCGAGGTTTGGCGACCCTCGGCGTCGATGAGGAAGAAGCGCTCGACGTCGCCGTCTGCGATGAGCAGGTCGAGCGTCTCGTCCTGGGACCCGCGGTTCTCGATCTCGATGCCCGCGCTGCCGATGGCACCGAGCTCGACGTCGCCGGTCGCGACCTCGACCGGGACCGCGAGCGCGAGCGGCGGGGGCTGATACTCGCCGACGAAGATCGCGTCCGGACGTGTCAGCGTCCCAGCTGGGGCCGTCAGCGAGAGGCTGCGATATCCCAACGGGGCATCGCGACCGACCACGACGTCGACGGTGATCGATGTCGCCGTCGCGGCGTGAATCTCGACGACCTCGATCCCTTCGCCGAGGTCGACGCGCGTGGTCCCGTCGAGGTTCAGGCCGTCGAGCGTGAGGAACGTCGCGTCGCCCTGCCGAAGCGTCGCCGGGCGCAGCGCTTCGATCGACGGCTGTCCGCGGCGGACGCTGAACGCGCGGTCGAAGTCGAAGAAGCGCTCGTCGTCGGTCCGAACCGTGACGGTCCGCGGGCCGGCCGCAGCGTCGTCGCGGACCGTGATCGTGGCGGTAGCCACCGACGGCGACTGGACGACGAAGTCGGCGACCGTGACCCGGGTTCCAAACGACGCCGAGTCGACGCGGTCGAGGTTGGCTCCCTCGAGTCGGACGGCGGTGCTCTGTCCGCGAACGGCGTACGCGGGGCTCACGTCGCTGACGACAGGATCACCGCCAACGATGACGATCGCGGCGGCGAGCGTGGCGCGGTCGAGCGGCGCTACCGCGACCAGGTCGCGCGGCCCCGCGAACGCGTCGGCCCCGACGGCGGCGGACAGGGTCGCGCGGGTCGCGGTTGCGGTGGCTGCGGTAACAGCGATCCCCTGCCCGAGCTGCCAGCCAGTCACCGCGTCGAGGTTCGAGCCGGTCACCACCACATCCGTCGTCGTCTCGCGCGACAAGGAGCTCGGCGTCACCGTCGCGATGCGGACCGCGCCCGGCGCGACGGTCACGGCGTCGGCGAACTCGAGGCCGACACCCTGGAGCGTCAGAGTGCGCGCCCCGGTGGCCGCGCGGTTCCCGACGCCGACGTCGAACGTCACGAGCGTGTCCGTCGCGCTGAACCCCGAGACCACGAGGTCGCCCCCCGAGATTGTCGCCCCGGTCGCCGCGCCCAGCCCGGAGCCGCGCACGATGACCTCGGTCGTGGCGTCGCGGCGCAGCGTCTCCGGCGCAATCGAGGTCACCGTCTGAGCGGCGGCGCTCGATGCCAAGACGAGCAGCGCCGTGCCAGCGAGGAGCGTGAGGAGTCGAGCGGTCATGGGCCTGCAGGGTCTCGGGGGCTGCGGAGACCGGAGTCGCGCGGCCGACAGTCCCGACTTACCGGATCGGGCGCCGCGAATGAAGTCCCCCGTTGCGCCCGTCCGCCGCCAGCGCGGTCACGGTAGCGCGTCTGGAACTCAGGCTCAGGTCGTGAAGAAGTCGTTCCCCTTGTCGTCGACGAGGATGAACGCCGGGAAGTTCTCGACGCGGATCTTCCAGACGGCCTCCATGCCGAGCTCGGCCATGTCGATCACCTCGACGCTCTTGATGCTCTCTTCGGCCAAGATCGCAGCCGGGCCGCCGATGCTGCCCAGATAGAAGCCGCCGTGCCGCTTGCACGCCGCGGTCACGTCGGGGCTGCGGTTTCCCTTTGCGAGCATGACCATCGAGCCGCCCTGACCCTGGAGCAGGTCGACGTAAGGGTCCATCCGCTGCGCGGTCGTCGGCCCGAACGACCCCGACGGCATGCCGGCCGGGCGCTTCGCCGGCCCCGCGTAGTAGACCGGGTGGTCGAGCATGTACTGCGGGAGACTCTCGCCGCGATCGAGTCGCTCCTTGAGCTTTGCGTGGGCGATGTCGCGCGCGACGACCATCGTCCCCGTCAGCGAGAGCCGCGTCGACACCGGGTGGCGTGTCAGCTCGGCGAGGACCTCGGACATGGGGCGGTCGAGATCGATCGGGACGGCCGTCTCGGCCGGCGCGTCGGCGTCCAGCAGCAGGCGCTCCGGGTTGCGCTCCATCTCTTCGAGCCAGACGCCGCGCTCGTCGATCCGCGCCTTGATGTTGCGGTCGGCCGAGCACGAGACACCCATGCCGACGGGGCAGGAAGCGCCGTGCCGCGGGAGGCGGATGACGCGGACGTCGTGTGCGAAGTACTTGCCGCCGAACTGCGCACCGAAGCCAACGCCCCAGGCCCGCTGGAGCAGCCGCTGCTCGAGCTCGACGTCACGAAACGCGCGCCCGCCCATCGAGCCTGTCGTCGGCAGGCCGTCGAGCTCCTTTGCCGACGCGAGCTTCACGGTCTTCAGGTTCGACTCCGCGCTCGTCCCGCCGATCACGAATGCGACGTGGTAGGGCGGGCAGGCGGCGGTGCCGAGCGTCCGCATCTTCTCGACGAGGAACGCTTCGAGGCTCTCGGGGTTCAGCAGCGCCTTGGTCTGCTGAAACACGTAGGTCTTGTTCGCCGAGCCGCCGCCCTTTGCGAGGAAGAGCAGCTCGTACGTCTCGCCCTCTGCGGCGTACAGGTCGATCTGCGCAGGCAGGTTGTTCCCGGAGTTCTTCTCCTCGTACATCGTCAGCGGCACGACCTGCGAGTAGCGCAGGTTGTCGGTCTGGTACGTCTCCCAGATGCCGCGGGAGAGGTGCTCCTCGTCGTGGCCGTCGGTGAGGACGCGGTGGCCGCGCTTGCCGAACACGACCGCGGTTCCGGTGTCCTGGCAGATCGGCAGGATCCCCTTGGCGGCAACGACCGAGTTGCGCAGCAGCGTGCGCGCGACGAAGCGGTCGTTGTCTGTCGCGTCGGGGTCCGACAGGATCGCCGCGACGGACTCCTGGTGGGCAGCCCGCAGGTAGAACGAGCAGTCGTGAAGGGCCTCGCGCGCCAGCCGCGTCAGGACGGACGGTTCGATCTGCAGGAACCGCTGGCCGCCGAGCTCAACGACCGACACGCCCTCGTCGCCGAGGAAGCGGTAGCGCGTGGTGTCGGGACCGAGGGGGAAGGGCTTCTCGTAGTGAAAGTCGGCCATGTCGTCGCGGGGGTCGCGGGGCTCGAGGGCGGCATGCCGCTAGCTCGCGGCGCCGCGGTGCTCTCTACAACGCCGACCTGGGGAGCGGTAGTGGGGTGGCGCCGCGTGGCGAGGCCGCCCCCCGGGGGGTGCTCGGTCCCCGCGTCGGCCAGCCGCCGCCCGTCGGCGCGGTGCTTAGTGGCCGCGTCGCGGGGCCGCCGCCCGTCGGCGCCGTGCTGCGGCGCGGCAAGCTCGCCGCGCGCCGTGTCGGGCCGCCACGCGTCCGCGCGACACCGGCAAAAGCGACTCGCGCCGCTGCGACTCTGGGTCACAGCGGCGCGAGCGGGTTCGACTCGCGAGCGGCGGACCGCTCGAGCCCGAGCTACTCGTTGCCGCCTTCGGCCGCCGCCTGCGCCTGCGACGCCGGGGTCACCGTCGTCAGCTCCGTGATCGACAGGTTGGCGCTGCCGACCGCCGCCTCGTCGCCGAAGACCCCGATCCAGATGTCGTAGCGACCGGCCGGCGGGCTATCGAACTGGATGACCGGGTTGAGGCCGGAGTTCTCGTCCGCGCCGTCGTCGTTGCAGTGCCACGTGCCGTCGGCCGCGTTGATGATCAGCGTCGTGTCGGTCTCCGAGAGAACGAAGAAGCGCAGCGGGAGGCCCTCCTCGCCGGGCGTGAACGTCAGGCGCACGTCGGGCTGGGCCGCGGTGATGCGGCCGAGGCACTCCTCGGGGGCGCCGATCGTGCTCGGCAGGTCGGCGCCGCCGGCCGTCACCGCGATGACCTGGGGGTCGGGCATGAAGCCGCTCGTCAGCTCAGGCTCGCCGTACAGCGGGGTCGCGGTCGCCCAGTCCTGTGCAGCGGCGACCGACGCGACGAGCGACGAGGCGAGGAGCGAGGAGACGAAGAGGGTCGAGGTCGAGTTGCGCATCGTGTGACTCCGGGGTCGGCATGGGGCCGACCAAGAGGGAGGCGAGTGCGGGAGGCGCTCGCCGGGGAGGGGTTTCCCGGTGGCCGCCGGCTCGATCGGAGCGGCGGCAGCGGGCGTTCTGACGAAGCAGGCTGACGTCTATTCAGGGTCGAGGCAGAGCGCCAGCCCGACGTGGGTCCGGGCCCCCCGGCGCGCCGATGCTGTGCCCGCGCGAGGAGCCGGCGCGAGTTCGTTGTCCAGATTGCCTCGCGTCCACGGGCTCGCTACCTTTCAGCGTGGATTCGCACCTGCCTGCAGGGAGAGGGACCGTGCGCTCGAAGAAACGTCCGGCGCTCAGCGCGGTGACCAGCCGACTGTGGTTGATTGGGCTCGCCATGCTCTCTGCATGTGATCCCGACGCCTGCAACCAGGCGATCGGTGCCGATGACAATGAGGAGGTCGCGTGCCAGAGCAGCATCGGCCCGGTCCTTCAAGCGTGTGACCGAGCCGCGCAGGTCAACGTCGCCGAGGGGGTCGCGGCGGACCTCAGGGTCCCGCTGCACCGCCTGCCGTTCGACCGAAAGACCGAGTTCTGGTTCGAGGTGGTTGGATGCCCGGGCGGAGACGTCTCCGCGACCATCGACGGCATCGGGTCGGGGCCGCTGTACGAGTTCGACGCCTGCCCAGCAGGCCGCGTGGACGAAGCGCTGGCGACGAACCAGCTCCAGCTCCCGCCGGGCGGGACCACGCGGTTCGAGTTGCCCAGCGACGGCCGACGCCTGTTCGTCGCGACACTCCTGCGGACGTCGTCCATCGGTTGCTACGCTGACGTCAGGTTCACGGTCGACTGCCCCGATACCCCGCCTGTCTGCGAACCCGGACCCACCGACACGGCGGATGCCGCGCCGGCGTCGGGTCTGCACATCGGCGCGCCGCCGTTCGCGCTCAGCTCCCCCGCTGGAGCCACCTCGAGCGCGCAAGAGCTGGTCGTCTGCCCCGGCGACCAGGTCTCGGTGGTGCCTCCGGCCGGCGCGACCGTCGGACTGGGTCCTGCCTCTGGGCCCGTCGCAAGCGGCGCCGACCTCGTCTCGCCCGGAGCGGACGGCGCAGCTCGGTTCGCGCCTGGCGGCTCGGGCGGCAGTTCGGTCCTTGTGGTCGACACCGGTGACACATGCCCGGAGTCGACGACGACCGTCGACCTCGTGGCAGGCCCTGGACGCTCCTACGTGCCGACCGCGCCGATCCCTGTCGAGCTCGACACACCGAGCACGATCTTCCTCCACCCGCTCACGCCCGCGTTCTTCTCGCTCCCCGCCGACCGTCCCCGCGCGGCGGTGCTGACCGTCGGCGGCTCCGCGATCGAGGCAGGCACGACGGTCAACGTCGGAATTGGACCCACGGTGGGCGGTCCGCCACGCTGCGACCCGGCCGTGTCGAATCTATGCATCGACGGACCGATCCGCGGGGTCCGGCGCCCCGGGTCCGTGAGATACAGCCCAATCGAAATCGACGTCGGGTCGGATGTTCGTGGCGACCTCTTCCTGAGCGAGGGAGAGTCGATCCTGAAGGCGATCGAGTCGTACGACGCCTGCCCAGAGGTCACGCTCACGCTCACGCTCGTGCCCGTCGCAGACGACGAGGACTGCGCGACGCCCGGCGACGAAGACGACAACGGCCTCGCCGACTGCGACGATCCAGTCTGCGCGGGCCTCCCCGCTTGCGACGAGCCCGGGCCAGAGGCGCTCTGCGACGACGGCGTCGACAACGACGAAGACGGCGACACCGACTGCGCAGACGCGGACTGCGCGGCGGCCCCCGTATGCGGCGCGGACGCAGAGATCGCGTGTGCCGACGACATCGACAACGACGGAGACGGCGACACCGACTGCGCAGACGAGGACTGCGCGGGGAACGAGGCGTGCGAGGGCTGTCCGTTCGCGGAGGTGGCGCTGGCAGAAGCGACGCTCGTCGACACGACCGGCCTCCTGAACAACTTCGTGTGTGTGGAGAACGCATGCGGCGACATTCTGGCGTCCTTCTGGGACGAGGTGTCGGCCGGCGGTGGTGACATTCTGTACGGATACAGCGCCCCCTTCGCGGCGCCCGGGATCGCGCTCCCGTTCGCGACGACCGGCACAGAGGCGCCGATCCAGGTGACGATCCGCCAGTACTCGCCCTCGGATATGTGGGCCGAGCGGGGGATTGTCGCGTGTGTTGGCGACCGCTTCTTCAACTACTCATACACGGTCGGAGCGCCGACGCTCCCCGCGCCACCGACGGAGACGGACGCGCCGCTGGTAGTGTTCGCGGGCCTACAGCCCGAGGAGTTTGGTCCGCCGGTGACGTTCCCGTCGGACACGACGTGCCCCGGCGGCGACTGCACGCCGTACCTTCCCCGCTTCTTCGCGCTCGACGACCGGTGCGAGCCGGAGGCCGGCGTCGCCAAGGTCCGCGTGTTCAACGCGAGCCCGCGAATGCCGTCGGTGACGGTGCACGTGACGCCGCGGCCCGAGGGCACCGGGAGCGAGTACGACATCGCGACGTCGCTGCCGTGGGGAGAGGCGACGGGCTGGTTCGCCCTGACTCCGAACGTGTCGACGGAGGTCATCGCCGAGTGGTCCTTCCGCGCCGGCGGGACGACCGACGAGTTCGAGAACGTGCTCGGATACTTCCCCAACGTCTCGCGCACGGCGGCAGAGGTCCCTTCAGAGGGCACATGCAGCACGATCATCGTCGCATACAACGAGCGCGAGCCGGAGCGCGAGCACGCGTTCTTGGTCACCGAGAGCCCGCTGACCTGCAGCTTCTGGCGAAACCGCTCCGGTGATCCGCCGGCGCTGTGGCCGGCCTGCGAGTAGCGAGGCGCCAGGCGGGCGCGCGGCGCGCTGCGGGTTGACGCCGGCAGTGAGAGCGCCAGCGCCGGTCGGCAGGCTGCGCACTACCGTCGGTAAGTTCGAACTATTCTCGGACGGTCGGCGGGCTGCGCACTACCGTCGGTAAGTTCGAACTACTCTCGGGCTGCAGGGAGAGCGCCGGCGCCGATCGGCGGTCGGCGCACTACCGTCGGTAAGTTCGAACTACTCTCGGACGGTCGGCGGTCGGCGCACTACCGTCGGTAAGTTCGAACTACTCTCGGACGGTCGGCGGTCGGCGCACTACCGTCGGTAAGTTCGAACTACTCTCGGACGGTCGGCGGTCGGCGCACTACCGGTAAGTTCGTACTACTCTCGGTTCGAACTACTCGTCGGTTCGGTCGGGCAGCGCACTACCGTCGGTAAGTTCGAACTACTCTCGGACGGTCGGGCAGCGCACTACCGTCGGTAAGTTCGAACTACTCTCGGACGGTCGGGCAGCGCACTACCGTCGGTAAGTTCGAACTAGGCAGCGCACTACCGTCGGTAAGTTCGAACTACTCTCGGACGGTCGGCGGTCGGCGCACTACCGTCGGTAAGTTCGAACTACTCTCGGACGCCGCCGCCGCAGCGTGGATCAGGCGGTATCGGGGCGCCGGCACTGGAACCCGTGCGCCGGCGCGGCGACGGACTACCGAATCTCGCAGTAGTCGGGGAACACGTCCGGGAGGGCCGTCGCGAACGGATCCTCGGTCTCGCCACGCACGTGAGCCGAGAGGAACGCCCAGTTGGCTGGCGTCATCTCGGCTGGCCACACGTGCCCGCCTCCGTGGTCGCACGCGATCACGGGCGCGTCGGCGCCGGCCAGGTTCGCCAGCAGGGCGTTCGCCGTGTCGTTGAAGTTCACGTCGACGGCCAGATCGGCGACGCCTCCCCACGTCACCATCCACGGGCGAACGGGCCCGAAGTCGCTAGGCCAGGCTTGCAGGTAGCCACCGCTCATCGGCGCGACGGCCGCGAGGGCGTCAGCGCGGTGCACGCCGAGAAACGTCGTCATCAGACCGCCGCCCGACATGCCGGTCGCGTAGACGCGATCGGGGTCGATCGAGAGCTGTTCGCCGACGCAGGTCAGCAGGTCGTCGAAGAACACGAGGTCGCGGTTGTCGTCGTCGTATTGCGAGGCGAGGATGTTCCAGTCCACCGGGAACACTTGGCTACCGTCCGCGGTGTTTGCGCCGTCCGGCACGACGAGCACGAAGCCGCCGTCGTTCACGAGCGTGTCGTAGCCCGTCGCGTCGACGATCTCGTCGGCCGTGCCGCCGAGGCCGTGGTAGAGAAAGACCACCGGCAACGCGGCGGGATCGCCCGATCCGTCCGACGCCCCGTCCGGGGTGAAGAGCAGGAAGGTGCGGTCGAGCCCGGCCGAGACCATCTCATTTGGCCCGGGCTGGAGGGTCGGGCAGGTCTCGATGCGAGGGTACCGCGTGACCTCGATGTCGCCACACGCCGCGGCCGGAGGGCTCGACTGCGTCCCGAGAGGCACCGCGCGGAACGTGCTGGCATCGAGCGTGACGCGGAGAAGCGGCACCGCGCCGTCGACGGTCCCGCAGAACGACGCCGCGTCGAGCAGCTCGGCCGCGAAGGAGAAGTCGAGCACGTCGACCTCCACGCCGACCGTCGTCCCCCGCGCGGGGATCGTCACGACCGGAAGCGAGACGGAGAACCGCCCTTCCGACACCGGAAGGTTGCAAGCGCGCGCGACGGGCGCGGGGCTCTCCCACGTCCCGTCTGGCGAGATCGACCAGAGCTCGAGGCTGAGCACCTCGTCGTCGTCGGCCACGACGACCGCGCGGAAGTTGACCAGCAGCCCACCGAACGGAGTGAGCGACACGGCGAGGAAGTAGTCGCCCTGCTCGATGAGCGCGTCGTTCGCGCCTGTCACATCGCAGATGGGGAGTCCGTGCTCGTCGACGTCGCGGCCGTCGATGTCGCCCCCGTCTTCGCCCTCATCGGGCGCAGCGTCGCCCGCGTCGAGGTAGCCGTCCGACTCCCCCGCATCGCCGGTGTCGGCGTTCGGGCCGCTATCGGGGGCGGCGTCACCGGTGCCGGCGACATCCAGCGCGCCAGAGTCCGTGTCTCCGTCGGGACCATCGCTGGAGCAACCGGCGAGGCTCAGAGACAGGACTGCGCCGACGACCGGCAGCGCGCACGCGAGCAGAGCTCTCGAGATCATGACGCCTCGAAGGGACGGGTGCTGGGACTAGACAGCCAAACCCTATAGCGTCGGCTCGCGCGAACGGAAACGCCGCGGCGAGATTGGCGCGCCGACGACCGGCCCAAGCTCGACGGAGCGCGCCGGTCCCGCCGCCGCGAGGTCGTTCCGCGAGGAGCCACGCACCAGACCGAGCCGAGCCATTGACCCTCGCCGCCGCCGCCGCTACAGACTTCGGCGCGCCTGTGCGCAAGCCTTGCTCCACTGCGAGAGACGTCGTGCGCCCGAACCCACTGCTCCTCGTCTGCGCCCTCGGCGGGTGCGTCGCCTCTACCGAGACCCCGCCGGTCGACCCTGCGGAGCGCGAGCAGGCGGTTGTATACGGCGACGACGATCGCCTCGAGTACTACGAGCACCCGAGCGACGAGCTTCGCGCGATCACCGCCGGCAGCATCGCCGCGATGGTGTCGGCGCGGCAGATCGACATGCGCGACCCCAGCGACGTCGTCGTGAGCGGCCAGTCGCTTGGCGACTCCTACTCCTTGTGCAGCGACGAGCCGTTCTACGACCAACCGACCGCTGCGAGCTGCTCCGGCACGCTGATCGACGACGACCTGATCCTCACCGCCGGCCACTGCGTGCAGGGCGGCTGCAGCGACCGGTGGGTGTTCAACTACTACTACGAGAGCGAGGACCAGCTCGCGACGATCACTGGCGAAGACATATACCAGTGCGCCGACGTCGTGGTCGAGTCGACCTCGGGTTGGGGCGGCGGTGGCGGCGCGGACTACGCGATCGTCCAGCTCGACCGCGCCGCAACGCCGCGCCACACACCGGTGCCGTTCAACACGGCGCAGTGGCCGGTCGCTGAGGGCGACTCGCTGTGGATGGTCGGCTTTGGCAGCGGCCTGCCAGCCAAGCTCGACGACGGGGGTGTGGTCAAAGACGACGGGCGCCGCGGCACACAGAACGCCTTCTCGGGCACCGTTGACGCGTTCGGCGGCAACTCGGGTTCTGGAGTCTTCGACACGAACGGGAGCGTCGTCGGCATCCTCGTCGCCGGCGCAACGGACTACGAGCGCAGCGGCGGCTGCTACCGCGTGGCGACGCTCCCCGAGAGCAGCGACGGCGAGACCATCACCTACGCGATCCTCGCGCTCACGGACCTTTGCGAGTCCGGCTGGCCGAGCGAGCGCCTGTGTGGCGTCGAGTCCACATGCGGCGACGGCGTCTGCGCATTCAACGAAGACTTCGACAGCTGCCCCGACGACTGCGACGCCGTTGCCACGGCTCCAGACGGCTGGGTGTGTGACCCGGCGTACTACGCGGCCGGCGACGATTGCGACTGCCGCTGCGGCATCTACGACCCGGACTGCGACGACCCAAGCCTCCGCGTCCTGAACTGCCGCCGCAACCAGGTCTGTGGCAGCGACGGCACGTGCGAAAACCCGCCGCCCGACCCGCCGGCCGTGCCGGACGGTTGGGCGTGCGACGAGGCCTCGTATGACGCCGGCGACGGCTGCGACTGCGACTGCGGCGCGTACGACCCGGACTGCGAGGACCCATCGCAGCAGCTCTACAACTGCGGCCCCGGCCAAACGTGCGTCGAGCCCGGCATCTGCGTGTCGCGCACCACAGACCCCGAAGACGCCGGCACCGACGCGGGCGCCGACGCCGGGAACACGGACACGTCGACGACGCCAGACACGGGGTCGCCAGACGGCGACGCGGCCGACGTGCCTCAGGGCGAGGTGAGCGCGAGCGGCCGGTCCGCGACCGGCTGCGCGGCGGCTCCGGGCGAGGCGTCGCCGTTCGGCCTCGGAGTCTCGCTCGGGCTGGGGCTGGTGACGCTCGCTCGACGCCGCGGTCGTCGGGCGTAGGCGGCCCACTCCCGACGGTAGTGTCGAAGTACTCTCGGGCGCGGCCCACTCCCGACGGTAGTGTCGAAGTACTCTCGGGCGCGGCCCACTCCCGACGGTAGCGTCGAAGCACTCTCGGGCGCGTCCCCACTCCCGACGGTAGTGTCGAAGTACTCTCGGGCGCGTCCCCACTCCCGACGGTAGTGTCGAAGTACTCTCGGGCGCCCGTGATCACCGCTTGCGCGCGAAGAACGCCTCGATCGCTTCGCCGCACTCCGTCGAGCCGAGCCGCGTCACGAACGTGACACCCTCGTCTTGCAGCACGCCGTCTAGCTGGCGGCGGATCGGGTCGCGGATCAGGCGCTTGGCGGCCTGCACCGCCGTTGGTGGGCGCTCTGCGATGCGGGTGGCCAACTCGCGGGCCGTCGAGAGCACCTCTTCGGGCGTTACGATGCGGTTGACGAAGCCGGCGGCCACGGCCGTGTCGACGTCGAAGGGCTCGCCAAGCAGTAGGAGCTCGCTGGCGCGCTGCAGGCCGGCGACGCGCGGCAGCAGCAGCGAGGAGCCGCACTCCGGCGTCAGGCCGAGGTTGACGAACGGGAAGGCGAACCGGCTGCGGGTCGAGGCGACGACGAGGTCGCAGTGGAGAAGCATCGTGGCGCCGATGCCGACTGCCGGGCCGTCGACCGCCGCGACGAGCGGCTTCTCGGTGAACCCCAGGGTCCGGATCAGGCGGAAGACCGCGCTGTCGCCCCCCGTCGGAGGGTTGTCGAGGAAGTCGTGCAGGTCGTTCCCCGCGCTGAACGCTCCGCCGACGCCGGTGAGGAGGGTGCAGCGGATCGTCGCGTCGTGCTCGGCTTCGAGCAGGGCCGCTCGGAACTGCTCATACATCGCCGCCGTGAACGCGTTCTTCCGGGTCGGGCGGTTGAAGGTGATCGTGGCGAGCGCGCCTTCGACGGCGTACTCGACGAACCCGGGGTCGTCGGACATGAGAGATCGGGGGGCTGCAGGCGCCCGACGTGGGCGTCTGTCGACCTTACGGCATCGGGCGCCGGCGCGAAACCCGGCCGCGCAAGCGGCGTCGGGCCGTTGACGCAACGCGTCGGTGGCGAACCCGAGACATTGCGGCGTCGACGACGTGGGCCGTTGCATTGCCCCATCGCTCGACTAAGATGCCCGCGACTCGCCCAGGACCGACCATGAAGCTCTCGCTCCGCGCCGTCTCTGTTCTCGCCTTCGTCGCGCTCTCCGCTGCCTGTGGCGGAGGCGGAGAGGATGAGAAGGACTGCTCGACTCCCTGCACGACCCCGCCGTCTGCCGTCTGCACCGACGGCACGCTGACGACGTACAACTCGATCGGCGTCTGCGTCGAGGGGACGTGCCAGTACGAGCCCACGTCGACGGGCTGCAGCGGCGGGCAGGTGTGCGGTGAGGGTGCTTGCGTCGACCCGCCCGACATCTGCGACGGCGTGACCTGCACCGATCCTCCGGCCGCCACGTGTGACGGCGACTCGGTCGTGAGCTTCGCGTCGCCTGGCTCGTGCTCCGGGGAGTCGGGCACGGCGACCTGCGACTACGAGATGTCGACGTCGGCCTGCCGCTCGAACCAGGTCTGCGTCGATGGCGAGTGCGTGCGCGACCTGTGCGCCGGCGTCGACTGCAACGAGCCGCCAGCGGCGGCGTGTGAGGGGAACGTCATCGTGTCGTACGAGGCGTCGGGGACCTGCGACGCCGCGACCGGCGACTGCAGCTACACCGAGGCTTCGCGTCGCGACTGCGCGGCGGCCGGGCTGTTCTGCGAGGGCGGCACGTGCGTCGAGGCCGACCCGTGCGAGGGCATTACATGCGACGCGCCGCCAGAGGCCGTCTGTAACGGGAGCGTGCTCACGCAGTACGCAAACCGCGGGCTCTGCTCCGACGGCGAGTGCGCCTACAGCCAGACCGAGCGCGACTGCGAGCTCCTCGGCCAGCTCTGCCGCGACGCGACGTGCCGCGACCGGATGCCGTGCGAAGACATCGTCTGCGACCGCCCCCCGCGCGCGGCCTGTGCCGGCGACGTGCTCACGACGTTCGACGCCGAGGGGACGTGCGAGCTGGACGCGTGCACGTACACGCCTCACGTGACGAACTGCACCGACCTCGGCGAGATCTGCGTCGCCGGCGCGTGCGTCGCGCCGACGCCCTGCGACGGCATCCGGTGCGTGACTCCGCCTGCCGCGGTCTGCGAGGGCGAGGTCTCGGTGACGTTCACGAACCCGGGCACCTGCGAAGACGGCGTCTGTCGGTACGATGAAGTCCGCGAGGACTGCGCCGCGACAGAGGGTGGGTTCTGCTCTGGCGGCGTGTGCGAGACGGTCACCGACCCCTGCTCCGGCGTCGTCTGCAACGTGGCACCGCCGCCCGCGTGCGACGGTGACATCGCGGTCACGTACTCTCTGCCGGGCGCGTGCGCCGACGGCACGTGCTCGTACCTCGAAGACTACGACGACTGCACCGAGGCCGCCGGCGTGTGCACCGACGGCGCCTGCATCTCGGTGGATCCGTGCGACGGCGTCGTCTGCGACGCACCGCCCGCGCCGACGTGCGAGGGTGAGGTCGCGGTCTCTGCGTCGACGGGCGTCTGTGTCGCCGGCGCGTGCGACTACACGGTCGGCGAGACGCGCACGGACTGCGCGCTTGCTGGCAAGACGTGCGTCGAGGCGGTGTGCGTGGGCGCCGGCGCGTTGCTGCGCGAGAGCGACCTCTACATCAGCGAGATGATGCTGAACCCGCCTGGCGGGGCCGCCGGAGCCGTCTGGTTCGAGATCGCCTCGAACTTCTCGGACACTTCGCTCGAGGGCCTCACGATCTCCAACGGGCGTCGTTCGTTCGAGATCCCGGCGGGGGTCGAGGTCGGCCTCACCGATCACATCATCGTCGGCGGGAGCGAGGGCGCGGTGCCGACCGGCGTCGATGTCGTGTTCCCGAGCGGCTTCACGCTCGCCCCTGGAGACACGATCACGCTCACGGGCTCAGAGGTCGTCGACACGGTGGCGACATCGACCGATGGGAGCTGGCCGTTCGCCGCCGGCGTCGCGCTGCAGCTCGCGTACGGCTCGACCGACGGCGACAACGACTCGCCGACGTCGTGGTGTCCGGCGACCGAGACCTACGAGTCCGGCGCGTTCGGCTCGCCCGGCATGCCGAACAGCCTGTGCGCGTCGCCGGTCGCCGTCGACGACCTGTTCGTTACGGAGCTGATGCTGCAGGGCGCGCGCGTGGTCGGTTCGGACCAGTGGATCGAGCTCTGGAACCAGTCGTCGAACAGCATCGATCTGTATGGGCTCCGCGTCACGACCTCGACGTCGCTGTGGGTCGTCGACCACTCGGTGATCGTGGCGGCCGGCGAGTACGCGGTGATCGGCGTCGACTCGTTCAGCGGCGGCGGCGCCGACGTCTGGCACGCGGGCGCCCTCCCGCTCGACCCCGCCGGCGACATCCTGACGATCTCGCTCGGGCCGACGGTGCTCGACACCCTCGACTTCTCGGCTGGCTCCTCGACGTGGCCCTACGCGCCCGGCGTCGCGATGCAGCTCAGCGCGACGGTCGACACGGCCGCCGCGAACGACTCCGCCAGCACGTGGTGCCCCGCGACGGCGACCTACACGACGACGCCGCAAAACCTCGGGACGCCCGGCGCCGCGAACTTCGTCTGCTCCGCAGGCACCTGAGCGCCGACCGATGACCGCACACCGCGCCACGTACGACGCGATCGTCGTCGGCGGTGGTCACGCCGGCTGCGAGGCCGCGTTCGCGCTCGCGACGCTCGGGCAGCGCACGCTCCTGCTCACGATGAACGTCGATACCATCGGCGCGATGAGCTGCAACCCAGCCATCGGCGGCATGGCAAAGGGGCACCTCGTCAAAGAGATCGACGCGCTCGGCGGGCTCATGGGGCGCGTCGCCGACGCCGCAGCGATCCACTACAAGCGCCTGAACACCCGCAAGGGACCGGCCGTGTGGTCGTCTCGCGCGCAGGCCGACATGCGCGTCTACCGCGCCGCGATGCAAGGGGCGCTGATGGCGACCCCCGGTCTGGACATCAAGCAGGGCAGCGTCGAGCGCCTCCGGATCGAGCGGTGCGACGGGGCGGCCCGCGTTTGCGGCGTCGTCGACCAGCTCGGCATCGAGTACGACGCCCGCGCCGTCGTCCTCACCACCGGCACGTTCCTGCGCGGCCTCTGCCACGTCGGCCAGGCGAAGTTCGTCGCGGGTCGCGCGGGCGACATCGCGTCGCTCGGGCTCGCCGACCAGCTCCGCGCTTTGCAGCTCGACGTCGGCCGCCTGAAGACCGGGACCACTCCGCGCCTCGATGGGCGCACGATCGACTGGAGCGTCTGCGAGCCGCAGCCCGGCGACCCGAACCCGCGCCGCTTCTCGTTCTACGACGAGCCTCCGATGCTTCGGCAGGTCGAGTGCTTCGTCACCGCGACCAACGCAGAGACGCACGACATCATCCGCGGCGGGCTCGACCGGTCGCCGATGTTCGACGGGACGATCGAGGGGATCGGCCCGCGGTACTGCCCGAGCATCGAAGACAAGATCCACCGGTTCGCCGACAAGGACCAGCACCAGATCTTCCTGGAGCCGCAAGGGCTCGACACGATCGAGGTCTACCCGAACGGCATCTCGACGTCCCTGCCGTACGACGTGCAGCTCGCGCTCGTGCGGTCGATCCGTGGGCTCGAGAGAGCCGAGATCATGCGCCCGGGGTACGCCGTCGAGTACGACTTCGTGAACCCGATCCAGCTCGACCCGACCCTCGAGCTGCGTGCGCTCCCCGGCCTGTACCTGGCGGGTCAGATCAACGGGACCTCGGGCTACGAGGAGGCGGCGGCGCAGGGGCTGGTGGCGGGCGTCAACGCCGCGCAGGCGCTCCGCGGCGCGGAGCCGTTGGTGCTGGGCCGCGACGAGGCGTACATCGGGGTTCTCGTCGACGACCTGACCACGCGCGGCGCGCAGGAGCCGTACCGGATGTTCACGTCGCGCGCGGAGTATCGGCTCATGCTCCGCGAGGACAACGCGGACCGCCGGCTCTCGCCGCGTGCGCGGTCGCTCGGGATGCTCGGCGATGCCGCGTGGGCGCGTTACTGCGAGAAGTCGGCGCGTATCGACTCGACCCTCGCCGCGCTTCGCGCCGCGACGGTGGCCCCGAGCGACGCCGACCGTGCCCGCGTCGCGGCGGCCGGCCTGGGCCCTGTCGAAAAGCCGATGAGCCTCGCGACCCTGCTCAAGCGCCCGGGCGCGACGATCGAGGCGCTCTCTCGCGTAGCGCCAGACCTCGGGCTCGACCGGCTCCCGGCCGATGTGGCCGAAGCCGCGACGGTCGAGGTCGCCTACGAGGGCTATCTGCACCGGCAGCAGAGTGACGCAGACGCGCTGCGGCAGCGCGAGTCCGTGAAGATTCCCGTCGACCTGGACTTCGGAGCCATCGGAGGGCTGTCGAACGAGGTCCGCGAGAAGCTGGAGCGCGTTCGCCCGGCCTCGCTCGGTCAGGCATCGCGGATCGAGGGGATGACGCCGGCGGCGGTGACGACGCTGTGGATGTTCATCGGCCGCCGCGGCGGTCCGACGCCGCCCCCGTCGGCATGAACGCCGACGCGGTGCGCGAGGCGGTCGCCCGCGCCGCGGCTCGCCGCGTCGCCGCCGGTCTCGGCGGCGACACGACGGCGTACCGCCTCGTTCACGACCGCTGGGACGCGCTCCCGGGCGTGCGCGTGGACCGGCTCGGCGACGTCGCGTCGATCCGCCTTCGCGCCGCCGACGTCACGACGCCGAGCTACGTCGAGACGCTGGCCGCGGCGCTGGCGGAGACGGGTCTGCGGCGCGGGCATGTGCTCCGCGACCAGCCAGAGAAGGTCCGGGGCCTCGCGGCCGACGTCGACGACGGGCCGCTCGAGGCTGCGCTCGCCGCCGGCGGATTGCAGCCGTTCGCCGGGCCGGTCGTCGCGCTGGAGCGCGGTCAGCGGTTCGAGCTGTCGACCGCCGCCGGTTTCTCGTGCGGCCTGTTCTTCGACATGCGAGACGTTCGGGCGGCGCTCGCGTCGCGCTGGTCGGGCCGCAAGACGCTGAATCTGTTCGCCTACACATGCGGGTTCGGCGTCGCGCTCGGCGCTCGCAACGAGGTCATCAACGTCGACACATCGGGTCCGTACCTGGAGTGGGGCCGCCGAAACTACGCGCTCAACGGGCTCGAGGTCCGCGACGAGCACTTCGTGCGCGCGGACGCCTTCGCTTGGCTCGAGGGGGCCGTCCGTCGCGGCGTCACCTACGACGCCGTCACGCTCGACCCGCCGTCGTACTCCGCGGGCCGCCGCGGTCGCGCGCGTCGGTTCAGCGTGGAGCGCGATCTGGGCGAGCTGATCGAGCTCGCGGTCCGCGTGCTGGCGCCGAGTGGCGAGCTGTTCGTGGCGACGAACCATGAGGCGCTGCCGCGCGACGCGTTCGCCGCGGCGGTTCGACGCGCGTGCGCTGGGGCAGGGCGACGAGTAGAGCAGGCCTGGGATCCGCCTCCCGACTATCCGGTCGACCGCGCGGTCTGGCACCTGCGGACGGCGCTAATCGCCTGACGCCGCGCGGTCGGGGCTGTACTCGCCGCGCGAAACCTGCGAAAACACTTCAACTCTGCCCCCCGACCGATATGGCTAGCCTCGCGCCCCGTGCCCCGCGCCTGCTCCCGCTCGTCTGCGTGCTCGTGTGCGCGTGCGCCGGCCCGCAGACCGGGCGGGTCTCGGAGTGGAACGCCGCGGACGACGGGTCCGTCTCGGGCACGCTCGGCGCGGACGACGCGACGGACGACGAGGGTCGCTGGCGCGATGTCTATGCGGTCGAGCTCGACGCCGGCACGATCGCGAGCGTCGCGGCGAGCTCCGAGGCGTTCGACACGATGCTGTACGCCAGCGCCCCGGGGCTCTCGCTGCAGAACGACGACTTCGGCGGCGGAACGAACTCGGCGCTCGAGTTCGCCGTCCCGGGAGCGCCGGGTGAGCGAACCCGCGTCACGATCACGGTCGCGAGCTTCGCTCCCAGCACCGGAGGCGACTACGCCCTCGAGCTGCGAACCTTGGATCCGGCTCACGCCGAAGCGCGGCTGAACGGCGCCGGGACGCTGACCGGACGGCTGTCGGGCGCGGACGAAGGCACGGAGGTCGCCAGCGGCGGCGACGTGTGGATCGAGGCCAGCGCCGGTCAGCAGCTCCGGCTTCGGGTCACGTCACCCGACTTCGACACCGTCGCGACCCTCTTCGCCCCGAACGGGCAGACCTGGTTCAACGACGACGCCAACGACACCGGGCCGGACGGGCACGAGCGAACGCTCGACAGCACGATCAACGCCGTTGCGCCGGTCAGCGGGTGGTATCACCTCGTCGTAGGCGCCTACGGCGACGGCGGGGGAAACTACCAGGTGCGCGCGCAGGTTCGGCCCGCGATCACCGTCGGACCCGGCGAGCCGCGCCCGACGGCCGGGTACGCCGGCACCGAGACCGAGGGCCGGATCATCGGCGTCTACGTCGGCATCACCAACTATGGCCCCGGCGAAGAGCTGTATGGCTGCGCCGCCGACGCCACGAATGTGGGTGAGGCGTTTCGCGAGAGCCGGCTCCAGGGTCACGCCGATCAGGTCATCTTGACCGACAAGCGCGCGACCCGAGATGGGGTCGAGGCGGCGCTCCGCGACGCCGCCCGGCGGGCCGGCCCGAACGACGTCTTCGTGTTCTTCTACTCCGGGCACGGCGGCGTGGTGCCGGTCGACACGCGGCGGGACCGCGTCGAGCTCGACGGAACGGACGAGACGCTTCAGCTCTACGACGGGCCGCTCACCGACAACGACTTCGCGGCGCTGCTCGACCTGTTCCGGACGAACACGATCATCGTGGCGCTCGACTCGTGCCAGTCTGGGGGCTTTGCCCGCGACATCATGACGCGCCCGGGCCGCATCGGTCTGTTCTCGTCTGACGAGGACGTCTTGAGCAGCACAGCCGAAGTGCTCGAGGCCGGCGGCTTTCTGTCGGCGGCGTTCATCGACGCTGTGCGTGGTCTCGCCGATGGACGGCCGCGAGACGGTGCGCTGCAGGCCGGCGAGCTGACGGACTACCTGCTCGAGGCCGCGGTCGCGTCGCATCGCGACATGAACCCCGAGGGCTCGTACTCGCCGTTGCAGCGGTTCGTGGTCGAGCGCGGGTCGTACGCGTGGGCCGATCTCCTGTGGGTGATTCCGCAGCGTGTGGACGAAGCGGGGAACGTCGCGCCGGTGGAGTGCGACGGTCTGCGCGACACCACGCCCGTCGGGGGAGTGTGTTGGTGAATGTGCGACGCAGATCCGGGACTGCTACGCGAGACGGTCGACGGCACCAGCGACGGGCCCGGATCGGCCTGGATCCTCCACGTCGTTCATAGACCGGGGGCTACCGAGCCGCGTGTGATTGCGGTCAGCGAGACCACGCTGACGTTGGTGCGTCGGCAGCCGACGCGCGCTGCCGGCGTACTGTGGCTTGACGATCCGCGAGTCTCCGAGGCGAAGACGCGGCTGTTCCGCCTGCCCGATGGAGGCGGGATGGAGGTGATCAACACCGGGGCCCGCAACCCCGTGCGCACCGACGGCCGCTTGGTCTCGTCGGTCGGTCGGCTGGGGCCGAACGGCGTGTTGCGTGTCGGCGAGTGTGTGCTCGTACTCGAGGCCGGCGACCCGGTGCGTCCTCGGGCGCGGACGGCTCGCGACGAGCTGTGCGTCAAGTTGGGGCTCGGAGACAGCACGGCCCGCTTCGTCTTCGCGGCGGACCTCCGCGACGCGGAGACGTCGGCGACCGTTGTGGCGTTGGAGACGTCGCACGCGGACGAGGCCGCGGCGGTGGTGCAGTGGTTCGGGCACCGGTCGAAGGCGGAGGTGTGGCGCTGCGACACGTCGGACCCACGTGCGGCCGACGAACTCAAGGGACGTAGCCCGGACGAGCTCGTCGCGATTTCGGTGACCGCGGAGACCCCATATGAGGTCGCCTCGCGAATCGCCGAGACCGTTGACGACCGAACGGCCGCTGGCGGACGAACGCTCGTGTGTGTTTCGCCCGACCGGAGGGCGCCGGCGCCGCTGCATGCGCTGGTAGCCAGCGCGGACTGCGTGCTGTCGGTCCCGCCGCTGTCGAAGCGCCGCGCCGACGTTCTGCCGGCGTTTGTCGAGGCACTGCACGAACAGCGAAGCACCCTCCCGCTCACGGCGGCGGCAGCGGAGCGGCTCGCCCTGTATGGGTGGCCCGGCGGCATGGCCGAGCTCCGACGGGCCGCTCGCTCGTCGATTCGCGCGTCCCGGGGTGCGATGTCAGTCGGTTGGGAGGCGCTCCCCGCCGCCATCCGCGCGATCCAGATCGAGGCGCCCGCGTCGATCTCTCGCGAGCTCACGCAGGCGTCACTGGCGCAGGCGTTCGCCGAGTTCGAGTTCGACGTCTCGATGGTCGCCGAGCACTTTGGCTTCAAGAACCGGCAGTCGCTCTATCCGGCGGCGAAGCGTCGCGGACTGTCGATCGAGCAGGCCCGCGCAGAAGCAGAGCGTCTCGCGCGGGCCGCGGAGTAGCGACCCGGCCTACGGACGAGTCGCCGGCGCCCTCGATCGGGCCTCGGCGGTCTCTCAGACGCCGAGGAACGCCGCCGCCTGCTCGACGACGTCGGCAAGGCAGCCCGCCTCGAACGGCGACCGCAGACCCGCGCCGCGCGCGAGCGCTCCGAACGGCGCCTCGCCCCCGCGCCCACACAGCTCGACGTAGCGCCGCATCGCGTCGCCGAAGTCCGCGCGCGACTGCACCCAGAACTGCAGCGCGCACGTCTGCGCCAGCGCGTAGTCGATGTAGTAGAACGGGGCGAAGAAGATGTGCCCCTGGCGGTGCCAGAACCCACCGGACGCCGGATGCGCCAGGTCGCCGTAGTCGCGGTGCGGCAGGTAGGCAGCCTCGACCTCGAGCCACATCTCGCGTCGCCGCGCAGGCGTCGCGTCGGGCTCGGCGTACACGCGGTGCTGGAAGTCGTCGACGGCGCAGCCGTAGGGCAGGAAGAGCAGCGACTCCATCAGGTGCGTGCGCTCGAAGCGCGCCGCATCGTCGCCGAAGAAGCGGTGCATCTGCGGCGCGGTGAGGAACTCGAGGCTCATCGAGTGGATCTCGCAAGACTCCATCGTGGGCCACAGGTACTCGCTGATGCGCTTGTCGCGGCTCTTCCAGCACTGGAACGCGTGTCCGGCCTCGTGCGTGAAGACCTCGACGTCGCCCTTGGTGCCGTTGAAGTTCGCGAAGATGTAGGGGTGGCCAAACGACGGGAACGATGTGCAGTAGCCGCCGCCGGCCTTGCCCTCGCGTGCCGTCAGGTCGAGGAAGCCGCCGTCGGCCATCTGGCCGAAGAAGCTGGCGAGCTCTGGGTGCAGCTCCGCGAACATCTCGCGCGCCCGCGCCGTCATCCACGCCTCGTCGCCGCCCGGCGACGGGTTGCCCTCGGGACCGACGACCTTCTCGTCCCAGTACATCAGCTTCTCGACACCAAGGTCGCGTGCCTGCCGCGCGCGCAGCTCGGTCGCGAGCGGGACGATGCGCTCGCGGACCTCGGCGCGGAACGCCTCGACGTCGCGCTGGCCGTAGTCGAGGCGGCTCATCCGGCGGTAGCCGAGCTCGGTGAACGAGGCGAAGCCGAGCTTCTTGGCCATTCCGGTGCGGAGGGCGACGAGGTCGCCGTAGATGCGATCGCACGTCTCGCCGTTCTTCGAGAACCAGCCCCAGTACTCGCGCTGGGCCGCATGGCGGTGGCCCCGGTCGGGAGCCTCGAAGTGCTTCATGATCCCGCTCAGATTCACCGTCTCGCCCGCGAACTTCAGCTCGGCGCGCGCCTCCAGCTCCATCCGCTCGCTGATGAGGTTCGACTCGCGCACGACGTCGTCCGCGATCACCGGATCGAACGTCGTGACGGAGCACTCCCACAGCTCGAAGGCCGTGTCGCCGAGCTCGGCCTGGAGCGCTGCTCGGTGCGGCGACTCGAGCATCGCGCGCTTCGCCTCGGTCTCGTATTCCTTGAACGTCGGCTCCAGCGCGTCCCAGGCCTCGCGCGCAGACTTGCTGGCCGGGTCGCGGACGTCGCGCGTGAACGCGAGGTTGACGAGGGCAGAGTGAGACTCGACTTGGCGGCGCCGGCGCTCCCACTCGTCGAAGGCGGCGAGCGCGGCCGCCGGCGTCTCGGCGGCGCGGATCGCGGCTGCGGCGCCGCCGATGTCGGCGCGGAGGCTCTCTGCGGTCGGGGCCGGGACAGTGATGTCAGAAAAGCGCATGGTGGACCGGTCGAGGGGAGTGTGCTTTGTGAGCGGCGTAGAGCAGCGACTATGCGAACGCACACCAAATTCCCACCGTCACAAGCGTCTGCGGGCACCGAGAGCCGCCGACTGATCCGCGTCGCCCGGTCGGTCGCCGGCGAGGTGACGTTGCGGCTGGCGGTGGCGGCGACGCTGTCGCTCGCGGCGTGCAGCGCGAGCGTGCGCGAGGCCGTTCGCGTCGACGACCCGGCGACCCCGATCGACGTTGGGGCGCCCCGTCCGCTGTTCGATGCCCCCGGCCTCCCGCTCGCCGCGACCGGCGCGCCGCTGCGCGCGTCGGCTGTCGAGGGCGAGTGGCGCACCCTTCGTGGCGACGGTGGTCGCTCGGGGACCCGCCTCGCCCCCGGCATCATCACGCCGACGATGGCTTGGAGCGCCCACGTGGGGATCCAGGGCTACCTCAACACGCCGCTCCTCGGCGGCGACGTCGTCTACGCCTCCAGCCAGGGCGACATGCACGACATGCCCGACCCGTCGGACGGTTTCTACGCCCTCGACGCCCGGACCGGGGCCCAGCGCTGGTTCTACGCGACCAACGAAGACGTGAACGGCGCCATGCTCACCGACACGCTCGTCATCGGTGGTACCGACGACGGGACGCTCTACGCGGTCGATCGTGCGACGGGCGAGCTCGCGTGGTCCGTCGAGCTCTCCAATACCCTCAATCAGGCGCCGACCGCGCTTGGCACGCGACTCCTCGTGGGAGACGAAGACGGCGTCGACGTCCTCGACGCCTCGACCGGACGCTTCATCGAGCGGTTCCGCGGCGGCGCCGACGGCTGGGACGCTCGGGGAGGGTTCGCCGTGGCCGGCGGTGCGGTCATTCGCAGCGCCGCGTCGTGCCGCGTGTTCGGCTACGACGCCGATGAGGGTGACGTCGCGTGGGAGGCGCTGGCGTGCCCGACGGGTGAAGAGGCCACGTCGGTGCGGAACTACTCCGTGCCGACCCTGGTCGGTTCGATGACGCTCCTCGCCACGCCGCACGGCGACCCGTATGGGCTCTTTCACGTCACGCTCTCGCTTCGCTCGTCGCGCACGGGCGAGGCGCTGTGGGACGCCCCGCTCGAGCGGGTCGACCGCGCGCTCGGCATGTACGACGGCGCGGGCGGGTTCGAGATGAGCTACTTCGCCGTCACGCCTTGGGTGATGGGTGGGCTGGTCTGGATGCCGATGATCACGGCGCCGTACCTCGTCGGTCTCGACGTCGGGACGGGCGACCTGGCCGCCGCCGCGCAGCTACCGAGCTGCTCGGGTCGACAGTTCGCGTCGATCGTCGGTGTGCCGTCGCGTGGCTACCTGCCGCGGCACGAGGGGACGCTGTACGCGTTCTCTCCGACAACCGGGCAGCTCGCGTGGGCCTATCGGCTTGGGGTCCGGAGTCAGTGGGGCACGGCGCAGCCGGCCACGCCGTCGAACACCGGCTACTCTGACGGCTACTGCTATGGCGCGCCATACGACGGCACGGGGTTGTTCGCGACGCCGTCGATCGGTGAGGACGGGACGTTGTTCGTCGGCACGGGTGAGGGCTACATCGTCGCGCTTCGCGACGCGAGCTGGAGGTAGACGATGAGGAGTGAGGCGCTGCTCTGTGCGCTGGTCGTGGCCGCCGCGGGTGCCGGCTGCGACCGGTGCAACGCGAATCAAGACCGACCGACGATCGTCGAGCCCGAACGCGCGGCGCCGATCACGGATGGGCACGCGGCCGCCGCACCAGCCGAGGGAAGCGAGCCGCCCGCACGCCCGCGGATCGTCCACGACGCCCCGCCGGGCGTCGACGGGTTCGCCGTCGAGCCCATCGCCGGAGATTGGGTCACGTTCCGCGGAGACGACGCCCGGAGCGGCGTGCGCGAGGTGCGCGGGATCCGGCAGCCGCGAGTCGCCTGGTCCATCGAGGTCGGCGTCCAGGGCTACGCGAACAACCCCATCGTCACGGCAGATGCCGTCTACGTCGGCAGCCAGGGCGAGCACCATAACGAGGCCGACGAGCGCGACGGCGTCTACTCCATCGATCCCGTCACGGGCGCGATCCGCTGGTTCCACCACGAAGACAACGACGTGAACGGCATCGTCCTCAGCGACGGCGTGATCGTCGGCGGCGGAGACGGCCGCGTGCTCTTCGCGCTCGACGCCGCGACCGGTACCGAGCGCTGGCGACTCGAGCAGGAGTGCCTCCTGTTCCACGCGCCCGTCGTGCGCGACGGACGCGTCGTGCTGATGCGGAGCGACGAGGCGGGCGGCATCGCCGAGGTCGACGTCCGTACAGGCGCCGTGACCGGCGAGCTCGGCTGCTTTCGCCCCGACCGCGGAGCGGTCAGTCACGGCGGCGACCAGATCTTTCGCGCGTCGGACCAGGATCTGTCGATGTTCGACGCCACCGGTCGCGCCTGGGTCGAGGGCGAGATCGCGACCGATGCGTGGTCGCGGACCCGCTGGGCGCCGCCCCTCGTTGCGCGCGACGTGGTCATCGAGGCCGTACACCGCTACCCGTTCAGCGTCGACGGCGGCTTCCGATACCGCCCCGCCGCTGTTGCCCGCTGGCGCGACAACGGGCAGCTCATCTGGGCGGTCGACATCAATGATCCGTCCACGGCGAACTCGGCCCCCGAGACGATCGACACCGCGTTTCTGCGGAGCCTCCCGTACCTGCACGAAGACCGCCTGATCTGGACGCCGACGACCGCCGGCGAGCTCGTCGCGTTCGACCTTGGGTCGGGCGACCGCATCGACTCGGTCGCGCTCCCCGACTGCCGCAAGCGCGCGTTCGGGTCGATCGTCGGGACGCCAGACATGGCCTACTACGCCCGTCACGACGGCGTCGTATACGGCTTTACCCCCAAGCCGCTCGGCATCGTCTGGACGCTTGGCCTCGGGCTCCACGCGACCGCGGGCAACGACCGCACGCACATGCCGGCGCCGGGGTCCTGCTTCGCCGATCCGAAGAACGGCACGGCGCTGTTCGCGACCCCGGCGATCGGCGAGGACGGCACGCTCTACGTCGGCTCCGGTGACGGCTGGCTCTACGCGGTGCGCGACCGAAGCTGGTAGCGATGTTCGGCTGGGCACACCCGACGATGCTCGCTCCGATGGAGGGCATCACCCACCCGACGTTCCGTACGCTGCTGGCCGCGAACGGGGGCGTCGGGGTCGTGTGCACCGAGTTCGTGCGCGTCGCCGGCGAGGTCGTGTCGCCGAAGCACATGGCGCGGCAGGTGGTCCGCTCGCCAGGCACGCCGCTGTCGGTACAGATCATGGGTACCCACGCGGAGCTGATGGCCGACGCCGCGGGCGCCGTCGCGGCGGCCGGCGCCGACATCGTCGACGTGAACCTCGGCTGCCCCGCCCCCCGCGTCGTCCGTAAGGGCGCCGGGTCGGCGATGCTCGCCAACCCGGCGCTGCTCTACGAGGTACTCGCGGCGATGCGCGACCGCGTCCCGGGGGTCATGTCCGCGAAGATCCGCGCCGGGTTCGACGACGCGTCCGGGGTCGTCGAGACCGCCCGAATCGTCGAGCGCGCCGGCGTCGACTTCCTGATCGTTCACCCCCGCCGCCGCGCCGACTTCTACGAGGGCGTCGCGGACTGGCGCATCACCGCGACGCTGGTCCGTGAGCTGCGAATCCCCGTCGTTGGGAACGGCGACTGCTGGTACGCCGCCGACGCGCACCGCATGCGCGCCGAGACCGGGTGCGCGGCGGTGATGATCGGCCGCCCGGCGATCCGAAACCCCTGGATCTTCAGGCAGATCGCCGAGCTCGAGCAGGGCATCGAGCCGTTCTCGCCGGCGGGCGACGACATCGTGCGGTGGCTCGACGAGCTGACCGACAAGCTCGCGGTCGCCTTCCCCGGTCGTCGCGGCTTCGGACCGCTGGGTCGGGTCAAAGAGATGGTCACGTACCTCGGCCGCGGCGTCGACGACGGCGGCGAGTTTCGACGCGAAGCGCTGCGTCTCCCCGACGTCGACGCCGTGCTCGGCTGCGCTCGGGCCCGGTTGGCCGGCCTTCCGGCGTCGGCGCTCGACCTCGGAGCGCGAGGCGGACGCCTCGAGACATCCGGATCGGCGCGGGTGGCAACAGAGCGTGCGAGCCAGCGCGAATCGGAGTATTGAGCACGCCTCGACCCTTCCCGACGCAAAGACAGATGGCGAACGACCCGAGACGGCGCGGCCCCCGCACCAGCGATGCCCCGCGCGAGTGGCGCGCACCCGGACAGGGAACCAGCGACGACGGCGGCGGCGACCGCCGTGGGGGACGTGGTCCCGGGGGGCCGCCGCAGGGCTCCCGCGGCGGTGGTGGCGGCGGCGGCGGTGGTCGTGGTCCGGGCGGTCCCGGCGGTGGAGGCGGTCGTGGTCCGGGCGGCCCGGGTGGCGGTCGCGGACCTGGCGGCGGTGGCGGTCGCGGCCCCGGGGGACCGCGTCCTGGCGATGGGCGTGGGCCCGGCGGTGGGCCTGGCGGTCGCGGCGGTGATCGGCCGTCGGGCGGCGGCGGCTCGGGCGAGGCCCGCGGCTCCGGTCAGCGGCGCGCCGCGTTCGAGTACGTGATCGCATCGGAGCAGGGCAGCATCGCCGCCGAAGTCTTCCGCGGCGATGTGCCGCCGGAGTGGCGCGAGATCCCGCCGATCGTCCTCTTCAAGTCTGGATTCTTCGCGCGCGCTCAGGGCGGTGTCGAGCGGCTCGCGCGCGACGCGAGCTTCGATCGCGCGGTCGTCTACGCAGTCTGGGACGACCCGGCGCAGGTCTACCTCTCGGCGGGTCGCGAGGTGCGCCCCGGCGTCACCGCCGCGATGCTCGTCCCGTCGACGCTCGGCGAAGGGCCGCCGTGGATCCCGGTACAGGCGGCGGTGCAGTCGAGCCAGGTCGAGCTCGAGACGGGCATCTTGTCGCCGTGGCTCGACCAGGTTTCGTGCGCGCGGTTCCGGCCGCAGATCGCCGTCGCCAAGGGTAAGCTCACGGTTGGTACCGACCCCGCCTCGCCGGTCGTGGCAGACGACGCGCCGCTCGCCGACACGCTGGCGTGGCTCGCAGCGCACCCCGACGACACGAGCGTCGGCGCCCGCGTCGCGCGGACGATGCTCGTCGACTGCGGCCATGGCCTGCAGCGCTACGGCCTCTCGCTGATGCACCGTCCCGACGGGGAGCGGCGTGCGGCGATCGAGCGCATCCTGACGCCGCTGGCGCCCGAGGTCGGCGCGCTGCTCGGCGCCCTCTGGGAGATGTGGGAGCGGCCCGAGGCGCAGCGAGCGGCGACAGGTCCGACCGAGGCGACGATCGAGGTGGCCCGTGTGCTCTCGCGTAACCTGCAGGCCGACGCGCCGCTGCAGCAGGCCTCGTCGATGGCCGTGCTCGTCACGTGGCTCGCGGGCCTGTTCGGGATCCGCACCGAGCGCACGGGACGTCAGCCCGCGCGGACACTCTTCGCCGTGGCGCGGGCGCTGCGACGCTCGGGGCGCCACCTCGACGCGCTGTCGCACCCGGACACGCCGCTGCCGCGCTTCCCGCTCGACCGCGCCGAGGCCGACGCCGTCGTCCGCGAGCTCTCGCGGCTGCCGCGCGAGGAGACGGACCTTGAGCGCCTGTTGCGTGCGCTGGCGATCGCCGAGTCCGGGTGGCACATCGCGCGCCCCCGCCGCGAGCACCTGCGGCCGTTCCGCATCGCGCACATGTTCCTGCGCGGCTGGCCGAACGCATCGCGCTCGCTGGTTGGACGGTACGACCACATCCTCACGGGGTGGAGCTTCCGTGGCGCGGAGCTTCGCGCCGACGACATCGACGACGGCACGCTGCGCGGCGTCTTCGTGACCGACGCCGCGTCGATCACGTCGCTGCGCGCCTATGCTCGCACGGTCGCGACGCCGTCGAAGGCCGGCGAGTTCGTCGCGCTCGGCCTGCAGAGCACCGAGCACCCGGCCCTTCAGGCGGTCGGCGAGCTGCGCGGCCTGGAGCTCGCGGCCGCCGTCGCTCGCTACGACGACGCGGCGACCCAGTCGCGCGTGACGTGGCTGCGGCTGCAGACCGCGGTCGCGGCGGGCGAGTTCCTCGTCACGCGCCTCGAGCACCTCGACGACGTGCCCGGGTTCGTGCTGCACCCTCCGATCGCGCCGGGCGTCGCCAACGCGGGCCCGCGGTCTCACTTCATGTACTGGCGGATGTTCTGCCGGTCGATCGCGTGGAAGCGGGCGGACGTGTACCGGGACTTCGTCGAGGCGACGCTCCCGCAGTGCGAGTCCCTTCCGCCGAAGCTGCAGACGGAGCTGTTCGCGCTGATCCGCCGCTGGGTGCTGCAGTCCGACGAGCACCGCGCCGCGGGCGCTGCGTGGGCGCCGGCGCTCCGCGCGACCGCCGAGCGGTTCGTCGCGGCCTCGGACCGGACGTGGCTCGACGGCGAGTGGATCGACGCGCTGATGGCCGCCCTCGCCGCCGTCGACCGCGACGGATTCGTGGCCGCGCTCGAGGCGATGCTCGCAGACGACCGGCTCGACGTCAGCCACTTCGACCGGCTGATCGACGGGCCCCGCGCCGCTGGCTGGCGAAAGGAGTTCGTGCAGAGCCCGGTGTTTGGTCAGCTCCATAGCGCGCTCCGCGCCGCCACCGGGGTCGACGCCATCTGGGGACGCGTCGAGTGGACGCGCGCCGCGATGGAGCGCGCCCGCGGCGCCGACGCCGTCCGGTGGCTCCTCGACCCGCGCAGCTACCCGCGCTTCACTGGCTCCGAGGAGATGGCGACCTGGTTCGCGGACCGTGGCCTCGCGGCGCTGCGCGACCCGGACGGCGCCGTCCTCGAGCTCCTGCGCATCGCCCTGCGCCACATCGCCCCGCAGCACCTCGACCTGCTGCTCCGAGCCTACGACGCCCGGACGCTCTGGCCGGCGGACCAGCACCTCGCCGAGCTCGAGGAGGCCGGACGGCTCGACGCGCTGGCGATCAGACTTCGGCTCGCGACCACGGGCGACACCGCGACGCACGCCGGCGTCGTGCGCCGGCTCGCAGACGCGGCCGCCAGCGGCAACGACCTGCGCACCGCCGCGCTCGCGTTCGCGCACTTCGTCGAGACGCGCCGCGACCCCGACGCGACCGACGCCCTTGCGAGCTCCGTGCGCGCCGCGTTCGGACGCTACAAGCCGGCGCGCTACGCCGTCGACGGCCTGTGCGTCGCCCTCGACGGCTGGCGCGTCGCCGAGCTCGGCGACGCCGAGCCCGCGGCGAAGCTGGCGCGCGTCGCCCTGAAGTGGGTGGGCGAGGTGCAGGACGAGTCGCTCTACGCCTTCCTGCAGTACGTCGCCGCCGCGCACGCCGCGGGTGGTGTCGACGCCGGTGTCGCGCACCTCGCGCAGACCGGAGAGCTGGGCGTGCTGCGTGCTGCGCTCGACGCCGCGGCCGCGCTGAGCTCGGTCGACGCCGCGATCGCAGAGGCGTCCCGCGGGCGCTCCGCGACAAACCGACGCCTCAAGGCGATCGTCGGGCTCGGCGAAGCGGCACCGTGGATCGACGCGGCGGTCGCCGCCGGCGTGGCCGCCGCTCTCGAGGCCGGCGTCGACGCCACCGCGATCGCCTCTGCGCTCGCAGTGGTGACCAAGGAGACGCTCGCACCGATCGGGCCGGCTCCGGTCTCTCCGACCCTCGCGGCGGAAGCACCGGCAGACGACCTCGCCGTCGCGAGCGACGACGCAGAGCTCGGCGACGAGGTGGCGAGCGACGAGGCGGTCGATGACGCTGCCGAGCTCGCGAGCGACTCGTCGGAGCTTGCGGGAGACGACCATCACACCGGGGACGACCGTGAAGACGGCGCCTCGACCGCGCTGCTGGTGCGCCGGCGTGAGCGGCTCGGCGAGCTCGTCGCGGCGAGCTCCGCGCGATGGTCGCAGCTCCTTCGGCGCTGCGGCGCCGTCGGCGGCGAGACCCGCGCCCTGATCCGTCGCGCGGCGCGCGTCGGCTCCGCGCGCTACGGGCTTCGGCTCGAGGTGTACTCGCTGCTCGGCGGCACCCGGGACGACATTCGCGGGGTCGTCGACCCGCGGCGTCTGCTCGGCAGTGACTTCCTCGACAATGCCGGCATCGAGGTCGACCCGTTCGACTTCGCCACGATCTGCGACGCGCTACGGCGCGCCTCGATCGAGGCGGGCGGCGCGCCGAACGTGCTCATCGACCGGAACCTCGTCGCGGTGCCGCTCCCGAAGCGGCTCCCCAGCGCCGACGGTCACGCAGACGCAGACGCCGAACAGGACGCCGAGCTCGACGCCAACACGCAGGGCGCCGAGGCCGGTGAAGGCGCGGGGTGGCAGCCCGTCGACGTCGACGACCATGGCACCGGCGACGACGCCAGTGACGCGGCCGCCGGCGGCGAGAGCGGCGAGGGTCAAGAAGAGTCCGCGTCGGCCGACACGGAGCAGACCGACTCGGAGCAGGTCGACGCGGAAACGAGCGACGCCGAGGCGCCGTTGACGGCGACGGATGCCAAGCCCGAGGCCGCCGGAGCCGATGCGACTGCAAGCCCCGGCCCACGCGACCGTCTGCGCGACGCGTGGAGCGTCGACGCGCCCGAAGAGCTGCGCGCCGCAGCGTTCGGCGAGGCGGGCGTGCCGGTCGTTCTGAGGCACCTACTCAAGCGAAACCAGGCGCTGTCGATCTCGTTCGGCGTCGTGAACCGGCGCCCCGCCGCCCTGCTCAAGTGGCGCCGCTGAGCTGAGCTCGCGCCGAAACCGCCGACAGCGGCGCGGCGCTCTCGCCCCCGAGGGTCCGATGAGAGGAGAGTTCGAGAAGGTGGACGCCGCGGCGGCGATGCTCGCCGCGCGCGTCCCGTCGCCACCGACCGTCGCCCTCGTGCTCGGGTCCGGGCTCGGCGACTACGCGGACACACTCGAGGGCGCGGTCGCCGTCGACTACGCCGACATCCCCGGGTTTCACGCGAGCACCGTGTCCGGGCACGCCGGACGGCTGGTCTTCGGCGAGCGGGCGGGAGTGAGGATCGCCGCGATGCAAGGGCGCATCCACGCCTACGAGGGTCACGACGCGGCGACCGTCGTGTTTCCGCTCCGGACGCTGTGGCGGCTCGGTGCGCGAACGCTGGTCGTCACGAACGCCGCCGGTGGCGCGAACCCGGGCTTCGTGCCGGGAGATCTGATGTGCATCACCGACCACCTCAACCTGACGGGCACGAGCCCCCTCGTCGGCGAGAACGACGAGCGCTTCGGGCCGCGCTTCCCCGACATGAGCGAGGCCTACTCCAAGCGCCTCGCGGCGATCGCGCGCGCCGCCAGCGCCGACGCGGGCTTCGTGCTCCGGTCGGGGGTCTACGCCGGCATGCTCGGGCCGGCGTACGAGACCCCGGCCGAAGTCCGGATGGTGCAGCGGCTCGGTGGCGACGCCGTCGGAATGAGCACGGTCCTCGAGGTTATCGCCGCGCGCCACCTGAAGATGGACGTGCTCGGCCTGTCGTGCATCACGAACTTCGGCGCGGGGCTCAGCGACGCCCCGCTCGACCACGCCGAAGTGAAGGAGGTCGCGTCGCGCGTGCGCTCTCGGTTCGTGGCGCTGCTCGACGGCGTCTTCGCGAAGCTCGGGGTGGCGTCGTGACGCTGGTCCACCCGCGCGAGGCGGAGCTGATCGCGGCGGCGCAGCGGGCGCACGGCAACGCGTATGCGCCGTACTCCGGGTTCTGGGTCGGCGCGGCGGTGCTCGCGGAGTCCGGCGCGATCTACCTCGGCTGCAACGTCGAGAACGCGACCTACGGCGCGACGGTCTGCGCCGAGCGAAACGCGGTCGGCGCGGCGGTCGTGGCCGGAGAGCGCCGGCTCGAGGCCTGCGTCGTCTTCACGAAGCACAGCCGCGCGACGCCGCCGTGTGGGGTCTGTCGCCAGGTGCTGCTGGAGTTCGGGCCAGACCTCCTCGTCGTCAGCGTGACGGCGTCGGGGCTGGTGACGCGGGCGCCGCTCTCGGAGCTCTTGCCGTCGGCGTTCGGGCCCTCTGACCTGGGGAAGTAGGCAGTCGGGCCTGCCGACGTTCACGACATCCGCGGGAATTCTTTACGCCGATCGGGCGATGGGGGATTCTCTCGGCGCCGCGTCTGCCTTGGAGTCGCGGAAGGCAAGGACGCGTGCCATGGGAACGATCCCATCGAAAGAGATTCTTCGTGCGTTTCGCGAGCCGCGGTTCAGCACGTCGACCGAGGTAGAGGAGTTCGTCGCAGACGTCGGCGCGCTCGAGATCACCGACGCGCAGGCGCTGTTCGCGGTGCTGCTCGACCGTCGAGGGATGTCCGATCTCAAGGCGCACCGCTTCCGCTGCGCGCTGTTCCGCCGGCTGATGGCGAACAGCACGCACCTGCGCGAGCTGTTCGTCCCGATGCTGCGCTCGGTGAAGCAGGCCGACCCGGACGTCCGTCAGACGATGCTCGAGGTGCTGCCGCTGATCAACAGCGTCGGCGGGCACCGCGAGGTCGTCGCGCTGTTCCGGCACCCCGAGCCAGACGTCCGCCAGTTCGGAAAGGGGCTGGCGGAGAGGATCGGCGGCAAGACGATGTTCGGGCTGCTGGTGGAGCTCTGCGGCTCGCCCGACTTCTACGGTCGCATCGAGGCGATGGAGGCCTGCGTCACGATGGCGGGGTACCACGCCATCCCGGCGCTCCGGAACGCGCTCAAGGCCGGCACGGCGCACGAGAAGCTGCGCGCGCTCGAGATGCTCGGCGACCACGAGATCATCACCAAGAACCGCGACGGCGCACTCGAGGCCATCGCGTCGGCTCTCGACGACCTCAGCGAGGACGTCGTGACGCACGCGATCACGTCGTTCGGGGCGATCGGCGCCGAAGAGGACTTCTTCCGCTACGTCGCGCCGAAGCTCGAGGGTGGCTCGCTGGCCGTGGTTCGCGCGACAATCCGCGCGATGTCGCGCTACCGCAGCCAGCGGGTCTTGGACCTGCTCCGCGACCAGATCGGCGTCGGCCCGAAGGCGATCCGGCTGGCCGTCCTCGACGTGCTCGAGGCGATGCGCCACGAGGACGTGCTCCCGGTCATCGCCGAGTCACTGAACCACCGGCAGATCGAGGTGCGCATCCGCGCGGCGAAGGCGCTCGAGAACCTGGCCGCGGGCGGCACCATCGACGTCGCGCGGACGATCATCTGGCTGCTCCGGAGCCGTGACGTCGACGTGAAGCGCCTCGCTGCCGACCTCGCGCGCCGCATCGGCGACCCCGAAGGAAAGCTCTGGCCGCAGCTCTTCACGTTCCTGCGCGACGAGGACTGGTGGGTGCGCGAGCGCATCACCGATGCGCTGATCGACCTCGCGGGGCTGCAGCTCACGCGGCACGTCGTCGGGCTCCTGAACGAGGAGTCGCCGGTCGTGCGTCGCTACGCCGTCGAGATGCTCAAGCGGCTGCAAGACCCCGCCGCGCTCGGCGCGCTCGTGCGGACTGTCCAGACCGACGCAGACTGGTGGGTCCGCGAGCGAGCCATCGAGGCGATGGGAGACCTGGGCGACGCCCGCGCGGTCCCCTACATCGTCGACTTCATGCAGAAAGACCCAGAGCTCGAGCCCGTCTGCCTCGACACGCTGGCGCGCATCGGTGACTCGCGGGCGGCCCCTCACGTGGCGGCCCTCATCGACCCGCAAGACGTCGACCGCACGACAGAGGTGCTGACGGCGCTCGAGGCGATCGGCGACCGGACGTACGTCAGCGTCGTCATGCCGCTGACCGACCACATCAACCACGAGCTTCGGCAGAAGGCGCGCGGTCTGATCCGCCGCTGGAACCTGGACGCGCAGTTCGCGGAATGGAGCGACGAGGGGTCGTCCCGTCTCGGTACGCTCGACCGCCTGCTGTGGGCCACAGCGAAGGCCAACGGCGACGACCTCCTCCTCGCCGCCGGTCGACAGCCGTACATCAAGCGCCTCGGAGAGGTCGCCCCGCTCGTGAAGAACGTCTTCACGAACGAGCAGATCAAGGGGCTGCTGTATCCGCACCTGACCGAGACGCAGATCGGGATGTTCGAGCAGGCGCACGCCGACGTGGACTTCTCGTACGAGGTGAAGTCGGCGGGGCTCCGCTTCCGCGTCAACGTGCTCCAAGAGGCGAACGGGATCGCCGCGGTCTTCCGAGTCGTCCGCAACGTGATCCCGGCGATGGAAGAGCTCGGGATGCCCTCGATCGTCAACGGCTTCGGCGACCTCAAGAACGGACTCGTGCTCGTCGGGGGCCCTACCGGCGCGGGCAAGTCGACGACGCTCGCGGCGATCATCGACTACATCAACCGCTCGTACCGGAAACACATCATCACGCTCGAAGACCCCATCGAGGTGATCCACACGCCGAAGCAGTCGCTGGTCAACCAGCGAGAGATGGGCACACACTCTGCGGACTTCCGGAGCGCCCTCCGATCGACGCTGCGCGAAGACCCGGACGTCATCCTCGTCGGCGAGATGCGCGACCCCGAGACGATCGGCTTCGCGATCACGGCCGCCGAGACCGGGCACTTGGTGTTCGGGACGGTGCACACGACGACGGCAGACACGAGCGTCGACCGCATCATCAACGCGTTCCCGCACGGGCAGCAGCCGCAGGTGCGTACGATCCTCGCGTCGTCGCTGCGTGCCGTGCTCTGCCAGCTGCTGGTCCCCCGGCGCGACGGCCGCGGCCGCGTGCCGTCCGTCGAGGTCATGCTGAACAGCGACGCCGTCTCGAACCTGATCCGAAAGGGAAAGACCTTCCAGATCCCGAACGTCATCTCGATGTCCCGGGAGTCCGGGATGCAGTCGATGGATAACGACCTGATCCGCCTCTACAAACACCGTGTCATCACCGCCGACGACGGCTACATGCGCGCGAACAACAAGAAGGAGTTCGAGGCCGCCGTCGTCGAGCACGACACCGGCGCTTCCCGCGCGATTCAGGCCATCAGCGGCGACCACAAGATCGTCAGCCTCGGCGACGAGGGCTAGCGGTGGCGCGCCTCGACAGTTTCCTGCAGCTCGTCACCGAGCAGGGCGCGTCGGACCTCCACTTCTGCGCCGGCGCGGTCCCGACGATCCGCCACGACGGCCAGCTCGTCCAGCTCCCGTTCCGCAAGCTCACCGAGCAGGAGACGAAGCGGTTCCTGCTCGAGATCCTCACCGACGGCCAGCGCGAACGGTTCAACTCGAAGCAGGACCTCGACTTCGTCTACTCCCTCGACGGGGTCGGTCGCTTCCGCGCCAACTACTTCCGACAGGCCCGCGGCGTCGGCGCCGTGTTCCGCATCATCCCCAACTCCATCCCGACGCTAGACCAGCTCGCGATGCCGTCGGCGATCCGGCAGCTCTGTGACTGGAAGAACGGTCTGGTGCTCGTCTCCGGTCCGACGGGCGCCGGAAAGACGACGACGCTCGCCGCAATGGTGCACGAGATCGCGACGAAGACGTCGCGGCACATCATTACGATCGAGGACCCGATCGAGTTCATCCACCCGACCGCGCGGAGCGTCATCACGCAGCGGCAGGTCGGAGTCCACGTGGACACGTTCGCCGGCGCGCTCCGCTCCGCCCTCCGCGAGAGCCCCGACGTCGTCGTCGTCGGCGAGATGCGCGACCTCGAGACCATGAGCCTCGCGCTGTCGGCTGCAGAGACCGGTGTGCTCGTCTTCGGGACGCTCCACACGAACAGCGCGGCCTCGGGCATCAACCGCATCGTCGACGCGGCCGAGGAGGAGTCGCGGGAGCAGGTCCGCTCCATCCTGTCCGTGCTCCTGCGCGGGATCGTCGCTCAGCACCTCGTCCGCCGGTCTACCGGCGAGGGCCGCATCGCCGCCGTAGAGGTCCTGGTTCAGAACTTCGCCGTCTCGAACCTCATCCGCGAGAACAAGATCCACCAGATCGACGGCCTCCTCCAATCGACCGAGTCCGCCGGCACCGGTATGATGAGCCTCGACAACTGCCTCCTGCGCTACCTCAAGAAGGGAGAGATCCTCCTCGAAGACGCGCTCGCGATCGCCACCGACCCCGAGTACGTGCGCGAGGCCGCGTCCAAGATGCCCGAGGACTGGTAGAGATGGACCGCGACGAACAACAGCGCATCTACGCCAGAGCCAAGCAGCTCGAGACCAACGGACTCGCAGACCGCGCCATCGCCGCGTTCATGTCCGTCGGTGCCGTCGACGACGCCGCGCGCGTCCTCGTCGCCGAGCGCCGCTACGCCGAAGCCGCGCGTATCCTCGTCCGGAACCTCGGCCTCGCCGCCGGCAGCAATCTCTCCGAGAAGGAGATCGCCGAGCTTCCGGCGCCCGCCAAGAAGCGAGCACTCCGAGCCGCCATCTGCTTCGCCCGCGCAGGCGAGAGGGATCTCGCCGTGCGCCTCTTCGTCGGGCTCGGCGAGCTCGACCGCGCCGTCGAGATGCTCAAGCAGATGGGCGACCCCGTCGGCGCCGCCCGCCTCGAGGCCGAGTACACGCGGCGCGGGAAGTTCGTCGTCGAAGACGAGCTCAAGCCGGTCGCGGTCGCCGCCGCCGCCGTCACCCTCGAAGCAGCCCAGGCCCTCGAAGCGCAAGGCAAGCACGAGCTCGCGATGGAGGCATACACACGCCTCAAGCAGCTCGGTCACGCCGCGCGGATGGCACGGATGCTCGGACGCCCCAAGGCCGCCGCCGAGCTGTTCCGCGACGGCGGCATGCCGTTCGAAGCGGCGCTCTGCTTCCTCGAGCTCCAAGAGACCGGCGAGGCGATCGACAACTTCTCGCGTGTCGCCCGAGACGACCCTCGGTACCGCGAGGCCGCCGTCCAGGCGATCACCCTCGCCGCCTCCATCGGATTCCTCGACTTCAGGCTCGAGAACTTCCTCTCGCGCTTCATGGGAGAGAGCCCGCGCTCCGAGCGCGAAGCCAACGCCATGTATGCGATGGCCGAACTCTATCTTCGTCACGACTTCCCCGGGAACGCCCGCGAGGCGTTCAAGCGGATCCTCGCGATCGACCCGAACTTCCGCGACGTCCAGCGGCGCCTCGCCGTCCTCGACGCCGAAGAGCAGGGCTCGGCGATGGTCTACGCGAAGATCCTGAAGCAGGACCTCGACTTCGCCGGCGACGACCCCGGCCGCCGCCGCGCGAAGCCCGCACCGCAGGCGAACGACCTCCCCGATCTCCCGGACCTGCCCGACCTGCCCAGCCTCCCCAGCCTCCCCGCGCCGGCCGGTGGAGCGCCGCGGCCGCGAGCTCGCCGCGCCGAGCCGGCCGAAACGATGAGCACGGCTGCCCCGACGACGTTCGTCCAGGGACCCGGGAGTCAGGTCACGCAGTACGGCGCGAACGTCGACCCGGCCCTCTCCGACACGGCCGCGACGGCGATCGTCGACCCCGCCGCCGTCGCGGTGCGTCGCTCCGAGCCGAGCCCCCGCGTCAAGCCCGCGCAGCAGACCGGTGAGGCCGAAGTCACGGCGCGTCCGATCCGCGACAGCGACATCTTCGCCAAGCACCACACCGACTCGATCGAGGAGAACGCACCGCCCGCGCCCAGCTCGCGGGTCTCGATCATCCCTCCCGCCGACTTCGACGGGTTCAAGCCGGGCGTCGTCATCGACGACCGCTACCGGTTCGAGCAGAAGGTCGGCGAGGGCGGCATGGCCGTCGTCTACAAGGCGTGGGACCTCGAGCTCGAGGAACACGTCGCGCTCAAGATCTTCACGCGCGAGATCTCCGACGAGAGCGCGGTCGCGCGGTTCAAGCAGGAGCTCAGCCTCTCGCGTCGCCTGAGCCATCCGAACATCATCCGGCTCTACGATATCGGCTCGTGGTACGGGTTCCGCTACATCACGATGGAGCTGCTCGTCGGCCGCGACCTGAACCACTTCATGGACCGCCCCTGCGACATCGACACCGGCGTCCGCTGGCTCATCCAGGCCGCCGAAGGCCTCCAGGCCGCGCACGACAAGGGCGTCATCCACCGCGACATCAAGCCGCACAACATCTTCGTCTGCGACGACGGGACCGTGAAGGTCATGGACTTCGGCATCGCGAAGCGGCAGTCCGCGCCGGGCATGACCGTCGGAAACATGATCGCTGGGACGCCCGACTACATGTCGCCCGAGCAGATCGCCGGCTTCTCGAGCGTCACGCACTCGACCGACGTCTATGCGTTGGGCGTCGTCGCATTCCAGATGTTCACGGCGACGCTGCCGTTCACGCACGAAGAGCTGCTGCCGCTGCTGATGATGCACATCAACGACGCTCCCCCGTCGCCGCGGAGTCGTCGGGCCGAGCTCCCCGTCGAGCTCGACCGGATCATCCTGCGGCTGCTCGCGAAGAGGCCCGAGGAGCGCTTCTCGAGCTGCTCTGCGCTTGCCGACGCACTCAAGAACTTCGCGAGCCGATAGGCGCGATCGAGCTGCGCGGTGACTCGCGGTGGATGAAGCTCAGTCGAGCTCCCCCGACTTCGCACGCCCGATCCACTCCTGGATCTGCCCCTCGATCACGCCCATCGCCTTCCCGCGGAGCGGGCGGAACAGCAGCGGAACTTCGAGCTCCAGCTCGATCTCGGCCGGCCGAACGACCACCGAACCCGCGAGTCGCACTCCCTTCGCGCCGAACGAGACCTCTGCCCGGTCGTTCGTCACCCACGATGCCTCGGGAGAGAAGTCCGAGAACCGCTCGCGGTAGCCGGCGAACGCGCGCTCCGTCGCGCGCTTGGCGAGGTCGAAGCCGAGGTCGTGCGAAATCGTGTGCTTCATGGCAGCCTGTCGTCCGGGTTGCGCGGCGGCGCGGAACGGCCAATGGTGCAACAGCCGCCGCAGTCTGTCGAGGCTGCGGACACCGCCGGTCGCCGAATGAACCCCATCGAACGCTCGCTCCTCGCCTACGCGCGACTCTCGAACCGGTCGCCATGGGCGCTCCTCGCGCTCTACGCCGTCGTCACGGCGCTCTCGCTCGCCGCGGCGTCGCGAATCCACGTCGAGACTGGCCTCGAGGCCCTCCTCCCCGACGACGCGCCTTCTGTGGTTGCGCTCCACGAGGCTCGCGCCCGACGCGGAAGCCAGGAGCAGTTCGTCATCGCCGTCGAGTCGCCCGACCCCCTCGCCACCGTCCGGTTCGTCGACGCCCTCGCGGCGCAGCTCCAGGACTGGGAAGAGGTCGAGTACGTCGACATCGTCCGCGACCAGACGTTCTTCCGCGACCACATCCTGCTCTACCTCCCCGTCGAGGACCTTCGCACCATCGACCGCAACCTGCGCCGCATCATTCGGCAGCGACTCGGACGCGACAACCCGCTCTTCGAAGACCTCGAGACAGACCCCGGCGAGGCCGACTTCGAGTGGCGCGACTGGCGCCTGTGGATCAGCCCGTACACCCTCGTCGAGCTCGGCATCGAAGAAGACGCCGTCGGCACGATCTTCCCGTTCCTGACCGAGGGCTCCGGCGACGCCGCCGAGGTCGCGCCCGATGGATCCGGCGCGGCCGAGATGACCCCCGAGGAGGCCGAGGAGGCGCGGATCCGCGCGGCGCGCTGGGCCCTGCCCGACCAGTACCGCGACTACCGCATCGCGCCGCACGGCCGGGTCGCCGTCTACGCGGCGAGGCTTGCCGGACGGTCCACCGACATCGACTACGCGCGTAGGGCGTACGAGCGTGCGCAGCAGGCGATCGCCGCCGCAGACCCGGCCTCGTTCCACCCGGAGCTCCGCGCCCAGGTCGTGGGCGCCTACCGCAGCTTCCTCGAGGTCCAGGCCGTCACGCACGACGCGACGCGGGCGACGCAGATCGCGCTCGTCATGGTGGTCGGCTTGCTCGTCGCGTTCTTTCGAAACCTGCGCTCGCTCTACATCGTTATGACGCCGCTGCTCGCGGGGATCGCCTGGACCGGCGGGCTGCTGCAGCTCGTCTACGGCCACCTCAACACGCTGACCGTCTTCGTCTTCTCGATGCTGGTCGGCATGGGGATCGACTTCGCGATCCACATCTACCGACGCATGCTCGAGGAGCGCGGCGCCGGCGCGAGCTGGGAAGACGCCGCGTTTGCCGCGATTGCGCGAACCGGGCGCGCCCTCGTCACGGCGACGGTCACGACCGTCGGGTCGCTGCTCATGCTCGTCTTCGCCCACTTCGACGGCTTCCGGGAGTTCGGCGTCGCGTGCGGGCTCGGGGTGGCCGTCTGCCTGATCAGCTCGATGGCGATCATCCCGCCGCTGGTGGCCGCTTCCGAGCGGGTGTGGCCGACGCCGCCGCGACCCGTCGCCGGGGCGAGCGTGGCGACCGAGCGGCGGTGGGTGCTGACGCTGTGCCGCGCCGGCGCCGCCGTGCTGGTCGTGACCGCGATCGCCGGCGCCTTCGTCGCGCCGCGGGTCCAGTTCGAGTACGACTTCAGCAACCTCGAGGCGCCGCGAGACCCGAACCGAATCAAGTACGGCTCCGCGCTCGGTCGCGCGCGGAGCTCCGCGCCTGCCATCATCCTCGGCGACAGCGAACAGCAGCTCCGCGAGGTCCACGCAATGCTGCGCGAGCGCCTGCGCGCAGACGATCCGCTGCTGACCGCGTTCACGACGATCGCGACCGCGATCCCCGGCGATCAGGACGCGCGCATGGATGTCATCGAGCACATCTACGACGCACTCGACCGCCGCGCCGTCCAGAACATCGACGGCGACGAGGGCGCCGTGATCCACCAGCTCACCGACCTCACAGAGGTGGAGCCCTTCGGCGTCGAAGACCTCCCGCAGTGGTCCGTCGAGCTCATTCGCGAGCGTGACGGAAGCCTCGGGAGCCTGGGGCTCCTCTACGGCAACTACAACGACTCCGACGCGCGAGACGTCGCGCGGTTCCAGGAGGAGTACAGCACGATCGAGGTACCGTCCGGCACCGCCCGCGTCTCCAGCAACGGCTTCATCCTCTCCGACGTCGTGCGCTACGTCATCGCCGACGGTGAGCGGCTCGCCGTCTTCGTAACGCTCGGGCTCGTGCTGGTCTTGCTGCTCGACCTGCGTGACCTGCGCGCCGTCGCGGTATGCCTGTCGACGCTCGTCGTCGCACTCGGCCTGACCATCGGCGCGATGGTCGTCTTCGACGTCAAGGTCGGGCTCTACAACATCATCGTCCTCCCAACGGTACTCGGTGTCGGGATCGACGGGTCGATCCACCTGTACCATCGCTATCTCGAAGAGGGCCGCGCATCGACGACGAGGGTGCTCGCGACCACGGGAGCCGCCGTAGCGGCCTCGTCGCTGACGACCGTGGCGGGCTTCGCGGGACTCCTCCTCATCGAGCACCGCGGCGTAATCACGATCGGCGCCCTCGCGACCGTCGGCATCTTCGCCGCGATGCTCGCCGCGCTCGTCGTGGTCCCGGCGCTAGTCGGCAAGCCCTCCACCGAAGACCCCACCGGAGCGTCGCGATGAACTTCGAGCCCTCCGCCCGCTCAGCCGCGCTCGTCGACCGCGCCAGAGCCTTCATCGCCGAACACATCGATCCCGTCGAGCCGGACTACTGGCGCCGCGTGGTCGCGTACCAGTCGCACGGTGACTGGCGGCAGTGGACGAACGACCCGCTGCTCGAGGACCTGAAGGCCCGGGCGCGCGAGGCCGGCCTGTGGAACCTCTTCTTGCCCGACGCCGAGCTCGGCGCCGGCCTGTCGACGCTCGAGTACGCGCCGATCGCCGAGCTGACGGGTAGGAGCCTGATCGCCGCAGAGGTGTTCAACTGCTCCGCTCCGGACTCGGGGAACATGGAGGTGCTGTACCGCTACGGGAGCCCGGCGCAGAAGGAGCAGTGGCTGCGTCCGCTCCTCGACGGCGAGATCCGCTCGGTGTTCTGCATGACCGAGCCTGATGTCGCCTCGTCTGACGCCACCAACATGGAGGCGACCGCGCTCGTCGACGGTGACGAGCTCGTCTTGAACGGGCGCAAGTGGTGGAGCAGCGGGCTCGGCGACCCGCGCGCGAAGGTCGCCATCTTCATGGCGCGGACGCCGTCGACGGAGCGCGGCCGCCACGGCCAGCACAGCATGGTCCTCGTGCCGCTCGACACCCCCGGTGTCACCATCACACGGATGCTCCCCGTGCTTGGCACCTTCGACGCGCCGCACGGCCACGGAGAGGTCGCGTTCGACGGCGTGCGTGTGCCGCTCGACAACGTGATCGCCGGGCTCGGCCGCGGCTTCGAGATCGCGCAGGGGCGGCTCGGACCCGGTCGCATCCACCACTGCATGCGCTGCGTCGGGGCCGCGGAGCGAGCGCTGGAGCTGATGATCGACCGCGGCATGACGCGGACCGCCTTCGGGAAGCCGCTGCTCAACCTCGGTGGCAACCGCGAGCGCGTCGCCGACGCGCGCGTCGCGATCGACCAGGCGCGGCTGCTGACGTTGTTCGCGGCCTGGAAGATGGACCAGGTCGGTGCGCTCGCGGCGCTGACCGAGATCTCGGCGATCAAGGTCGTCGCGCCGAACATGCTCCAGCGCGTCGTCGACGACGCGATCCAGATCTTCGGCGGCGCCGGTCTGTCGAGCGACACCCCGCTCGCGGCGATGCTCATCGCCGCGCGCAGCCTCCGCCTCGCCGACGGCCCTGACGAGGTGCACAAGGGCATGATCGCGCGGCTGGAGCTGATGAAGCGGGGGTTCGCGAAGTGAGCGGCGCGCGCCCACCGCGACGCGGAGAGGAGCTCGACCTCGACAGAATCGGGCCGTGGCTCGAGGCCAACGTCGACGGCATCTGCGGTGTACCGACGGTGACCCAGTTCAGCGGGGGCGCCTCGAACTGGACGTACGCGCTCAGCTATCCGGACCGCGAGCTCGTGTTGCGGCGGCCGCCGCGTGGCACGAAGGCGAAGTCGGCGCATGACATGTCGCGCGAGTTCGAGGTCCAACGCGCGCTGCGCCCGGTCTACCCTTGGGTCCCCGAAGTGCTGGCGCTGTGCGCCGACCCGTCGGTCACAGACGCCGAGTTTTACGTCATGGAGCGCGTGCCGGGGCGCATTCTCCGAGCGCGGGTCTCGGAGAACGAGCGACCGACCCCCGCCCAATGCGCCGCGCTCTGCTCCGACCTGATCGACAAGCTCGTGGCGCTACACGCGGTCGACGTCGAGGCCGCCGGGCTCGACAAGCTCGGCCGCGGCCCCGGCTACTGCCGTCGCCAGGTCGAGGGATGGAGCGAGCGCTACGAGCGCGCCCTAACGTGGAACGTCCCGAGGGCGACGTACGTTCGCGACTATCTGGCGGCGAACGTGCCCGACGACGTGGGCGCGTGCGTCATCCACAACGACTTTCGGCTCGACAACGCCGTGCTCGATCCCGACGACGTGACGCGGGTCGTCGCGCTGCTCGACTGGGAGATGGCGACGGTCGGGGACCCGCTGATGGATCTCGGCGGGGGCCTCGCCTACTGGGTGCAGCCCGACGACGACATCGTGATGCGGGCGCTCCGCCGTCAGCCGACACACCTGCCCGGGATGCTTCGTCGCGACCAGGTCGTCGCGACCTACCTGGAGCGCTCGGGCCGCTCCGTCGCCGACTTCACGTTCTACGAGGTCTTCGGTCTGTTCCGGCTCGCCGTGATCGCGCAGCAGATCTACTACCGCTATCACCATCGCCAGACGCGGAACCCGGCCTTTCGCTGGTTCTGGGTGGTCGTGAACGCGCTGATCCTGCGCGGGTACTCACGGATTCGCCGCGCGCGCGGGCGGTTGCTTGACGCACCCCGCCCCCTTCCCTAGGTTCCGGCCGCTTCGCACCCCGGCCACACGGTTCCATGGGCCTGCTGGACTACTTCAAGAAGGACGCGGCAGACGACCGCAAGCGCGAGCGCGCGCGGGCGAAGCTGACGAACATGTACTACCAGCAGGCGGACCGGATGGCCGCCGCGGAGTCCGCGTACGAGCTCGCGAAGGCCGGTGATCCGGTCGCGGTGGAGGTCCTCCTCGCGCGCTTCGAGCACCTGTGCCCGTCGCAGACGGTCGACCGCGAAGAGAAGGAGCACGTCGTGAACCTGCTCGTCTCTCTCGGCGACCGCGGTGTTCCCGTGATCGTCGACTACTGCACGAAGCTCCGAAAGCCGGTGTACTGGCCGTTCCGGGTGCTCGAGCGGCTGTGGCCGGCAGAGAAAGTGGAGTCGCTGCTCGCAGAGATTCTGGAGGGCACGGACAACGAGTACTGGCGAGACCCGGAGAAGAAGATCGGCCTGATGCAGATGGCGATCGAGGTCTCAACGGAGCGAGTGACCGCCGCGCTGGTCCCGTTCGTCGAAGACCAGCTCGAGGAGGTGCGGTTCCGCGCGGTGGACGCGCTGGTCCAGCGCCGCGCGGACATCGCCGCGGCGCTGCTGCCGCGGCTCGCCGCCGACGAGGAGAGCGGGCGCATCGTGGCGCTGATCGCGAAGCGGTTCGCTGACGCCGGCTGGGGGCTCGGCGACGCGGCCTCGGCGGTCTCGGCTCGGCTCCCGCGCGGCTTCGCGGTCGTCGACGGCAAGGTGGTCGCGCGCTGACTCTCTGACTGTTCGCGCGGCCGCTCCGGCTGCCGCGCGATTCGCTTGCCGGCCGTCGTCGCGGCGTCCTATGCTGGCAGGCCACTCGCCGGAGTGGCGGAATGGCAGACGCGGCGGACTCAAAATCCGCTGTCCTTGTGGCATGTGGGTTCGAGTCCCACCTCCGGCATCGCGAACCCAGGCGCTCGAGCCCGGTTGGCGGGTGAAGTCCTGGAGCGAGATGGCGACGAATAGAGACGGCTACATCGTCTGGCTGGACCTCGAGATGACGGGCCTCGACCCGGACCGCGAGCGCATCATCGAGATCGCGACGGTCATCACCGACGCCCAGCTCAACATCGTCAAGGAGGGACCCGACCTCGTGGTGCACCAGCCGGACGCGATCCTGGACGGGATGGATGAGTGGAACCGGACGCACCACGGCGGGTCGGGGCTGACCGAGCGCGTCCGCCGCTCGCGCGTGTCGGAGAGCGAGGCCGAAGACCAGACGCTGTCGTTCGTGTCGCGCTACATCGGTGGCGCCCGGAAGGCGCCGTTGGCGGGGAACTCGATTCACCAGGACCGTCGGTTCCTGGAGCGGTACATGCCGCGCCTGAACGACTACCTGCACTACCGGAACATCGACGTCTCGACGGTGAAGGAGCTGGCGAAGCGCTGGTATCCGGACGTTCGGCCGTACGCGAAGGAGAACTCGCACCGGGCGCTCGAAGACATCCGAGAGTCGATCGCCGAGCTGCGCTACTACCGGCAAGAGATCCTGCGCTGAGGCTGGTGAGGGGCCGCCGCGCGGCGGTGGCCGGAGTCGAAGTCGAGTGAGAATCGGGGGTTGCACCGACATGTCGGCGCGGGCGTCGCGGGGGCCCAAGGACGTTGACAATCGCGAAGTCGCGCACGTAGAGTCCGCCAGCCAAATTTTGCAGGCTGGCTACAGAGCTACGGCAGGCGCATGACGGACGACACGAAGAGCGAAGAGCTCGACGACACCAACGAGACCGACGACGAGGAAGGCGACACCGAGACGGACGCCGACGAGTCGCCGAGTGCCGAGGGCGCGGACTCCGACGAAGACGCCGAGCCCGCTGAGTCCGAGCCCGCCGCTGCACCCGCGAAGGCGGAGCCCGCCAAGGGCGACAAGAAGGCCGACGCGAAGAAGGGCGACGACAAGAAGGGCAAGGGCAAGAAGGCCGACGCCAAGAAGGCGCGCGACGAGGAGCCTGCGAAGCCGCACTCGATCGACGGGCACCCGCACGACCTCCCGCCGATGACCAACAGCGAGGCCATCGAGACGCTGTTCACCGGGACCGGCAGCGAGAGCGTCCCCACCGAGCCAAGCAGGTCGTCGGCCGACGACGACATCGAGGACGTGACGATGCCGGCGTCGTCGCCGAAGGTCCTCGCGATCGTCCTCGTCGCCGTCCTCGTCGTGCTGGGCGTCGGCTTCGCGATGCTGCCCGCAAACCTGAAGCAGGACGCGGTCGCGCTGCTCAAGGGTCAGGACATCATCGAGCTGCGTCGCAACCGCGAAGAGGCGCGCGTCGCCGAAGAGCGGCGGCAGATGCTCGCCAACGCGCCGAAGTTCGGCACCGTCCAGATCGTCGCCGACCCGAGCAACATGCTCGTCACGTCGCCCGGCCAGCCCGCGATGATCTTCCCGGGCTCGCGCAACGACATGACCTACCCGAGCCGCACCCGGGTCACGTACCAGGACATCTCGGTCACCGAGGACTTCGTCTTCACGATCGACGGCGAGGGGAACCTCCAGAACAAGACGTTCACGATCCCCGCGTTCGGCGCGACCGACTCGCCGTGGGTCCAGTCGTTCAGCGGTGACTACGCCGCCAGCCTCACGTTCGTCGTGTGCTGGCCCGGCCAGCCCGCGCCGGTCGAAGAGAAGTTCTGCCTCTACCCGGTCCCCGAGCGGGCGGCCGAGCTGCAGTGGCGCCGCGACTGGCGTCCGGACCCGAACGAGACGGACCCCGAGGCGATCATCCGCCTCCCCGGCTCCATCACCGTCACGTCGGATCCCCCCGGCGCGCTCATCGCCTTCAACGGGCAGCAGCTCGTCGACGAAGAGACCGGCGAGCCCCACCGCACGCCGTACACGTTCAACACGTACAACGCCCCGCGCGACCGCGAGGACCGCACGCCGCTCGAGGTCTACCTCTCGCGCGAGGGCCTGCCGCTGCAGCTCCTGTACGATGGCAAGGCCTCGACCCGGTTCGGCGTCTACGCGCACCAGTTCACGTGCACGCTGAAGGACGGCGCGCAGCCGCCCGCCCCGCTGGCGCCAGACGCGCCCGCCGACGCGCCCGCGCCCACGTGGCTCGGACTCTGCGACTACTCGTACTCCGTGCACGTCGCGCTCGTCGACCCGAAGCCCCCCGAGGCCGAAGGCTCCGGCGAGGGCTCCGGGGCCGCCGCCGCCCCCGCGGGCAGCGGCGCGCACGAGTAGGCCGACCGGAGACGGGAGCACGCCGTGGTCCTCGCCACACCCGAGCTCGCGAAGCTCTCGCGCTTCCGACTCGCCGACGGGACCCTCGTAATCGTCCTCTTCGACCCGAAGGGACGGCCCTGGGGAGCCGCGCCCTCGCTCGAAGCCGCCCTCGCGCGAGACCTCGACGCGCAGCTCCTCGAGCGGTGGAAGCGCGCCAACAGCCGAAAGACCGCCCGGCTCGTCGCGCCCGTCACGCCCTCCAAGATCGTCTGCATCGGCCTCAACTACCGGCGACACGCCGAAGAGATGAACAAGCCGCTCCCCTCAGAGCCGCTCATGTTCCTCAAGCCGACGACCGCGCTGATCGGGCCCGACGACACGATCCAGCTCCCCCCGTCCTCGTCAGAGATTCACTTCGAGGGCGAGCTCGCGCTCGTCATCGGCCGCACCGCCCGAGACGTCTCGGTCACCGACGCGCCCGATGTGATCGCCGGCTACACGCTGATGAACGACGTCACCGCGCGCGACATCCAGCGCCGCGAGAAGGCGTACACCCGCGCAAAGGGCTTCGACACGTTCGCCCCGCTCGGCCCGGCCATCGTCCCCGGCCTCGACCCGCGCGCGCTCACCGTGCGCACGCACGTCAACGGCGAGCTCCGCCAGGAGTCGAGCTGCGACGACCTGATCTTCTCGATCCCCGAGCTGATCGCCTTCGTCACGCAGATCATGACCCTCCTGCCAGGCGACGTGATCTCGACCGGTACGCCGTCCGGCGTGGGCCCGCTCGTCGACGGCGACACGGTCACCGTCTCGATCGACCCGATCGGCGAGCTGACGAACCCCGTCGCCGCGCGCGGGTAGTTCAGTTCGCGGCAGCGGCTGCGGACAGCGCTTGCGCCTGCTCGACGGAGGCGGCGCACCGGAACCCGAAGTGGTGGAACGGGGAGTTCGCCGGATAGTGCCGCCGGCGGTGGTAGCCGGTCGCGTGCCCGGTCGGCCAGTACCACGACCCACCACGAACGACGCGGAGTCGGTAGCCGTCGCACTCCTCGGCGCCCCCGCACGGCCCCGTCGGGTCCGGCCCGGCGCAGTCGGCTCCGCACGCCGTCCAGTTCTCGGTCCACCAGTCAGCGACCCACTCCTCGGCGTTGCCGACCATGTCGAACAGGCCATAGCGGCCGGCCGGCATCGACCCGACCAGCGCAACGCGCCCGGTCTCCGGGTGCTCGCCGCGCTCCTTCATCTGCCCGCAGCTCCGGTGTCCGCCGCCGTCCATGATGACGGCGACGTCGCACGCGACAGGGTCGTTGCCGAAGGGAGTGAGCTCGCCGTCGGGACCGCGCGCGGCCTTCTCCCACTGCGCCTCGGTCGGCAGGGACTTGCCCGCCCACGCGCAATACGCCTGCGCGTCGTACCAAGAGACGCCGACGATCGGCTGCTGGTCGCGCCCGAAGTCGACGTAGCGCGGCCCGGACTCGGGGCATCCGCCGGCCGCGACGCAGGCCGCGTAGGCCGCGTTGGTGACCTCGGTCACGTCCATGAAGTACGCGCTCATCTCGACGCGCATCGCCGGCGATGTCGAGGGAACGTCCGCGTGGAGCTGGTCCGGCTGGCCGCAGTCGTGGTCGTCGGAGTCGACGCCGCGGATGAACTCGCCGGCGGGGATGCAGGCCATCCCCTCGACGACGAGATCGCAAGGGTCGGGCGCCGGCGCCGCCGCCGGCAGCGCGACGTCAGCGTCGCCTATCGCACCGGAGCTCGAGCCCTCGCCGGCGGCGACGCCGGGCGCCGCGGCACCGGAGCCCTCGTCGAGCGCGCCCGCCGCAGGCTCGGTCTGCGGGGTCGCCGAAGCCTCGACCACCCCCGGCTCGGGCGACGGCGGCGCTGGCAGCTCCAATGCGGGCGTACGCGTCGAGGCAGTGCAGGCAGAGGCGAGCGAGAGGGCGAGGGCGAGGGCGGCGGAAGGGCGCACGGCTGCCTCCGGGGCAAGGCGCGGACCCCGTATCAGCGGGGGGTTGTGGGGGCAAGGTGGGGCGTCTGCGCACGCTCAGCCTCGGAGCCTCGCGAGCACCCCGGGCCACCAGACGTCCCGCGGGTCCTGCAGGACGACGCCGAGCGACCGCGTTCGCCCACTGGCCTCGTCATAGCCGACCGCGAGGAGATCGGTCGCCAGCGCGGAGCCGGGTCGCCACGCAAAGCGAGCGGTCAGCTCGCGTGCTGCGACCCGTAAGTCCGCGTCGGTTAGGAGCGGGAGGAGCTCTGCGGCGAGCTCGACGCGACTCTGAAGCCGCTCCCACCCGGCGTCCATCCCCTGCTCTACGCGGCGGGCGAGCGCCGTGTGCCGAGGGTCGGCGTCGGACAGCGACGGCTCCACGGCGCCGGTGACGGTGCGCACGAGGCGCTGTGAGGTTCCGGTACCCTCCCTCAGCAGAACCTCCCAGATACGCAGGCTTGCGCCGAGGCTCTCCGAGGGTCGCGCGGGCGCGGCAGCGCCAGTCGACTCGTCGCGCAGGAGCCCGAACCGCGCGGCGTTTGCGCCGATCGGGTAGGTCTTGCTGACCCCGAGGTAGGTGGCGTCCACGCGATCGGCCATCCCAGGGAGCGTCGCCAAGACATCCTGCGTCGTGCCGGCCCAGCCAACGTCGACGAACATCCACCGTCGGCGGTCACCGATGGCCTCGCGCAGGTAGTCGACCACCAGCTCGATGCGGTCGCGCCGCTCGGCTTCGACCTCGTGCCGGTGCTTCCATGCCGCCGCCACCAGTCGAGCACGCGCGTCTTCGGACGCGACGTCGCCGCCCGCCAGGTTGGCGTCGGCGAGGATCGCGTCCCGAAGCGCGTCAGGGAGGTCGAACGGCTGCAGAATGTCGAAGACTCGGGCGCGGCCAGCGCGGCCGGCGAGGCCGGGGACAGACTCCAACAGCCGCGCTGGATGGAGGAGCCCGACGACCCGTCGGGACAGCCGCACGTACGCGGCTGGGGCGGGTGCCCCGAGGACGCTGTCGGCCTGGGCGGCCCAACGAAACGGGAGGTAACCATCCCGCGCGCAATAGACGCGCACATCGGACGCCTGCCTGGCGACGTTTCGACGAACCGCGAGGTCCCACACAGCGACGAGCGGCGCAAGCACGGTCTCCGCGAAGGACTCGACGCTGTCGAGCCGCTGCTCGCCGGCGTCTGCGAACAGCCGCGCGAGCGTGAACGCTCGGTCGGGCCCGGTCCGTACTCTGCGTCGCCCGACCGAGCTTCGCTGCGGGAGCAGCACTGCAGGCGTACCGCGCAGCGCCGCGCGGGCGACGTCTGCCTCGAGGTTGTCCCCGACGTGGAGCATGGCCGTCGGCGCGACGTCGAGAGCGCCATACACGTGCTCGAACAACCCACCGTGGCGTTTCGAGACCCCGGCCGTCGCAGAGGCGAACACGGCATCTGGCAGCACGCCGAAGCTCGCGAGCAGCTCGCGGAGTCGGTCCTGGCTCGCCCACCCATCCGAGATTGCCGCGGTGCGGAGTCCGTAGGCCGCCGCGCCGTCCCGAATGACCCCCCAGAGGCGGTCGTCGCGGCGATTTGCGCGGGACTCGCACCAGAGCCAAGTCTCCTCGGCCACGTCGACCGCCCGCCGCCGGTCCAGCCCGAGGTCGGCGGCGAGGCACTCGGCCCATTCGGCGAGGCTCGCCTCTACAGGCGCACGCCTGGCGCGCGCCGCGAGGTCCTGCTCCCAGGCCCAGCGATGGGCCTGGACGCGAAGAACGGCGTCGTTTCCGCCCCCGAGGAGGAGTCGCGCCACCCGTGCCGCTTGCGCCGCCGAGACCTCGCTCGACGGGATCCGCCTCTGCAGGACCGTGTCGAAGACGTCGAACGAGATCACCTGAAGGCGCGGGCCGAGCAGTTGGAGGGTGGCTCGAAGCCCGCCGGCGGTCCAGCGTCGCAGCATCCTGTCGATCATGCGCAGGCGCTCGCCGCGCGCCCCGACGTCATGCGACGGTGGCCCTCACGCCGCCCGCTCTGTTTGCACGAGGCGCCGCTGCAGAGGAGGTGAGTCCGAAGGAACGTGCGCACGGGGTCACGTCGGGGAGGGTGGGCGTGCTGCGCCGCCGACCCTAGCATGATCCGGCGGCGACGGGCAGCCGAAGAGGTCCGCGGTCCGCCTCCTGACTCTCTCTGGCGCCGGTGCAGTTGTGGCGCATCCCTGGTCCCCGGTGTACAGTCGGTGCGCTTCCCACCGGTGCAGCCCTCGGATTGCACGTCGATGTCGATTCAGAACGCCCAGACCGTCACCGTCTTCGCTCCGCACCCCGACGACGAGACCCTCGGATGCGGGGGAACGCTGCTGGCGCTTCGTGCCAGGGGCGTCGAGCTGACATGGGTGATCGCGACCGACATGGACCCGGCGATGTACTCGCCAGAGCGCGTGGAACGGCGCGAGCGCGAAATCGCCGCGTGTGCTGCCGCGCTGGACGCCACCGTTGTCCGCCTGGGATTCACGTCGGCACGCCTCGACCAGGTGCCGACGTCGAGCTTGGTCCGGGCGGTCGCCGACGTCGTCGGCTCGCTGCGGCCCGACACCGTGCTCACACCCTTCCGCGGCGACGCTCACTCCGACCACGCCGCCCTGGGCGACGCGGTGCTCGCCGCGACAAAGCCGATGCGGGCGCCGAGTGTCAGGCGGGTGTGGGCCTACGAGGTGCCCTCGGAGACCGAGATCGGCTGGCGCGAACCCAGCGGTTTTCGTCCAAACGCGTTCGTCGATATTTCAGAGATGCTGCCGCGCAAGCTCGATCTCTTGGACGTTTGGGGCGAGGAGATCGGCGAGTTTCCGCACCCGCGCAGCCGCGAGGCCGTCGAGGCGTGGGCACGCGTCCGCGGCACGACGACAGGGTGTCGCGCGGCGGAAGCCTTCATGGTGGTCCGAGAGCGCGTAAACTTCGAGGAGTCGTGACGGGGGGGGCTCAGGTCGTAGTTGTAGGGGGCGGGCTGGCAGGGCTCGCGGCCGCCGTGCTCGCGGCTCGCCGCGGCGCCTCTGTCACGCTGGTCGAGCGCGAGGCCACGCTCGGTGGGCTCCTGGCTTCCGTGCACTATCCAGACGCCGGCTGGTTCGACTGGGGCACGCACATCCCCGCCACGGTCGGCGACGCCGAGCTCGACGAGGCGATCGTCTGTGCGCTGCCCGCATCAGAGCGCGCTCACCTCGGCCCAGCTGCCGCGGGGTCGTACTCGTTCGGCGCGCTCTGCCCTGGGACGAACTGGCCAAGCGTGCGGAACCTCCCGCGCGACGTCCAAGACCGAGGTCTGGTCGAGCTGATCGAGGCCGCGCCCAACGAGATCGCCCACAACTGCGCAGACTCCCTCCGGGCGGAGTTCGGGGAGACGTTCGGTGGTCATCTCGGTGCGGCGCTCGAGCGCCTGTTCGGGGTCGAGATGAGCGCTCTTGCTCCGGGCGCGAACCGTCTGTTCGGCGCGGCGAGGATCGTCGCATCGACGGCCGTCGCCGCCGCAGAGCTCAAGCAGGTTCCACGCCTGGACCGTGCGCTCGCCTTTCACGATCAGCGGGTCGGCGCGACCGACGTGGAGCGGGTGTACCCCAAGCGAGGGGGAGTCGGCGCTTGGTTCCAGGCGATCGTCGACGGCGCTCGCTCGCTCGGCGTTCGAGTGCTCACAAGCACGCAGATCGTCGGCGTCGACGTTCGCGGTCGAGCTATCGCAGCGCTCACGACGGCGTCCGGTGAGTCGCTCGCCGCCGACCTCGTCGTGTGGAGCGTCCCGATGCAGCCGCTGGTCCGCTTTTTGGACGGACCGACGCCACCGCTCCCCCAGTTCCGACGCGCGGGCGTTGTCCACTACCTGACCGATCGGCCGTACGCGACCGACCGGTGGTACATCACCGTCTATGACCCCAACGCGCTCGCGTTTCGCGTGACGCTGTACGGCAACGTCGACGGCGACGCGACGCACGGTCACCGTGTGACCGTTGAGTTCCTGGTTCGCGACATGTCCGAGCTGCCCAGCGCCAGCGCCGTGCGCGAGGAGCTGGTCGGCATGGGTATCATCGACTCCGCGGCCGGGCTGCGAGAGGTCGGTCGGCTCGACGCGGTCCACGGGTTCCCCATTCCAACTCCCGGCTTCTACGACGCGATGGAGGCTGCTCGCGCTCACATCGACGCCGCCGTCGACAACGTCGCGCTCGTCGGAAGGGCGCGCGGCCAGGACTTCTTCATGAACGAGGTCCTGGTCGGCGTCGCGCGGGAGATCCGCACCCGCCTCGGCTCCGAGCGCGCGTGACCCGCGTCGCGATCCATCAGCCGCAGTACATCCCATGGCTGCCCTACCTGGCCAAGGTCTGCCAAGCTGACCTCTTCGTACTGCTCGACACGACGCAGTATCAGAAGAACGGCGTCCAGAACCGAAACCAGGTGCTCACGGCGGCCGGGCCTCTGTGGCTCACGATCCCCGTACGACAGCAGCTCGGCGCATCGATCCTGGAAACTGCCCCCGTCGACAGGCGCTGGATCCGGAAGCACCGCGCGACCGTCACGCAGTGTTACCCGGACGGGCGCGTGCTGGCCACGGAGCTCTTCGATGAGCTCGAGGGGCTGCCCGCCGACTCGAGCCTCGCGGACTTCGCCGCCTCGTCCCTCGCGTTCATTTGCAGACGCCTCGACATCTCGACGCCCGTCGTGCGTGCATCCGCTCTGGCCGCCCGTGGGACTCGGACCCAGCTCTTGATCTCAATCCTCCAGGAGCTCGGCGCGACCGAGTATCTTTCGGGCAACGGCGCTCGCGCCTACCAAACTGCCGCGGAGTTCCGAGCGGCCGGGATCGAGCTGCTCTATCAGCGGTTCGAACCCGTCGAGTACCCACAGGGCGAGCCAACGTTCACGCCGCACTTGTCTGCGCTGGACCTCGTGCTTCGGCCAAACCTGGACGCGCCGCGTCTACTCCGCGAGTGCACCCGCCCCCCGACACAAGAATGAGCACTCGGCACGTCACCTTCGTCACCGGCGCGCGCTCGGAGTACGACCTGATCGTGCCCGCCGCCGCGGCCTTGCGCGCCTTCGAAGGCGTGCGGGTCTCGTTCACCGTCGGAGCATCACACCTCTCGCCGTTTCACGGACGGACGATTGAGCTCGTCCGCGCCGATGGGTTCGAGGTGCTGGCCGAACTGGAGTCCCTAATCGCAAGCGACACCGACTATGCTCGATGCGCGTCTTTCGCGCGGCTGACGGACGGCTTGGCTGCGACCCTCTCCCGCGCCGACGTCGACGTGGTCGTCGTGACCGGAGACCGCGAGGAGGCGCTCGCGGGAGCCCTGGCTGCGGCCTTCATGCGGACGGCGTGTGTCCACGTCCATGGCGGCGACCGCTGCATCGCGTCCGACATCGACGAGGTCATTCGCCCCGCCGTCTCCAAGCTGGCGACCTACCATTGCGTCGCGACGGAGGGACACCGACAGCGCCTCGTCGCGATGGGAGAGCTGCCACAACACGTGTTTGTGACCGGGGCGCCGGGCATCGACCGCCTCCTCGCCGAGCCGGACGTCGCCGACGCTGAGGTCACCGAGCGGTTCGGCCTGACCCCAGGCGAACCATGCCTGCTCGTGATGCACCACCCGCCAGCGTGGCTCGGACCAGAGCTCGGGGTGGCCGAGCTGCGCGCCATTCTCGACGCGGCCGAGCGCCTCGGTGTGCGTACGTTCTGCGGCATGCCCAACACCGACCAGGGCAACGTCGCGATGCGGGAGCTCCTCGTCGAGCGACAGGCGCGCTGGCCGCTCCTCACGCTGTATCACACGCTCCCGCGTCGCGACTTCGTCGCCCTCTACCGACGGGCTAGCGCGATCGTCGGCAACTCTTCTTCGCTCGTCATCGAGTCGGGCGCGCTCGGCGTGCCAGCGGTCCTCGTCGGCGACCGGCAGAAGTACCGGGAGCACGGAGACAACCTCGCCGCGGTGCCGGCCGACGCCGACGCTGTCTTTGGGAGCCTGCGTCGGGCGGTCTACGACTCGGACTACCGCGCCTCCGTCCGCGCCGCAGGGTCACCCTACGGCGACGGCCATGCGGGACCGCGCATCGCCCGCGTCATCGGTGGGCTGGAGCTCGACCCGGCCGACCTGCTAAAGACGATGCCCTACTGAGCGCCGTCGCGCAGCGAGCGCTCGATCTGCGGACTAGGCTCCAGACTCCGCAAGGAATCTCGCGAACGCCAAGTCCAGCGGCGAGTCGATATCTACCCCGCGCTCGGGCGGGACGACGATCGACTTGAGTCGTCCGCTCAGGACGTTGTCTTGCGTCATCACCCAGGCCGGTGACGTAACGTAGGCAACCGCCGTGAGCTTCAGCACCGGCGCTGCGTCTTGACGACGAACGATGCGCTCGGCCGGCTTGAACGGGAACGCAGTCGAGCCGTCCGGATCGCGCGTCACGAGGTTGAACCAGGGGTTCACGTCGGTCGCTGTCGTCGAGACCACCATGTCTGCCCCGCCGGTGCGGTACAGCGTGATCGCCGCCTCGACGTCGTCTACGGCGCGGAGCGGGCAGGTCGCGGGCAGGCTCACCATCGTGTCGAACGTACGGCCCTGCGCGCGGAGCGTCTCGATCGCGTGACGCCAGGCCAGCAGCTCGGCCACGCGGTCCGTCGCGAGCTCGGCGGGGCGAAGGAACGCCACGGTCGCGCCCGCCGCGCGGGCGCATTCGGCGATCTCCTCGTCTTCTGTGGAGACGAAGACTTCGTCGATGCTCGGACACCTCCGCCCCACGTCGACGGCACGCGCCACCAGCGGGCGACCCCCGACTTCGGCTAGGTTCTTTCGCGGCACACCTTTCGAACCGCCGCGGGCGAACACAAACGCGAACGTCGTCATCCGACCACCTCGTCGGACAGCATCGCGGACCCCGGGACGCCGGCACGCGACGTCGCCCACGGCGGGGAGCGGTCCGCGAGCGGTTCCCGGTACAGGGTCAGCGAAAAGTCGTGGGGGAGGTAGTCGTGCCGCAGGGAGACGTATGGCGTCAGCGCGAACGCACGGCGAAGAACCTCCGCCGGGTCCCACGGCAGCGCGGTGGGGCCAAAGCCGCCGAAGCGATCGGTCAGGAGGCTTACGTGGGCCGCGACGTCGCAGAGCTCGAACTGGCGAGTCAGCAGATCCCAGAGCAACGTCTCGGCGCCAGGGAGCTGGACGTTGTGGACACCGAACGCGACGACGAAGTCCCAGCGGCGCTTGGGCCTAGCGGCGAGGACGTCCGTGGCCGAAAAGTTGGCGCCAGGGTGGAGGCTGCGCGCTCGCTCGATCATTGCGCTGGAGATGTCGACGCCGTCGTAGGTCGCCGAAGGGAACTCCGCGCGGAGGTAGGCGTAGAAGTCGCCGACGCCGCAGCCGACGTCGAGCACAGAGGCGTCGGCCACGGAGTTGAACCGCGCGAACATGTCAAAGCGCCAGCGCTGCGATCGGGCCGACGTGTCGACCCGGTCGAGATCGCTGGTCGAGGCGCGCGCCCGGGTGTCCCAGTGCTCTCGTAGCGCCTCGGTGGCGTCGGTCTGGGTGGCGGGGTTGGGACGTACAGGAGGCGTCATGTGGACTCCGATGGCGATGGCCGCGCTGTCAGGCAGCCGCGTGAACTGTGCGACGGACCGGGTGGCCGACGCAAGGCGCTTGGCCGGTGCAGCCCGCCTCATCGTGGGCGCAGCGTTGCCGGCCACCGGTGCGCTCGTCCCGTCGATGGCGCGGCCCGGTGTCGCTAGAGAGCGTGCAGCTCGTCGATGACGCGTGACAGCTCGACGTCCGTCATCGAGGGGTAGATGGGAAGCGAGAGCAGGTGACCCCGCCATGGCGTCTGCAGCTCGTGCCGTCGCACCCCGAGACGCTCGTCAAGCCACGGGTTCACGGAGGGCGACGCGCCGATTCCGCGCGCGCGGAGCCGATCAGCGATCGGCTCGGCCGGACGCCGCGTCCTGACGATATAGCGGTAGTAGGTGTCTTCCGGCCGCGCTAGACGTGGGACCCCGAGCGCCGCTGGGATAGCCTGGTCGTAGATCGCCGCGATCGCGCGCCGGCGGGCCACGAAGGCGGAGAGACGAGACCACTGACTCAACGCGAGAGCAGCGTTGAGGTCGGGTAGCTCGTGCGGATCGCCGGGCCCCACCTCGGCGAAGGCTTCACGCCACACAATGGCGCCTCCAAGCGCACCCGTGACGTACTTCGTCGGCCCGAACGAGAAGACCGCAGTGGTGCCCGCCGTGCCGGCTGGTCCCGCGGCCGTGACACACGCGGGCGAGGTCGCGCAGTCCTCCACCCAGGGCACCCCGAGGGCGTCGAGCGCAGCCGAGTCGACCGCCGTGCCCCAGGCGTGGGGCGCTATGACGGCGTCAACCGGGCCGATCCGGTCAGGGTCGATGGTGAGATCGTCGCGCACCGGACAGAGCCAGGGCTCGAGTCCGCGTCGCGAACACGCGTCGAGCAGCGACTCGCAGCTCAGAACGGGGATGGCGACGCGAGCGCCTGGTCGAAGCTCTAGGCGGGCGAGCGCCTCGGTGAGGGCATCCGTCCCGGAGCGCAGCAGCCGAGTCCGGCGGCCTCCCAGCGACGCGCCGACGGTGGCCGCGAGCTCCGCGGCGATGGGCCCGGGGCCGACTCTGCCCAGCCCCAGCGCTTGGTCGACCGCGCGCCGGTCGGGGTCCTCGATGGTCGGTCTGGAGTGGGGGATCATCAACGTGGCACCATCCCCACGATCATAGCGCGCGCGCCGCTTCGGGGCGAGGAATCGTCGAAGGCCGCGGAGGCGTCGCGCGAGCGGTTGGCGTCCCGCTGCGACGCGGGTGTTGACGCGGCTTCGCCCCACGAGGAAGGTGCCTGCGTCTGGTGCCAGGAGAGTTGAGAGAGATGAAGGCTAGCGGCTACTCAGGGAGCGTCGTCCTCGTGACGGGCGCAGACGGCTTCATCGGCAGCCACTTGGTCGAGGCGCTCGTCCACGCCGGCGCCACGGTGCGGGCGCTGGTGTACTACAACTCGTGGGGCTCCATCGGGTGGCTCTCCGATGTACCGCCGGATGTCCGCAGCGCCGTCGAGATCGTGACGGGAGATGTGCGCGACCGGTCGTGTGTCGAGGCGGCGTGCGCTGGCGCCGCGTACGTGTTTCATCTCGCGAGTCTCATCGCGATCCCGTACAGCTTTCGGGCGGCGCAATCATACACGCAGACAAACATCGAGGGGACGCTCAACGTCCTCGAGGCAGCCCGTCGAACTGACAGTCTCCTCCGCATGCTGCACACGTCGACGTCGGAGGTGTACGGCACGGCGCAGAGTGTCCCGATCGACGAGCAGCATCCGCTCGTCGCGCAGTCGCCCTACGCCGCGACGAAGATCGCTGCCGACAAGCTCGTCGAGAGCTACCACCACGCGTTCGGTCTCCCGGTCACGACGGCGCGCCCATTCAACACCTTTGGACCCAGGCAGACGCCCCGCGCAGTGATCCCGACCGCGATCCTACAGGCGCTCGACCGCTGCGACCCGATCACGCTGGGCGCTATCGAACCCACGCGTGACTTCAACTACGTCTCTGACACGGTCGCAGGGATGCTGGCCCTCGCCCAGTGCGACGCCGGGCTCGGTCAGGTCGCCAACATCGGCGCCGGCCGCGAACACAGCGTCGGTCAGATGGCCCGCCTCGTCCTCGATCTCGTCGGCCACGACGCCCCGATTGTCGCCGACCCTCGGCGGGTGCGACCAGGGTCGAGCGAGGTCGAGCGCTTGGTTTGCGACGCGTCAAGGATGCGTCGCATTACCGATTGGGAGCCGCGCGTCTCGTTCGAGCAGGGGCTCCAGCACACCATCGAGTGGCTGCGGGCCAACCGCTCTCGATACTCGGCGGCGGAGTACGCGACGTGACCACCACACGAGCGTTCCACATCGGTGACAGCGCCGTTGGCGGCGGGGCACCCGCGTACGTGATCGCCGAAGCCGGGGTCAATCACAACGGCGACGTCGACACGGCGATCGCTCTCATCGACGCCGCCGCTCGCGCCGGTGCCGACGCGGTCAAGTTCCAGACCTTCGTGCCCGAGCTGCTGGCCTCTCCTCTCGCGGGCACCGCAGAGTATCAGCGCGAGCGCGCCTCCGGCGACTCGCAGCTCGAGATGCTGCGCCGGCTGGCGCTCCCCGACGATGCGTGGCCGCGCCTCCAGGAGCACGCGCGCGCTAGGGGCATCGAGTTCCTTTCGACGCCGTTCGACCACCCGTCGCTCGAGCTGCTGCTGCGTATCGGCGTCACCGCCCTCAAGATCTCCTCGGGAGACCTCACCAACGACCCGCTCATCGTCGCCGCAGCGGCCAGCAGGGTCCCGATCCTCATGTCGAGCGGGATGGCAAACATGGAGGAGGTCGCCGCCGCGGTGGCCCTCGTCGACGGCCGCGCACCGTTCGCCCTCTTCCACTGCGTCTCGAACTATCCAACCGCCGCATCCCAGTGCAACCTCCGCGCGATCGAGTCTCTTCGCGCTCGGTTTGGTTGCCCGTGTGGCTGGTCCGACCACACCGACGGAGTCGACATCACCGTCGCCGCCGTCGCGCGCGGGGCCGAGCTCATAGAGAAGCACCTCACCCTCGACAGACACCAGCCCGGCCCCGACCACGCCGCGAGCCTCGCGCCCGAAACCTTCGCCGAGCTCGTGGCGTCGGTGCGCAGAACGGAGGCCGCGCTCGGCGACGGCGTCAAGGTGCCGACCGAACCCGAGCACGCCATCGCCGCGATCGGACGCAAGAGCGTATGCGCTCACCGCGCGCTCGAGGCGGGGTCACTCATCGGCCCCGACGACGTGTATGTGGCCCGCCCCGGGACCGGCCTACCACCGCGAGAGATCGCCGCGGTCGTCGGGCGCCGCCTGACTCGCGCGCTCCGCGCCGGCGAGCCGCTGGCTGCCGACTCGGTCGAGTGACGCACTCGGCAGACCGACTCCGCGCGTGCCTTCTCGGCGACCAGCCCAAGCTGGTCGATGTCGCACGCGCGCTCGAGCTCCTGCCCGCCTTCTGCCTCCGAACGCGTGGCGCGGTCCGCCCCGCGGACGACGCAGAGCTCGTCGCCGTCGAAAACCCCTGGCTGTTTCGCCTGCAGGACGAAAGAGCCGAGCTTGCCTATCGTGCCGCCACGACGTGGCTCCGACCCGTGCTCGACGCGATCGCACCGGAGATCAGAGACGGCGTGCTGCACGATTGGCTCTACTTCCTCGGCGAGGATCTCACGACGGGGGCGCTGGCTGCGCGCGCCATCGAGGAGTCCCGCGTGCCACCGGCGCTCCCGGTCTTGGTTCCCGCTGGGTGGGCCGGTCGAGCCGCCGAGGTGGCCCTGTTCAGCGCCGGTAGACCCGTCGTTCGCGCGCCGCCCGAGGGCGCCGTCGCGGCACCGCAGAGGCCCAGACCGGGGCTCGCGACGTTCTCGTCGTCTGTCGACGTGCTGGTCATCGAAGCGTACGGGAACCGTCTGCGGAGCATGGGCGACCTGATCGCCGCGCTCCGTCGAACCTCACGCGTCGCGGTCCTCAACCTCGCGCGTCGGCGCGATGAGCAGACCGCCGTTGACACCGTGGCGGGGGAGCTCGGCCTCGAGTCGTGCCACTGGACCGCATGGACCCCGGCCGCGCTCGCGCCGAAGACGGGACTGCGCGCCGCGCGGCGCGCGCCCTTGTTGACCCGGGCGCTCCTGTCGCTCGGACCCCTCACGATCGCGGGCGTGCGGATGCCCGATGATGTGCGCCGCCGGGCGGTCAAGCAGTCTCTAGTGTCGGTACTCCGAATGGCGTCGCTCGCGGAGCTCTTCGGATCTGTGCTTCGGCAGGTCATGCCCCGTCTGGTGGTCACCGGTCGCGGCGACGACACGATTCTCCGTGCGCTCGGCCCGACCGTCGGGAGACGTGGAGTCCCCGTGATCGACGTGCAGCATGGACTCAGGCACGGTTCGCCCGCGGCGCTCTTGCGGGACATCCACGGAGTTCATCTGGCCGTTTTCGGGGAAGCCAGTCGGCGGGCGTACGTGGACGCTGGCGTTGCCCCCGACCACGTCCACACAGTTGGGTCCCTGTTCTTCGATCGCATGGCGCGCGACACGCGTCCGCCATCGAACGCGCCCCAACCTCCGTTCATCGTCTACTCCTCTGCCGTCGTCCATGCGCACAAGCGGTACGAGCCAGACGCGGCACATGGCGCGGTTCTCGCGGCGATCGACGACGTCCTCGACGAGGTGCCGGGTTTGGTCGCCGTCGTGCGTCCGCACCCGCAGGAAGACGTCACCGCCGCAGCCAAGAACGTTGCCGCGCTGCGCAATGCGCCGCGCGTACGTATCGTCAGCGACGGCTCCAACGCCTGGCTCTTCGAGCGCGCCAGCGCGCACGTGAGCGTCGGCTCGACGACCACGATCGAGGCCGCCGCGCTAGGTACTCCCGCCGTGCTCTATACCGGCGCGGACATCTCACGGTCGTTTGACGAGGGTCTCGTGCTCGGGGCGATCACAGCCGCAGACGATGTGGACACGCTGCGCGCGGCGCTCGTCCGCCTGGCTGCGGCCCCGCGTCGATCGACCGCGCCCAACCCCGACTTCGTGCGCGCCTACCTCCACCTCGTAGACGGAGGCACGGTCGACCGAATCTTGGAGCTCCCGCCCGTGCGCGAAGCGCTCGCGTCGTCACGGGCTCGCTGAGACGCGACGCTTCGAAGCGAAACACACAACCTGTGCCGACGCGAACCGTGACCGGGCGACCGCGGAGGAGCGCCCCGACCTTCTAGCCGTCACTCTCGCCGCGGTGGTGTGCGAAGTAGTCCTGAGGCAGACCGATGTCGACCCACTGCTCGTCGAAGGGGTACTCGAAGACCCGACCGCCGCTCTCCATCGTCGAGATCAGGAGGTCCGTCATCGGCAGCGCCTTGTTTGGCTCAACCGAACGCCAGACAGACTCGCTCAGCACATAAACGCCGGCATTCACTCGGTGCACGAACGTCGGCTTCTCGCGGATCGCCGTCACGCGCTCGTCGCAGGCCTCGATTACGCCGTACGGAACCTCGTGAGTCCACGTCCGGACACCCACAGTGACGGCTGCGTCTCGCTCGATGTGGCGATCGAGGAACCGTCCCAAGTGGAGGCGGGTCAGAAGGTCGCCGTTCATCACCAGCAGCGGGCCGGTCACGTGCTCAGGGACCAGCGAGAGACATCCGCCCGATCCGAGCGGCGTCGACTCCCGGAGGTAAGAGATCCGGCACCCGAATCGACGCCCGTCGCCGAAGTGGTCCTCGATCATTCGGCTCAGGTAGTGCACCGAGATCAGCACCTCGCGGACTCCGTGGGAGACCAGGTGCACGACGAGTCGCTCGAGGAGTGGCCTGTCACCGATCGGGAGCATCGGCTTTGGGATGCCATGGGTAAGACCGCCAAGGCGCGTCCCTTGGCCGCCAGCCATGATCAGGGCTGTCTCCGGTCGCTCCTTCGCGCGAACGAGCCGCTGGAGTGTGTGAACCCCCAGCAGCTTTCCAGTCGCATCTAGCACCGGGACGACCTTGACGCTCCGCTCGAGCATCAGCTGCAGGACGTCGACCTCGTCGGTCTCTGGGCGCACGCTCAGGTATCGGGGGTTCGCGAACCCCTCGATAGCGGCGTCGAGACCGCTACCCGACAGGATAGCCCGGCGTATGTCGCCGTCGCTCAACGTGCCCCGCAGCTTGCCGTCCGCGCCGATCACCAGCGCGAGCCCGAGCGCCCCTCGGTCGATCGCGGCGAGTGCCTCGAAGACCGTGGTGTCTTCTCGGATCTGAGGACACTCACTCAGAACGGACGGGCTCTCACGACTCATCGACGCTTGGGGTGGACGACAGCTTCTGCCGGGCGCGGAACAACGCGACGCACACCGCCGCGGCCCCCCCAACTATCACCGTCCAGGATGGCCCCACAAGCGTCAGGGCGACGAACGCGGCGGCCAGCGCGACGCCCGAGACGATGACGCCGCGCCCCGCTGCGCGCAGCAGCCCGCGATGAACACCCTCCACTCGCCAGGCGACACCCGTGAGCAACACGGCGTACGACACGAGCGTCGCCGCCGCCGCCCCCCGCGTCCCGTGCGCTGGAATCCACACGAGGTTCAGCGCGACGTTCGCCGCCGTGGCCACTACGGTCGCGCCGAGGACCAGTCGAGTCCTCCCCGCATGAAAGAGCACGTTGACCAGCATCACATAGCTGCCGTGCAACGCCACGCCGGCGCACAGAACGACGACGGTCCAAGCATCCACCGAGCCCGCCGCGCTCACCGCGAGGGCGAGAACAACCGGGCCAAGACCCGCCGCCGTGAGCGCGACGCTCCACACACCGAGCACCCAGCTCCCGACGACGTCTCCCGCGGACCGAACGTGCCCGGCAGACAGCGCGCCGTAGAGGCGCGGGTAGAGCGCCTTGTTCAGCGCCATGACGACGACCGTGACGCCGCTCGCCACGAGATACGCGAGCCCATACTCACCAGCCTCGACGTCCGACCTCAGCTGGAGAAGCATCGCGCGATCAGCGTACGTCAGCAGATGCTGCCCGAGCAGGTGAGGCACGAGCGGCAGCGAGTACGCGAGCAGCGGCGCGATGTCCGCGCGACCCGTCCCAGCGTCGCGCTCGGTACGGCTGGCGAGCGTTAGGCCGCCCGCCGAGATCAGCGCTCCACCGAGAAGGCCTCCAAGGATCGCGGGGGTCGAGCTGACCCCCAGCGACATTGTGATCAGGCCCGCCCCGATCCCGAGCACCGTCGTGCACAAGGGCCAGAGGGCTGCCGCCGCCGCGCGACCCCGGTAGACGAGCGCCGACGAGTGGAGGTTGCCCAGCGCGAGCGCCGAGCCGAGGAGCACTCCAAGCCGAGACTCCCAGTCGCTCAGCGCCAGATGCACCCCGAGCAAGCCAGAGACCACCTCCGCGGCCAACCACGCCACAACCCCAGCGGCCAGTGTCAGACGAGTGGCGGTGGCGTACGTCCTCGCCACATCCTTCGGGTCGTCCGTTGCCATCGACCGCGTCACCGCGGCCGGGAGCCCAAGCCCGACGACCGCCGCACCAAACCACGACAGCGTCCGCGCGACGTCGAGCCGACCGAACTCGCCGAGCGACATGAAACGCAGCCACAGCGGCACGACCGCGAACGCGATGGCACGGTTCAGCACATCGGCGACAACGAAAATCGTCGCGCGTCGCAGCGTTGAAGTGGGGCTCGGCATCGACTAGCGCCCGAGGTGCGGCGTGCCGCAGTGTTCGCCGTCCACTAGCACCGAAGCCGGCCCAAATGCCACCGACGCATTCGCGCTCCTCGACACGCGTCATCTTGGTTGGCGGCGGTGGGCACGCGCGCGTCGTGGCAGACGCGGCGACCGTCGCCGGTGTCGTGGTGCTCGGGACGGTCGGCCCGCAGCCGGCGGTGGAGTCTCTGCACGAGCTCCCGTGGCTCGGTGGCGATGATCAACTGGCCGCGCTGTGCGCCATGAACTCTGCGCTCTCGCACATTGCGGTGGGGGGCTCCGTGGCGCTCCGCCGGCGACTGCGAGAGCTCGCGCACGCCGCGGCGCTCGAGCTCGCCACAATCGTTCACCCCTCCGCGGTCGTGTCCGCCGGAGCAACGATTCAGCCGGGCGCTTTCGTCAGCGCGCGGGCCGTCGTGAACCCCGGCGCTCGGATCGGTGAGGCGGCGATCGTGAACACCGGCGCCGTGGTCGAACACGACGTCGTCGTCGGCGACCTCGCGTTCATCGCTCCTGCGGCCTGCCTGTGTGGTGGGGTCGACGTCGGAGAGGGCGCCTTCATAGGCGCTGGCGCTGTAGTTCTGCCCGGGCTTCGCGTTGCCGCTGGAGCGACGGTCGGCGCCGGCGCCGTTGTGACTCGGGACGTCCCCGCGGGCGCGGTCGCGCTCGGCGTGCCCGCGCGGGTCGCGCGACAGGGCGCTGTCGACAGCTAGCCGTCGGCGGAACACCGCCCTGGGGGGCAACAAGCCGCGCGTGCGGACGATGAGGTGAGCGGTCCAACCCGCTCGCCTCGCGAGCCGCACCGCGGAGCCCGACATGTCCAGCGTCCAGAACTTCACGCCCGACCACACCTGCCGTCCGCCCGAACCCACGCCGCCCGGCGCACCGGCGCCCCTCCCCGACCCGGCCCCCACCCAGATCCCCGGCCGCGCGGCCACCAGCGCCGCCTCCAACATCCTCGGGCTGCTCGACGTCGACGTGTTCGAGAAGGTGACCGCCGGCCTCAACGGCGCCGACCTCGCGCTCGGCTTCGCCGATCACATGTTCAACGACCCCGCCGTCACCGAGACGTCGGTCGGGCGCGTCATCGTCGCCGCCGAACACGCCGCCGTCGACACGTTCGGCGCGTCGAGCCCCACGTCAGTCGTCGCCAACATCGCCGCGAGCGCGCTCGGGGTGCCGGTGGTCGGGGACGTCGCGGCGGTCGCGGCTCGGGATCGTGCCGGAGAACGCGGCTGCCGCCGGCGTCCACGCCGCGATCGACTCCGTCGCGACGGTCGGCGCTGCGCTGACCGGGTCGCCGGGTGCCGCTCATCCGCGCCGCGGAGTCGCTCGACGCGGCCGCGAGCGCGCGGTCACTACACCGGCGCCGTCGCAGGCCCCTCGCGATGGTCGGCGCGATCGCCCTCGATGACCGCCGCGCGATCGACGCGCTCACGAGCCCGGAGGCCGAGGGCGGCGCCTTCGGTCCCCTCGTCGCCCTCGGCGGCAACGGCATCGGCGACGCGGTGTTCGACTGCTGAACCCCTAGTCGAGCGTCGGGCGCCCAGCGCCCCGATCCGCGCGTCGTCTGGGCGCGGAGCGCCACGACACCGCAGGTGACGGTAGGTGTCGCGCGCTTCGCGCCCAATGTTCCGTGACCGCCGCCTGTGCTTTGGGCGGCGACCGGCTCAGGCTAGACTGCGCCCATGACCGCCGGTGCCGTTCGCCCACCGCCCCAACCTCCGCGCGCCTGTCGCCGCGAAGCTGCGCGTGGTCACGAGCGCTGAGCATCACTGCCAGCGCCGCGTGCGGCCCGTCTGAGCCTCGACACCAGCCCCGGCGGCCGTTCGCGCCGCAGCCGTCGCCGCCGGCGCGGTGGCGCTCCCGAGCTGGCGGTCGACGCAGCGAAGGCCGCCGTCGGCGCGCTGCTCTTCGACGAGCCCGCGCTCAGCGGAAACCGCGACATCGCGTGCGCGACCTGCCACGTCGCCGCCCTCGCCACCACCGACCTCGTCTCGCTCGCGATCGGCACCGGCGGTGTCGGCACCGGCCCCAACCGCGTGATCCCCCCGAGATCGGCGCCTCTATCCGCGAAACACCTCGACCTCGCCAACCGCGGCTACCCGAGTTTGTCGAGCTGCACTGGGACGGGCGCACTCGGCCGCGCCCCGGCGGCGGCTACACCGAGCCCGAAGACTGGGAAGACACCGTCATGCCCGACGGGCTCGAATCCGCCCTCGCCGCAGCCGCGATCGACGCGCTCTCCGACAAGGACCAGATGTCTGGCCGCGCCGGCGACATCGCGGTCGACGGCACCCCCAACGAGCTCGGCGGGCTCGAAGACGAGGAGCTGCCTTTGCTGTGGGAGCGAATCGTCGCACGAGCCGTCGCCGCCGGTCACGGCCCGGCTCTCGCCGCCGCGTTCGGCGTCGACGAGTCGGCGCTCGACATCACCCACGTCGCCAACGCGATCGCCGCGCATGTCGCGTCGGCGTACATCGTCCGCGACACGGACTGGGATCGCTTTCTCGCCGGAGACGACTCCGCGCTCACCGCCGAGGCGCGGCGTGGGCCGCGCTGTTCTATGGCCCTGCCGACTGCGCGAGCTGCCACGGCGGGCCGCACGCGTCCGACCTCGACTACCACAACATCGCGACTCCGCAGGTGGGGCTCGGCCAGGAGGACGAGGAGCCGCTCGACTACGGTCGCGGCCGCGAGACGAACGTCCCCGACGAGCGCTACCGCTTTCGCACGCCTCCGCTCCGGAACGTCGCGCTGACAGGGCCGTGGATGCACGACGGCGCCTACACGACGCTCGAGGGCGCGATCCTGCACCACGACGGCTGCGAGGCCCGGCTGCGGAGCTACGACCGGCTCCAGCTCAGGCCGGAGCTTCAAGGCACGTTCCGCGAAACGCCGACATCGTCTTCACGCGCATGCTCACGACGCTCGACCCGTGGTGCGACCGGCCTCGGCCTAACGGGCGCGGAGGTCGCCGCGCTGGTCGCGTTTCTCCGATGCGATGTCCGAGCCGCTGTAGCGCGCCGACGCCGCTCTCCCGCGCCGACGTGGCTCAGCGCGCACGGGCCGCGCCAGATCACCGGTGGTCGACCTCCGGTCTGCGGCGACTCGAGGTTTGGTGCGACTCGGCGCCGGGTGAGCGACGGTCGCACGGAGCTAGGGAAGCCGCCGTCGACGACCAGCACACGCTCGGCGAGCACACGCCCCAAGGCAACGAAGAACGGGTACGACAGGCTGTCGTAGGCGTATGTGTCGTCGTTCGCGACACCGTCGGTGTCGACGAACATCCCCGCCGCGACGAGGAGCTCGCGCCCCGTGCTACGGTCTCGCAGGTACGCTGCGTCGAGGTGGAAGCCGAACGCTCGCCCGGCCTTGTTCACGTACTCGAGCCGCTCCCACGGAACGAGGTCGGTCACGCCGGGGCTGAGCGGCTCGTAGCGGTCCGACTCGTCGGGCACGGTCGCCATCGGCGCGCGCATCGCGAGGCGCGACTCGTCGCTGACGTCCGAGAGCTCGAGCTCCGGCGTCAGCGCCGGGTCCGCGACCCACGCGACCAGCCGCAGAAGGTCGAAGATCGACGCGGAGTTCTTGTCTGCGAAGCCGAGCGGCGCGTCGCGACGACCGCCGTCGACGGGGTCGATGTACGCCGTGCCAACTTCGAGCCCGACGAGCTCGCCGAGCCCGGGTACGGCGCTGGACGCGCGCGCCGGCTCGAGCTCGCGCCACGCGTCGCCAATCAGGGCCGACACCGGCGGTGACCAGCGGGTCGCCTCGGGCGGGTCGAGCTGCCGCGACAGGCGGTGGCTCACGCGCACAGACGTGAAGCCCGCCCGCTCGGCGCCACCGTTGATCGCGTCGAGACCGGCGAAGTCGAGCAGGCGGTTGAACCCGTCGTTACTCGACAAGATCAGCGTCTGATCGAGCAGCTCGCGCAGCGTCGCCGTTGTCTCGCCCAAGACGACGGGGCGGCCCCGCAGGTCGACGACGTCGGGCACCGTGGCGCGCTCGAAGCGAAGCTCCGTGTCGAGCCCGAGGTCGGCGGCGACCCCGTCGTCGCTGCGCAGCGCGTCGAGCGTTCGAACGGCGGCGAGCGCCGCGAACGTCTTGATCGCGCTGGCGGGGTAGAGGTACTCCGCGTCGAGACGGTACGGGTGGTACGTGACGCACGCCGTGCCGTCGTCGCGGCGGGCGACCTCGCCCACGACTACCTGGAGGCGAAGCGACGCCGCGTCGCGGGCGGCTGCGGCGAGGACCGGGTCGCGCTCGAGGAGCCTCGCTACCCACGCGTCATCCGCATCCATCGCGCCACACGTTGGGCCGGCGGGAGGGGGCGCGACCGTGGTGGACCCCGCGACTGCGGGAGTGGCCGGGTCCACGGCTTCGGTCTCGGGTTCCGTCGCCGAGGCCTCGGGCATCGTCGTCGGCATTGCGGCCGCGCCCGGCCCCTCCGCCTCATCCTGCGTCGCGGCCTCGCCGGGCCTCACCACCACCGCGTCCGTCGTCGCGGCCGCGGCCGGAGCGTCGCCAGGGGCACCCGGAGGCGTTACGACCGGCCGGGGGCTCCCCAGGCAGGCGACCGCCGCCGCGCCAGCAAAGAGGACGGTCGCGCGCGCGATCAGGCCCGCGTGGAGCCACCCTGCCCGAACGCGGGAGGCTGTGACGCGAGCTCGAGCCGCGCTCACCCGAACACCTCGTCGATCAACGCGCGGGTGCGGGCGACGGCCGTGGGCTCGGCGGTCGGCGCGAACCGGCCTGGCAGCCGGTAGAGGTACGGAACGATGTCGACCTCGTAGCCACGCTGGGGAATCGCCGCCGGGGTCGGCACGTAGCCGATCATCGCGTTGGCGTACCCGACGAACACGACCTGCGCGTCCGCTGCAGCCGAGAGGGCGGAGGTGTCGCGGACGGCGATCCCCGTCTCGTGGAACGGCTCGGAGCCGTGACATGCGAACACCAGCCCGCCGACGCGGACGACCGTCACGTTGAGAGCCACCGTATCACCGCCGCCGCGCGCGCGCCCGACGGGCGTCGCCCACGGGAACGACCGCCACAGCAGAAAGTCGACCAGCGGCTTGGGCAGACGAACCTGACGCACGACCCCGTGCCAATAGGGAAGCGGCGGTCCACCGGCCGTCGTCGTCTCGGGGACGAGGTCGAGCGGTACCTCCGACGACGTGACGCGGACCGGTCCGTCGGTCACGACCTCTGCCCGCCCGCTCGACGCGGCCGCCAACACGTCGGCGGCGACGCGGGCGCCGGTCCTCACGCAGGCCTCTTCGTCGTGCGCGTCCCACTCGTGCCTCGGGCAGATGTCGCCGCATGCGCCTTGCAGATAGCCACACGGCACACCGAGCTCGGCTTCGACCCGCGAGCGCATCTCGCCCACCCAATCTGCGCTGACGGCCGTCGACTTCGGCGAGAGGATGACGGGGTGGCAGGGGAGCGACACCAACACTCCGAGCCGCGCGCCGTCCGCGTCGCGTGCCTCGACGAGCTGGAGTTCGTGGTCGTTGGAGCCGGCGTCGTTCCACCCGAAGCCGGCGATGCCGTCCGGGCCCGGCAAGCGTCGGTTCACGCCGACGGTGCAGCGACCTCGCGTGACCGACAGCGTGGCCGGACGCCGCGCGTCCCAGGCGAGCTTCGCCGCCTGCGCGAGCGCCGCGATCGTGCCCTCGACGTGCCGCCGGTGGTGGCGCGGCCCGACGTCACCGGGGGTGCCGTACGGTGTCGAGTGGGAGTGCGAGCAGGCGACGACGACGTCGGCGCCGTCGACGCCGAGGGCGCGCCGGACCGCGTCGCGAACGCGCTCCGTGAAGCGCGCGTGGGCGAACACGAGGTCGACACACAGCACCACCGCCACGTCGCCGCCGCGCTCGAAGCAGACGGCCGTCGCCAGGAGTCGGTCCCTGACCGACCGCGAGACCGGCCACCTCGCGTAGCCGCCGAGGTACGTCCCGAGCGGGGGTGTGGAGTCTGCGCGTCCGAAGCCGACGCGCAGCGAATCGGCAGGGCTCACTGCTCGAGCCAGCGGTCGAAGAGGACGGCACCTTCGGTGTCGTAGAACCGAACGCGCACGGCGTCGCGCGCCGGGTCGAAGACGAGCGTCGTCGCAAACTCGCGCCCGAAGTCCGGCGTATGGAACGGGAACTGGTCACCGGTCAGCGTAAGCGAGAGGGGGTTGGGGCCGTTGCCTCCGGGGCCGACCGCGATCTCCCACATGGAGCTCGCTGGCCCGTCGGGCTCCACCCGACCGACGAAGCCGATGTGAAAGTCCCCGCCGAGGAACCAGACGTTCGGGATCGCGTTGCCGGTGATGAACTCGAGCAGGCGCGTGCGCTGCGCCGCGTAGCCCTCCCAGCGGTCCTCTTGAGCGACGTCCCACAGGAACGGCATGTTCGTGATGGGGACGCTCGAGAGCACGACCTTGAAGTGTGCGGTGCTGTCGAGGAGCCCGCGCTGCAACCAGTCGAGCTGCGCCGGGGAGATGTATTGCGCGTCGTCGCCCCGTCGCGTCGAAGGAAGGCGCTCGGAGCGGCAGTCGAGCACGAAGAACTCGACGGTGTCGCCCCACTGGTACGAGCGCCAGATGGGATCTGCAGTAGATCCCTCGATCGCCAGCGTCTCGTTCCATGCGGCCCGCGCGGTGCGCACCTGCGCAGCGTTCAGCGTCTCGGGGTCCCAGTTGTCGGCGACCTCGTGGTCGTCCCACGTGGCGATCAGGCTGGCGGCTTGGTAGAGCGCGAGATAGCCGGGGTCAGCGAGCGTGGCGCGCCACTCGCTCCGGTACTCATCGAGCGTGACCGCGCCGTCGTTGTAGCTCATGTCCCCGACGTGGACGACGAGGTCGATCCCCAGCCCTGCTGTCACCTCGAGCGCCTCCCAGGGTTGCGTGTCCCGCTTGGTGCAGGTCGTGCTCCCGATCGTGATGGGCTCCAGCGAGCCAGGCGCGAGCGCGGAGCGGAAGCGGCCGATCGGGCTCCGGGCGGTCGGCGCGTCGCTCGGACCGTCGAAGAAGGCGTAGGAGTACCACGTGCCGGCGGCGAGTCCGTCGATGGGGACGTGCGTGTAGCCGGTAGAGCCGGGGGTGACGCGGCGGTCGACGGCGATGGCGCCGCCGTCCGCCCAGACGATCAGACGCTTGTCGAAGCTGTCAGTGATCAGCGACCAGATCAGCGCAGACGTGTCGCGCGCCGCGCCCGACTGGACGCCCAGCGGGAACATCCGCGCGTCCTCGGCGACCGTCGCGGGGTCGAACGGCAGCGGCGAAGTGTCGTCCGCTGTGGAGTCGCTCGCGTCGATCTCCCCCGCGTCGCCGTCCGGCGCGGTGTCGTCGACACCGTCGGTGTCGACGACGTCAGCGCCCGACGTGTCCTCGCCAGTCGCGTCGGGAGTCGCGACATCCGAGGCGTCTGGTGTGTCACTGCCAATATCGTCGTCGGCCTCGTCTACCACGTCGACCTCGGCGGTGACGTCCGCGCCGTCACCGGCGTCGGCCGTTACGTCGTCCCGGACGTCCAGGTCACTGCCAGACGACGAGGTACCTGCGTCATCTCCACAGGCCGAGATGAGCGCGACGACGGGGAGGGCAAGCCAGGATCGGAGCGCGGGGCGGCGCTGGAGCATCGAGCGCTCTCTAACGGGGTGATCAGAAGATCTTGTCGATACCCCAGTTTAGGACCGAGAGCAGCACCGATCCGATGACGGCAGGGATGAAGCCGCTCACCGTCATGCCCGGAACGAGCGCCGCCACGAGCATGAGCATCAGCGCGTTGAGGACGACGAGGAACGTGCCGAGCGACACCAAGGTCAGCGGGAACGTCAGCGCCACCGCGACCGGCCAAACGACCGCGTTCACGATCCCGACGACGAGCGCCCCAATCGCGGCCGACTTCCACCCGCTCACGCGGATCCCCGGCACGACGTTCGCGACGACGAGAAGTGCGGCGGCGGTAGCAGCGAGGTGAACGAGTGCGCTGAACATTGCAGGCTCCAGAGGCTTCGGTGTCGCGGCGCGAGGCGCCGCTGGATCACTGTGTCGCGGCGCGAGGCGCCGCCCGATCACTCTAGGGGCCGGCGCCCCGACCGCAAGGCTCCACCTTCGGACGCCCGCCGCCTAGTCGACCGGGCTTCGCGAGTAGATCCACGTGCCGAGCGCGACGAGGACGGCGGCGATCGGGCCGAGCAGGAGGATGCCGAGCGGATGCTCTCGCGAGTCACCGAGGAGGAGCGCGAGCAGTACGATGGAGTTCGAGAGGCCGAGCGCCGACTTCGCGATAAAGGCGCTTGCACCCGAGTAGAGGCCCTCGCGGCGGAGCCCCGTCAGCTTCTCGTCGTAGTCGACCACATCGGCCCCGACCGCGTTCACGACCACGAGCACACAGCTCACCGGGAGCCCCAGCAGAACACACGCCGCGACCATCGGGATGGCCGGGTCCGGCGCCAACGTGATCACCGGCACGAGGGCCAGCGCGACGGCGAACAGCCCCGTCGCGGCGACCATGAGACGGCGCTTGCCCCAGCGCGCGACGAGCGGGCGAATCGCCGGAAGAAAGCACAGCGCCGTCAGGATCAACACACCCTGCAGTCCCCCGGTCCACGCCTCACCCTGGCCTGCCGCCACGAGGCCAGGCTCGCCGGGCGCACGCTCCAGGATCTGCGAAGCGAGGTAGGGCAGCCCGACCATGAACACCTGGCTCCCTAGCTGCACGAAGACCGCGAGCCCGAGGAACGCCAGAAACGCCGGGTTCTTGAACGCAGACAGGACCCCCGCGATCAGGCCAGGCGGCACCTCCTTGTTTGGTGCGTGCGGCAGCTCGCGCACCCCGAGCGGGGTCGCGAGCATCGTCACGACGAAGATGAACGTCGACGCGAGCCCAGCGACCTGGAGCCCCGTCGGGATGTGCAGCCCCGCGATCGTCATGCCGTTTGGAAAGGCCGACTGCAGTGGTCCCGCCGCGAGGCCGAGCAGAATGCCCGCGACCGTGAACAGCGCCATCGCCGACGACAGCCGCACGCGGTCGTCGCTCGTGCTCGCGATCTCTGGGAGGAGCGCCGAATAGGGCCCGAGCACGATCGTGAAGAACACCCAGTAGAGCGCGAGGACCACGCCGAGAAACACCGCGTTCGCGACGCTCTCGGTCGCCGTCGGCGGAAACCAGATCGCCGCGTACGTCAGCGCCAGCGGAAGCGTTCCATACAGGATCCACGGGATCCGCCGACCGAGCCGCGATCGCGTCCGGTCCGAGAGGTAGCCGACCAGCGGGTCCGTGACGCCGTCGATGATGCGGCCGAGCAGCATCACCGTCGCGAACGCGAACGCCCCGACCAGCGCCGGGCGCGAGTCGCCCGCTGGTGGTCGATAGAGATACTGGAGCCACTGGCCAAACAGCGCTCCCATCAGGTTGATCCCCACCTGCGGCAGCGAATACGCGACCACCGCGCGGCCAGACATCCGCTGGCCAGCAGCCTCGTTCACACACCCTCCGCGTCGGCAGCAGTCGAGGAGCCCCACGCGGCGTCGAGCTCGGCGTCGTCGGGCGCCGGATCCGCGGCGGCGTCGACGGCGTCGGGGTCCCCGGTCCGCCGCGATTCGTCCGCGAGGCGCTCCCACCGCGCGTACGCCGCGCGAAGCACGCCCGCCGTCGTGCGGCCGAGCGACATCGTCACCTCGTACGAATACTCCGCGTTGTCGAACATGTCCTCACGGAGGATGTAGCCGAGCTCGTCTTCGCAGAGCGAGACGATGGCGCGATGCGGCGCAGGGATCGTCGCGATCAGCTCGGCGCCGAGCTCCGGGCACACCTCGCCCGGGGCCGTCCACAGGGTGAAGCCGCCAATCCGGACTCGGTGAACGGCCGTCGGCACCGCGCCGTCGCGGCTCTGGACGTCGACGAGTCCGAGGCCCTCGAGCAGGCGAAAGCGCCAGTTCGCGTTCGGCAGCGTGACCGGCGCCCTGTGCAGCTCGACGACGCCCGACGTGTCGGCCAGCGCGGCGTCGAGCGCGTCTTCGACGGCATCGCCGAGCCGATGACCGTGCTGCTGCGTGTACTCCCGGCGCGCGCTGACGTCGGCGCGCGGGTCGACGTTCGGCGTCAGCATCGCCCCGAGCGGGCCCGAGAAGAACGCGACCTCGCCACCTGCCCGCGCCTGAACCCTGTCGCGGAGGTAGCCGACGTAATCGGGGCTGATCAGCCGGTTCTTCTCCCACAGCGTCTCGGGGTGCGACGCGTAGCAGACGACCGTCGCGACGCGGCGGCCCCGCTCGTCGTCGAGCGCGAGCGCGACCGCGTCGTCGAATCGTCCGCCGCCCTTTCGGTCGTTGCGGGCCCAGTCGGGAGGCACGGAAAAGGAGGCCGGCCGCGCGACGACCGGCTTCGCGACGTGGACAGCCTCGTCGACCGCCTTCGCGACGGACTCGACCAGCGCGAACATGTACGCCGGGTCCTTCCCGTCCGACCGTGGGAAGAGGCCGAGAATGCTCGGCCCCCAGTAGCCCATCGTGTCGGGCCCGGAGTGGGTGTGCGTGCAGGCGACGACGACGCGGTCCCCCGCCACGGCAGTGACGCGCTCACGAATGCGCTGGATCCACGGCCTGAGCAGCCCGATCAGGTCGAGCGAGACGAGCACGACCTCTTGCTCACCGTCGGTGACGTACACCGCGGTCGCCCGCAGCGGCGCGAGGACGCCCCGCGACGTCCGGCCCATCGCGAACCCGGCGAGGAACGTCCCAACCGCGCGCGGCGTGATGTCGGTCGACGCGGCGCCGGCGCGCAGGCTCACGCTCATCGGTGGCGTCCGCGCTCCCAGAGCTGCGAGACCGGCGCGAAGCTCTCGAGCGTGAACTGCCAGAAGTTGCTGTAGACGAGCGTGTCGCGCCCACCGACGATGATCCGGCGCGAGATGCCGAGCCGCGCTGGGATGTAGACCGGAAGCAGCACGACGCTCGCGCCGAGCTGGAGCTCTTGGGTGGTCTGCGCTCCGAGCAGCTCGAACGAATCGACCATCCCGACGAAGCCGTCGTCGCCCTTGAGGATTGGCTCCTGCGAGTGACGCACGCCGTAGCCGACGCCGAGCCCGAAGATCAGGAAGCTCATGTTCAGCTGCGAGTTCCAGGTCGTGCCGATGCCGGGCGTGTACTCGAACGTCCCCTCGAGGTCGGAGAGGTCCGGGAACTGCCGCGCGTCGATCGCCGCCGCCGCAGGGCTCGGCGTGACGAAGTTCGTCGGGTACGGCCGCTCCTGCTTGAAGAAGTACGACATCCCGAACTCGGTCGAGAGCACGGCGCCGAACCAGTATCCAAACTGGCACAGCTTCAGGTCGTACCCCGTCGTCGTACCGATGCCCCAGCCGCCGATGCCGATCTCCGGCTGCGGGCCCGTCGCATACGTAAGCGACGACTCCGGCGCCGGAATGTGACCGGTCGGGAAGTAGACGCGGTTCGTCCATGCCGTCGAGAAGAGGCGCGTGCGGTACGGGTTCCACGAGAAGCCGGCGTTGATGTCGCCGAGCAGCCAGTCGCCGTCGTACCCGGTCGCCGGTCCCGGGCGCCCGAGCGCCGGAAACGCCTGGTACAGAAGCTCCGACTCGTGGAAGTTCTGCGGGTCGACGCCCAGCAGGCCCGCGACCGTCGGGTCGATCGTGTCGCCGGCGTCGTTGATCGCGCGAACCTGTGGCCGCAGGTTCAACTCCATCGCCGTGAACGGGATCTCGACGTAGAAGTCGAGCGGGTCGGTGATGCCGTACGAGAACTGGAAGGTGTGGCCGTGCCCATGCCCGCCGACGCCGAGGTCGACGTCGACGATTCGCTCCTCGACCCCGTCGCCGTTGATGTCGGCGTCGAAGCGCAGCGGCTGGAGCACCGGGCCCCGGTGTCCGTAGGTGTTGAAGCGCGCGTCGGCCTGAAGCCAGCCGTAGTCCCACTTCGCCTTCATGTAGCCGCGCGGGAGCTGAGCCGACACACCGTACAGGTCCATGTCGCCAATGCGCTCGGCTTCGGCCATCCACCACTCGCGGTAGTTGAGCCGCTCGCGCTCGCCGTCTGCCGCGACGTCGGGGACGTCGGTCGGCTCCTCGATGATGGCGATGACCGAGTCCGAGAGGGCCGGCGCCTCATCGCCGTCGCCGTCGGCCGCGTCCTCGGCGACCTGGGCCGGGTCGTCGGCGGTGGGGTCCGCGTCGGCCGCCGGCTCGTCGGCCTGGGCGACGACGGGGGCCTCGGCGTCTGCACCGCGCTCGGCGGCGTCATCAGCAGCGGTGGCGTCGGTCGCGGCGGCCGCCAGCATCAGCAGGGCAAGGGAGTTGATCGTCGGGAACATCACTCCTCCCCGTCGCTGAGCAGCGCCACGGCGATGCTGTCGCTCACGCACACGCCGCCTGTCGCGTCCTCGACGAGCTCGTCGAGTCGCTGGCACGTGTAGCCCTCTTCCCATCGGCACTCGGGGAGCCCGTCGCACGTCTGGAGGCAGATCCGGACGGGGGTTCCGCCGGTCAGCCCGGTCGCGTCGAAGCAAAGCCCTCGCGGACCGCACGAGGCGTCGTCGGTGCAGAACAGCGAGCTGCACATCCCGTTCGGCACCTCGACGCCCTGCAGCCCGAAGGTGCCGAGGAACTGCTCGGTGACGCAGGCGGTGCCGGGGGTGCAGTCAGCCGGCGTCTCGCACGGCAGCCCAACCCACTGCGCCTCGCCGCCGGTGTCGTCGCCGCCCGTGTCGCCGCTGCCGTCGTCGACGGGGACGTCCACCGCTGCGTCCGCCACGTCGTCGGTCGCATCGCTGGCCGCGTCGTCGGGGCAGACGTCGCCGCAGGGGTAGTGCGTGACGACCTCGGTCATGCAGCCGGCGGTCGCCCAAGCGAGCGCGATCGCGACGCCTGGCCGTAGAGCGAAGGGACGAAGGCGCATGGGGCTCCTGCGCGGTCTGGGGAGGGCGTTAGGATAGTGCGACCGAGCGGACTTCGACAAGCCTCAGCGACTCTCGCCGTCCGTCTCACCGCCCGCGACCGGCCGGCGCAGTGGCGACTGCGCGCGCAGCGCGGCGATCTCGGCTGTTACGTGGTCGCGTTCGAGCTCCGCCGAGTAGCGAAGCGCGAGGTCCATTCGCGGGCTCGGGATCCAGTGGGCGCTGTAGGTCTCGGTTGGGTCGAAGCCGCGCGCGTACTTGTGCTCACCGCCCGCGCCGGGCTCCATCACCTGAACACCACGCTCGATCGCGTGCTCGAGGGTCGCGTAGTAGCAGGTCTCGAAGTGGAGCCCCGGCACATCGCGCCGCGCGCCCCAGTACCGCCCGTAGAGCCGGTCGCCCTTCACGATGTTGAAGGTGCCGCCGACGAGGTCGCCCGCGCTATCGTGGGCGAGCATCGCCAGAACCCGATCGGGAAGCTCGTCGAACACGGTCTCGAAGAAGGCCCGGTTCAGGTAGCGGCCACCGTAGGTGTAGCGCGCGCACGTGGTCGCGTAGAACTCGAACAGCGCGTCGCGCTGCTCGGCGGTCAGGTCCTTCCCCGCGACCGGCGTCACGCGGTACCCGGCTTCGGCGAGCCGCCGCCGCTCGCGGCGGATCTCGCGGCGACGCTTGGACTCGAAGCGGTCGAGGAACTGGTCGAACGTCGCGTAGCCGTCGTTGTGCCAGTGGTACTGGTACGAGACACGAGCAAACATGCCGTGCCGCTCGACCAGTCGCGCCGTCTCGGCCTCGTCGGTGAACAAGAAGCCGATGCCACCGGCGCCCATCGCGTGCGCCAGCGCCAGCGCCGCATCGACGAGGCGTGTCCGCACCGTCTCGGCGACGTCGGGATCAAACGCCGGGTCGACGAGGATGCGGGTCCCAGACACCGGCGACAGCGGCGTCGTCACGACGAGCTTCGGATAGTACGGCTGCCCAAGCCGGAGCGCGAGCTGCGCCCAGCCGAAGTCGTAGACGTACTCGCCGAAGCTGTGCGCCTTCTCGTAGAGCGGGAGCGCGCCGACAATGCGATCACCGTCGTGGGCGACGATCGGCCGCGGCCGCCAGCCGCTCGACCCGCCAACACACCCGGTCTGCTCCAGCGCAGCGAGCCACGCGTGCTCCAGGAACGGGCTCCCGTCGCTGCCGACGAGCCGGTCCCACGCGGCGGCCTCGATGGCACCGACGCTCGAGAGCGCTTCGATCCGCGGCTCGGTCACACTACCGCTTGAGCATGTTTCGCCGCCGAATCGAGTTCGAGATCGACACGATCGTGATGACGATCGCGAACGCGATGATCGCCTCGCCGAGGTTGATCTCCGTGAAGATCTCTCGGTTGAGGGCCGCGATGGGGAAGTGGAGCTCGGGCACGGTGTCCTCGCTGGCGGCGTCGTGGAACCAGTGACAGCGTCACACTGACGGGTGCGGTGCGACATGGCAAGATTCGGCGCGCCGTCAGCGCTCCGCTCTCGAACGCCAGGCGAACGTTCGAGCCGGCGAGGTCCGCGAGGTCCGCTCGGCGGCTCGCGACGCTGCTCCCGCCGCGGGTCGGCCTCGCGTCAGCGCCGCCTAGCCGCGCGTCAGCCTCGCCGCGCGTCAGCGCCGCCTCGCCGTCGGCGCCGCCTCGCCCTCAGCGTCCCCGAAGGTAGCGCTCGACGTTCCGGGAGTGCTCGGCCAGCGTCGTCGCGAACGCGTGCGTCCGCGTTCCATCGCCGCGCGCCACGAAGTACAGCACGTCCGGCGCATCGGCCGGGTGCAGCGTCGCCTCGAGCGCCGCGCGGCCGGGGTTCGTGATCGGCGTCGGCGGCAGCCCGTCGATGACGTACGTGCTGTAGCGGCTGTGCTCGTCGCGACACCGCTCGCGCGTCGCCGACTCACGGTAGAGCTCCGGTCCATACACACAAGTCGGGTCGCACTGCAGCCGCATCCCGCGATCGAGCCGGTTGTAGATGACGCGCGCGATCAGCGGCCGTTCCTCGGCCACCGCCGCCTCTTCTTCGACGATCGACGCGATGGTGAGGAGCTCGAGCTCGCCGAAGCTCGCTGCGCTCCCCTGCCGCGCGTCGAATGCGAGGTCGGCGCGCACGTCCCGCCCGCGCTCCACCATTCGCCGCACGATGGCCTCGACCGTGACGTCGAGTGGCAGCTCGTACGTGTCGGGGAAGAGGTACCCCTCGAGCGACGGTGCGTCGATTCCGAACCGACCCGCCGCCTCGGCCGAATCCACCGCGGCGAGAAACTCCGCGCGGTCCGCGAGCCCGCGCGCCGCCAAACGGTCCGCGAGCTCGTAGATGTTCGTCCCCTCGGGGACCGTGAGCCGGTTGGAGCTCGCGCGTGTCGGCGCGCACAGCGTCGCCAGCAGCGACCGTGGCGTGGCGTCTCCCGCGACGGTGTGGCTGCCTGCCTGCAAGCAGCGCCCGGCGCGCTCGACGCGCAGCAGCACCTCCCAGCCCAGGTCGTCGCCGACCACGCCGCGCTCGGCGAGCGTCCGAACAACCGAGCGGGCGGTCGCCCCGGCGGCGACATCGACCTCTGTCGGATCGTTGCCGATCACGACGTCGGCCTCGAGCCACTGGCCATACGCGTTCCACGCGAGCCAGCCGCCGAGCGCGACCATCGCGGTGGTCACGAGGGCGGACCAGAGCATGCGAAGCAGACAGCCCACGTTAGCCCCCGCGAGTCGCGCGGCCGTCGAGGTAGGCCTGCAGGATCAGCACCGCCGCCGCCTGGTCCAGCACCTCGCGGCGGCGGTCGCGGCGGACGTCGACGCCAATCAGCGCGCGCTCGGCGGCGACGCTAGTTAGCCGCTCGTCCCACTCGACGATCGGGCAGTCGATGCGCGGGGCGAGCGCCGCTGTCAGCGCGCGCACGCGCCGCACCGACCCGCCCTCTGTCCCGTCCAGCGTCAGCGGGAGCCCCACGACGACGGACCCCGCGTCGTAGTGGCCCACCAGCTCGACGATGCGGTCCAGCGCCGCCCCGGTCGGACGTGCGGCGATCGTCTCGACCGCCGTCGCCACACGCCCCGCGGGGTCGCTCACCGCGACCCCGATCCGGACGGTCCCGACGTCGAGGCAGAGCGCGCGCAAGCTACCAGCTACGGACGATCAGCTCGGACACGCGACCGCGACCGTCGCCCTTGCTGCTGACCGTGCCCGCGCGCGAGCAGCGCTCAATACGCCACCCCTCGTACAGGTCAAGCGTCGCCTGCGTGTCGCTGTTGCTCAACACCACGTAGCAGCCGCGGCGCGCGAGCTCGTCGAACGTCCGTGCGAGCTGAAGGTGCGCGTCGAGCGAGAAGCCCGTCTTCAGGTAGCTGCGGAAGTCTGCCGTCGTCGATGTCGGAATGTACGGAGGGTCGAAGTACACGAGGTCGCCTGCGACGGCGTGCTCCAGCACCGACTCGAACGACGCGTACTCGAGCGAGACGCCCGGCCGCCCGAGCGCACGAGACGCCGCACGGAGTCCCGCCTCGTCGACGATGCGAGGCGGCCGCTTCTTCTCGGTGCCGTCGTACGGAACGTTGTAGCGGCCGCTCTTGTTCTCGCGGTACAGCCCGTTGAAGTTCACCTTGTTCATGTAGATGAACCGCGCCGCGCGCTCGATCTCGCTGCCGTGACGGGCGTTGAACATCTCGCGCTGCCGCAGGTAGTACGCCTTCGCGTTGCGCGCCTCGTGTGACCTCAACACGGCGATCACCCCGTCCACATCGTCACGGAGCGCGCGGTAGGTCTCGATCAGGCGGCCGTTCAAGTCGGTCAGTCGCGCCGGCGCCGGCTGGTTGCGGAAGAAGACGGCCCCACCGCCAACGAAGGGCTCGTGGTACGCGCCAAACTCCTCCGGAAGCAGCGGCTGGATCCACTTGAGCAGCTTCCCTTTGCCGCCAACCCAGCGCAGCACCGGGTCGCATCCCGTTGGCTGCTGCTCGGGCCGATTGCTCGGGTCTACGGTCCGGCCTCGCCGCGCCGGCGTCGGCTCCAACCCGCGGTGCGTCGGGCGTCGGTGGTCGCGCGGTGTCGGGGTCGGGGGGCTGATCTCGGTTGCCATGGCGTCTTCCGTCGAGTGACGGGCGAAGCCTACGGTCACCGAGATCGTGTCAGCAAAAAATCCACAGCAATATCAGTGGTTTATGATACAGATCCGCAGGTCGACCGGTGATTGTCCTACATAGACACACCCCGGCGCAAATTTCCGTCGGACCCTACCGACAGCACCCCCCTCTCGCTGCGACCCGGTCGGCGCGCGCCGACACCCACCCGCGCGCACCCCGCCTTCCGCTTGGACACGGGCGGCCACGTCGGCTAGTGCGGCGGCACGCCGCGCACGCGGCACCCCATTCGATAGGAACAGCTTGACCGTTTTCCGTGACCTCGGGCTCATCGAGCCCCTCCTGACCGCCCTCGACGAAGAGGGCTACACCGCTCCGACGCCGATCCAGGCCCAGTCGATCCCTCCGCTCCTCGCCGGCCGCGATGTCCTCGGCTGCGCCCAGACCGGCACCGGTAAGACCGCCGCGTTCGCGCTGCCCGTGCTGCAGCACCTCGCAGCGTCGGCCGGCGGCGCGCGCCGCATCCGCGCGCTCGTCCTCTCTCCGACGCGCGAGCTGGCCGCCCAGATCGGCGACAGCTTCGTCGCGTACGGCCGCCACCTGCCCGTCCGCTCCATGGTCATCTTCGGCGGCGTCAACGAGAACCCGCAGATCCGCGAGCTGAAGAAGCCGCTCGACGTCCTGATCGCGACCCCGGGTCGCCTCCTCGACCTCGTCGGGCGCGGCTTCATCGACCTCGGTGGCGTGGACTTCTTCGTCCTCGACGAGGCGGACCGCATGCTCGACATGGGGTTCATCCACGACATCCGGCGCGTGCTCCGCGTGCTGCCGGCCAAGCGGCAGAACCTGCTCTTCTCGGCGACGATGCCGGGTCCGATCGCCCAGCTCGCGTCGAGCTTTCTCCACGACCCCGTGCGCGTCGAGGTGACGCCGCAGTCGACGACCGTCGAGCGCATCGATCAGAGCGTCCTGTTCGTCGACAAGGCCGACAAGCGCCGGTTGATCGCCGAGCTGCTGTCGGAGCCCGCGGTGGAGCGGGCGATCGTGTTCACGCGGACCAAGCACGGCGCCAACCGGCTCGTGCAACACCTCGAGCGCGACGGCATCGTCTCGGCGGCGATCCATGGGAACAAGTCGCAGAATGCGCGCGAGCGCGCGCTCGACGGCTTCCGCGGCGGCTCGATCCGCGTGCTGGTCGCGACCGACCTCGCGTCGCGCGGCCTCGACGTCGACGACGTGACGCACGTCTTCAACTTCGAGCTCCCGAACGAGCCCGAGAGCTACGTCCACCGTATCGGTCGCACCGGCCGGGCGGGCCGCGCGGGTATCGCCGTCTCGCTGATCGACCCCGAAGAGACCGAGTATCTCGAGGCGATCCAGCGGACGATCGGCGAGGCGATCCCCGCGGTGCTCGACCACCCCTACCACTGCGCGGCGGCGATGCCGCGTCCGCGCGGCGCGCAGCGCCCGAGCGGTGGCGGTGGCGGCGGCGCGCGCCCGTCGTCGACGTCAGCACCCGGCGGCGCGAACCGCTCGGCGGCGGCCCGTCCGGCGGGAGGCCCCCGCGGCAGGCTGCGCCGCCGCGCCCCGCCGGCCAGCAGCCGCAGCGCGCGGCAGGCGGACCGCAGACCAGCGGCCCGTCTGCTGCCAACGCAGCCGGTTCGGCCGCCCCGGGCGAGGGCGGAGCCAAGCCGCGTCGCCGTCGGCGCCGCGGCGGCGCCGGCCGGTCCACGCCGCCGGCCGGCTCGCGCTGACCGATGGAGCGGCGCCGGCGCGTCGAGCTGGAGCGCAGGCTGGCAGACGCTGCCAGCCTGCCGGAGTGGCGTGCGGCTGCCGAAGAGCTCGACGAGCTCGACGAGCGAGCCGCGTGGCGCGCCGACGACGACAGCCCGAGTTTCGACGCCCGGCTGCTCCGTCGCCACATCGGCGAGCTCGATCAGCTCACAGCCCGCCGCGAGCTTGGCGCGCTCGAGGTCGTCCTCACCGAGAGCCTCTACCGCAACCTGAACGAGGTGACGGCGCCTCACCTGTATGCACACACGCATACGGGCGAGACCAAGCACGTCGTCACCGACTGGATCGACGCGTGCGTGCGTGCGATGCACACGCTCCGCGACACCGAGATTCCCGGCCTGGACCGCGCCGCGAAGCTCCGTCGCTTTCAGCGAGCCTACGACAACCTCGGCCAGACCGCCCTCATGCTCTCCGGTGGCGGCGCGTGGGGGCTCTACCACCTCGGCGTGGTCCGCGCGCTGCGAGACCAAGCGCTCCTGCCGAGCGTGATCTGCGGCTCGAGCATGGGCGCGATTATCGCGTCGGGAGTGTGTGTTCGTCGCGACGCCGACCTCGACGCGATGTACGAGGACCCGCAGACGATCCACCGGGTGGCGGTGCGCCTCTCGTCGCCGGTCAGGGCCGTTCGCGACCGCGCCGCCCTCTCGATCGACCAGCTCCGCGAGCATGTCGAGACAAACGTCGGCGGCGACACCTTCCGCGAGGCCTTCGAGCGAACGGGAAGGGTCCTCAACGTCTCGGTGTCTCCGACGCGCGCGCGCCAGAAGCCGCGCGTGCTGAGCCATCTCACGGCGCCCGACGTCCTCGTTGCCGACGCCACCGTCGCTTCGTGTGCGATCCCGGGGCTCTTCCCTCCTGTCGCGCTGCGGCAGCGACTCCCGAGTGGGCAGACGGCGCCGTATGCCGAGACCGAGCGGTGGGTCGACGGGTCACTGCGGGGCGACCTCCCGCTGCGGCAGATGGGCCGCGTTCACAACGTGAACCACTTCGTTGTTAGCCAAGCCAACCCGTTCGTCCTCCCGTTTGTCGCCCGTCACAAGCAAGACCCCGCCACGCGCGCTGCGCGCTTCGTCGGCTCGCTCGCCCGCGCCCAAACGGCAGCAGTGCTCGACGAGGCCCGCCGGCACGTCGTCTCGGACCGCGTTCGGCCGTGGCTCGACGCTGCGCACGCGCTGACAGCGCAGCACTACGGCGGCGACATCGACATTCACCCGCGCGTTCCCCCTGCGCAGTATCTCCGCGTCATGTCGAACCCGTCGATGGCACAGCTCGAGGACTACATCCTCGGCGGTGAGCGGGCGACGTGGCCGCGGCTGGCCGCGATCCGAGACCAAACACGGATCACGCGCGAGCTGGCAGACATCGTGCGGGAGCTGGCGAAGCCGGGTTAGGGCGGCGCCGCGCGGCGGGCGTCTAGAGGAAGGCTAGAACCGCACCGTGACCGCGACCCCGTTCATCGGACCGACGAGGGGCGCGACCGACACGTCGACATCTCCGCCAAGCTGCTCGTCGATCGCCTCGATCTGGTCGTTGTAGCCGGATCGCCTCGACGCGGTGACGGCCATCGTGACGCCGCCGACGATCAGCCCGACCGTGCCGAGCCCAGCCATCGTCGCGCCGGCGATCTGGCCGTCGGACCAGTACCCACAGCTGCCGTCGGACGAGTAGTCGTACGAGTAGTCATCGTAGCAATAGTCGCCGTAGCAGTCGTCCGCGTAGACCGAATAGCACCGGTCGAAGCTGGTCACGAGGAAGATCATGCCACCGGCGATGGTCATCGCGCCGCCGATCGCGAGGAACGTGATGGGTGCGCCGAATCCCGGCCGCTCATCGAGTAGCCGCTCGCGCTCCGCCAGCAGCGCGGCGCGCTCGTCCGGAGCAAGTCCGCCGAGCGAGACCTCGGGCGGCTGAGCGTCGGCTTCGTTCGCCTCACCGGAGAGGTAGCCGCCCTCGGAGGGCGGTGTCGACTCGCCCATGAGGTAGCCGCCACCGCCCGACGCCGGCGCCGGGACATCGTCGAGCGGCTCGACGCGCTCGATCTCGTCGTACGCGAACGTCCGCACGTCGCCAGTGCGCAAGATGATCGTCAGGTGGCTGCCCGGCACGTCCTCGACGAGCTCGCCGACCGCCGCCCCGCCGTTGACGGTCGTGACCCGAAGCCGCCCGGAGTCCGCCAGAACAGGCGCGCTGGCGAGCGTGAGAGCGAGTGAAACCGCGGCGATGCGGACGAGGCGGTTGGCGGGCATGGGACCTCGGGGTCAGGGCTACGCCATGACCCTAGGGGATTGCCGAGGCTGGATCCAGGGGCAGCATCGGCCCGTCCGCCCAGCGCTCGCCACAGCGGTCGTCCCGGCGGCGCGTGCGCTACAGCGAGCGCAAGAACGCCAGCACGGCGGCGCGGTCTGTCGCCGACAGGCCTCGGTACCCGTCACGCGACGCCTCCGCCTCTCCGCCGTGCCACAGGATCGCTTCCTCGAGCGTCCGAGCGCGGCCGTCGTGCAGGAAGCTCGCGTACGGCAGGACCGTCTGCGTGAGCCCTATTCCCCAGAGCGCGGGAGTGCGCCACTCCCGGCCGTCGGCCTCGTAGTCCGGGCGGCCGTCGGCGAGGTCGGGTCCCATGTCGTGCAGCAGCAGGTCGGTGTAGGGGTGGATCTGCTGGTCGCGGAGGGCGGCGACAGGGTGGTCGCTCGCTGTGCGCAACGTCGATGTGTGGCAGCCTTCGCAGTCGAGCCGGGCGAAGAGCGCCTCGCCACGGCGGACCTGAGCGTCTGCCTGCGCTCGTGCGGGCACGGCGAGCGTCTGCGTGTAGTGGACCGTCGCGTCGAGCGTCTCTTGGTCGATCTCGTGCGAGCCGTCCGGCTCCGGGAACACGGGAGAGCTGACGCCCATGTCATTGAAGTAGGCGGCGGCGGCCTGGTCGGTCAGGTTCGCCGTGTTTGCCTTCCACCCAAACCGACCGAGCGACATCGCCTGGAGCGTCGGGCTCCAAACGCGGTTCGCGCGCCCCGAGATGCCGTCACCGTCTGCGTCGTCCGGGTCGGCCAGGGCGACGATGTCGGCTTCGGCCACCGCCTCGAGGAGACCGAGCCCAAACACGGGAGGCGCGACTCGCGGCGAGAACACGAGCCCGGCCGGAAGGCTGGTCCCGTCGGGCCGCGTGATGTCGAACGACGGCTCCCGGAGGGTGTATGCGGTTCCGTCGTCGAACTGCCCCGTGCTCTCGATCCAGTCGATCGCGATCGCGATCTCGGGCTCGACGCCAAAGTTTGCGCGGTCTTGGAGCTGTCCGCCGAGCCCATCGGCAGGCGGCGGCTCTCCATGCGGCCCGCGCGGCAGCGCGAGGTCGCTCACGCGAACGAGCAGCGGGCTGGCACCACTCGGCGTCCCGGCTACGGGCATGCCGCGCCCGTCACGCGCGTGGCAGGCCCCGCACGCGGGCGCGTTGAAGACAGGGCCGAGCCCCGGGTTGATGTCCGCAGGCGCGGGGACGAAGATCGCCTCGAACGTGACGTCACCTGCCAAGTGCTGCTCGAGGTCGTCTGCCGAGAGGTTCGGCGCGGGCAGGCTGAACGCATGCGACGAGCGCTCGTCGACGGTGGTGTCGCCGCCGGCGCGAGGCGCGGCGGCCTCGGCCGGTGCGTCGTCGCAGGCGACGAGCGGTCCGGCCGCAGCGACGAGGAGGGTCGCAGCGAGGGCGCGGCGACCAAACTGGGTTCCGGTCGCTGCAGCGCTCATCGCAGCACCAGCGGCTGAACGTCTCCCTCGAGCGTGTTCTGGACGGTCCGAACGGCCGCCTGCGCTGCCTCGATCGCCGGGTACGCCGCCGGGTCCGAGATGGCGTTGCGGAACGGGTCGGGGATCGCCCCGATCGCGGCGATCGCCGCGTCGAGCTCGGCGCGGAGACGTGTGTCGAGGGCCGGGTCGAGCCCTGCGACGTAGTCGGTGAGCCCACGCCCGGTCGTCCCGGCCAGCGGGACGTCGCCGGTGTATGCGTTCTGGACGCTGCGGAGGTTGTCTTGGAAGTCCGAGATCGAGTTGAACGAGAACTGGCTCTCGACGAGCGTCGGGTCGTGCGAGTCGTAAGGGTCGGCGATCTTCCCGTTGGCGACCTCGTCGCAGATGCCGATCATGCCGGTCAGGATCTCCTGAGCGGCCGCCGTCAGCGATGGGTAGGCCGTGTTTGCGTCGTCGCCCGCCGTCGCGATGACGCTCCGGTAGGGTGCGCGGCCGTCGACGGTGTCGACCCACGACGAATGTAGCGCGTCTGCCACGGCGGCGAGCTCGTCGGCGATCGCAGCGACGTATTCCAGCTCGCGTGCGTCGAGGTCGGCGGCCGTCTGCATTCGGTCGACGCCGAACAGGAGGTACTCGATCGTGTGGAAGCCCTTCTGTGTCTCTTGAAGACCGGCAACGTAGTCGGCGCTGAACGCATCGCTCGCGGCCAGGACCGCCTCGAGGTCCGTGCGATTCACCGGCCACGAGTCGAGCGCCGGGTCGTAGCCAAAGCTGTCGACCGGACCAAACAGGAACGCTTCGGCCTGCTCCCATGGACGACGCGCCGCGGCCCACGCCTCCTGGGCAGCCTCGAGCGTCGCGGGCGTCGGGTCGGCTCCCAGGGCGTCGACGGCCACGGAGAGGGCCTCCGTGCGGGTCGCGAGCAGCGCGTACGTTGGAACGACCACGCTGTCGGCGAAGTCAGCGACGATCTGCGTGTCATCGAACGACTCGCCGAGCTCGGCGTCGTCGCCACAGGCCGCCGCACCAAGCATCGCCGCGAGAGCGACCGTCGACAGCCGGGCAGAGTAGCGGCCAGCGGCGGGGGGGGAGAGGAGTGCGCGGGAGAGGGCGGGGCGGGTCATCGTCGGGTCCTCTGAGTAGAGTGGTGGGCGAGAAGGGGCAGTTCGGGTCCGCGAGAAGCGGGGCCTAGTAGACGAAGCCGGTCGACAGCCGCACGGTGTTCTCCGGCGACAGCGAGCCGGAACCAAACCAGCGGTGCGCGATGTCGAGCTTCGCGAAGAACGCGTCGGCCAGCGTGTAGCCCAGCCCGGTGGTCACGACGGTGCGCTCGAAGCGCGGGTTGTCGAACAGCCCGTCGCGAGTCCCAAACATCGTGTCGTAGTGGTCAAAGCGCCCGTACACATCGAGACGGCGCCGGTCGCGCAAGCCGAGCGTCGGGGCCACGTCGACCCCCACCTCCGCGCTCAGCGCGAGCGCCTGGTCGGCCACCGGGGTCCGGTAGACGCCAAGCGCGTTCGAGAGTCGGTCGTTTCGGCTCGAGATCGCCTCGGCGTTCTCGAGGTGCCCCCACAGCGCCAGCGCAGAGGCGCGCACCGGACCCAGCTCGAGCCTCGCGTGGGCGTCGACGATGAGTACGGGCGCCGACACGTATCCGCATGGCGCCGTCGATTCTCCCGAACCCGCGGCGTCGCAGCTTGGCACCAGGTCGGCCTTTGGGCGGTTTCGGCTCGTGCCACCGTAGTACGCGGATGCCCCGATCACGACGTCCTCGGCGGGCTCGACGTCGACGCGAAGCACGCCGGCGAGGTCCGTCGCCCGCACCACCTCGAAGCGCCGCTGGTGCCCCAGCGCCACCCACCGCTGCGACGAGAAGCCGGTCGAGTCGAGACCGTTCACGACCTGGAGCCGCACCTCGAGCGCGTCGGTGGGACGAAGCTCGAGCTGCGCGCCGAGCTCCGGCCAGACGGCCGGGATGACGGTCGTCTCGGCCTCGGAGCGCGTCGAGGCGAGGTATTCAGTGGGGAGGAAGTACTGCGACAGCAGGCCAACGGCCACGTAGAAGCGCCCCACCGCCACGCTGTAGCGCTCGGCGAACGTCTTCTCGATGTACAGCTCCTCGAGCAGCACCTCGCCGCCCTTCTCGACCTGGGTCTCGAACTCCCCGAACTCCTCGTACTCGACCTCCTGAGTCACGCCGGTGCCGCCGTGCTCGAACTCGACCTCGGCCTCGAACTCGATGTCGGCCGGCATCTCGCCCTCGAGCTTGAGCACGAAGCGAGCGTCGTCGAAGACCAGCCGCGAGTCGCGCTGCGACCCGCCGTCCCTGTTCTGGTTCGGGCCGAAGTCGTGGAACGCGAACTGAAGGTCGCCGTATCCGCCGACGTGGAGCTCGAACGGGCTCTCCGACTCCTCGTCGGACTCGGACGACCACGCCGCGGCGGCCGGGATGACGGAGAGCGCGACGACGAAAGCTGCGGGGAAGAGACGGCGAGGCATTGGCGTTGAAATTGAGAATGACTTTCAATTGCGACCTGGATAGCGCGCGGCAGCGCCGAACGCAAGGCCAGACTGCTGTGCGGTGATCCCTCTTCCAGCGTGGCGTTCCCGCAACGCCCGGCCCCGGGCACGCGCGCCCGGCGGTCCCACCGCTGCGCCGGCCTCGCTCGCCCGCGCAGCGCCTTTCGGGGTCGCGGAGGTGTCGGCGCGCTATCGCGAGGGACCCGAGGTCCCCAATGCGCTCACCAACCTCCGCCCCGCATTCCCCGCAGCCCCCCGGCCCTACTCCGCAGCCACCACCGACGCCGCCGTGTCCACTCCCGCCAGCCGTCGCAGAAGCTCCGCACGCGCGGGCTGCCCCGACAGCTCTTCGAACAGCTCGGCGGCCATCTGGGCCGCCTTGAGGTTTTGGATCGTCGCGATGTCGTCGGGCGCGTCGAAGAACCAGCCGCAGCTCGTGAACATCATCAGGGCGTAGCGCTGCATTCGGAGCAGCTCGCGCATCCGCTCGACCTCGTCGGCCGAGAGGGCCCACCGCTGATAGCCGCGGATGAGTTCGCCGATCGCTGCGTCGCCGCGAAGCCGAGCGCCGTGGTAGCCGTCGCGAACGTCCCACGGGTCGAGCACGAGCCGTCCGGCCTCTTCCTGATAAAAGCCCGCGACCCGATCTCGCAGCCAGTCGAGCGCCGTGCGCAGTGGCGTACGCCACGCCTGCGCACCCGGCGCCGTCGCGCCAACGGCGCAGCCGCAGTCGCTGCGCCACCGCTCCACACCGTGGGCGCAGCTCCAGCTCGACGGCTCCCGAAGCTGGACCTCGTGCACCGGCGGCGCGGCGGCGAGCCACGCGGCGTAGTTCGTCAGCTCGACGTCGGGCGTGGCTCGGACCGCGGCAAGCGCGTACGCCAGCGCGATGTCGCCGAACCGGTGGTGGTGCCCGTACGACTCGCCGTCTGTCGCCACGTGAACCAGTGAACCCGCGCTGCCGGCCACCGCGCGCTCTGCGAGCGCCCGTCCGAGCGCGTCGCCGTCGCGGAGCGCGCCGTTGAACGCGATCGACTGCGCGATCGCGCCGTCGTAGAAGAACGCGGCGATGCTCGCGCCACTCGGCAGGCGAACCGCGTATGCCACGCTCGTGTCGAGCGAGGTCTCGTCGACCTCTCTCCACGCACCACCCGACTCGCGCACCGCCCGCGCCTGTCGCGGAGCGAGGATCGTGAACCGGACGCCGGCGGCCGCGACGCTCTCGAGGGTCGCCACGTCGGCAGCAGTCTCGGGGAGCCAGATGCCCTCGGCTGGCCGTCCGAAGCGGTACTCGAAGTCGTCGAGGCCCCACTTGATCTCCGTCTCGCGGTCACGCGGCGAGCACAGCGGGAGGATCGCGTGGTGCATGCTCTGCGCGACCGCGTTGCCGTGCCCAAGCCGAGCCACGCTCTCGGCGTCTGCCGCGAGCACCGCCGCATACACATCGCGTGCATCGCGCTCGAGCCACTCCAGCAGCGTCGGACCAAAGTCGAAGCTGATGCTCGAGTAGTTCGACACCGACACGCCCCCCGGTCCGGCGGCGTGCGCGTTCGGCCGATAGCACTCGTCTGTGATGCGAGCGTTCCAGTTCGGATGCGGAGCGGCCGACGGCTCCGGGGCGATCCGCCCCGTGTGTGGATCGGCGCGCGGGGGCTGGTAGAAGTGACCGTGTATGCAGACGCCGCGCTTCACTTCGCACCTCGGTATCCCCAAGGCACGAGGAACGTCGCGCCGAGCGGCGGCAGCGTGATCGTCACCGAGCGGGCGTGCGCTCCGACGGCGACGTCGCCGGGGCGCAGCAGACCGCGGTTGGCGACCCCAGATCCGCCAAACTCCTCGGCATCGGTGCTCAGCGCCTCGCGCCAGCGGCCCTCCCACGGGACCCCAACGCGAAAGTCGTCACGGCGCGTCGGCGTGAAGTTGCACACCGCGATGATCGGCGGGTCGCCGTCGTCGCCGTACCGCGCGATCACGCTGACCTCGGCGTCGAGCCCCTGTTGGTCCCATCCGGTTGCATCGGACTCGAGCTCGCGTCGATGCAGTGCCGCGTGCTTTCGGTAGAGCCGGTTCAGCGCACCAACCAACCGCTGCACGCCGCCGTGCTTCTGCTCACCCAGCGTGCCCCAGCTCAGCTCCTGCTCGTGACTCCACTCGTGCCACTGCGCGATCTCCATTCCCATGAACACGAGCTTCTTTCCGGGCTGCGCGAGCTGATAGGCGAGCAGCAGGCGCACGTTTGCATACTTCTGCCACTCGTCTCCGGGCATCCGCGACGGCAGCGAGCCCTTCCCGTGGACAACCTCGTCGTGCGACAGCGCGAGCACGAAGTTCTCGCTCGACGCATACACCGCACGAAACGTGACCTCGTCGTGGTGGTGGCGCCGGTGAATCGGGTCGCGCGCCAGGTGCTTCAGAGTGTCGTGCATCCACCCCATGTCCCACTTGAACCCAAAGCCGAGTCCGCCGACCGACGTCGGTCGAGAGACTCCGGGCCATGCGGTGGATTCTTCGGCGATCATCAGCGCGTGCGGGTGCCGCGCGTGAACCTGCTCGTTCAGCGTCCGCAGGAACGCGATCGACTCTAGGTTCTCGTTCCCGCCGTGCACATTCGGGATCCACTCGCCCTCGGCGCGGGAGTAGTCCAGGTAGAGCATCGAAGCGACCGCGTCGACACGCAGCCCGTCGCCGTGGAGCTCGTCGAGCCAGTACATCGCCGACGAGAGCAGAAACGCCCGGACCTCGTTGCGGCCGAGGTTGAAGATGCAGGTGTTCCAGTCGGGGTGCCAACCCTGTCGCGGGTCTGCGTGTTCGTAGAGGTGGCTGCCGTCGAACTCCGCGAGACCGTGTGGGTCGTTCGGGAAGTGGGCAGGCACCCAATCGAAGATCACGCCGACGCCGTGCCGGTGGAGCGTGTCGACGAGAAAGCGCAGGTCGTCCGGCGAGCCGTAGCGGCTCGTCGGCGCGAAGTAGCCGGTGACCTGGTAGCCCCAGGACCCGTAGAACGGGTGCTCCATCACGGGCAGCAGCTCGACGTGTGTGTACCCGAGGTCCGACACGTAGCGAGCCAGCGGCTCGGCGATCGCTCGGTACAGCGGCGTGTCGTCGTTGTCGGGCGGCCGCCGCCACGAGCCGAGGTGGACCTCGTAGATGCTGACCGGAGCGCTCCACGGGCGAGACTTCGCCGCCCGACGCCGCCAAGCTCCGTCGGTCCACACGTGCCCGGACTCGAACACCACGGACGCGGTCGCCGGCGCTTGCTCGTGCAGCGCTCCGACCGGGTCTGCCTTGTCGATCACGCGTCCGTCGGCTGTTCGGATCCGGTACTTGTATCGCTGCCACCGCTCGGCCGCCGCTATACGGCGCTCCCAGATCCCCGAGCTCCCGATCGGCGTCATGGCGTCCACGCCGCCGCGCCAGCCGTTGAAGTCGCCGACAACGTCGACACCGCGGGCAGATGGAGCCCAGACGCGAAACATGAACCCACCGCTCGGGTCGCCGTGGGCGCCGAGCAGGGCCCCGAGTCCGGTGTGGTTTCCCTCCGAGAACAACCACAGATCTGCATCGCCGATCGCAAGCGCGCGCTTCGGGGTCGTCATCGAACGCACCGGAAGCCGACGTCAGACCGCCGCGCAGACTCGGGCGCCGTCGAGTGACGCGTCAGCCGCAGCTCGAGGAACGGGTCGGCGTAGCTCCCGCCCCGCAGCCCCGCGCTACCGTCGGGGTCGCCCTCGCGGGGGAGCACCCACTCGGCGACGTTGCCGAGCATGTTGAACACACCGTCGTCGGTGGCCCCGGCTCGAAACGCGTCGACGGGCGCGGTGAGCTCGTAGCCGTCGACTCGCCCGGGGATCGGGAAGTCGCGGAGAGTGCGCTCGCCCCAGTTCAGCAGTCCCGGAAACACGAACCGACCCCACGGCTGAAGACGGTCATCCCCGCTCCGCGCCGCGCGCTCCCACTCGTCGGCGGTCGGTAGCCGCGCGCCACGCGACTGACAGAGAGCCGCGGCTTCGGCGAAGTCCACGCAGACGGCCGGCAGCGTCGGGCCGCGCATCGCCTCGGGGACCGTCGCTCGTGACTCCCGCCCGCGCATCGGCGAATAGAACTCGCAAGCGTCGAAGTCGCGCGCCACACACGCACCCGCCGAAACGCAGGCGTCGTATTGCGCGTTCGTCACCTCGAACGCGTCGACCTCGAGCGGACCAAACGCCTGCTCGCGGCCGGGGAGCTCGCCGATGTCGCGCAGGTGTTGGAGTGTGCACTCGACGCGCGGCGCGTCAGAGAGCTGGTGGCAGACGCGAAGCACGACCTCCTTCCCGTCGTCGCTCAGGCCGATCGGTACCGTCGCGGCGGCGAGCTGCACCGTGGCGACGCGACCCTCCGCGAGCACCGGGCGCTCGCCTGCGGGCTCGGGCTCGGCCGCCGACTGGGCATGCGCCGCCGCGAGTCCAATCGCGGCCACACACGCGAGCGCGGTCGCTGTGAGCGGCAAGTACCGCGTGCGCGCGCTCGCGGTGGACCGTGGTGGTGGAGCGCTGCTGGCGCGCTCGGGAGTTGCCGCGTTCGCGGCGGTGTCTGACGTCGGTCGGGCCGCTGGGACGGCGTCCAGCCGCACGGTGTGCTGAGGAGCGGCCGCGGCCTTCCCGTGGGCACCGAGGATCTTCGCCTGCGTCACGATCGAGAGGTCGACGTCGAGGCGAACCTTCGCGAGCTCGGGCCTAGCGGGGTCGCGCTCGCGCTCGTCTGGCGGGGGCGTGGGCTGCGGGTCGTCCGTGGTCACAGCGGCGCTAGCGTGAGAATCGGTGAAGGGTCTCGCTCAGGGTGGTCAGCGGCGCAAGCTGGGCGGGGTGGCGACGCACGGCGCGGGCAAAGAGAAGGCCCGCGACTCCATGCCCATACGTCACGCACGCCGCGGCGGCGCCCAGCGCAAAGGGGACCGTGAAGCCGCCCCTCGCGCCGACGAGCGTCGCTGCGAGGCCACCGAGGACGACGCTGGCGAAGACGGCGCCGGCGGCGAGCGCGTAGTCCTCGCCGAGCGTCCGCGCCAGCTGCACGTTCTCGCGCACGGCAAACACCGCGAAGCCGGCGTCGAGCATGATGGCTCGCGCGAAGGCTAGCGGCCAAAACCAGAGCGCCGCGCCCGCCGTGGCGCCGCCCAACGCTCGCACGACCAGCGGAGCCCCCGCGGTGGCGCCGAGCAGCACGATCATCGCGGTGACGTAGCCGAGCGGCGGGAGATAGCGGACGAACGCGTTCTCGAACGCCGCGCTGACGGAGTTGATGAACGAACCCGAGTCGTCGTCGCCCTCGAGCCCCTCCTGCAGCGTCGTCGCAAAGTGCGCGGCGACGCAGGCGAGCGTCACGCAGGCGACCAGGACGACGAGCAAGCTACCCAAGAATCGGGCCCCGAAGACGCCGAATGTCGTAAGGAGTCCGGCGAGGATAGGCCACAGCACTCGGGTCCCTCGCGCCGCGACGAGCGGCAGCCGACCGAGGTCATCGGTCCAAGGCGCGAGGGCGCGCCCTTCCCAGGCGACCGGCACCGGTTGGAGCACCGCGTGAGAGATGGCGCGCGCCGCCAGCTCGTGGCCCCCCACAGTCGCGACCCCCGCCGGTCGCGCGAGATCGAGCTTCGTGGGTGCGACGAGCCGCGAGGTCGGCAGTGCTGCGGACGCCGCAGCCAGCTCAGCCTCCGAGATCTTGCCGTTGGCTTCGCCGTCTCCCACGGCGCGGGCATCGTGGTGCGGCGCGCTCGCCGATCGAGCGTGGTCCTCCACCAGGCCGTCCCAGGCACCGTCCGGTCCGGGGTCGACGCTCAACTCGGCTTCCTGCGCCCCATCAGGCCCGCCGCCGCCTTCGGGATCGAATCCCGGAGGCGCGGCGGGGCGCTCTTCGGGGGCTCCTCGGGGGTTGCGCCCGGCCTGGCGACGGGCGGGGAGGGCGGCGTGCCGGTGCCACTGTCGCTGCTCGTCGCGGCGCCGAGGGGTCGGCCGAAGAGCGAGCCTGCGGGCTTGACCGGTGCCGCCGTGCCGGCCTGCGTCAGCGCGTCGCGTCGTCGATGCGACTCGAGCGCCGAGATGAGGCGCGACTGATGGGGCGCCTCGAGGCTCGTGCCGGCGAGACGGTCCGGCTCCCCAGGTGGCTCGTTGGTGATAGAGGCGCCGACCACGGGCACCGCGCCCGACGGGAACTCGGCGTCGGGGAGGTCGTGCTCCGCCCACTCCCAGCCGTCGAATCCGACCGAGTCGGCCTCCAGCGGGTGTGGCGCGGGCTCGAGCGTCACGTCGCGTCCGGCGACCCACGCCTCGCGGATACGCGCCAACCGCACGTCGACGGGGCGGCTCTCACCGGTCGTGGTGCTGGTGTCGCTGCTCGTGGGCCGCATCCTCGTGAGCTCGATCTCCAGCGAGTCCACCGACGGGCCGGTGTCGGAGATCCCGTCGGCAAGCGCCTCAGCTCGGAGCTCTCCTTGGCCCGCGGTCCCAGCACCGTAGGCGCCTCGCCGCTGTCGCTCGCCCGCATCGCGGGGACGACCGCCGACATCCCTCGGCGGAGTCGGCTCGCGGCTCGAGCCGGCGGATCACCGCGGCGATGTCGCTCTGCGAGGGCGCGGACGGCCGCTCGGCGGGCGTGTGCGTCGCGTCGTCGTCTCGTCACTAGCGCTCTGCGCAGCGGCCCCGCAGCCGCATCGGGCGCGGCGATCTGACGAAGCTCTCGGTTCGGCATCCTGACGTCTGTCGTCGACACAGGCTCCGGGAGATCGGGGCGGGCGGCGATGCGGCGGGCGACTCCGGCGCCGGCACGCGCGGGATGTCGACCGGTCGGAGGCGGTCGGAGGCGAGCGCGTCGAGCCCGGGACCGGCCTCCGCGTGGTGGCCGCTGCGTCGGCGTCGGTGGCGGGACGCGCGAACGTGCCTGTCTCGACCGATGCGCTCGCGCGCGCGCCCTCGCGCGCCGTGTACGACCGTGTACCGTCCGCAGTGCGGAGGCGGCGCGCGGCTCGACGGAGCTCGGCGGCGTCTCGCCTCGACGGATCCCCGCGGCACGCAGAACCCGGGCGTCCGTGAGCTCCTCGGTGAGCTCGACCGCCGTCCGGAACTCGCACGCCGCGCCGATGTACGTGAACGCGTTGAAGTACTTTGCGCGCCACCTCCGAGACGCGGCTCTTCACGACGACCGGCATCCGCGCGAACCATCTTCTGCGCTTCTTCGAGCGGGATGCCGAACACGGCCATGATCGCGTCGACTGGCGAGCCGCCTAGGCGCGCGCCCGGCTCGGAAACCCAACCAGGATGACGTCGTACAGGGCCATTCCACCGTCCGAGGTGTTCATGCTCAACTTTAGCGGAGCGGGGACGGCCTGTGAAGTTCGCAGGCGCACGCGACTCTCTCTCGATGAAGTCCCCGCGCCGTCGGCCGCAAGTCCTGCCGCGCACCGAGACGACCACGTCGCCGGCCCCGGTTGACGCAGCCGCCCGCGCGGGCGATACCCCGGCCGCCCCGCGCACGTGGTCATGAAGCTCGCAGCCATCGACATCGGCTCCAACTCCATCCACATGATCGTCGCCGAGATCGACGGCGAGGGGAACTTCGCGATCATCGACCGCCAGAAGGAGATGGCCCGCCTCGGCGAGCGCGTCCTCAGCGACGGCGCCCTCACCCCCTGAGGCCATGCAGCGGGCATCGACGCGCTCACCAATCTTCAAGCGCGTCGCCGACGGCTCGCGTCGCCGACGTCATCGGCGTCGCGACATCGGCCGCCCGCGAGTCGCGAAACGGGCAGGAGTTCATCGATCGCGTCCGCGAAGAGTGCGGCATCGACGCGCGGATCATCGAGGGATCGAAGAGGGCCGCCTCATCTACCTCGGCGCCCGCGAGGTCTTCGACTTCGGCGGTCGACGCGCGCTCATCGTCGACATCGGCGGCGGCTCCGTCGAGTTCATCCTCGCCGACCGCCGCCGCGAGTACATCGTCCACTCCCGCAAGCTCGGCGTCCGACGCCTCCACGAGCAGTTCCTCCCGTCGGACCCGCCGACGGCGGCCGAGCTCGACGCTCTGCGTTCCCACGTCCGCTCCAAGGTCGAGTTCGTCGTTCGGGGCCGTCCGAAAGCGCGGCTTCGACCTCGGTCCTCGGCACGAGCGGCACGCGCCCGCGCCCTCGCGCGCGCCACCGCCGCCAGAACCGGAGGCCCGACGTCGAGTGCCGCGTCGCGATCCTCGCCGCAGCCACCACGCCGCGTTCGCCGCGGTCACCGCCGACGAGCGCGGTTCGCTCCCCTGGCGTCGACGACAAGCGACGCGACGCGCCGATCCTCGAGGGCGGCGTGCTACCGCAGACCATCCTCGCGAGCTTCGGTGGCGACGCGTTTACGTACACGCGACGCGGCCCTCCGCGAAGGCGATCATCGACTACCTCGATGCGGAACTCGCCTCAGGGCGCGGATGATGGACGCCATCCCCGACCCGCGCCGCCGCGCCGTCCTGCTCTTCGCGCGCCGCCTCACCCCGAACTTCGCCCACGTCGAGCAGGTCGCCCGCCTCGCCACCCGGCTCTTCGACGAGCTCGCACCCTCCACGGGCTCAGCGCACCGGCACGCGATCTGCTCGAATACGCCGCCCTCCTCCACGACGTCGGCCACGCGATCGGCGGGTCTGCCCACCACAAGCACACCCTGTACATCGTCCAAAACGCCGAGCTCGCCGGGTTCTCCGAGCGTGCCGCCTCATCGTCGCCAACATCGCGCGCTACCACCGCCGGTCCGTCCCGCGAGCCCTCACACCCAGTTCGAGCGCCTCGACAAGCCGGACCGCGACCTCGTCATCGCGCTCTCGACCCTGCTGCGCGATCGCCAACGCGCTCGACCGCGGCCACTACGAAACGTCCGAGGGATCGCCTGCTCCATCGAGCCCGACACCGTCCGCGTGCGCACGGCGCCCAGGTCGAGCCCGACGTCGAGGTCCGCGCGGCCGAATCGAAGAGCCACCACTTCGACGCCGCTCTGGAACCGCCGGCTCATCGTCGAGGCGGCCCTGCTCGACCTGACGCCGCGCTGGGACGAGCGCGTCGACTAGGGCGACCAACGATGACCGACGCGCTCTGGCGCCTGGCCCGCCGCATCCTCTTCCTGCTCGCGCCTGAGACGGCCCATCACGTCGCGATGGCCTCGCTCGGCGCCTGCTGCGCGTCCCAGGTCGTTCGTGGTTGGGCGCGCCGCCGCCTCGTCGTCCGCGACCGGCGACGAGACCAGTGTCGCCGGCCGCAGGCTCCTGAACCCCCGGTCTCTCGCCGCCGACCTTCGACAAGGACGCCCGCTGGTTCGAAGACCTCGGCGTGCTCGGCTTCGGCTTCGTCGAGATCGGCACTCTGACGGCGCACGCGCAGCCGGGTCCGCCCGCGACCGCGCCGTCGATTCGCCTTCCGGCGGACCGGCGCTGATCAACGCATGGGCTTCAACAACGGGGCTCCGCCGCCGCGGAGCCGCGTCTCGCATCGCACGCCGCCCCGGCGAGCTCGCTCGTCGGCGCGAACATCGGAAAGTCGAAGGTCACGCCCAACGACGACGCGCTCGCGGACTACCTGCAGAGCTGGCGCCGTCCGGCTCGCCGGTCACGCAGACTACGTGACCGTCAACGTCTCCCTCGCCCAGCACCGCAGGGCTCCGCGACGACCAAAGTGGCCGTCGCCCTGCGCGCCCTCCAGCGCTCGCTGCAGAGCGCTGCCGGGCGGCGACGCACACGGGCGGCGCACCGCCCGCTCTTCGTCGCCGATCGCGCGACTCCGACGACGACGCCCGCGACGCCATCAGCCGACCTCGCCGTCGCCGAGCTCGGGCTCGATCGCATCGTCGCCACAACACGACGATCGACTCGCGCGCGCCCCCTCGTCACACCCCGCGCGACGCGGTCGACGCCATCGGGGCTGGCGGGCGGCGTCGATCGAGCGCCCCTCAAGGTCCGCAGCCGCGCGTCGTCGTCGGCGACGTCGCGCGTCTCGACGCGGCCGGCCGCTTCCGATCATCGGCGTCGGCGCCACGCATCGAAGACGCCGACGACGCGTGGGATGCTACGCGCCGGGGCGTCTGCGGTGCAGCTCTACACCGGGTTCATCTACGCTCGGACCGCTTACGTCGCGACGGATCAACCGCGAGCTCGCAGGCGCGCGTCGAGGCCGTCCTCGCGCGGCGATCGCGGAGATCACTGCCGCTGGAGCGTGATCCCAGGCAGCGCGCCGTTGCCCCGACCGCAGCGGGTCCGGGCGAGGCGGCTCCGGCGGACTAGAGCTTCGAGGTCAGCTCGGGCACCCGTTGAACGCGTCGGCGACCGTCGGCCGTAGTCGGCGACCTGAGATCGGCGCCTCGGCGTCCTTGTTGATCGATCGCGACGATCGTCTTCGAGCCTTTCATGCCGGCGAGGTGCTGGCGCGCCGGAGATCGCGACGGCGATGTACAGGTTCGGCGCGACGATCTTGCCGGTCTGGCTAACCTGCCAGTCGTTCGGCGCGTAGCCCGAGTCGACGGCGGCAGCGCGCGACGCGCCGACGGCGCCGCTGAGCTTCCTCGGCGAGCCCCTCGATGATCCTGAACGCCTCGAGGTCGCAGACTTCAGGCCGCGGCCGCCGGCGACGACGACCGACGACGCGCGGCAGGCAGCTCAGGGCGGTCGCTCTTGACGAGGTGGAATGCGACGAACTTCGCGTTGTCGGGCGTGGCCATCGCCGCTGCGGCTCGATCGTGCCGGAGACGCCGCCACGTCGTCGCCTCGAACGCCGTCGTGCGCGACCGTGACGCACGTCACGTCGGCCTCAGACTTCACGCGCGCGATCGCGTTGCCCGACAGCACCGGGCGCTTGTGCGCCACGTCGCCGCGTGCTCGAAGACCGCGATCGCGTCGGAGATCATGCCCCCGTCGAGGGTGGCGGCGACGCGCGGAAGGTAGTCCTTCCCGACCGAGGTCGACGCGGCCGCGACGACCGTCGCGCCAAGCTCCTTGGCGAGGTCGGCGACCGCCGGCGCGTACGCCTCGGCCAGCACGTCCTTGAACGCCGGCGAGTCGACGTAGACGACCCGTCCGCAGTGCGCGGCCAGCTCCTTCGCGACCGACTCGGCGCCGGCGCCGAGGACGAGGCCGACGACGTCACCGCCATCGATGGCAGAGACGGCGTTCGCGAACGCGACCGTGTTGAGCGTGGCAGCCTTGAGCTTGCCCTCGAGATGTTCGGCGACGACTAGGATGGTTCCCATGATGTACCTGCGTGAGTTGAGCGGTGCGCGTTCGGCTCAGATGACCTTGGCTTCGTTTCGCAGCTTGGCGATCAGCGAGTCCACGTCGGGGACCGTGACGCCCGCCTTGCGCTCCGGGGGCCGCTCGTAGCCGAGCGTGGTGACCTTGGCCTCGAGCTCGATGTCGAGATCGTCCGGGTCGATCACGTCGAGCTGCTTCTTCTTCGCCTTCATGATGCCCGGCAGGTTCGCGTAGCGGGGCTCGTTGAGCCGAAGGTCGGCGGTCACGATCGCCGGCAGCTTGATCCGTACGTCCGCCGTCCCGCCGTCGACCTCGCGGCCGACCACGGCCCAGTCGCCGTCGAGTGCGAGGCTGTGCGCGAACGTGCCCTGCGGCATGCCCGTCAGCGCGCCGAGCATCTGCCCGACCTGGTTGTTCTCGGAGTCGACCGAGAGCTTGCCCATGAGCACGAGGCCGGGCTGCTCCTTCTCGACGATCGCCGCGAGGATCTTGGCGACGCCGAGCGTGTCGAGCTCGTCGTCGTCGTCGACCTTCACCAGGATCGCCCGGTCAGCGCCGACCGCGAGCGCCGTGCGCAGCTCCTTCTGCGCCTCGTCGCTGCCGACCGAGACCACGATGACCTCGTCGGCCTTGCCGCCGTCGCGGAGGCGGATCGCCTCTTCGACCGCGTACTCGTCGAAGTAGTTGAGGACGTATTCCGCGCCAGAGAGGTCCAGCTTGTCGCCGACGAGCTTGACCTTCGTCTCTGGGTTGATCGCGCGCTTGACGGTCACGAGTACCTTCATCGGATGCTCCTCACGGTGAGCGGGGTTGGGTCAGAGAAGTCGGGTCTGCCGCGGGTTCCGCGGCGCAGGTCTCAGGTCTCAGAGATGCCGCTCAGCGCGGCTGGATCCCGGCACAGAAGAGGTCGCCGAGCTGCTCCGCGGCGCGCGGCACCTCCTGCGCGCGCGCGCGGCCGGTCAACGTCAGCGCCAGGAGCTGCTCGTCGAGCGCCCCGAACATCGCACGCGCGACCGCCCGCGCGTCGAGGTCCGCGCGGACGCTCCCGTCGCGCTGCCCCTCTTCGATCAGGTCGCGGAGCACCTTCAGGTACTCCATGAACTTCGGGTTCTCGTACTCCTTCACGAACTTCGCGCTCTGGCGCAGCTCGACGGTGATGAACTCCGCGAGGTCCGGCCACTCCTCCGCGATGCGCAGGTGGGCGAGGATCATTCGGCGAATTCGCCCGAGCGCCGAGCCGCCCTCTCGCTCCATCTCTTCGTGCAGACGGCGGATCAGGAACTCCATCCGGTCTTCGAAGAGGTTGATGAGCAGGTCGTCCTTGTTCTTGAAGTACAGGTAGATCGTGCCGTCGGCGACCTGCGCCTCGCGCGCGACCTCCGACACCTTCGCGTTGAAGAATCCCCGCTGAGCGAAGACCTTCAGCGCCGCGGCGAGGATGCGCTGGCGTTTCTCGGGCGTCTTTTCGCGCGACACGGCCAATCCGAAAACGAGACGCCACTCGGGTAATGAACGACGGTTCAGTCGTCAAGACTGAATGACGCCTCACTCAGTGAGGCGCGCCCGCGCACGGGGCGCGAGCCCAACGCCCGCCGCCGTCAGAACCCCGCGATCTGCCGCTGCCGGAGCAGCGCGTCGGCGACCACCAGCGCCGCCATCGCCTCGACGATCGGCACCGCGCGCGGGAGCACGCACGGGTCGTGACGGCCGCGCGCCGCGAACTCCGTCGCCTCTCCGTCGCGCGTCACCGTCGGCTGCGAGCGAAAGATCGTGGCGACCGGCTTGAACGCGACGCGAAACGTCACCGCTTCGCCGTTCGAGATCCCACCCTGCACGCCGCCAGACCGATTCGTCGCGGTCGCGACGCGGCCGTCGCGCATGACGAACGCGTCGTTGTGCTCACTGCCGCGCAGCCGCGTGCCGTCGAAGCCGCTGCCGAGCTCGAAGCCCTTCGCGGCCGGGATGCCGATCATCGCGCCGGCGAGCGCCGCGTCGAGCTTGCCGAACACCGGGTCGCCGAGCCCAGCGGGCACGCCGCGGATCACGCAGCGGACGCAGCCGCCGACCGAGTCCTTGTCGCGACGAGCGGCCTCGATCCGCGCCGTCATCTGTGCCGCAGCCGCGGCATCGGGACACCGCACGTCGTTCACGTCGACGTCCGCGCGCGTGACGATGGCCTCGTCGACCTCGCTCCCAACGTCTGCGACATCGCTCACCCACGCGACGATCTCGACGCCAGGAAGCAACCGCTCGGCGATCGCGCCCGCCGCCACCCGCGCCGCCGTCTCGCGCGCCGACGCACGGCCGCCGCCGCGCCAGTCGCGGTGCCCGTACTTGGCGTCGAACGTGTAATCGGCGTGTGACGGGCGGTACAGGTCGCGCAGGTCGAGGTACTTCGACGAGTCGGCGTCTTCGTTCTCGATCAGCAGCGCGATCGACGTGCCGGTCGTGCGGCCCTCGAACACCCCCGACAGGATCCGGACGCGGTCGGCCTCTTTTCGCGGCGTAACGAGGCGGCTCTGGCCTGGCCGCCGCCGGTCGAGCGCCGGCTGAAGGTCGTCCTCGCTGAGCGCGACCCCGGCGGGGCAGCCGTCGACGACGGCGCCGAGCGCGGGCCCGTGCGACTCGCCGAACGTTGTGACGCGGAGCGCCTGCCCGAACGTGTTCAAGCCCAGTACCCGCCGCGCGCGTGGTCGAACACGATCTCGCTGCCCCGGCGGGAGTCGTCGATGACGCCATCGCGGAACACCTCGTTGCCACGCACCCACGTCCGCACGGGCCAGCCCTGCAACGAGACCCCGTCCCACGGCGACCACCTGCACTTCGTCTCCTGCTCGGCGTCGCGGATCGTCTGGACCCGCGTCATGTCGACCAACACGAGGTCCGCGTCGTACCCCTCCGCGATGCGCCCCTTGTCGACGAGGTCCCACACCCGCGCAGGGGCGTCGCACATCCAGCCCACGACCTGCTCCAGCGTGCAGGCGCCGCGGTTCACCTGGTCGAGCATCAGCGCGAGCGAGTTCTCGACCGCGGGGAGCCCGCTCGGCGAGCGCGGGTAGGGCGCCGCCTTCTCTTCGAGCGTGTGTGGGGCGTGGTCGGTCGCGATCACTTGAATCCGACCGTCGCGCAGCGCCGCCCAAAGCGCAGCGCGGTCCGCCGCGGTCTTGATTGACGGGTTCATCTGCACTCGCGTCCCGAGCCGCGCGTAGTCGCCGACGTCGAAGAACAGGTGGTGCGGGCACGCTTCGGCCGTGATCAGGCCGCCGTGATCGGCGAACAGCTCGGTCTCGGCGCCGGTAGACACATGCAGCACGTGGAACCTGTGCCGGTGCCGCCGCGCGAGATCCAGCGCCCGAGTCGTCGCGACCACGGCCGCCCGCTCGTCCCGGATCTTCGAGTGGCACTCGATCGACGCCTCGCCGACCCGCTCGCGGTTCGCACGGATCGTCGCCTCGTCCTCGCAGTGCGCCGTCAGCGGCAGCGTCGTCTCGGCGAAGATCCGCTCGAGCGCGTCCTGATCGTCGACCAGAAGGTCGCCGGTGCTCGACCCGATAAAGATCTTGATCCCCGGCGTTCGGTGCGCGGCCGCGAGCTCGGCGATGTTGTGTGGCGTGGCACCGATGTAGAACCCGTAGTTCACGATCGACTTCTGCGACGCCAGGGCCAGCTTCGCCTCGAGGACCGCCTGCGACGTCGTGTTCGGGACCGTGTTCGGCATCTCGAGGAACGACGTAACGCCGCCCTTCGCGCAGGCCCGCGAGGCCGTGTAGAGGTCCTCCTTGTGGGTCAGCCCCGGGTCGCGAAAGTGGACCTGATCGTCGACGACGCCCGGGAGCAGGTGCAGCCCGTGTGCCTCGACCACCTCGTCTACCCGGGTCGCCGCAGACGCGTCGACATCGACGATGCGGCCGTCCTCGAACACCACGTCGGCGCGCCGCGCGCCGTCGGGCAGGACCGTGATTGCGCCTCGAATCAGCGTTCGCATTGGCCTGGGACTCGGTGCTGGCGTCGTTGAATGAGCGCCACGAGGCTAGGTGCGAAGCCGCGACCGGTAAAGGGGACGACTACACGGCGCCGCACCGTGCGTGTGTGCTCGTGTGGGTCATCTGCGCACAGTGTAAACCGAAGACGCCGAAATCATTGACGTTTTCTCCAGATCCGGAGCCGAAAAACTTGGCCCGCTCTTCGGCGGCGCGTTAGGATGACCCGACCCTTGGGGTGCGGCACGCCCCAAACTCAGCGCGAGTCGCAACCGCGCAGCTCAGCAGGAGCAGATGAACATGACGTCGCAGGACGGATCGGAGTCCGTGGAGGCGCTCCTCGAGTCGGGGCTCGGAGCCCTCGACGCAGGCAACCTTCAGCTCGCGCTCTCGAAGTTCAACGCCGTTTTGGCGCAGGAACCCGACAACGCCCGCGCCGCCCGGCTCGTGCGCCAGCTCGAGCAGACGATTCAGGACGGCCGCCGCGCCGTCGCGACGCCCGCCTCTGGCGAGTTCGTGATCGTTGTCGACGAGTCCGAAGAGGAGGTCCGCGCCGACGGTCGCCCCAGCGTGATCTCGCGCGCCACTCTCGAGCGACTCAACCGGCTCCTCGAAGAGGCGACCGCGACGAACGAGTCGATCGCCGGCGCCCTCGCGGCCGCCCAAGCCGAGTCGCTCGCCGCGAAGTCCGACGTCATGGCGCGCGACAAGGAGCTCGTCACGGCGCGCGAGCGGCAGCTCGATCTCGAGCGACGCGTGGCAGCGCTCGACGACGAGCGCCGCGATCTCGACCGCTTCAAGCGGGTGCGCGAGCGGCAGTCGGCCGAGCTCGAGCTGCGACTCGCCGAACGGAGGGCGTTCGAGAAGAAGGCGCTCGAAGAGATCCGCGTCGTCACGCAGGCCCGCGACAGCGTCAAGGCGTCGCTCGAGGCCGCTGAGCGCACCATCTCCGACCTCCAGCACGCCGCTGAAGCCAGCGCCGCCGCCCTCGCCGCTGCGCGCGACGAGCACGCCACAAACCTCGCAGCCGCCGGTGACGCGCACGCCGCGACGCGCGCAGAGCTCGAGGCTGCGCTCCAGGCTGGAGCCGCACAGTCGAGCCGCGCCGAAGAGCTCGAAGGCCGCCTCGCGCATGCCGAGCAGACCATCGCCGAGCTGGAGGCCGCGCGGACCGCGCTCTCCGAGACGCTCGCGAGCACCGAGTCCGCTCTCGCGGAGTCGACCGCAGCCGCCGCCGCTGCCGCCGCCCGCGTCACCGAGCTCGAGGCCGAGCTCGTGACCGCGAACGCCGCAGTCGCGACGCTCGAGCAGGCGCGCGCGCAGGCTGGCGAGGAGGTGGTGCGGATGGCCGCCGAGCTCGCGCGCGTCACCGACGAGTCCGCCCGTGCCGTCGCCGACGCGCAGACAGCGCTCGCTGAGTCACAGTCCGCCCGATCCGCGATGCGGACCGAGATGGCGACGATGGTCAACGACCTCGAGTCCGCGAAGGCGTCCTCGACCGCGACAGCCGCGCGCGTCAAGTCGCTCGAGGCAGACCTCGCAGAGGCACACGGCGCGGCGTCCGCCCTCGCGCAGGAAGGCGAGACGGCCCTGCGTCTCCAGGCGGAACTCGACGCTGCCACCGGCGCTCTCGCGGCCGCCACCGCCTCGGCCGACTCCGCGCGAGCCGACGCAGAGGCCAGCCGCAACGCCCTGACCGCCGCCAACGAACAGCTCGCCGCCATGCGGTCCGACGCCTCTGCGGGGGCCGAGAACGCAGCCCAAGCCGTCGCCGCGCGCGACGCCGCCGTGGCCGAAATCGCCGCGCTGACCGTCGCTCGCGACGCGTCGGCCGCCGAAGTCGCGACCCTCGCCGCGGCGCGCGACGCCGCACTCACAGACGCGGCCGCCCTCCGTAGCCAGCTCGCCGGCGCATCCGCCGCCGCCCAGCGCGTCGCCGACGAAGACGCAGGCGCCCTCCGCGCCCTCGACGCCGACCTCACCGCGACTCGCGCCGAGCTCGAGGCGAGCAAGCACGCCGCCGCGAGCGCAGCCTCTGCCACCGCGTCCGCGCTCGCTGAATACACCTCGCAGATCGCGACGCTCCAGGCCGACCTCGCCCGGCAGACCGCCCGCGTCGCCGCGCTCGAGTCCGACGCATCGGTGCCCCCTGCCGACCCGCGCGTCGCCACCCTCGAGCACCAGATCGCCGAGCTCCAGAACGCGGTCGTCGCGGCCAACGGTCGCGCGCGGAACGCCGAGGCCGAGACTGGACGCCTGCGCGACGCCCTCGCGGCCGCCGAGCGCGCCGTCGCGAACGCGAGCGCCACCCCCGCTCCGCCCCCAGTCCCCGCGACGGCGCCCGCCGGCCACCGTGCCGCAACCCCCGACGGCGTCGATGTGCTCGAGATGACCCTCGACGACGTCAGCGGCGGAGTCCGTGGCGCCGCCACTCCGATCGAGAACGCCTCCGTGACCGGTGCCTTCCGCGCCGCCGAAGAGGCCGAAGCAGCCGCTCCCCGCCGCGGCGCCGGGCCCCCGCCCATTCCGCAGGGCGCCGGTCGCACCATTATGGGGCCCGCCTTCAGCACGACAGACCTCGACGAGCTGCAGGGCCTCGTCTCGTCAGACTTCGACGAGCGCGCCGACACCCCGGTCGAGAACAGCGCCGAGCTGCGCCTCCACGACGAGTCGCTCCCAGCCGCGGATCGGCTCTCCTGGCTCATCGACGAGCAGCCCTACGTCTTCAAGACCGACGTCGCGCCCGACCTCAGCGCCCAGGCCGCCTTCGTCCTGCAGAACATCGACGGCGCCGTCTCGTTCTCTGACCTGATCGACATCGTCGGTCTCCCCGCCGACGAGACCGCCTCGATCCTCGTCGACCTGCTGTGCAAGGGGATCATCACGTCGCCCTCGCTCCGCGCCTGACCGCGACTCCGCGCGGCGCGCGAGCCCTCCTCGCCGCCTGCGTCTTCGTCAGCGGGGCCGCCGGCCTCGTCTACGAGGTCGCCTGGGCGCGCACGCTTGCACGGTTCGTCGGCGCCACCGCCATCGCGCATGCCACCGTCCTCGCCGGCTTCCTCGGGGGCCTAGCCGTCGGCGCCGCGCTGCTCGGCCGCGCCGCCGACCGTCGCCCCGACCGGGCGCTCCGCCTGTACGCAGCGCTCGAGCTGGTGATCGCCGGCTTCGGCGTCGCGTCGCCGGCGCTGCACGCCGCCGTGGCCCGCGCCTTTCGAGCGGCCACCGACGGGCAGCTCCCCGGGCCGGCGCTCACCCTCGAGAAGCTCGCGGTGGCCGCCGCGCTCGTCGCCATCCCGGCAGCGGCGATGGGCGGCACTCTGCCCGTCGTCGCCCGCGCGACCGCCACCGCCGACGCGCTCGCCGCGACGACCATCGCCCGACTGTATCGCCTCAACACCACCGGCGCCGCCGTCGGAGTGCTGTGGGCCGGACTGATCGCGATACCGAACCTCGGAGTGGCCACCGCGGTCGAGCTCGCGGCGGCCGCGAACCTGGCCGCCGCACTCGGCGCCCTGCTCGCACACGAACTCAGCGCCCGCGCGCGGCTCGCCCTCGACGAGGAGCCCGGCTCAGCCTCGCCGCCACTCGACGACGCGCGTCTCGCCGCCGAAACCAAGCACGCCGCCACGCGCCACACCACCCCGCCGTCACCGCGCGCGCTGACCGTCGCCGCCGGGGTGCTCGGCATTGCCACGCTGACGGTAGAGGTCGTTTGGACGCGCGTGTTTGGGATGGTCTTTGGGAGCTCGTCGCAGGCGTTCACTCTGATGCTCGCCGCGTTCATCGGCGGGATCGCCCTCGGCGCCGCCGCCGCCGAACGCCGGCTGTCGCGCGTGCGAGGCTCCGTGCACGCAGCCAGCGCCGCGTCGTGGGCCCTCACGGCCGCCATGGTCGCACTCTGCATCGGACTGCCGCTGTACGAGCGCCTCCCGTACTGGCAGTTCGCGATCGCAAACGTACTCGAGCGCCGCGCGACGGCGTACCCCGTCGCGCTCGCCGCCCAGGCGACGCTGGCGTTCGCCTGGATGCTCCCGTTCACCGTCGCCACGGGAGCGTGCCTTCCGCTCCTCGTCGCCGCCGCAGCCCCGAGCTCGGAGCGAGTGGGCACGACCGTCGGCCGCCTGTTTGCAGTGAACACGCTCGGGAACGTCGCGGGTCCCCTCGTGGCCAGCTTCGTCTTGCTCCCGGCGCTCGGGCTCCGCCACACGCTCACGGCCGCCATGGCCCTGCTTGGTGTCGCCGCCATCGTGACGAACGCTGCGGCGGATCGGCCGGCCGACCATGACCGCGTCCGTACCCGCCGCCGCCTCGTCGCATCCGTCGTCACCGCGCTGTGCCTCGGCATGCTCGCCCCGGCCTGGAACCCATCCGTGATGCACGCCGGCGGGTTCCGACGCTGGACCTTCGAGCCCGACGGGACCTTCGAGCAGTTCCTCGAAAGCCGGGGACGCTCCACGACGGTCTTCAATCACGACGGACCGACCGACAGCGCGGTGGTCCTGCGCGCCGCAGACGGGCACATCTACCTCAAGGTCAACGGCAAGACCGACGCGTCCGACGCCGAAGACATGCCGACGCAGCGGCTGCTCGCCCACATCCCGCTCCTACTGCACTACGCCGCCACCGGAAACCAATCGCCGACCGTCTTCGTCGTCGGACTCGGCGGCGGCATCACGGCCGGCAGCGCGGCGCTGCACCCAAACACGCGGGTCACCGTCGCAGAGCTGAGCGAGGGTGTCCTGGCCGCCGCGCCGCTCTTCGCCGCCGTGAACCACGACGTGCTCTCGCAGCCAAACGTCGAGGTGCTGCGCGGCGATGGCCGCGAGTGGCTCGACCGCCTCGATCGTCGCTTCGACGTCGTCATCAGCCAGCCCTCGAATCCATGGGTCGCCGGCAACGCCGCGCTGTTCACGCGCGAGTTCTTCGAGCTCATGCACGACCGCCTCGCGCCCGGCGGCATCGCCGCGCAGTGGATGCACGTGTATGCGATGGACGACGCGTCCGTCGACGCCGTCCTGGAGACGTTCGGCGCAGCCTTTCCGTACGTGACGGTGTGGTGGCCCCAGGGCGTCGACGTCGTCCTCCTCGGCAGCGACGCCCCGCTGACCGTCGACGTCGCTCGGCTGCGCGCCGCGCTCGCGCGCACCGTGGTCCGCGACGACCTGCAAGGAGACCCGGCTGCGCCGACTACCGCCTCTCGCTTCCTCGCGCTTCAGCTCGCGTCGGAGTCGGGGCTGCGCGCCACGCTCGACGGCGGCCCGCGGCTCGCGACGGACCTGGACCCCGTGCTCGAGTTTACGGCCCCGGTGGCGCAGTTCGTCGGCGCGCGCAGCGAGCGCTTCGCGAACCTCGACGAGCGCGCGCGGCCGGGTCCGTCCGACCTCCTGTGGGCGACGTTGCCCGCGAGCGAGATCGACCTCGCCGACCTGGCCGACTTCTACGCCGCGCGCGACACGCCGTTCTCGGACCGACTGGCTGGCTCGCTGGCGCACGCGGTGGTCGGCGGCGACGTCGACGCGGCCGAGTTCGCCGACTTCGCGACGCGGGCCACCGGCGGCGCGCTGCTGTTCGAGGCGTGGGCAACGGCGCTCCAGGACGCCGCGCCTGGCGAGGCCACGCCGGACCGGTGCCGCGCGCTGCTAACGGGCGCCGCGGAGTCGCTCCCCCTTAGGGCGAGCCTCTACTACAGGCCGCCGCTCACCAACCTCGAAGCTGCCGTCGACCGATGCGTCGACGACAGCCCCGACGCAGGCCCATTCCTGTATGCGATGTTTGCGCGGATCGAGGCGGCGTGCGGGTGGCGAGACGAGGCGCGCCTGCGTGCGCGGGCGCTCGTCGAGGGTGCCGCGCCAGAGGTCGTCAGCGACGCGATGCGCGAGCTGCTAGGCGAACTCGAGGCCGGCGCCCCGTGAACCGGGGCGACCGCGGTCTCGCCGCCCGTGCGGGGACGCGTTAGCCGTCGGCCTCTGCGGCAACCTGTGCCTGGACGCGCCCGACGCCGTCGACCCCAGCCCCGGAGTCCCGCGACACGACGAGCACAGGGCACGGCGATGCCTTGATGATCGCCTCGGTGAATCCGGCGCCAAACAAACGCCCGAGCCCAGAGCGGATGTCGGAGCCGATCACCAGCATCAACGCGTCGGACTCGGTCGCGCACGCCGCGATCGTCGACGTGACCTCACCAAACCGATGCCAGACGTCACCCTCGACGCCCACGCGCCGCAGCTCCGCCAGCTGCGGCTCCACGCGCTCGCGCACTTCGTCGTCGAGCAGCTCGGCGGCCGGAGCAAACCCGGTCCCGCCGGCCGCCACCATCGTCTGCGCATGAACGCCGGGCGGCAGCTCCGAGACGTACAGCAAGACGACCCGTGCACCCATGCGCCGCGCCATGTCGGCGCCCACACGGCAAGGGCCGGTCGGCTGAGTCGCGAGGTCGAGCGCGATGAGGACGGTGGGGGCTTGCGTCATGGCAACACAGAGGCGGCGAAGGGGCGGCGCCCGCGGGCGACCGACCTGTACGGCAGTAAGTACCCGGCAGCGGCCGGCGTGACAATGGTGGCGTCCACCCCGCCGCCCGCTCGCGTTCGGTTGCGGCTCTGCTGCGTGCGTGATAGCGACGCCCCGAACCAACCAGGAGTGGCGATGCGTCGCAGTGGGATTCTCCGTGCCTTGATCTACGTGTCTTTGGGCGGTGCTGCGGTCTCGTGCGGGGGCGGCAGCGCCGTGGCGCCACCCTCCGTCGGTGGCCGCCCCGAGCCCAGAGCTTCCGCCAGCACCGACTTCCCCAGCCGGAGCGAGCTGGAGCGCCTCCTCGGAAGCGCCAATGCGCGTGAAGACGTCGAGGCCGCCGAGATCGCGGACCTCGATGAGTGGACGATGGTCGGGACGCTCCCAACGCACATTGGAGCAACTCCCGCGGCGCCCGCCGATGGGCCCCTCCTCGCGGTTCGGGCGATGGTCGGGACCGAGCTTCCGCCCGACGACGAGACCGCGCAGCTCGACTGCGTGGCCGCGCAGTCCGTCGAGCTGCGGGCTCGATTTGGCGACCGGGACTTCCCCGCCGACATCGCCGAGTTCGTCACCGGTCGATGCGGAAGCAGCGGCGTGCACGGGTCCCGCTCCGCCTGGATCGACTTCGACGGAGCCGCGCCGTCGCCCGAGGACATCCAGCGTGTCGGTGACCTGCTGGTCCAGGGGATCCGAGAGTCGGAGCTCGGGCGTTCTCAGGGCGGATGGGGCGTGGCGACCCATGTAGACGCCTCTGCCGGGCGTTTCTACGTGCTGGTCCAGTACGCACTGCGGCCGGAGCTCGTCGAGCCGACACCCATCGCTGTCGCCGGCGACAGCGTCGAGATCGCCGGGATGCTCGACCAGCGGTGGAGCGAGCTCGACGCCTGGGTGACCATCGGCGACCACGACGTCGCGCGCTGCGCCGTCGACCCGGCGCCCGTGTCGCCCGCGTACCGCATCGTCTGTCCGCTCGACCGGAGCGATGACCGCGCGAACATTCAGCTCTATGACCATCGCCCCGGCGAGCTCCTCGCACAGGGGGTGCTGTCGGTGACCGTCTCGCCGTCTGGAAGCCCGCAGTCGGCATATCGCCGCGACGCGGCCAACGGCGACATCCGTGGCACCGACGACGCATCGATCGTGGCGGCGATCAACGCCGCGAGGGCCGCCGCAGAGCTCCCTCCCGTCACTCTCGCCGTGGCGCAGTCGGTCACCGTCTCGCGCGCGGCGGCGCTCCTCGTTCACCCAGACGACGCTCTCCGCGACCGCGTGCAGCGGGGCGTCCTCGCGGGGTGGGACGTCGAGGGACGTGTCGCCGATGTCGGGATGACAGTTCAGCCGATCAGCGGTCTTCACTCCGCGTCGGAGTTCGTGAGCGCCGCGGCGCTCTCAGCCGGCGCGCGCTCCCTCATCTTTGGGTCCCAGTTCGACTCCGTCGCCATTGGTGTCGGGCGCGAAGCCGGCGTCACGGAGCTCGCGATCGTCGGATACTCGACGCTCGCGGAGAGCGACGTGAACGCGGCACACATCGAGGTCGAGGACCTTGTCGCCCTTCGACGCTCGGCGTGCGGGGTCGGTCCGGCCGGGCCGATGTCGGCAGCTGTCGCAGCGGTGCTGGGTCGCCAGGCTGCGGCGCTCGACCGAAGCGGCCGACTGCCCAGCCCGGCCGACGTCGTCGACGCCGTCCGCGAACACATCGACACCGGGTTTCAGACCTACGTCGCGACGGCGTCTGACGTCGAGCACCTGCTGATCCCCGACGACGTCCTGTGCGCGCCTGCGCTGGAGTTCGCGCTCGAGCTGGCGCCGTACCGCCCAGACGACTCTCCCCACTGGGGGCTCGCCGCGCTGTGGGTGTTCGTCGCGAGCGGGGGCTCCGACGTCGTGGCGACGGCCGCGCCCGCCGGCGCTCGCGAGTAGCGACGACTACTCGAACACGTACGCGGGCAGCGCCTCGAACCGAAGCCCCGCGCTGATCCCGGTGCACTCACCGTCCTCGTTGGGGAACGTGTCGGCGAGGATCGGCAGAATGCCGCGCACCTGCTGCTGGATCGCGCGCGTCGTCGTGTCGCCCGAGAGAGCCTCGAGGAAGATGTCGACGTCGGCCATCGGCATCGCGCCGCCGACCAAGATGTGCGCCAGCCCCGTCTCGTCGACGTCGAGGCTGAGCTGCCAAGGCTCGAGGGCGATGTGGATCGGCGTGCCCAGGAACGTGAACGGCAGCTCCAGCCGCGTGCCCGTCGCCGTCCAGCTTCCACACATCGGCGCGGCCGAACAGGTCGTCGTCGTCGACACCCCCTCCGAATCCAAACCAACGGTCTGGTACCGCTCGATCTCTCCGGTCGCGTCGAGCATCACCGCGCCGTCGGTCGGCACGATCTCGAACGTGCAGGTGTCGTCGTCGCCAAACGAGACGCGGAAGACGTAGCTGAGCTGCCCGAGCGTGATCTGATTGCTCACCTGGCTGTCGATGTCACCGAGCTGCTCGATGACTCCCGGGAGCAGGGTGGCGAACTGATTGTCGATGCCGGTGCGGCCATCTGGCGACGTCACGTCTGCCTTGCCACACCCGCGGGTGTCTCCGGCGGTAGAGACGATGCCGTCGACGTCGAATCCGTCGACGTGCCCGTCGGCGCCAGGGATGATGAAGTGGATCGCCGACAGCAGCCACGTGCCGCCGCTCTCGTACGAGCAGAGCGCCGCGCCGGAGTCGTCGGCGCCGGAGTCGTCGGTGCCGGAGTCGTCGGTGCCAGCATCATCGCCCGTGTCGCCCGAGCCCTCGCCGTCCGCGACCGCGTCAGCCTGAGCCGCGACATCGGCACCGGCGTCACCACCCGAGTCCCCCTCGGCGGCAGCGTCAACGCCGACGTCCGACGAGTCCTCGGGCGTCTCGTCGTCGCCGCACGAGGGCACGGAGAGCGCGGCCACAGCGAGCGCGACGACGACGGAACGGGGACGTATGGCCATGGGACGTTCTCTCGACCAGGAGGGCGACTCTGGCGTCGATAGCGCGGTTCGGGGCCGGGCTCAAGGTCTCGAACCGCGTCGTTCCCAACCACTGCACGTTCGGCTGGACCGCGTCGCCGGCGTGATGTGCCGACTTGAGACACACCCAGCCGTGCTGTGGGCGCTCGAGGGAGTCGGTTCTTCGCCGCGGGCCTGGACTCGGCACACACTCTCGCGTACCGCGATCCTCATGCCAAGCACGCTCCATGAGCTCCTGCTGGAGATGATCCGGCGGAACCCGGGTCTTCTCCGGTCGCTGACGGGCGACGCGCTCGCGGACGTGTGGATGGCGGACGCGCCGGTGTCCGTCGTCGACTCGCAGCTCGTAGCGCTCGCGCCGATCGAGCGGCGTGCGGACCTCGTGCTGGAGCTGCCCGGGCTGACCGTCGTCGTCGAGGCGCAGCTCCGGGTCGACGCGAAGAAGCTGACGGCGTGGCCAACCTATCAGGTGCTGCTCCGCAGCCGCTCGAATCACCCGGTCGCGGTCGTTGTGTTGACGACGAAGCGGAGCGTCGAGCGGTGGGCGACGGCAGGGCTAGAGCTGGGACCGGGACAGGTCTGGGCGCCGCTCGTCGTCGGCCCATCGGCGCTTCCGAGCGCACCGAGCCGAGAGGCGGTGGCCCGGAATCCGGCGCTCGCGGTCCTCGCGGCAGAGCTGATGGACCCGCACTCGCCGGTCGACGTAGGCTTGCCGACGCTTCGCACGGCCGTGCACGGGCTCGACGACGCGGCCCGAGCCGGTCTTGCGGCCGACACCGCCGAACTGTACCTTGACGCTGTGCTCGCCGCGGCCCCCGAGGCCGTGCGGACGGCGCTGGAGGCCGAGATGGAGCTGCGAAACTACGAGTACAAGAGCGACTTCGCGAAGAAGTATGTCGCGATCGGACGCGCCGAGGGTGAGGCGCGGGGCGAAGCGCGGGGTCGCGCCGAGGCGCTCCTGGTCGTGGCGGCGAGCCGCGGACTGAAGCTCTCCGCTGCCGAGCGCGAGCTCGTCTCGGAGTGCACGGACCTCGCGACGCTGGACCGATGGGTCGTTCGCGCAGCGACCGTCGGGCGCGCATCCGAGATCTTCGAGTAGGCGCTGCGGGCCCGGCGCCAACGCTCCCTCGATCCCCGCGTCGTCCTTCTCGGGCTGGGACAACGCGAGGACTTGGGGGCGCCAACCGCCGGAACTGTCCCTAGTAGCGAACGTTTACGCAATGCGTAAGTGCCCGCGGGGCGGGGCCACGCCCAAGGCGCGGACGGCGATCGTCATGGTGCTACGTCCGGTCGAATCAGCGTGACGAGGTCCACCTCGTCGCGTGCAATGCTGAATTGCACATGGAGGAACCCCTCGGGAAGCGCGAAACGAACCCAGGCACCATGGGAAACGGGGACCAGGATGCGCTTCCACTACGCTCCGGCGAGCCGAAGCGCTCCAACACCTGACTGCGCGTCATCCGAAACGTGTCGTCGACGAGGGACTCTCCGTCGCCTCCACGTTCAACGAACACGGTTGCGATCTTGTCGAAGGCGTCGCACTTTACGCTGACCCCGCGTCCGACGAACTCGTAAATGATCGTTGGACTGTCGAGATCGTCATAGGCGACCTCGTCGAGCGCGACCTCGCTGCGGATTGCATCCCAGCGTGAGAGTGGCTCGGAAGTGAGCAATTCGTCAATGTGGACTCCTAGGTAGCCGAGCAGCCGCATCACGCCACCCACTCCTGGATACCAAAACACGTACGCGCCCCTGGCGCGCGTGATCTGAGGTCAGAGCCGAATTCCACCGTCATCACCGACCAGGGGGACGTGCCGCAGAGTGCGTACCCGGTGACCGTACCTTCGCGCGCCCCCGCTCGCAAGCGGCGAGGTGCGCCCCGTCCGTGGCGCGCTCTCGATCGCGATCGCGGCGCGGGATGCCGGGCTTGCCGGCGTCGTAGTCCCGCGAGCAAACGCGGCCGAAGCGAGCCTGGTCGCGGGCCTCGACGTCGTGGCGGTCGAACACCTGACAGAGGCGCTCGCGTTCGCGCGTGGGCGGGCCGACGAGCTGCGGGTCGCTCGGCGCACCCCAGAGGAGCTGGTGAATGACTTGCCGAGCCCGTTCGACATGGCCGACGTGCGCGGCCAGGAGCAGGCGAAGCGGGCGCTCGAGGTCGCTGCGGCCGGTGGGCACAACGTCCTGCTCGTCGGCCCCCCGGGGTCGGGGGAGGGTGTTCCGCGGGACCAAGGATCTCTTCGCGGTGCTGCCCTCGGCGCAGCTTCTGCGTCGCCGGTCAGGTGGGAGTACCCGCCCGACGTTTGCTGCGAAGGCGCGGCGCGCTCGCAGCTCCGCGTGGGCGCCCGGTGGCGAGCGACGTCAGACCAGTAGGGCGCAGAACCCAGCGCCAACGCGTCCTCGATCTCCATGTCGTCGTCCTTGGGTTGGGAGGACGCGAGGACGGCCGGCTCAGACCCGCCGGATCACGCCCTCGTAGTGAACGTTTACGGCGCACGGAGGCAATCGTCGTCAGTCCAGCAGGGCGCGGAACCCAGCGCCGAGGGTTCCTCGATCTGAGTGTCGGCCGTCTCGGGCCGTCGAACAGGCCGCGCCGGAACGAGCGCCCCCGTGCCAGAGTGGCGACTTCGGCTCGAGCTGACGACCCAGGCGTCACTGAGCAGTCACCTTCGAAGCCGTCACCTCACTTGCCCACATCGCCGCGTGACCCATCGTCCAGTCCGAAGTCCCACAGCCACCCGACGCCTCGCCGTTGGGTCACGGACATACTCACCACTCGAGCACAGAGCGCGGCGCGAGGACGGCGTCCCGGTCAAACTCGTCGTCGTCAACCCAACAATCCAGCGTAGCGCTCACGAACGGATCGGAGTCTTCGTCAACCCTCAGCACGACCGATAGCGGGCTCAATCGAACGGTGCACTGTCGTCCGTTGCATCGAACTTTGAGCGCGCTGTCTAACAAAGAAACGCGTGGCGCGGGCGCCGGGGCTGTTGTTGTTAGCGGAGGCGGAAGCACGATGTCTTCGTCACCCTGCGCGAAGACGAACGTTCGATATCTGTCATTGGGCTCGCTCCAAACATCAACATCGGGGCGGAAAGCGACAAGGCGAATTGCGCACACAACAAACGGATCGCTCACGATACCGGAGTGCGCGCAGGCGTCAACGAGGAGGCTCGACAGCCCAAGGCACGCAATGGCAAGTCCTGGGACTTGCTTGTCGTTGGAAGTCCTCAAACGCAGCGTCATTCAGTCGGTCCTCGAAGTTCAAAGCGCAGCGCCCCCGAGGAGCCGACTTGAATCTTCAGGGTGGGAAAAGTAGCACGGATCTCACAGGTCTCGGCGTCGGCAGGCGACGATGCGACCACCGCTCTGCGCCTGTGCGCGCCGCGGAGGAGTGCAGTTGGGCGCTGCCCGCACTCCAGCACAAATTCATCCGACGTCAAGACGCGATACAGCCAGATTTCCGACTCAGGCGGTGTGGATGGCGATGCGTCGGCGACATAGATAGATGCACGGATGGGGCACTGGGTCGAGGTCACACAGGACGATGCGCCGCCCGCGATGCCGTAGACCAGGAACCAAACTACGATGGCCCGATGAGAGTAGTTCGCCGTCACCGGTGGATCTGCTGATGATAGTCTCGCCAAGCGTCTATCTCCTCGTCCGTGTGCACTGGACGCACATCTCGCGTTCGTTGTTGAGTGATCAAGTCCCACGCCGCCGGCGCTTGGTCGTGGAGCCGCAACAGGCGGCGGGTCTCAGACTCCCAGGTGGAGAGAAGGTGGTCGCAATCCGGGTCCGACGACGGAGTATCTTGCTGCGGGTTGAGCGAGTAGACCGCTTGAGCCTCGGCGAAGAACTCACCGAGACTCGTAGTTGCGTAAGCTTCAATCGTGCCGGGAGTGCCAAAGATCAAGCTTCTCGGAATGGACGGGGATCCATCCGTTCCTCGGACGTTGTCGAGAAACTGATTGTACGCGGACTCCCAAGTCGCGAGGTCTTCGTCGGATAGGTCATGCAGACCAAAATGACCAAGCTCGTGAACGATGTCGCTTTCGGACACGGCGCGAACCTCTATCCAGCGAGCAATGGTACCGCCCGTCCACCTCCCTCAAACCCACCGGGCTCCACCGCACCACCAGATACGGATTCCCATCCACCGCGCCTGCCGGGTCCGCCGACGCCCACCTTCCAAGCCACGGCGCAAAGTACCGAGCGCCGAAGTACACGAGCCCCGACTCCCCGTCCCGCTCCTTCCCGGGCGGCCCGCACGAACCCACCCAGCGAGCCGTCCCTCGTCTCGGTGACCTGTAGCACTCGCTGGCCCGCGGCGTCGTGCGTGTAGAACGTCTTCGCGGCGTGTGCGGTGTCCTCCACTGGCCGGCCTCTGCGGCGAGCCGGCGCGTGTGATCTGAGGTCAGGGGCGAACTCCACCGTCATCACCGCCGGGGGGATGTGCTGCACGTCGCGTACTCGGGGAGAGTGACTTCGCGCGCCGCCGCTTGCAAGCGGATTCTGGGCTCGAGGGAGTCGATTCTTCGCCGAGACCCTGGACTCGGCACACACACTCGCGTACCGCGATCCTCATGCCAAGCGTAAACGTACGGTACGAGGGCGTGGTGCCCTCATCCCAGCTTCCGCCGGATTTCACGCCTTGAGGGCAGCCGGCAGGAGGTCGCGCACCGACGCGTCCCAATCCCGTGTGGCGATGCCGTCGAAGGCTCGCGTGAGGTAGTCGGCGATGTTGTGTCCGTGGGCGCGGGCGGTCGCGATCACTGTCAGGATCGCGGCGAGACGCTTGGCGGCCTCTGTCGAGCCTGCGAAGAGGTAGTTGTTCTCGCCGAGGCGCACGACGCGGAGCGCGGACTCGACGGCGTTGTTGTCGAGCGGCAGGCGCCCGTCGTCGAGAAACCGGGTTAGCGCGGTCCAGTGGTTGATGTAGTACTGCGCCGCCTTGCGGAGCGGGTCGCTGGGGATGCTCTGCGCGATGAGCTGCGCGAGGTAGGGGCTTGAGCTTGTCCTCGAAGAGAGGACGGGTTCGCTGCTGACGCAGCTCCGCGCGTTGCTCGTGCGACATGCACTTCGCGTCGGCCAGCGTCCGAGGCGATAGGCGCGACGGATGAGCTGCACGATGTACGCGCCGCGTGGGTCCGCGGGGAGAAGGCCTTTGACGTCTCGGACGGCGTGGGCGTTGCAGCCGACCTCGATCGCATGTCCCCGGCGGCCGTTGTAGATCCGGTCGTAGACGTTGTTCGCGTCGGCCATCACGTAGCCGGTTCGACCTCAAACATCGTCCAAGGTCCTGTCTCCCCCCCCGTTCTCCGTGAATTCGAAGAGGACGTTCGGAGGCTTGTCCGGGTCCTCGGCACGTCCGATCACACACCAGATCGTTCCGCGGTACACGCCGGACTTCGGGTCGTTCACCCGGAGGCCGGTGGCGTCGGTCATCGTGAGCCAGCTCGCGAGCACGTCGTCCCTCAGCTCCTTCGCAAGGCGCTCACACGCCTTGCCGCCGAGCGCCGCCCAGTCGCAGAGCGTCGAGACGGGCAGGTCGAGCCCCTGGTCGGCGAGGAAAGCCCTGCGCATCCGATGCAGCGGCATGTGCCGCTCGTATTTCATCGTCAGTACGGCGGCGATGACATCGTTCCCCGCCACACAACCGGGCTGCAGGGTGGGCGGCACCTGGTCGGTGCACTTCACGATCCGCGTGTTCCCGTCGTCGTCGAGCTCCGGTGCTTCGAGCACCGGCGACTTGATGAGCTCGCGATAGAAGTGGGCGGGGCTGAAGCGTATCCGCTGCGTCTCGTCGTACCCGAGGAGGCGCCAGTCCGCCTTTGTCCTCGGGAATCGGCAGCACTGTCTCCTCGACACGAAGCGAGTCCAGGCGCAGCGCTCGATTCCGCGTCTTCTTCGGGGCCGACTCACCCGTCGCCCCCGCCGCAGCGGCCGCCTCCGCTTGGGCAGTGGCGTCCACGATCTCCTGGTCGAGCGCGGCGTCCGCGCACATCTCGGCTTCGACGCTGGGCTCTGCCTCCTCGGGCGTCGCGTCTGCCAGCAACGCGGCCAACAGCGAGAGCTGCTCCGGCGTCACCTTCTCTGACGTCGCGCCCCGTCCCGCGTCTCGGGCCTTCTTCAGCAAGAGCTCGAGCTCCGCGTTACGCACCGCGAGCGCGGACAACGCACCCACGACGAGGTCACGGGCGTCGTCCACGTTGCCGCTGTCGAGCAAGGGGCGGACGTTGTCCCAAACATCCAACGCGACCTTCGGGGTCTGCCGCTTGGTTGATGTCGATGACGCGGGGGACATGTCCCCCGTAGATCACGAGCTGTTTCGTTCCGCAAGCGATTTGTGGACTCCGGTACCACCGCTTCCCCGGCTTGGCGCGGGCGCGGTCGAAGCCCTCGAGCAGCAGGTGCAGCTCCCGCCGTCGATCTCCGCGCGTCGCCCGGAGGCTCGACTCGAGGTAGCCGGAACGTGCCTCGCTCCAGACGTTTCATCAGTACGACAAAGCCGGTCCGGTCCCACCAGAGAGCCTTCATCACGTTTCCGCGGCGGTTCGCGAACACGAAGATGTGCCCAGACAGCGGGTCCTCGCGGACCACATTCGAAGCCAGAAGCTTCAGCCCGTCGATCCCCTTCCGCATGTCCACGGCCTCGGTCGCCACGAACAGGCGCACCGACGCTGGCAGCGTCAGCACCGCGACTCCAGCACCGCGAGCAGGCGCGTGAGCGACGTCGCGTCGAAGTCGCGTGCCACCCGAACACGCCACACGCCCACGGACTCAAGCTCGGCGACCCACGGCGCCGCGCCGCGCTCCGGCTCCGACATCACGACCACCTCGCGGAACGCCGGGGGCCCGACATCCGCCCCCGCAGCCTCGGAGCTACGCTGCCGCCAGTACCGTAAACGGGTCCGTCGGATCCCCGTCCGCGCCGCGAACTCGCGCTCACTCAGACCACTCCGCGCCATCAGCTCGAGCGCCCGCCGGCCATCGTCCTCAGACCAGTAGGGCGCCGAACCCAGCGCCAACGCTTCCTCGATTTCCATGTCGTCCTCCTCGGGTTGGGACGACGCGAGGATACGGGGGGCTCACACCCGCCGGAACCCGCCCTCGTAGCGAACGTTTACTGCCAAGCACGCTCCATGAGCTCCTGCTGGAGATGATCCGGCGGAACCCGAGTCTTCTCCGGTCGCTGACGGGCGACGCGCTCGCCAACGTGTGGATGGCGGACGCGCCGGTGTCCGTCGTCGACTCGCAGCTGGTATCGCTCGCGCCGATCGAGCGGCGTGCGGACCTCGTGCTGGAGCTCCCCGGGCTCACCGTCGTCGTCGAGGCGCAGCTCCGGGTCGACGCGAAGAAGCTGACGGCGTGGCCAACCTATCAGGTGCTGCTCCGCAGCCGCTCGAATCACCCGGTCGCGGTCGTCGTGCTGACGACGAAGCGGAGCGTGGAGAGGTGGGCGACCGCGGGCATCGAGCTGGGACCGGGACAGGTCTGGGCGCCGCTCGTCGTCGGCCCATCGGCGCTTCCGAGCGCACCGAGCCGCGAGGCGGTGGCGCGGAATCCGGAGCTCGCGGTCCTCGCGGCGGAGCTGATGGACCCGCACTCGCCGGTCGACGAAGGCTTGCCGACGCTTCGCACGGCCGTGCACGGGCTCGACGACGCCGCCCGAGCCGGTCTTGCGGACGACACCGCCGAGCTGTACCTTGACGCTGTGCTCGCCGCGGCCCCCGAGGCCGTCCGGAGGGCGCTGGAGGCCGAGATGGAGCTGCGAAACTACGAGTACAAGAGCGACTTCGCGAAGAAGTACGTCGCGATCGGACGCGCCGAGGGTGAGGCGCGGGGTGAAGCACGGGGTCGCGCCGAGGGCGAAGCACGGGGCCGCGCCGAAGGTGAGGCGCGGGGACGCGCCGAGGCGCTCCTGGTCGTGGCGGCGAGTCGCGGACTGAAGCTCTCCGCTGCCGAACGCGAGCTCGTCTCGGAGTGCACGGACCTCGCGACGCTTGACCGGTGGGTCGTTCGCGCGGCGACCGTCGGGCGCGCATCCGAGATCTTCGAGTAGGCGCCGCGGGCGTTCGCCCACGGGGCCGATCGAGTAGACGACGCGCAGGGCCTCGCTCGAGGGAGGTCTAGCGGATCGCCACGCGCCGCTCGACCGAGTAGCCTTCGTCCTTCAGTGACTCCACCAGCCGAACCGCTAGCTCGTTGTAGGCCCTCTCGACGCCACGACGTCCGAGCTCAAGCTAGAGCTCGGACGCCGAAGGTCAACGCCAATGGCTCCTTCCACGACGTCCTGCTCATCGAGCAGAAGCTCCGCCAACTCCTCACTCGCGCTCTCGATCCACTCTCTGATACGATCGGACATGGCGCCGTCTCCCGGCGAGCAGAGCGAGCAACGGCTGCCCCACGTGCCGCAACAACAGCCACGCGGCCGAGTTGATGAGTACTGGCGACACCCACGCCCACCGGAGCGCGTCCTCCCGCTCCATCTCGACCGAATACGCTACTGCCCACGCGACGACGACCGCGCATGCTCCGCCTCCGACCGCGGCCAGAGCCAGCCAGATCCGCACGGCTTGGGCGTGTGTTGTACGCAACGCCCCGTTCTTGCTTCCGAGGCCGAGAGCCGCAGATACTACGCATGCGCCGTAACATGTGGCCGCTATGATGAAAAAGAGGATAATCCATGGGATGTGTCGCCCCGGTCGGGCCGCGCACAGTCCTAGCCACGCGCTGCTGCCGGCGGCAAACCAAAACGCGGCTGCGGACACGGCGTATGCGGGTCGCGCCATGGCGGCGAAGACAGACTCCGGTAGGCGACTCACTGTCCACCGTACCAGTTGGTGAGGAATCTCGAGATGTCCCCGATTACCGACTGAACCGTGAATTCGTCCATGTCGGCGTGAGACACGGACTCAAAGAGCCGATTGACCGTCTGTCCTTCAAACCGGGGGGTGTAAAACTCGCCACGCGAGCCCGGGACATTCGACGATCCGGTACCCGGACCGCTTCGATCGCTGCGGCCCGAACTCTCAGAGCCGTCGTCCCTGCTTGAGTCGCTGCTTGAGTCGCTGAGTGAACCGGACGACCCGTGGCCGCCCGGACCGCTTGAGTGAATCCAAGATGAGTTTCCCGACTGGTGGCGCTGGTAGTAGTTGATATGCTTCACGACCAGTGGAGGGGTGATGGTGTCGAAGTCCGTCGGATCGTACGGGTCGATGGTGATGAGTAAATCGATGTGGCGTTCCGCTCCCAGCGCTAGCGCGATCTCGCCGCCACGACTATACCCGTAAAAGCTATCGCGGGACTTGATGGATCGGCCGAGTCGATGGCGTTCCGAGCCACGTCTAACTCGTTCTGGAAGCTAAGAACTTCGCCTGGCACGATTAGCACGAGAGTCCCGCCAAAGCGCTCGACGACCTCGAGACCAATCTGTCCCGGTGGGCCGATATCCGCCGGCGGGAGGGTCTCAGGCGCGTCGACTTCGCCATCCCCCCAAATCCACCGCGGAAGACGATGATTAAGGGCGGCGCTGTGTGGGCTCCCTCGTGGTTGGGAATGGCGAGGTCGGAGGGAGCCTGGACCTGAAAGCGAAGCGCTGCAGCCTCGTCGGGTGTCGTCGAGGAGTTGGCGTCTGGGTAGTCTGCGATGTCGTATTGTGACGCCCCCTGCCGCCCGTCCACCTCGCTCAAACCCACCGGGTTCCCCCGCACCACTCGATACGGATTCCCATCCACTGCGCCGGCAGGATCCGCGCTCGCCCACCACCCCAGCCACGGCGCGAAGTACCGCGCCCCGAAGTGTACCTGCCCCGACTCAGCGTCCCGCTCTTTGCCAGACCAACGATACCGCTTCCCGAACCCTTCGCCGCCGGTGTCGATCAGCAGCGCCGTGGTGCCGTACGCGTGGTACTCTTCGTACGAAACAACTTGTCCGTCGCGACCGACCTCGACGCACGCCGAGCCGATCAAGTCATCGAGTTGATACCGCCACTTGGGCGTGAGCGTCGTCGGAACGTCGCCTTCCTCGACCGGCTGCTTATGGATGATCGCCAAACGGGACGCGCCATCCATCACATGAACGGTCTCGATCTCGTCGTCGAGCTCGTCGCCGGCGGTCCCCGTCCACTTCCGAACAAGGTCGAAACCGCCGAGATACACCGTATCGGCGGCCCGCACGAACCCACCCAGCGAGCCATCCCAGGTTTCGGTGACCTTGCGGACTCGCCGGCCCGCGGCGTCGTAGATGTAGAACGTTCGCGCCGCGTGCGTGGTAGCGCCGGCCCGCCGGCCGCTCCGCGGATGTTGTGCGTGTGATCTGAGGTCAGGGCCGACTTCCACCGTCATCACCGCCGGGGGGACGTGCCGCACGTCGCGTACTCGGGGAGAGTGACTTCGCGCGCCGCCGCTTGCAAGCGGATTCTGGGCTCGAGGGAGTCGATTCTTCGCGGAGGCCCTGGACTCGGCACACACTCTCGCGTACCGCGATCCTCATGCCAAGCACGCTCCATGAGCTCCTGCTGGAGATGATCCGGCGGAACCCGAGTCTTCTTCGGTCGCTGACGGGCGACGCGCTCGCCAACGTGTGGATGGCGGACGCGCCGGTGTCCGTCGTCGACTCGCAGCTCGTAGCGCTCGCGCCGATCGAGCGGCGTGCGGACCTCGTGCTGGAGCTGCCCGGGCTGACCGTCGTCGTCGAGGCGCAGCTCCGGGTCGACGCGAAGAAGCTGACGGCGTGGCCAACCTATCAGGTGCTGCTCCGCAGCCGCTCGAATCACCCGGTCGCGGTCGTTGTGTTGACGACGAAGCGGAGCGTCGAGCGGTGGGCGACGGCGGGGCTAGAGCTGGGACCGGGACAGGTCTGGGCGCCGCTCGTCGTCGGCCCATCGGCGCTTCCGAGCGCACCGAGCCGAGAGGCGGTGGCCCGGAATCCGGAGCTCGCGGTCCTCGCGGCGGAGCTGATGGACCCGCACTCGCCGGTCGACGAAGGCTTGCCGACGCTTCGCACGGCCGTGCACGGGCTCGACGACGCCGCCCGAGCCGGTCTTGCGGACGACACCGCCGAACTGTACCTTGACGCTGTGCTCGCCGCGGCCCCCGAGGCCGTCCGGAGGGCGCTGGAGGCCGAGATGGAGCTGAGAAACTACGAGTACAAGAGCGACTTCGCGAAGAAGTACGTCGCGATCGGACGCGCCGAGGGTGAGGCGCGGGGCGAAGCGCGGGGACGCGCCGAGGGTGAGGCGCGAGGACGCGCCGAAGGTGAGGCGCGGGGTGAGGCGCGGGGACGCGCCGAGGCGCTCCTGGTCGTGGCGGCGAGTCGCGGACTGAAGCTCTCCGCTGCCGAACGCGAGCTCGTCTCGGAGTGCACGGACCTCGCGACGCTTGACCGGTGGGTCGTTCGCGCAGCGACCGTCGGGCGCGCATCCGAGATCTTCGAGTAGGCGCCGCGGGCGTTCGCCCACGGGGCGGATCGAGTAGACGAGGCGCAGCGCCTCGCTCAAGGGAGGTCTAGCGGATCGCCACGCGCCGCGCACCGACGTGCCGCTGAGCGCTTCGACGCCGGCTTCGCCGAAGTGAACACCGGTGCGGGTCGCACGGCGCGGGCGGCTGACTTGGAGTCTGGCGGCGCCCCGAGCTCGTACGCGCTGCCGCCGTGCGCCGACGCAACAACGCGAGCGCTGCGCCGACATGCGGGGGCCGCCCGGTCGGGTGGCGGTTCGGCGTAGCCCGCGCTCGCCCGTGTCGGCTTGGAGAGGGCCGTCGCGTCGACGCGGGGGCGCCCTCTTCTCGGAGCTGCCATGTTTGCCAGTACCACCGCGGCCTCGCTCATCGGCGTCGACGCGGTCCCTGTTTCGGTCGAGGTCGATCTCGGCCCGGGTCTTCAGTCGTTCAATGTGGTCGGCCTGCCCGACGGCGCCGTGCGCGAGGCCCGGGTGCGCGTCAAGTCCGCCATCGTAAACGCCGGACTGCAGTGGCCGATGCGGCGCGTGTCGCTGAACCTGGCGCCGGCAGACATTCGGAAGGACGGGTCGGCGTTCGACCTCCCCATCGCGATCGCGCTGCTCGCAGCGACCGAGCAGCTCGACGAGGCGTCGCGAACGCGGATCGGTCGGTTCATGCTCGCCGGAGAGCTCTCGCTCGACGGCGAGGTGCGCCCGGTCCGTGGCGCTCTGTCGATCGCGATCGCGGCGCGGGACGCCGGGCTCGCCGGCGTCGTCGTCCCGCGAGCAAACGCGGCGGAGGCGAGTCTGGTCGCGGGCCTCGACGTCGTCGCGGTCGAACACCTGACAGAGGCGCTCGCGTTCGCGCGCGGGCGGGCCGACGAGCTGCGGGTCGCTCGGCGCACCCCCGAGGAGCTGGTGAGTGACCTGCCGAGCCCGTTCGACATGGCCGACGTGCGCGGCCAGGAGCAGGCGAAGCGGGCGCTCGAGGTGGCGGCAGCCGGTGGGCACAACGTCCTGCTCGTCGGCCCCCCGGGGTCGGGGAAGACGATGCTGTCGAAGCGGCTGGTCACGATTCTGCCGACGATGTCGTTCGACGAGGCCCTCGAGACGACGCGTGTGCACTCGGTCGCGGGCCTCGGCCAGGCCGCGGGCCTCGTCGCACATCGTCCATTCCGTGCGCCACATCACACGATCTCCGAGGTGGGGCTCGTGGGGGGTGGGTCCGGCCTCCCGCGGCCGGGCGAGGTCTCGCTCGCACACAACGGCGTGCTGTTTCTCGACGAGCTCCCCGAGTTTCGTCGCAGCGTCCTCGAGGTTCTGCGCCAGCCGCTCGAGGACGGATACGTGACGGTCACGCGGAGCCTCGTCTCGGTCCGATACCCAGCAAACGTCATGCTCGTCGCCTCGATGAATCCCTGTCCGTGCGGGTTCGCGGGCGACCGCCACCGGCAGTGCACGGATCCACCTCAGGCGGTGGCACAGTACCGGAACCGGATCAGCGGTCCGCTGCTCGACCGGATCGACCTGCACGTCGATGTCGCGGCTGTGCGGTACGACGAGCTCCGCGGCGTGGAGCCCGGTGAGCCGAGTCGCGCGATCCGCGAGCGAGTCGAGACGGCGCGGGTGCGGCAGCGCGCCCGGCTCGAGGAGCGCGGCATGAACTGCAACGCGGAGATGGGGGCTCGGGAGATCCGAGACCTCTGTCCGGTCGACGCCGCCGGCCACGCGCTGCTCGAACGGGTCGTCGACAAGCTCGGGATGAGCGCGCGCGCCTACGCCCGCATCCTGAAGGTCGCCCGCACCATCGCCGACCTCGACGCGAGCGAGTCGCTAGAGGTGCGACACGTCGCAGAGGCGATACAGTACCGGAAGCTGGACCGTCGGCCGGAGGGCCTGTGAGCCGCGGGGCCGAGACGTCGGGGAGCACCGACCGGGTGCTGTTGGCCACAATAGGACGGGACGGCGCCGCGCCGCGCGAGTGTGGGTGCCCGGTCTGCCGCCTGGTCGCCGCCGAAGCGCGCCGGAGCACGCGAGGTCAGGTGCGCCACGTGTTGTTCATCGAGACGAGCCGCGCGGTCGCGGACGAGCTCTTTCGGGCCGTCGAGGCGTCGTGGCAGCCGCGCTCGCGCGTCGGCCGCGGTGCCCGCTCGGAGAGAGGTCTCTCGTGAGCGGCTGCTGCTGCGTGTTGGTTGCGCTCGCCACGCTCGTGGCGACGACGACGGCGGGCTGTGTGTCGGTCGTGTCGACGTCGAGCGACGCCATCGCGGCGCAGGCGGAGCCGCCGATGTCGGCTCGAGTGCGCGAGATGCTGGAGTCAACCGAGCGGACTCCCGCATCGCAAGCCGGCGACTGGGTAGCAGCCCTCACGGGCGAGGTCGGCGACGCGCTCGCGTGGGCGTCTGGCGAGCTCGAACACACGGTGAGCGTCCCGGCGCCGCCGGTTAGTTTGTATGTCGGCACGTGCGCCGGTGGCAGTCACTACACGCCAGAGACGCGGCAGGTGTCGCACTGCTACGACCAGCTCGAGCGGATCGACACGCGCCTGGCGACACGGTTCGCCTGGACGCCGGAGGTTCGCGCGCGGATCGCCCTCGACGCCTGGCGCTGGAGCCTCCTGCACGAACTGGCGCACGCAGTGCTCGACGCGCGGGCGTTCCCGGTGCTGGCCGAGGGTGAGGCCGCGGCCGACGCCGTCGCCACGCTCGCGGCCATCGAGATCGGCGACGTGGCCGCGGCGAGGGGCGCGGCGACGTACTTCCTGGCGGCCAGCAGCGAGCCGAGCGCGGGTCCGGATGCGCACATGGAGCCCGCCCGCCGAGCGGCGCTGATCGCGTGCTTGTTGGTCGGCGCGGGGGAGCTGCGGCCGGAGTCCGCGGTCGCGCTGAGGCTCGATGTCGCGCGATGCAGTGCGGAGTATGCGACGGCGGCGGAGGTGTGGGAGCGGACGCGCTGACGGAGTCCCAGCCGACCGCACCAGTCCCGGTCCCGCGCGGCGAGGGCACGCCACGAGGGCGTGCGCTCCCGACGTTCACCTCGCACCGGCCGCCGCGTGAAACACACGCCGGGCCGAGACCACACGACGCGGAGCCGTCGCGTTTGGCTGGCGGCGCGTCGGACAGAGGAGGCGCGGCGCCCGTCGGATGACGCGTACTCCACCGTTGAGGCAGGCGTACTCCGCGTCTCGATGTTCGAGAACACCGCCAGACCGGCCGCTTGACTCGACCGACTCGACCTCTCATCGTCAACCAATCACTTCGCGAGGAGGACAGGATGACTCGAGGCAAACGACTACCCGCTTCCGTTGTGAACGGTGCTCGGCCAGCGATGCTCAACACCGTGGTGGCCGTGTTCATCGTCGGACTCGCGGGGTGCTTCGGCGGCGCGTCGGCGCCGTTCGTATTCGGATTCGCGGGGTGCTCCGGCGATTCGTCGGCGGCGGAAGCCGACTACACCGACGCCGGAGATCTCCGGGCGGACAGCGGCCGCTCCGGGACGGATTGTGGCTCCGGCGACTGCGGCGGCGGCGCCTCGAGGCGAGTCCGGTGCGACATCGATCGCGATTGCTACCCATACCGCTGCCCCGGCACCGCCGACGAGGATCAGGGACCGTACTGCCAGTCCACGTGCCGAAGTAATGCAGACTGTTGGTCGCAGTTTGTCTGTCGAGCCGGTTCCTGTGTCCTGCCGGTCCAGCCCCCGGTCCGGATCCGCGAGTGCAGTGAATCTCCGGTAGATGCGCCACCGTTCACCGACGCCTCGTTCTGGGGTTCGTATCCAACCACCGTCGACGCCGTTCAGGGGCGTCTCTCTCGCGCCTGCGTCTCGCACCAAGACTGCCTCTTCGTCGAACCTGGTGTGCGGGCATCGCCGGCCCACTTCTGCGACGATGGGCTCTGCGTCCCACTAGCCGAGTTGACCGGCCGGTGTGCGCTCGGCAGGGGCTCGGTGTGCAATTCGACCGAAGCGGACTCAGGGGAGCTGTTCTGCGATCTGGACCATCTCGAGTGCGCGATCGGCTGCCAGGCGCAGACCGATTGTTGCGGCATCGGCGTCTGCGCGGGGGTCACGACGTGCAACGGGCGCGTTGACTTCCGCTGCGTCGAGCAGACGTGCGACGACTGCGAGGGAGAGTGCCGGCAGACCGCCTTCGGGCCGATCTGTGTCGACTCGTCCACCACCGCCGAGGGGCAGCCCTGTAGCCGGGATCCGATGGACTGGGCGCTCTTCCCGAATAGTCAGTGCGGCCCCTGCCTCACGTGTTCGAGAGGCGTGTGCTCTCGGAGCTGTGAGGCTCCGCTGACGGACGGGGAAGTCTGCGTCGACGTCCGCGAAGACGCAGCCGGCGACGGCGTGCGTGCCATCGCGTGCGAGCTCGGCGACGAGTGCCCAAGCGGCACGCGCTGTTCGAAGGAGGCGAACGGCGATGCGTGTGTGCCGTTCTCGGGCCAGCCGCTGGGGAGTGGAGATTTCTGCGACCCGCGCGAAGACGACTGCGACGAGGGCCTGATCTGTTCGGCGTTCACATCCACTTGCACGCGGGCGTGCTCCACCGACCTGGAGTGCGGCGGTGACGAGGCTTGCGCGCTACAACCCTACTCGCCGATAGGCGCTTGCGAGGTGGCCTGCGACGTCGCCGACACGGTCAGTGGCTGTCCGGTCGGTCACTGCCAGGAGATCCCCTGGAGCACTCCGGCAGAGGTTTGTGTGTCTGAGGTCCCGTTGCCCGAGTGGGAGTGCGGAAGCGACTGGAACGTTTGTCCTCTGGGGACCGTGTGCATGGACATCTGGGAGTGGGAACCGATCGACCTCGATCGGCCTCCGTCTGGTCCAGAACGTTGGCGCTGCGTCACGGAGTGTGGGGATGACGTCGAATGCGGCGCCGGAGGCCGGTGCAGCGTCAGCATCGGTCCAGATCTCAACTCCCGTGGCAAGTACTGCGAGTACGCGGAGACCTCCGCTGACCAGTGCCCGTAGAGCCACGCGTCGCGAGCCGCCCGGGCGACGCCCGATCCCTCCCGGTCAGCGCCGCTCTCTCGCCGTCTCCTCGAGCAGCGGTAGGACTGCGAGGTCCTTTGGGCGGCCGCACGCCCGCTTGATCGCGATGAGCGCGTCGAGCGACGCGGTCTGGACGACGAGGTCGTCGGCGAGTCGGAGCGTGTCGGCCGATGAGGCGAGGTCCGAGTAGGACAGGTCCGGGGCTACGTGGCCGAGGAGGTCGAGCCTCCCGAACCGCGTTCGAAGGAGCTTGTGGCCGCGCGAGGTCAGGTGGGATCGGTTTGGGCGCAGGTCGGGGCGCTCGCGGAACACGGCCTCGAGCGAGTCAAGGGCCGGCTGCAGCCGACTGACGTTGTCGTCGTCCAGCGCGTAGAGCACGTCGACGTCGGCCGTAGTGACCGGCGCGCCCTGCAACCGCGCCGCGACGCCTCCCACCAGGACGAACCGGATCTCGTGCTCGACGAGAACGCGGAGCAGCTCCGCCGGCGCGAACGTCACCGCGCGGGTCGCAGCGCATCGAGCGCAGCGACCTCTTGGGTCAGCGCCGCGAGCCGCTCGGCCGGCGTCCGAGCGAGCTCCTCGCGGATGAGCGAGAGGTCTACACCCGACGCGGAGTAGGTCGTTCGGCCGTCGGCGCGGCGCGGGCCATCGAGGTGGGCGTCGGGGTGATCGGGACGCGTCATGGCACGACAGTAGCGCCGAATCGACGGGAATGCACGACGGGGCGCGCGCCGCGGTGACTGCCGCGGCGCTGAATGGGGCTGGCGTGGGAGTCGCACGCGCGCTAGGAGAGAGCGCCCCACTCTCGCGCGAGTCGTACATGAGACCCCTGACCTCTCTCGGCGGTGCCACGCTCGTCGTCGCCGTCGCGGTGACCGCTGCCGGCTGCGGCGGCGACGACCCTTTCTACTACGGCACGGTCGACGGTGGTGACGTCGGTGGCGCCGACGGCAACACGGACGCCGTGGTGGACACGAACGTCGACGCGGGGCCGATCTGCACCACGAGCGCGGACTGCGCGGGCGGCGAGACCTGCCTCGCGGGCGCGTGCCTCCCGGCCTGCGCGACCAGTGATGACTGCGCGGCGCCTCTGCCCGTCTGCGAGCAGGCGCTCGGGGTCTGCGTCGAGTGTCTCGTCGCGGACGACTGCGGCGCGGGCGAGGACTGCCTCGGCTCGGTGTGCGTCGCCGTCTGCGCGACGGGCGACGACTGCGCGGAGGGTGAGGACTGCGTCGAGGGCATCTGCGTCCCCGGCCAGGTCTGCGACCCGGGCACCGCGCGCTGCGCCGACGACTCGACGCTCCTGACGTGCGCCGATGACGGCCTGTCCGAGGCCGAGTTCACGTGCCGCGAAGGTGACGTCTGTGTCGGTGGCGAAGGCCTGTCGTCTTGCCAACCGGTCGGCGGGTGCACGTTCGGGACGTCGGGGTGTCTGGACGCGACGACCGCGTGGTCGTGCCCCGACGGCACGGACCGCGTGGACGTGTCGTGCGCGCCCGGCGTCTGCGTCGACGGGGTGTGCGTCTCCGAAGGTGATCCGGCGTGCCTCGAGGCCGAGACCGGGTTCGTCGAGCTCGGCCCCGTCGGCGTGGGGGATTTCGCGGATTCGCAGGTGTTCGTCTTCTCGTGCGACACGCCGACGCCGGTGATCGAGGCGATCTCGTTCACCGAAGCCGTCGCGTTTCGTACGACGCTGACCGGCCTGCCGCGGTCGGTCGACGGTGAGCTCGCGATCCCCATCCGGTTCCAGCCGCCCGGTGCGGGTGAGTTCTCGGACACGATGCGGATCGACGTTCGGGGTAGCGACTCCGTGTTCGTCGAGGTCTTCGGTGTCGCCGAGGGCGGCGGTGGCTGCCCGACGGCCGTCGCCGGGTGCCGCCGTTCGGGCTCGACGGGCGCGTTCGCGGCGTCGACGACGGTGGATGTCGGTGAGACGGTCGAGTGCTCGGGCACCTCGAGCTTCGGCGACGTCCCGATCGCCGGGTACGACTGGTCGCTGGCGCGGACGCCGGAGGCTTCGGACGCGGCGATGTCTCCGGCGAGCGGAACGACCAGCCGCTTCACGCCAGACCGCGTAGGAAACTACGGCATCGCACTCTCCGTCACTGACTCGAATGGCACGCCAGGTTGTAACACCGGGTCGGCGACGGTCACCGCGCTCTCCCCGGGTTCCGACTCGGAGCTCCGGATCGAGCTGACATGGTCCGATCCGATCGACCTCGACCTGCACGTTCGGACGTCGGACTCTGTAGAGTGGCAGGACGACTTCGACTGTTACTACGCGAACCCGTTGCCGGACTGGGGCGCGGTCGACGTGACGACCGACGACCCGTACTGGGGTGGCGACGTCACGGACGGGTCGGGGCCCGAGTTGGTCATGGTCCCCGTTCCCGCCGACGACACCTACGAGATCGGCGTGCTGATGTACCAGACCGCGACGGTAAGCACGACTGCGACCGTGCGCGTGCTCCAGGGGGACAGCACGCTGCGGACCTCGACACTTGTGCTCGACCCCGGCGAGTTCTGGGTCCCGATGCGCGTGCGCGTCTCTGGTGGCGTCGCGAGCACGACGCTCGATGGGACAGTGACCGTCGGGATCCCGTAGAGGAGCATCCGATGTCGCCAGTCGGGACCCGTCCGCCGCGCCAAGCCTCCGGGGGCCAGCAGCGCGGCGAGCCGTTGGAAGGTTCGTGGTCGGCGCCCCGGTGCCCGCGCCGGACCGCGGCCGCGCTGCTCGCAGCGACCGCTGCGCTCGCCGGGTGCTCGACCGATCCAAAGGGCAGTGACGCCGGGGTGTGCGAGGGCGCGGACTGCACGCCCGACGGTAGTGGCGCCGACGCGGACGGCGTGGACGCGGCGCCGCCGACGTGCGCCGCCGCGGTGACGTGGACGGAGGGCACGCCCGCGTTCCGTGAGGTCACCGAGGAATGGGGCTTGGCCGGCGTCGAGGGGACGCGGCTCGCGGCCGGCGACGTCGACGGGGACGGCTGGGTCGACCTCCTCGTTCGTCGCGGCGGCTCAACGTACAACGACTACGCCGGCGGCACGCGAAACTCGTGGTTGCTGTCCAACGACCACGGTCGCTTCGTCGACGTGACGCACGACTCGGGGCTGGACGACCGCCGGGCGTTCACCGCCGACGCAGGTCGACCGTTCGAGGTCGTCGCGTTTGGCGACGTCGACAACGACGGTGACCTCGACGTCTATACCGGCGTCGACACATACAACCCGGTCGCCGTGTTTGGCGAGACGTCGGAGCTGATGCTGAACAACGGCGAGGGCGTGTTCTCGTTCGCGTCGTCGACGAGCGCGCTGCGGCGCGCGGGGGCCGTCGACGTGCCAGGTGGCGCGTCGTTCGTCGACTTCGACCGTGACGGTGTGCTCGATCTCTGGGTCCCCCAGCACGACTACACCCCGACAGGCGGCGGCATCGTGTTTGCTCAGGACCGGCTCTATCGAGGCCGCGGCGACGGGACGTTCGAAGACGTCACCGACGCGATCGGGCTAACGACCGCCGATTGGGACTCGCGCGACGACCTCGACGCGGGCCTGGCGCACTCGCGCGCGTGGAGCGCGACGGCTTGCGACCTCAACGGTGACGGGATCACGGAGCTGCTCGCCGCGTCGTATGGGCGCGCGCCCAATCATCTGTGGCAGGGGCGGGAGACGGGCGGCGCGTTCACGTTCATGAACCGCAGCGTCGCGTCGGGATACGCCTACGACAACGACCAGAGCTGGGACGACAACCAGTTCGCTCGCTGCTACTGTCAGGCGAACCCAGACGCTGAGGACTGCGCGGGGATCGGCGATCCGCAGGTCGTCTGCAGCACCGACAACTGGCGGCACGCCGAGGACCGCCGCCCGTACCGACTCGGCGGAAACAGCGGCGCGACGGTGTGCGCGGACCTCGACAACGACGGCGACTTCGACCTGCTCACGACCGAGATCAAGCACTGGTGGGCCGGGCGCGGGGCCGACGGCTCCGATCTGCTGTTCAACGTCGGTGAGCCCGACGTCCGCTTCGACCGCAGCGTGGCACGCGAGGTCCGCGGGTTCGTCGTGCGCCACCCGACGAGCCCGACCTGGGACGAGGGGCACATGACGGCGGCGGCGCTCGACTTCGACAACGACGGCTGGCCCGACTTCTATGTCGGCGGGTCCGACTACGCCGGCAACTACGGGCTCCTCTACCACCAGGCCGAGCCCGGGTTCTGGGAAGAGGTCCCGGTCGAGGACGGGATCGACCACAACCGAAGCCATGGCGTGGTCGTCGCAGACTTCGACCACGACGGCGACCTCGACGTGATCGTTGGGCACTCACGCGCGCGCTGCGACGCGACGCTGCCGAACGACTGCTACCCGACCTCGCAGATCCGGGCGTTCGAGAACGTGATCGGGCAGGACGGGAACTGGCTGCAGCTCGCGCTCGTCGGGGGTCCGGGCTCGAACCGGGCCGCCATCGGCGCGCGCGTCACGGTGCGCGCCGGCGACGTGACGCAGACGCAGGAGGTCGGCGGCGGCTACGGGCACTTCGGCGCCCAGAACGACACGACGCTGCACTTCGGGCTGGGCGCGGCCTGCGAGGCCGAAGTGAGCATCCGCTGGCCCGACGCCTCGCTCACGGTTCAGCAGGTCTCGCTGGTCGGCGGGCATCGCTATCGCGTGACTCAGGGCGAGTTGCCTGTCGTGGTCGACCCTTGAGCGCCGCGGTGGCGGGCCTGCTCCCGACGCGCGAGCGGCTCCGGCGGATCGTGGCCCTCTCGCTGCCGATCATCGGCGGTATGGTGTCGCAGAACGTCGTGAACCTCGTCGATACCAAGATGGTCGGCGGTCTCGGCGACAACGCGCTCGCGGCCGTCGGTATGGGCGGCTTCGCCAACTGGCTCACGATGGCGTTCATCACCGGGCTCGCTGCCGGCGTGCAGGCGATGGCGGCGCGTCGCCTGGGCGAGGGTCGAACGGCAGAGATGGCGGTCCCGCTGAACGGCGGTCTGCTGCAGGCGATGGCGCTCGGCGTCCCGCTCACCGCGCTCGCCTGGGCGCTCGCGCCGACGTTCTACCCGAAGCTGGTCGATGACCCGGCGGTCGTCGCGCTCGGCGTGCCGTACCTGCGGATCCGGCTCCTGGCGATCACCGGGATTGGGATGAACTTCGCGTTTCGCGGGTACTGGAACGGCGTGAACCTCTCGCGGCTATACATGGGCACGCTGGTCGTGATGCACCTCGCGAACATCTGCGGGAACTGGCTGCTGATCGACGGGCACCTCGGCTTTCCGGCGCTCGGCGTTCGCGGCGCGGCGATCGCTTCGGCGGCGTCTGCGTACCTTGGGACGGCGATCTACGTCGGGCTCGCGCTGAAGCACGCGCGCGAAGCGGGCTTCCTCGCGGGGGTGCCGTCGCTCGAGACGATGATGACGATGGCCCGACTCGCCGTGCCGTCGGGCGTACAGCAGCTCTTCTTCGCCGCAGGGATGACGACGCTCTTCGCGCTGATCGCGCGCATCGGGACAGCCGAGCTCGCCGTGTCGCAGGTGATCACAAACCTGCTGCTGGTCGCGATACTGCCGGGCATCGGGTTCGGGCTGTCGGCCGCGTCGCTGGTCGGACAGGCGCTCGGCCGCAAGGAACCCGACGACGCGTACCGTTGGGGCTGGAACGTGGCGCTCGTCGCGGCGACGCTCGTCGGGACCCTGGCGCTGCCGGGCGTGTTCTGGCCGGAGGCAATCCTCGGCTTCTTTGTCGAGAACCCCGACACGGTCGCGCTAGGCGCGAGCTCGCTGCGAATCATCGCGCTCGCGATGGGCGTCGACGCGGTGGGGATGGTGTTCATGAACGCCCACTTCGGCGCAGGGGCAGCGGGGCGGGCGTCGGCGATCAGCGTAGGCCTGCAGTGGCTGCTGTTTCTGCCGGCCGTCTTCGTCATGGTGACGCGTTTTCATGTGGACCTGACGACCGTGTGGACTGCCCAGGTCATCTACCGCGGCCTCACGATGCTCATGTTCGTCGCGAGCTGGCAGCAGCGCGGGTGGGTGCACGCGAAGGCGTAGGGGAGGAGTTGGCGGGGTCATCCTAGACCCGTGGACCACCCGAAACCGACCCGGGACATTACCTTCGGGAGGGCGCCGCGGCCGGGCCCCGGGACATTACCTTCGGGACGGCCCCGGAACGGGCCCCGGACGGGGGCGGACGACCCGAAACCGACCCGGGACATTACCTTCGGGAGGGCCCCGGAAACCGACCGGGGACATTACCTTCGGGAGGGCGCCGCGGCCGGGCCCCGGGACATTACCGGCCCCGGAACACTACTTCGGGAAGGTCGCCACGGGCCCCGGGACATTACCTTCGGGAGGGCTCCGCGGGCCCCGGGACATTACCTTCGGGCGGGCCCCGCGGGCCCCGGAACACTACCTTCGGGAGGGCCCCGCGGGCCCCGGGACATTACCCTCGGGAGGGCCGCCACGGGCCCCGGGACATTACCTTCGGGAGGGCTCCGCGGGCCCTGGGACATTACCGTCGGGCGGGCCCGGAACGCCCGAGACCGGTGGGTTGTGGCGGCGAGGCGCCGTGCGCGCTAGGTTGCCGGTCCTAGGTCGCGCCCCCGATCCGATGCATCCCGACGCCGCCCCCTCGAGACCCACGCCTGCAGGCCCCGCACGGGTTCGCGGGGCGGCGTGGTTCGTGGTGTTCTCGGCGTTCGGGAGCCTGTTGGGCAGCGCAGCGTGCGGCGGGAAGGGAGGCGGCGACGGCGACGACGTGGCGTGGCCCTTCGAAACCGGGGGGCGCGATGGCGGCGACGCTGCCCGGCCGGACGCCGCGCCGACCGACACGTCGCGTCCCGAGCTGGCGCGGCCGACGCTCGCGATCGGTGAGCCGTGCGAGTCTGATCGCGAGTGCATCGGACGCACGTGCATCGTCGAGGACGGCTGGGTCGACGGCTACTGCACCTCGCTCGACTGCGTGCTCGACACGGATTGCGAAGACGAAGATGCCCTGTGCGCCGGTGTCGAAGCCGAGCGGTACTGCGCGCAGCGATGCGTCCTCGACGACGAGTGCCGCGACGGGTATCGCTGCGAGCGGATCGAGGGTCGCGCGCCTTCGGTTTGTGTCCCCGGGGAGCGGCTCACCGGGGCCTGGGACGGCGAGCCCTGTGCCACCGACGCGGACTGTCGCGGGGGCACGTGCCTGCCCGATCCGTATCACCCGGGTGGGGAGTGTACGACGCTCGACTGCCGCGACTTCCTCGACTGCGCACGGGGTCCCTACAACAACCGTTGCTTGAGCCAGCCGACCGGGAACCTGTGCGCGCGGGCCTGCGAAGAGAGCGACGAGTGCCGCGACGGCTACCTCTGTCAAGCGGTCGGTCCGGGGCTCGCGGTCTGCGCGCCGGGGACGACGCCAGCGGTCCCCGAGGGGCTCGATCCAGAGGACTACCCCATCGACATCCACTGCGGGGTCGAGCCCGTCGACGGGATCGCGACGTTCGACTACGAGATCCCCGAGGGCACGACGGCGTACATGCTGACGCCGTTCTCGCTCGACGGCGGGCTCGTCTCGCCGCTTCGGGTGGACCTGCCGAGCGGGGCCGTGATCGACTTCCGCGGGGAGTCGAACGGCTTTCAGCTCGTGCCGTCGTACCTGTTTGGGTTCATCAACCCGATCGTGATCCCGCCGATCGAGTCGCTCGCGGCGCAGCTCGAGTTCGGGACGCACACTGCCCGCATCGAGACGATGTCGGAGTCGCTGTGCTGGATGCTGTTGGTCGAGGGCGACGCGGGCACGACGCTCGATGTCAACGTGCACTTGGTCGGGGTGCCCGGGTTCGAGGCCCCGACGGCGGCGTCGAACGATCACCTGCAGGCGGTGCTCGACGCGTTCGCCGAGGTGCTGGGCGCGGCTGGGGTCGAGCTTGGCGCGCGCCGCTACTTCGACGACGACCCGTCGCGGAGCATCATCCGCTCCGAGTTCGACGCCCAGGAGCTCGTCGCGCTGTCGGCGCCTCCGGGCGAGTCCGCCGCAGAGGCGCTGAGCCTGAACGTGTACTTCGTCCAGGGCTTCGACTTTGGCTCGGTGATCGGCATCTCGATGGGCCTCCCGGGGGCCGCTGGCCTGCACGGGACGCGCTCGAGTGGGCTCGTCTTCACGTCGGAGTACATCGGTCGGGACCTCGGCTCGCTCGGTGACGGCGACGTGTTCACGGCCGTCGTCATGGCGCACGAAGTTGGGCACTACCTGGGCTTGTTCCACACGACAGAGATGTACAGCGGCGGCTACGACCCGCTGTCGGACACGCCTCAGTGCACGCGCGGCTTTCCCGATTCGTGCCCGGACCGTACCAACCTGATGTTTCCGCTCGCGCTCGGTGGTCGCTCGATCAGCCCGCAGCAGGCGTACCAGCTCCTCCGCAACCCCCTGACGCGATGAACCGGACCGCCCGCCTCGCGCTCGCGCTGACCTTGACCGCGAACCTCCCCGCGTGCGGGTCCGACGGCGGCGACGATGTAGACGCCGGCGCCGTAAACGCCGCGGACGCCGCCGCAGACGGCAGCGGCGGCGCCGACACGGCGGACGTGGATCCAGCAACGGACGCCACCCTCGACGCGGCCCCCGAGGACGTCGGTCTGCCGACACCCCGCGACGACGGCGCGCCGTGCGCGACGGATGGCGACTGCGTCAGCGGTGTTTGCCTCGGCCCAGACGACGGCTTTCCCGACGGGATGTGCTCGACGGTCGGCTGCACGTCGCGGCGCGACTGCAACAGCGTCGGTGCCGCCTGTCTGCGCGGCGAGTTCAACGGCAACCTGTGCGTGCAGCTCTGCGCGACCGACGACGAGTGCCGCGACGGGTACCGGTGCCGCGGAGAGGGCGGCGGGTCGTACTGCTTCCCAGACGTCGCGGGGGCAGCGCTGAACCCGCGGTGCGACTCCGAGCTAGTTGACGGGGTCACCGTCGACACGCCGTTCGAGAACGGGCCACGGTCACTGCCGGTTCGGCGGCTCAGCTTCGACCTGTCGTCGACGGCGACGGGGTTCGCGGTCGTCGTGTGGGACCTGCGCGGGCAGGTAGCGACACAGTCCGTGACGTTTCCAGACGGAACGACCCTGGCGATCGACGACTACGCGAAGTACGCGTTCACGCCGACGACATTCGAGACGGTGTCGCCGGTGCTGTTCCCGGGGGGGCCGGCCTACCGCGACCGGGTGCAGGCGGGCCGCTACACGGTCGACGTGGCGTCGTCGGGCGCCGGCGACACGGACCTGTGCTGGTACGTCGTCGAGGAGACGGCGCCGCTCGAGCCGACGGCGTCGCCGCTCGTGCTCGACATGAACTTCTACTTCGTCGGTGTGCCCGGGCTGACGTCGCGGACGGCCCCGAGCGATCCGGCGTTCGCCGAGATGCTCGACGCGTTCGGGACGGCGTACGCGGCCGCCGGGATCTCGCTGGGCGAGGTGCGGTACCTCGACGTCGACGGTGACGTCGCCGATCGATTCACGATCATCCGCACTCAGGACGAGGTGTTCGACCTTGTGCAGCTCAGTCGGCAGCCGGGTCCGACGCGCGACGACCTGCTGCGCGTGAACGTATTCTTCAACCGCGGCTTCGCGGGAGAGATGGGCGGGACGCTCGGCGTGTCGGCCGGGATCCCCGGTGCGCTGGGCCTGCACGGCGCCGAGGCGACGGGGTTGGTGTTCTCGGGGGATGGGCTGTCGCGCGGCGCGCAGGTCACGGTCGGGCAGACGCTCGCGCACGAGGTCGGCCACTTCCTCGGGCTGTTCCACACGACGGAACAGACGGGCGGCGGTCGCGACCAGCTCGACGACACGCCGGTGTGCACGACGATCCGCAGCGCGCCGCTGTCGGAGTGCCCGGACGTGTCGAACCTGATGTTCCCCGTCGCGGCGTGGCGTGGCGTCGCCGAGATCTCCGAGGGCCAGGCGCTGATCCTCCGCGCGAATCCGTTGACGAAGTCCGAGGGCTCGCGATGATGCCGGGGCCTGCGGCTGAATTGGCGGGCTCTTGGCTCGTCGAACCTAGTGCTGCGCGTCGGCGTCAGCGCCCCCAGTGTCCAGTGGAGCGGCAGATGAAGCGTTCGGTATTTTCGGCACTTGTTGCGTTGAGCTTGGCTGCGGTCCCGGCTGTCGCGCAGGTCGCACCGACGACGGGTGCCCCCGAGGCAGCGCCGCCGGTCGAGGCAGACGTCGCGATGACGGACCACGACGCGATCGTCGTGTTGCTGAGCGGCTACCACGGGATCCCCGAGGCCCAGGCGTTCGTGGACGCGGCGGCCGATCCGGCGGGAGAGCTGCTCGCGATCGCGACGCAGGCCGACGAGTCGCCGATCTTGCGCGACCGCGCGCTGGCGGCGCTCGCGTACTTCCCGTCAGACGTCGTCGAGGCCCTGTACGTGTCGATCCTCGACGACCCCCAGACGCCGGAGATGGTCCGCCACCGGGTGATCGGCCACTACGCGACGGCGTTCGGTGACGCGGCGCTCCCGGCGATCGCGCCGTACCTCGACAGCGCCGACGTTCAGCTCCGGCTGACGGCGGCGTACGCGCTGCGCGCGATCGACACGCCTGCGGCGCTGCATATGCTCGACGTGGCGGCGGCACGCGAGAGCGATCCGCTCGTACTTCAACAGCTCCAGCGCCAACTCACCCCGTAGCGACCCGCATGCAGCTCACCCCGCTCGCCCTCACCGCGTTCCCCGAGCAGCTTCGCCGCAACGTGGAGCCCGGCGCACCGGGGCCCCTGAAGCTGATGGCGGCGCGCGGGCTCGTGCCTGCGGCGCCGCCCGAGCTGGCGATGGTGCTGTACCAGCTCTCGCTCGACCCGGATGCGGCCGTCGCGAGCGCAGCGCGGCGCACGATGGCAGACGCGCCGGACGCGATCGCCCGAGGCGCGGCTGCGGCACCCCTCGACCCCCGGGTGCTCGACTTCATCGCGGCGTCGCAGCCGCGGAACGAGAAGCTGCTCGAGGCCGTCCTCAGCAACCGCCAGGCCGACGACGAGACGTTCGTTCGCCTGGCCGCGACATGCTCGGAGTCGCTGTCCGAGCTCATCGCGTCGAACGAAGTCCGATTGCTGCGGCGCCCCGCGATCATCGAGGCGCTGTACCTGAACGCGAACGCGCGGATGTCGACGATCGACCGCCTCATCGACCTAGCCAAGCGGCAGGGCGTGAAGTTCTCGATGGTCGCGCTGCAGTCGATCCTCGACGACCCCGGGTACGACACCACCGCCGCAGCGGTCGAGTCCGTCGGGCGCGAGCTGAACTCGGACGCCGACGACCTGTTCCGGTCGCTGCTCGCCGAGTCACTAGAGGGCGACCACCACGACCCGGAAGAGGACGACGAGACCAAGCTCGAGCAGCCGCGGCGACGCACCGTCAACGAAGACGACAGCGTCGCAAAGAAGAGCATCGCGACGGCGATCCTCAGCATGACGATCTCCGAGAAGATGCGCCTCGCCACGCTTGGGTCCAAGGCCGAGCGCGAGTTCCTGATCAAGGAGAACAACCGCCTGATCCATATGGCGGCGGTGACGTCGCCGAAGGTGCAGCTCCGCGACATCCAGACCTGGTCGGGCAGCCGCGTCATGCCCGACGGCGTGCTGACATACATCGCGAACCACCGGCGGTACCGGCGCGTCTACGTGATCGTCGTCAACCTCGTGAACAACCCGAAGACGCCGGTGAAGGAGGCGCTCCGCTTGTTTCCGAGCCTCGTCGACAAGGACTTGAAGGCCCTCGTGAAGAACCGAAACATCTCGTACCAGCTCCGCCGCCAAGCCAAGGCGCTGCAGGACTCCCGCGACCGAAAGACACGCAAGTGACCGACAAGCTCTGCGCCCTGATCGTCATCGACTCCGTTGGGATCGGCGAGCTCCCCGATGCCGCCGCGTTTGGCGACGTCGGGTCGGACACGCTCGGGAACATCGCCCGCGCGACCGGGGGTCTCAAGTTGCCCAACCTGCAGGCGCTCGGGCTCGGGAACATCCGCCGCGAGGCCCCGCTGCTCGGCTGCGATCCGGTCGCAGCGCCGCGCGCGGCGTTTGGCAAGATGGCCGAGGTGGCGCCTGGCAAGGACACGGCGACGGGCCACTGGGAGCTCATGGGGCTCGTCCCGGA
>JACKDJ010000060.1 GCA_020633625.1 Myxococcales bacterium
GCCCACGACGGCCGTGCTGGCCGCCGCGTCGGCCGCGAACGTCGCGCCGAGCACGTCGGTGGCGAAGGCGAGATCCGTGGCGGAGCCGCGCTCGTCGAGGTCCCACATGACCTCGGAGCCGCTCGCGATCAGCGTGCCGCCCTGCGCCACGTAGTCGCGGAGCATCGTCTGCTGCGCGTCGCTGAAGCTCTCGTCGGCCGTGCTCTCTTCGCCGGCGGCCCAGATCACGACGGCATAGGCGTCGAGGTCGAGATTCGGCAGGGCCTCGTCGGCCGCGAAGTCCCAGAACCACCCGGCGTCCCCGACGGCACCCCCCAGCGGCACCGCCATGTCGGACATGTTCACGGCACGGACGTTCATCCGCCGCACCAGACCGAGGGTGTTGATGTTCTCGGAGTCGAGCATGCCCGTGTCGAAGCGGTCGAACGCGCCCACGACGAGCACCGCGGCATACCCGTCGGGCGAGTGCCGGGCGCCGGCGAGCTCGGACGGGAAGCTCTGCCCGCCGTCGTTCGTCGCGACGATGCGCCAGTACCGGTTGGCGTAGGGCGGGTTCACCACGGTGGTCGTGCCGCTCACCGCGAACCCGTTGTCCCACGAGCGGCCGTCGGCGCTGGTGTAGACGATGTACCCGGTGGCCGCGTCGCCATCCGCGCCGCCGCTGGGCCCCGGCTGCCACGACAGGCGGATGCCGCCACCCGGCTCGTGCACCGCGCGAACGGCGAGCGGAGGCTCGGGCGGGAACACGGGCGCCACGCCATCCTGCTGGGCGAAGTAGCGGATGATGGCCTGCGCCATGCCCCGCGACACGTCGCGGCGGAACGCCGGGTGCTTGAGGTGGGCCGCGTCGTCGGGGTTGTCGTGGAACGCGAGCTCGACGAGGGCCGCGGGCATCTCGTCGTTGTAGTTCGGGTTGACCTCCGCGAAGCAGGCGCGGTTCACGCCGCGGTCCTGCCAGCCGGCGTCCCAACGGGTGGTGATCTGCGACATGATCTCGGTCTGGAGCAGATCGGTCAGCGTGTAGCTGCCGGACACCGCGGAGCTGCTGCACTCGGCCGCATGGGGCGAATCGGAGCCGCCACCCGCGTAGTAGACCGTGGTGCCGCGCGCGGGGGAGTCGGGCGCGCCGGTCAGCGCGTTGCTGTGCCAGGACACGTACACCGCGTCCTCGCCGCCCGGATGCTCCCACTTCGCCCACCGCGAGCGCGCGCTCGGGTCGCTGCCGTCGCCGTCGGACGAGGGGTCGTACACGGAGGTCGGGGCCCCGAGGTACTGCACGCCCTGCACCGCGCCGCCCTCCCAGCGGGGCCGGCCGGTGGTCTGGCCGTTGCGCGCGACGATGCCCATCCCGCCGCCGATCCGCACCGCGTCGGCCGAGAGCCAGCGCCCGGCCTGGGCCGAGTCGCCGATCAGCTCGACGGTGAGGCTGTTGCCCGCCGTGAGCCAGACCTGCTCGGTGTACTGCCAGGTCGAGCCGTGCACGGTCTGGTCGTAGAACCGGTCGATCACGCCGCCCGGATGCGTGATCCGGTAGTGCGCGTCGGTCGCGTTGGCGCTGTCGGAGTCCCAGCTGACGTACACCGCGTAGTACCCGTCGGCCGGGACGACCGGCGACCACGTGGCCGTGCCGCCACCATCCGCGGGGAACCGCCGCGTGGTGCCCGCATCGAACGGGTCGACGCCGTACGCGTAGGTCGACGCGGAGGCGAAGCCGTCGCCGAAGGTCTCGAACCCCGCGCCCGCCTCGGTGTACCCGGAGCCGTCGTTGTCGGCGATCGCCGTGGCGGTCTGGAGATCGCGCTCCTTGACCGTGAACACCGATGCGCCCGCGTTCTCGAGGTACGCCGTGAGGTACTGGCTGGCCCCCTCGGGGTTGTGCAGGTCCTCGACCGTCTCGTGGATGTTGCCGCGCT
>JACKDJ010000061.1 GCA_020633625.1 Myxococcales bacterium
GTCTTCGCTGAACGTGAGGCGGGCGAGCGGGGCCGTCGCGTCGAACGACCACTTGCGGTGGTGGACGTGGAACGCCGCGCCGAGCTGGGCACCGACCTCGTCGCGGTCGAGGCCCACCTGGGAGCCGCCGTCGAGCGCGAACCACGGGGCGATGCGCACGTTGCGCACCGACAGGGCGGTGACCCGCACGCCGACCTTCCCGAACCGGGGATTGCCGCGGCTGAACGGGTCGAGCGAGAGGTCCTGGTAGAGCTGCGCGCTGCCGAACAACGCCACGCGGTCGCTCACGGCGACCACACCGGCGAGCTCGCTGTAGACCACGTCGGAGGACGTGAGCATCTCGTCGATGACGCCGGTGCCGGCCTCGACGGTGCCTTCGCCGGCGGCGAGGTCGACGGCGGACGTCGCACCGCGCTGGAAGGGGATGGGATCGGAAGCAAACGCAGTGGCAATCAGGGTCAGCATGGGCCCTCCTCTCGGTTGGACGCCATGAACCTCACCCGAGCCCTCCGGCCGGGCGATTGCGAGCGCTTACCGACCCGCGCCCGACGGGTCAGAAGTCGACGGCGACCTTCGCGTAGGTGCTGCCGGCCCACGATCGGCCGGGACGGTCGAGCCCCGGCGCGATTCCCGCGGCGAGGTCGAAGCTCCACGCCTTCACGCCGAGGTGGACGTAGCCCCCGGTGCCCCAGGCCTGCTGCCCGTCGAACGTCGCGGCGTCGAGCACCGGTGCGAGCCAGTGCGCGCCGAGGTTCAGCCGCGGCCCGACGCGCACCGCGGCGTAGTCCTCGACCCAGAACTCCGCCCATGCGGCCCCGGCGAGCGGCACGACGTACTCGTTCAGCCCGCCGAGGCGGACCTGGGTGACGAGGTCGGTGTTCTCGGCGGTGCCGGCGCGGATCTCGAGCCACGGCGCGAGCCGCCACGCCGGGTGCAGGCGGAAGACCCCGTGCACGCCGGGCGAGACGGCGACAGTCGACACGGCGACCCCGGCGCGGACGTACAGATCGGCGGGCTCGGTCCACCAGCCGAGCAGGGCCTCGGGGTGCGCGACGGGCCGGTCGTCGGCGACGGCTGCGGTCGCGGGCAGGGCGACGAACGCGTAGTACCGCAGCGAAGCCTGTGCACCGAAATACGTGCCCTTCGGCCCGTACCACACCGCACCGCCCTCCGGACCGGCGTAGAACCCGAGCTGCGAGGCCTCGGGCGACGGCGCCCCGTCGACCCAGCGCGTGGAGACGAGCCCGACTGCGCCGAACTCCGCGCGCCCGGCGGCCCACCAGCGCCCGCGGTCGCGGCTCGCTTCGTACCGCACCTGCAGCGTGTCGGTGATCAGCGCGAGCTCGAGGCCCTTGCGCCGCGCGGCGAAGTTCGCGATGCCGTGCGAGGCGGCCTCGAACTGCCCGCCGAGCTCGGCGCGGTACGACCAGTCGCTCGCGAGCGCGAGGGTGGGGAACAACAGCATCGGACCGATTATCCTCCGGCGATGTCCACGAACCCACCCGACGA
>JACKDJ010000062.1 GCA_020633625.1 Myxococcales bacterium
GGTCGAACGGCGCTGCCTCCACGCGGAGCACCGGCGCTACCGTTGACTCAAGTTGCTCGGCGGTCAGATACGCATCCAGTTCGACGACGCCCCGGTCGACGAGGACGACATGCGCTTCGCCCTGAACCCGCACGACGGCGAACAGCTCGTTCCAGTCGACTTCGTCGAGGAACTCATTCACTTCGCCGTTCGCGAACTCAAGATAGAGCACGTGCTCGCCGAGGTCGGCCACTGCCGACGCCGTGGGAGACGTCCCGGCGCCACCCATCCGGCTTTCGTACGGGATGCCAGCGTCTCCCGTGCAGCCTGCACCTAGGGCCACAAGCACAGCAGCCACCCAGATCCAGTTCTCCACCGCACATCTCGACGTGGACCACGCGCGCCCGGCACGACCACCGACCGCACCGTATCCCCGGGCACTCCACCACCGCATCTCACCGAAACCAGTGTCGACTCGCATGGCCAACTCCTGCAGTGCCAGCCGGTTCGCCGACAGGCCATCGTTCCGAAGCAACGCGTGATGCGTTCCATGTCCAGAGTAGTTCGCTGCGTCACCCGGGTAAAGGGGTCGGCTGCAGATTCACACCCTCTGCCCCCTCTCGTGAGCCACTGGTCCGCGGCGACTGGTCCCGCGCGCGACTCCAACCCCTTGCCTCCCCGCACCCCCGCCCTACACTGCCCGCGGCCCTCCCCGCGAGCTCTCGATGTCTGCCTCGACCGACTACCCCATCGACGCGATCCGCGCCGACTTCCCGATGCTGAAGCGCCCGATGAACGGGCGGCCGCTGGTCTACCTCGACAGCGCGGCGACTACGCACAAGCCCCAGCAGGTCATCGACCGGCTGTCTCGGTTCTATTCTGAAGAGTACGCCACGGTGCGCCGGGGGGCCTACAGCCTGTCGCATGCGTCGACCGCGCTGTTCGAGGGGGTGCGGGCGCAGGCGGCGGCGTTCTTCAACGCCGGGCGGCCCGAGGAGATCGTCTTCGTGCGCGGCGTCACCGAGGCCGTGAATCTCGTCGCCACCGCGATCTGGAGTCGGCTCCGGCCCGGCGACGAGGTGCTTGTCTCGACGATGGAGCACCACTCGAACATCGTCCCGTGGCAGCTCGTCGCCGCTCGCGCCGGCGCTATCGTGCGGCCGATCCCGATCGACGACCGCGGCGAGCTCGACCTCGAGGCGCTCGAGGGGATGCTGTCGGAGAAGACGCGGCTCGTGTCGGTCGTGCATGTCTCGAATGGGCTCGGCACCGTGAACCCGGTCGCCGAGGTCGCGCGCCTGGCTCACTCGGTCGGCGCCCTGTGTATGGTCGACGGCGCGCAGTCTGCGCCGCACATGGCGATCGACGTACAGGCGCTTGGCTGCGATCTGTTTGCTTGCTCCGGCCACAAGATGCTCGGCCCGACCGGGGTTGGCGTGCTGTGGGGACGCTACGACGTGCTCGCGTCGCTCGACCCGTACCAGGGCGGCGGCGAGATGATCGACGTCGTGACCTTCGACGGCACCACGTTCGACGACCCGCCGTACCGCTTCGAGGCCGGGACCCCGGCGTTTGCGCAGGTCGTCGGTTTCGGCGCCGCGCTCAGCTACCTGTCAGCGCTCGGCATGGACCGGATCGCTGATTGGGATGCGCACTTGCTCGACTACGCGACCGCGGCGCTCGACACCGTCCCGGGGCTGCGACGCATCGGGACCGCAGCGCACCGCTCCGGCCTGGTCTCGTTCGTGATCGACGGCACGCATCCCGCCGACATCGGCTCGATCCTCGACCAGGAGGGGATCGCGATCCGCGTCGGGCAGCACTGCGTTCAGCCCGTCATGGCGCGGTTCGGCCTGCACTCTACCGCGCGGGCGTCGTTTGGCGTCTACACGACGACCGCCGAGGTCGACGCGCTGGTCAGAGGCCTTCACACGGCGCGAGACATCCTCGTGTGACGCCGCTGTGGGGCCTCTCTGCGAGCGGTCGCGGCCTCGCGAAGGCTACCCGCCCTGCAT
>JACKDJ010000063.1 GCA_020633625.1 Myxococcales bacterium
CCTGCCGAGCGACATCGCCGATCTCGCGCGACACGCGGGCTTCGAGCCAACCGGCGAATATTACGACGAAAAGCGCTGGTTCTGCGACGCTTTGTGGCGTCACGTGGAGTAGCCGAAACGGCTCCAGAGCGCGTCATTCGGCGCGTCCCGTTCCCTCGCTGTTCCCGTGGGGTTCCCGAAAGGGGGCGCTGCGATGGGGCCGAGTCTGGGGATCACGGTGGGGCCAGACCAGGTCGGCGAACGCACCAGTTGGTCGGCGGCGGCGCCGCCGCAGGCGTCGCCGCCCATCACTCCGGCGCCAGGTCCCTCACCACGCGGAAACCGACCCAGAAGTACCGATTGTGGCGCCGCAGCCAGGCCCGGTCGGTCGGGCGGAACGTCGCGCTGTCGCCCCCAACGCTGATGTTGTCGTCGCCGACGAGGTACGAGGGAATCTCCGCTCCGTCCTTGGCGAGCCACTCACCGGCGTTCCCGATCAAGTCGCAGACACCGTCCGGCGAGTTGCCCTGCGGGTGCGAGCAGACCTGCTGCGGGATGAAGTCGGCACATCGCGACCGGTCCACGACGCGGTCGCAGCCCACCTGCTCGTCGCCCCAGCGAAGGTGATCGGCACCGCCGTCCGTCACAATGGTCACGAACTCGTCGTACGTCGGCAGGCGGCCCCCAACCCAAGATGCAAACGCGGTCGCGTCGAACCAGGTGACGCAGGTGACGGGCCTCTTCGGCTCCAGCGCCTCGGCAACCGGCAGTGCGGGGTAGAGATAGCAGAAGAGGTCGGTCCCCGCCTTCGTGCGGTCAATCGGTCCGACCGCACGACAGGCCTTGGCCGCCACACACTGGGCGTACTGCGCTCGGCTGACCTCCGTTCGGGAGACGAGGATCCCCGCGCTGCGAACAGGGATCCACTCGAGCTGCGCGGCATCGACAGCGCTCGTCGGGCTCGAGCGGCGCACGGTGGTCGAAGAGCAGCCGACGAGGACCAAGACCGCCACCGCGACGCACATGCCGTGCCGCCTGCTCCCCGGAGCGATCACCGCGGCCCCTCCGCCTCCAGGGCCGGGCGGTCGGTCTCGTCCACGTCGCGGACTGGCCGTAGCCCGATGAACGAGTAGGGCAGGTCGGGCGGCCATCCCCGGACGTAACGGTCAGACGGGACGTCTCGGCCCACCAGGACGTAGCCTTCCGGCAGCATGAACGGCCCGCCGAACACCGGCACCTTGCCGCGAGCGTCCGCATCACCCTCCGGGTGTTGCGGCGTCCCATCGAGCCATTCGCCGACATTGCCCACGAGGTCGCAGATGCCGTCGGGCGTGGACCCGGCCGGAGCCGAGCACACGCCGTTCGCGAGCCCGCGGGGATTCCCCCCTGGACACGAGGACAAGTCAGGAGCCAACTCGCAGGTCCGCCCGGCATCGCCCCACGGGTACTTGCGTTGGCCGTCGTCAGTCGCAATCCGGCGCAATTCGTCCGCGGTGGGAAGGCGGCCGCCCGCCCAGACCGCGAACTGCCGAGCCTGAAGCCTGGTGAGGCACACCACGGGCCTGTATGCAGCGCTGATACTCCGCAGGACCATCGGGTCGTCGTCGAAGGAGCACCTGAGCGATTCGTAGTGAGGTGGCGTGCATGCGCCGGCGACCACGCACCTGGCGTACTGGGCATTGGTGACCTCGGTCCGCGCGACCTGCACGCCGAGACTCGGGACGGGAACCCAGTCAATGTGTCGAAGATCGGACGACTCGTCCGCCGTCGCCCCGCGCCCCTGGTCGTCCACGGGCGCTCGAAGTGAACCCCGCGCCGAGGTCGAGGAGCAGCCGCTTACGGTGCCGGCGAGCGCCGCCAGCAGCATGGTCCGCAGCATGTGCCACCTCCCAATCCTTTCGCCCTGCTGCCACATTAGGGCAGCGGGCCCAGCGCGTCGAGGCCTGAGCGCGTCGTGCACGGCGGGGCAGTCCCCGGCCGGCTGCGGCTCGGCGTCTGGGGCATCAGCGCACACCATCCCCGTGGCGTTCCCGAACAGGGGAAAGGCAAAGGGAGAGAGCGAGCGACTGCGGCCCGTGCGGTCGCACCGTGCGCTGCCACGAGTATCTCCCCGAAGATATTGATGATTTGTGGGGCCACGCGGGCTTCGAGGGCGTGGGCGCG
>JACKDJ010000007.1:0-17500 GCA_020633625.1 Myxococcales bacterium
TGTCGATTGATCGACTCCTCGCCGGCGCCCGCGGCGTTCGCGCCGCACGAGGCGCACACCCGCTGATCCGCCAGAACCGCCCGGTCCCCGGCCTCTTCCTCGTCATCGCCGGCCACGTCAGCGTCGTCGACCCCGCAACGGACGGCGCCGAGATCGCCCGACTCGAGCGCGGAGACGTCTTCGGAGAGCTGGACGTCCTGCACGCGGTCGGTGCGTCATATGACGTCGTCGCCGACGCCGATGCCGAGCTCTGCTTCTGGCCGCTCGACGCCGCGCGCGCGCTCGTCGACGGCGAGCCCGAGGCACGGCGGCTGCTCGTCCAGCTCGGGGCCGGGCGCACAGGGACCAGCGCCGCTGCCGGATAGCCGCGCTCACGGGACACCGCGCCGCCGATGACACGCGCGCAGGGCTCACGACGCCTCGCGGCCCGCGGCGATGTCTTGTGTCCGAGGTACTCTGTGCGCATTCTAACGGGGTCACGCGCCCGCGGGTTCCATGCACAGTCGAAAGCTCGTCGCAGCCATCGCAACCGGCGCCGCCGTTCTCCTTACGATCGGTCTCCGCCACGGCGATCACGTCGATCGGTCCAGCGACGCGGTGCCAACACCAGCCGCGACCGGGGCCACATCGCGGGTCTTGATCGATCTCGCCGACGACCTGTCCGACGCCGAACGCGAAGCGTTCATCGCGGCGCGCGCGTCGGGCGCCCAGCCCAACTCCGAGTTCTCGGACGCCGAAGGGCTCGTCGCCCTGAACCTCCCGTCCGACCGCGCCGCCGCGCTCATCGCCGCGCTCCGCGACGACCCGCACGTCGAGCACGTCGAGCTCGACCAGGAGTACGCCGCGTTCGGCGACGCCGCCCCGAACGACCCGCTGTACCCGTTCCAGTGGGACTTCGACCAGATCGACGTCCCGATGGCGTGGCGGCTCGCCAACGGCGCTGGCGCCGTCGTCGCCGTGCTAGATACGGGCGTCGCCTACACGAACGGCGCCAGCGCTCGCCAAGTACGCGACCTCGCGGGGACCGCGTTCGTCGAAGGCTACGACTTCGTCGACGATGACCGCGTTCCACTCGACGAGCACGGCCACGGAACCCACGTTGCCGGCACCGTCGCACAGACCACGAACAACGGCTACGGCGTAGCCGGCGTCGCCCCGCGCGCCGCCATCATGCCCATCCGTGTGCTCGACGCGCGCGGCCGCGGGCGGACGTCCGACATCGCCGAAGCCGTCCGGTTCGCGGCCGATCGAGGCGCGAACGTCATCAACCTATCCCTCGGCGGCGGGATGCCGAGCGCGGTCCTGCGCGACGCGGTGGCCTACGCCCGCGGCAAGGGCGTGACCGTGATCGCCGCCGCCGGAAACTCGAGTACGTCTGCGCCGAGCTACCCCGCCGCCTACCCAGGGGTCGTGTCCGTTGCGGCGACGCAGTTCGACCGCACGACGGCGTTCTACTCAAACTACGGAACCACGATCGACATCGCCGCTCCCGGAGGGAACACGCGGATCGACCAGAACGACGACGGCCGGCCCGACGGGATCCTCCAAGAGACGCTGCGCCGCGGAGACCCGCGCGAGCACGAGTTTGCCCTCTACATGGGCACGTCGATGGCCAGCCCCCACGTCGCCGCAGTCGCTGCGCTGCTCTACTCGGCCGGCGTCACGAACCCGGATCGCGTCGAAGCGATCCTGGTCGACACCGCGTCGCGCGAGGTGCCGAGCTTCGATCCCGTTCGATACGGCGCCGGGATTGTCGATGCGGGACGAGCTGTCGGCGTCGCTGTGCGCGACCTGCAGGCGCCGCGTGCGGCGCTGGCCATGGCGCTGGCCGGCTTGCTCGCCGCGGCTGCCGGTCGTCGGCGTCGGGACCTCCATTTCGGCGCCGTCTCCATCGCCGCGGTCTTCGCTGCGACCGGCCTCGCCCTCCCCGTGCTCGGGGCCCGGTTGGCCGGGCTCGACGTGTCGCCCCTCGCGGGGCTCGCCACCACTCCCCTGCGCTGGCTCTCGCCCGCGCTCGGCCCGTTCGGCGACGGCGCGGTCCTCCTCAGCTTTGCGCCGGCGATCGGGGTTTACGCGCTGACGGGTGGATCTCGCTCCCGCGTCGCAGCGGGTGCCACGTTCGGGGCGATGGTGGGGATCGCCGCCGCGCTCTTGGGGGCGGGTCTCGCGCTGGAGCTCAACGTCGTCGGCGTCCCCGGCACAGGGTTGCTGGACCGTGCGTGGCTCGTGACCAACGGCGTGCTCACGCTCGGCGCGGCCGCCGCTGCCGCGCGCGCGCGCTAGAGGAGCGCGGTGCCGCGAATCTTGGCCTGAGTTTGTGCGTTCCGCTCGCTCACCGCGTCGTGCATTCGCGTGACGTAAACTTGCCCGACGGTCCCGCGTCGACCAGCCTCTGGGAGTCGGCGACCACGCTGCGGTGCCGACGGGAGTGCGCGTGGAGCGTCGAGCAGAGAACCGAGTCAGCGTCGAGCTGCTCGCGAACGTCTTCCGAGAGGGCGCGCCGGTCGTGGCGGTAGCCCGCGATCTGACCGCGCGAGGCGCGGCGCTGCGTCCACTCGGCCCCATGTCGCCCCCGCCCGGCACAGAGCTCGACCTCGAGCTAGAGATCCCGGGGTCTCGCGTCGTGTTTGCGACCGGGCGAGTGACCTCGGTCGTCGGTCGGCGGCTCGGTCTTACGTTCGACCGGATCTCCGACGCAGACGCCGAGTCTATTCGCGGCTACCTGGATCCGTGACCTGCGCGTCTGCGCCCGAGCCGCGAGGCCCTAGGTCGGCACTCGTAGGAGCGGACCACCGATGCCGGCGACGGTCATCACGCTGACGGGGATCTCACCGCGCTCCACCGCCTCGCGGCGTGCGGCGCGCGCGACGCCCTTGTGCGCTGCCACCAGCCGGTAGACCTCCTGCTCGGGCAGCACCAGAATCGACGCTCGCGACGCGGCGACCACTGTCACCTGCGCCGGCCGACCCAGCACCGTCGCGACGTATCCGAAGAAGTCGCCGGGACCGAGGTTCATCCGCCCGAAGACGCGGTTTCCGCCGCGACCGTCGACCACGAGCTGACCGTCGAGCACGACCAGCAATCGGCGGTTGATCTGGCCGCGCTGCACCACGATCTCGCCAGACTCGACGTCGAGCGAGAAGAACCGCGTCGCGATCTCGCGACGCTGCTCTGGGCCAATCGACGCGAACAGTGTCGCGCGGGCCATCAGGTCGTCGATCACCGTGTCGCGCAGAGCGGCGCCGAGGACGTCCCGGAAGTCGGGATCGCGATCTCGGAGCGACGCGACCGCCGCCGCGGGCACCTCCACGGTGCGCGTCGGACCGGCCGCCGTAACGGTGGCTCGCGGGAGCGCCCCGCCGAGGATCTCGAACTCGCCGATGAGCTGTCCCGGCGACTGGTACGCAGGCGCAGCGGGCGCGGGCCCGCCATCGTGTACACGCGCGCCGCCATCCAGGAGGAAGATTAGCGACTCGACCGGCTTCCCCGCGACGACGATCGGGGCGGTGTCGGGGTAGCCGACGATCTGGCCAGCGCTGAGCAGCTCGCGCGCGAGGGCGTCGCCCACGCGACTCATCACCGCGTTGTCGCGGACGGCGGCGGGTGCGACGAGCTGAGCGCTCCCCTGCGGCAGTCGGGCGTCCGCACCACGACTCGACGCGCGGGCAGCCGCCGAGCGACGGCGCTCGAACGTGTGGGTGTTGCCGTGCTCGGCGACGGCCGGGTTCCCGTTCGGCGACGTATCACGGTCGCTCCAATCGCTGGGCGCGAGCTCGGTGCGGAGGGTTCCGGTCGGCACGTCGGCCGCAAGGTGGGCGTGCGTCGCGACGGCGTCGGGCGCTGGCCAGCCATCCCCAGCCCCGGCGCGGCGCGGCACATCGCCGGTCTCGAACGCCGGCGATGGTCGCCCGACCTCCACAGTGATCGGTGCCTCGGAGTCGGATCGCTGGCGCGCGGCGGTCGGGAGTGGTGGGCGAGTAACCGCATCGCGCTCGTCGAGGTTCTCAGGCGCCTCGATCTCCTCGAGGATATCGACCTCCTCGAGCCGCTGCGTCGGGGAGAGGTCGACGACGTCGATCGGCTCGGCGACGCGGGCCGCCACGGGGTCCGGAAAGCGCGCGTGCACCTGAGCGAGCAGCAGCCGCAGCTCGAGGTTGTCGGGGTCTAGGTGCAGCGCGGCGCGGCACGCCGCGAGCGCCTGCACGACATCTCCGGTCGCCAGCAGGAGGCGAACGATCGACATGAGCTCGCCCGCCGCGCGGCGCGGATCACCGGCGTCGAGCATCAGCCTCGCCAGCGCCTTGCGCGCGTCGACGTCGCCGGGCTCATCCTCGATGCGCCGCTGCAGCCGTGTACGCTCTGAGAGCTTGCCGATGTCCATCCGTTCGCTACCAGGCGTCGTAGTCGTAGGGGTCGTACCTGAAAGGCTGGTCTACCCCGGCGAGGCGCCACGTTCCATCCTCCAGTTGGAGTCGAAGCGTGATGTCACCGACCGTAACGGTCGCCGTCTCGCCGTACAGCGTCAGCGCCGCCTCCGGGGTCTCGGACAGGGCCTCCAGCAGAGCGTCGACGTCACCGGCGGTCCCGGACGCCAGGCTCCCACCGAGGCTGTCCATCGCGGCGCGTACCGCGGGGTCTTCGAGCGCCGCGATGGCGTCGGCGATGGCGTCCATCGGGGTCGTTCCACCCGGGACGGGTGGGGGCTCCGCGAGGTGCCACGCGCCCGAGACGTGGACCAGTCGAACCTCCCTCACGGGGTCGAGTGGCACAGAGGCGAAGACCTCCGGCGCCCCTGCCGCGGCGATCTGGCGCGCCTCGACCCGGAGCAGATCGAGATCCTCGCGGCACCTGGCGATGAACTCGTCCTCGGTCTCCGGCCCGGCCGCGAGTGTCCCGAACGCTGCGCCACAGTCTCCGGCCTCGATCGCGCTCACGTAGGCGTCAACGACAGACTCTGGGCTCGGAACCGTCGAGGCGCACCCGACGGAAACCAGCCCGACACAGATCGGGGCAGCGCTCACGATCGGCCGTCGCATCATCGTCGTCGTCGAGGTCACGGGACCATACCCAGCTGAGCGTCGGGAAGTCAAACAGGCCCCCGCGCTTGCTTCCTGCGTGTTATCAGCTCGCGAAGGGCACGTTCGACCGCGCCCTGCAGGGAGCGGAGGCCCCGGCCCGGTGGCGGTGGTGGCGACGCGCCCCCGGCTCCAAGAACCAGGATCGCGATCACCCGCCCGCTCAGCGTCATCGGCGCCACGAGACAGCCCCGCCCGAACGAACGCGGCAGCGCCCGACGCAGAGGATCGTCGATCGGCAACGTGCCGTCGAACACCTGCTGCGAGTCGGCGACCCGGCCCCAGATGTCGCCATCCCCCAGCTCGAAAGAAACCAGCGTCGAGCTCCCGTCGCCACCGGTCAGCGCGCTGTCCCAAGGGACGATCCGGCCCCCGCGCGGCGCGAGCAGGAGCACGTTCGGATAGACGAGGCTAAGGCTCTCGCAGATCTGGCGCGCGATGGCATCACGATCGGGTGCGCTCAACACCGCCGCAGCCGCGAGCTCGAAGGCCGCGTCTGTCGCAGGCGCCGCTGCGACCTCCGCGACCGCGTCGATCGTCCGAAAAACTCCGTCGCCAGGCTCGGTCAGAAGCTCGCCTACCGTCGGCAACCTGCCGCCGCTCGTAGTTCGGCGCGCCCCGATAGACTCCAGCGCGCCGGACACCGACGCGAGCCGAAACGAACGCTGCGCCGGGACGCCGTCGCCGACCGTGCTCGACGACCCTGTGACCGCAGCAGGGAAACCCACCTGGCTGATGCTGTCGGGGTCGAGGAGCGCCGCGTCCGAGTCTTGCGGCTCGAACATCTCTTTGATTGTCTCGCGGTCGACCACCTCGCTCCGCGCCGAAGCGACCGGGGGTGGCAGCGGATTCGCCAGCGCGGCGGTGGGGCGCGCAAGCGCGGGGGTCGAACCACGCGCGGGGAGTTCCACGCGCGTAGGAGCCGTCGCGCCCGAAGCCGGCCTGAGCTCCACCACGGGCCCATCCGCGACCTCGAGCGCCTCGACGCGGATCGCGACGGCGCGCTGTCGCAGCTCACCGCCGATCGCCGGGGTCCTGACCACGCGCTGCGAAGGGACCAGCTCGACGATGTCTACGTCGTCGCTGTCGGCGGCGGGCTCGAGCCGCACCGAGGTCAGTTCGACGACAGGCTCCGCGGCAATCACCGCCGGCTCGACACGGAGGCCGCGCGCCGGCGTCTCCGCCACCTCCCGTCCCGCCGTCTCCGACGGCCGCGAGAAGAGGGACCGCAGCTCGGCATCCAGCCGGTCGCGCCCCTCGCCGAGCCCACGCCCGAGGGCGCTCAACTCCTCGGTAGAGACGCGCCACGGTCGCCCCATCACGCGCTCGAACGTGCCCGCGATCTGTTGCGCCGACGCCACGCGAAGCTCCAGCTCGACGCCCGCGAAGTACTGCGCCTCTTCGAGTGCAGCGCGTTCGCTCGGATCGAACGCGCAGACCAGCAGCCGTGACGCGTCCGTGAACCCAAGGCTGATGAGGCCATGCTCATAGGCGACGTCGGCCGGGAGCAGGTCCAGGTCGCTGCGCGTCGCCCGGAGCAGCTCGTCGTCGGTCGCGCGGGGCAGCGCGAGCTCGTCGGCGGCGAACCGCGCCAGCGCCTCCCCGTCGATCGAGCCGAGCAGAACCAAGTGCAGCGCAAGGAGACCACCGCCGCGCTCGCGCGCCTGCCAGGCTGCCTCGATCTGTCGACCCGTGACGAGGCCGGCCTCAACGAGCTGGTCTGTGAGTGAGCTGGTCGTCATGAACCGCGAGGTCTCCGGCACCTTGACGACTCATAGCCCAAACCGCTCTCTGCGGCCAACCGCGACGCCAAGTGCGACGCGCCCCCACCCAGCGCCCCCGCACCTCAGTGACCGTGGGGGTCCTCACCGATCGGGCGGACGCCGGTGTCGCGCCACCGCTCTGCGCCCGCGAGGCGACTCTCGAGATCACGACGCTTCCTGGGATCACCGTCCTCGCCCAGCAGCTCCAGCGCGCGCCCGAGCGCCGACGCGCTACGCGCCGGAGCCTCCATCTCCTCCTCGGCGATCGTCGACATCAGCTCCAACGCACGAATGCGCACGGCAGGCGCGAGCGGCCGCGAACTGAAGCGCTCGAGCTCGTCGAGCGCCCGCGCCGGCTGGCCCAGCGCGGACCACGCGTTCGCCAGCGAGCGCGAAGCCTCCGCGTCATTCGGAGCAAGCTCCACGACGCGCTCCAGCATCCGTCGACCGCGATCGATTCGGTCGTCCTGGTCTTCGCGCCCGATGGCCGCACGCAGATACCGTGTCGCCAACCGAAGCCTCGCGTCGGCGCTGTCTGGGCGAATCTGAACGGCACGCTCGAGGTGCGCGAGGAGCACGTCCTCCGAAGCGCGCAGCGCGGCGGCCTGACGCTCCGCGGCTTCCGCCTCGCCGCTCCCGTCCCCCTCCCCGGCAGAGACCCGCGCAGCCACGGCGGCCTCGACCTGCGCCGCGCGCGACGGCCCAAACTCGCGCGCGTTCGCCGCGTTGAGCTCGCTCGAGAATCGGCGCTGGCGCTCCGCCGCTCGCAGCGCCAGCGGCTCGGCGTCTTCGAAGCGCGCGTGGCCGAGGAAAACCACCGCCGCCGCCGCCGGCACCGCCCAACCAAGCGCCAGAACCTGTGTGGCCGACGCGGCGATCGCAAGGGCCACGACCGCGAGGCGCCCTCCGATACGCGGCGGGACTGCCTCGACCTCGCCGCTGCCCGCCGACGCCGCGCCTGCCCCGAGAGCGAGACCGACCGCCAGCCCGAGCAGCGCCAGCGGCCCCGCGTGAAGAAGGCCCGGAGACACCGCGAGCCAAGCGACGAGGACGAACACCGCTGGGATCAACTCGACCGCGCCAACCCGCCATGCCGCCAGTCCAACGCCGAGCACCGTGACCAGCAACAGCAGCGCTGGGCCGGCGCCGTAGTCTCCGGCCATCTCGAGCAGCGGAGACGGCGCGCGCCTCGCCACCGGGAGGTCGCCTCCGTGAGAGAGCGCGAAGTCGTCATTGTCGTCGTCCACCGAGCCCACCGCGCCCGGAAACGCAGCGGCTCCCGCCCCGAACGGCTGCCGGTCGAGCGCGTACCGCAGGGCCGCCTCTGCAAAGTGCGCGCGCGCCCCCGGCTCGCCGTACGGCCACTCCGACGAGACGGTGACGTGCGCGGCGCCTCGCTCCGCGTCGACCTCGGCAAGCGTGTGGTGCGTGTCCGTGGGCGGCGCGGCAACGAACCCCACCGCCGCCGCGAGCACGGGCACCAGCGCGCGAGAGAGCGCAAGCCGGTCCCCGTCGGCCGCGCGACGTCGCGACGCCAAGACCGCGAGCAGGCCCGCTACGGCGAACACGGCGAGCTCGGGCACGGCACCCGTCATCCCCAGCCCAAGACCTGCCGTCGCGGCCCCGATCAACGACAGCACCCGCGCCCTGCGGCTCGTCGCGGCGTGGACGCAGAGCCAAGCCGCGAGGCCGAACCAGGCCGCTGCTATCTCCGGCGCGTCGAACGCGCCGCGCACCGAACGCAAGGAGATTGGGTCGATGGGGACCGGTGCGGGGAACGCTACGCCAAGCCGCTGAGCCACCACGAGAGCAGCGTTCGCGATCGCCGCGACGGCGACCGCGCCAGACGCCCACGACGCCACAGCCGCGCGCGCACCACCAGCTCCCCACGCCACCGGAACCGCGACGAGCAACGGCAGAACCCAGAGCGCCAACTGGTCCCAGGCGTCGCCGTTCGCCGCTCGCGCGGCAGAGAGGCCGACCACACCCCCGAGAAGGCCCAACACTAGCACTGGCCCCACCGTCCGCACTCGCGATGCCGGACCGAGCGACCACACGGCCACCGCGACAGACGCAAGCCAGACCGAGACGGCGAGCTGGGTCATGTCGAAGCGCGGCACGCCGTTGAGCGCGAGAAGACTCGACGAGAGCAGGGCCACACCGACCAGCGCACCAACGACGCGCGACCTCGTCGACACCGGCTCCTCGACCTGAAGGTTCATCGCAGCACTCCTGAGAAGCCCGTCGACACGTGACGTCGTGTGCGCCGGCATGATCGTGAAGTCAAGCCGGCGGCCGCGGTCCGCCGCGGACGAACTAACGCAACGCCGTGGCGCGCATTCCCGCTTCGTGCGACAACGACGCGGTCGACCGTCCCCGCGGCAATGCGCAAGACCGATCCAGACATCGAGAGCGAGTACGTCGGCGAGCGAGCGACGCGCCGACCCGCCGCCGCCGCCGCCCTCGCGCTCCTTAGCCCCGGAAGCGCGCTTGCCTACGTCGGCGAGCTCCGCGGCGCGCTGCTGATCAACGCCGCGTCGGTCGCCGCCTGGGTGGGCTTCTTCGCGGTGTGGGCACACCGCCCGTTCCCTCTCGCCATCCCATTCTGGGGGTTTGCCGCTGGCTGGCTGGTGTGCCTCGCCGCCGCGGCCTGGGATGCCGCGCGACGCGCGGCATCCGTCCGCGAGCAGTACGTCCTTCGCGACGTGAACCACCCGTTCGTCTACTTCGCGATCGCCCTCTTCTCGTTCGTCGTGCCCCTCGCCGGCCTCGCGGTTCTCGCAGAGCGGCATCTCGTCACGATCGTCCGCGTCGACACGAACGACATGTTCCCCAACGTCATCGCCGGCGACACGGTCGTCGTCGACCGGCGGGTGTCGGGATCTCACGCGCCCCGCTCGGGCGAGCTCGTCGCGTTCCGGGCGCCCAGCGGCGACATTGCAGTCAGCCGTGTCATCGCGGGCCCGGAGTCGACGGTGGTCGCGACCACCGATCTGCTCTTCGTCGACGACAAGCCCGTCCTCCGCCTCCAGGCGGCCGAACGCGATGCCGCGCGTCTCGAAGCCCTGTCCGGGCCGGCACCGGACGGCTTCGGCCAGTACGTCGAGCAGCTTGGCGACGCCACTTTCGCGGTCGTCGCCCCCCGCCGCAGCTTCGGCCTCGCGCCAGACACAATCGAGGTCGGCCCCGGGCAGCTCGCCGTGCTCAACGACGACCGCTCGACACGCCGCGACAGCCGGACCTTCGGCGCAATCGACGGCACTGCGCTTGTCGGCCGGCCGCTTTTCTTGGCGCGCCCGTCGCGAGGAGGGGGCGAGGCCGTCTCACTCGTCGCGGCGGCCCTGGGGCCCGTGGACCGCGACAGCCAACCACGCGACGGCCTCCGCATTCAGCCGATCGCGCTCGACTCCGAGTAGCGGCGACGCGGCGCCCCGGTCACTCCTTCCAGATGATGCGCCACGGTCGGCGCTTCAGCTCGCGGACGAACTCGCGCATGTCCTCGAAGATCTCCTCGTCGCGCAGCAGGCGGCCGATGGAGCCCTCGCCCTGCTCGATCCGGTGCACGACGGTTCGGACATCGGCCGATGCGCTGGCGAGGTCGACGCTGATCCGCTCGGCGTTGTCGATCGTCGAGCCGATCTGATCCTCGTTCTCGTTGAGGATGCGCTCGGCGCTCTCGGCGGCGCCGCGAATGCTGGTGAGCGTCGGCTCGACCTCGCGCCTCGCGACGACGGTGATCTCCTCGACGTTGTCGACGATGCGGCGGATGTCGCCTCCATCGCCGACGCCACGGTTGAGCGAGCGCCCGAGCTGGTCGAACTCGCCGGTCGCGGACTCGACGTTGTGCAAGATGTTGGGGATCGTCTCCTTGTTCGTCGCGATCTCGCTGACGGTCTCGTCGACGCCCCGAATGATGCTGTCGATATGATCGCGGTTGGTGGCGACCCGCTCGTGGAGCTCGCCCGCCGCGTCGGCGATGTTGTTGATCAGGTCGTCAATCCGGATCGGCTCCGCGTCGCCGCGCCCGTTCATCCGGTTCACGATCTCGCGAAGCCCCTGGATGATGTCGTAGCCAGACGACAGGAGCTGGTCGAGGCGCGGGGGGTCTGTGCCCAAGAAGATGTCGTTCGCCTCGATCGGCGGTGCCGAGCGATCGACCGACGTCACCTCGATGTACGGCTCGCCGAGCACGCCCTGCGTCGTGATCGTGAACTGCGCGTCTCGCCGGATCGAGCTCCGCAGCGCGTCGTCGATGAACAGCGTCGCGCGGACGTAGACCGGACGCTCCACGCCGTCGCCCACAGCCTGCGGCTCGCCGCCCAGGAACTGGACCGTGCGGACGGAGCCCGCAGGGATGCCAGCCAGTCGGACGGGTGCACCGGGCTTGAGGCCCGCCGCGTTGTTGAAGTCGACCGCGATCTGGACCCCCGACGAGAAGTTGCAGTCGCCGAGCACCATCACGAACGCGACGAAGACACCGACCGCCAGCAACACCAGCGCGCCTACCTTGACCTCGATCGCCGTTTCTTTGCGCCGCATTCGACCTCTCGCTCGCGCCCTTTCAGACCTCCATCGGTCCTTCGGGACGCCCGTTGATGAACTGCTGCACGATCGGGTCGTCGGTCGTCCGATACGCGCTCGGCGGGCCATCCAGAACGAACTGGCCCTTGTAGAGCATGGCCACCCTGTCGGCAACGCCGAAGATGGACCGAAGGTCGTGGCTCACCACGATCGACGTGACGCCTAGACGCTCCGACAGATCGGTGATGAGCCGGTCGACGATGTTCGCCGAGATCGGGTCGATGCCCGTCGTCGGCTCGTCGAAGATCACGAACTCGGGGTTCAATGTCAGCGCACGCGCGATCGCGACCTTCTTCCGCATGCCGTCGCCGAAGTCCGCCGGGTACCGCGACGCCTCGCCCTGCATCCCCACAAGCGCCAGCTTCTCCATCGCGAGCTCCCGCGCACGCCGCTGCGTGACGTGCTGGTGCTTCCGGATCGGCAGCGCGACGTTGTCGAGGAGCGTCATCGAGTCGAAGAGGGTCGAGTTCTGGAACACGTACGAGCACTTCTTCCGGATCCGATAGAACGCCCGCTCCGACAGATCCGTGATGTCCTCGCCGTCCAGAATCACGCGGCCCTTGTCCGGACGGAGCAACCCAACGAGGTGCTTCACCAGCACCGACTTGCCCGCCCCAGACTGGCCGATGATGAACATGATCTCGCCCTTCTGGACCTCGAGGTTCACACCTTTGAGGACCTCCTTCGGGCCAAACGCCTTGTAGATGTCGATGAACTCGATCATCGCGTCACGAGAACAGGAACACGTAGCCGAAACCGCTGAGCAGGAAGTCCAGGAAAGTGATCGCGAGGCTCGCGTTCACCACCGACTTCGTCGTCGCCCAGCCCACTCCCTCGCTGCCGCCGAACGCGCTCAGCCCCGCCTCGGCCGCGATGATTGGGACCGCGATCCCGTATGCCAGCGACTTCATGCCGAAGATGATCAGGTCGCCCCAGATGATGAACGACGTGTTGTAGAACGTCCCCGGGTTTACGCCAAACATCATCTTGGCAGTCCACATCCCGCTGATGAACGAGACCACGATCGCGAGCGTGCTCAACACCAGGGTCATCAACACGCTCGCGATGAACCGCGGGACCACCAGGTAGTGCACCGGGTCGGCGTTGTTCATCCGCAGCGCGTCGACCTGCTCGGTCACGACCATCGACCCGATCTCGGCGGCGATGCCGGTGCCGACGCGAGTGGCCAGCATCAGCGCCGTAATCGTCGGGCCGAACTCGCGGAACAGCATCTGCAGATACAGCGCCCCAAGGAGCTGCAGGTCGCCCACGATCCGCTGCGCCTGGAAGCCCGACTGGTAGATCAGGATCATCCCAAGGAATCCGAGAACCACCGCGATGAAGACCAGCGAACGGTTGCCGATCTCGAACGCCTGCCGCCACACCTCCGACCACCGCACCGGCCGCCGAAACGCGTAGAACACCGTCAGCCACAGCACGTGCGCCATCGCAGCGAGCTCGCGGCCGACAAAGAGGAACGGCTCGCCCACGGACGCCAACACAACGCCGAAGCCGGCCGGCTCCGGCGGCGCCAGCGACGCACCCGACGTCTGTTCCTCGGTCGCGCTCACTTCAGCACGTAGGTGATGACGTAATCAAACAAGAAGATGCTCACAGCCGATGCCACAACCGAGTTGTTCACGGACCGCCCGACCCCGACCGCGCCGCCCTCGGTCGACATCCCGTAGTGACAGCTCACCGTCGCGATCGCCACACCAAAGAACAGCGCCTTCGCCAGCCCGTTCAGAAAATCCCCAAGCTTCAGATACTCGTCGATCGAGTGGTAGAACAGCGCCGGCTCCACCCCCAGCAGCACCTTCGCCGTCAGCGCGCCGCCCGCCAGCGCCGTCAGATCTCCGACGATCGTCAGAAGCACCATCATCGAGACGATCGCCACGAACCGCGGCACGAGCAGGTACGGCAACGGGTCGATCGACAGCGCCCGAAGCGCGTCCACCTGCTCCGTCACCTTCATCGTTCCCAGCTCCGCCGTGTTGTTCGCGCCGACGCGCCCCGAGAACATCAGCCCGATCATGACCGGGCCGACCTCGCGCAGCGTCGCGAAGCCGGCGCCCCACCCCAGCAGCCCGAACGCGTCGAACTCTGCGACCAGCTGACCCGTCTGAATGACCATGATCGCGCCGACCAGGATCGCGGTGACCACGACGATCGGGAAGCTCTTCACCCCCACCTTGTACAGGTTGCGCCAGGCCTCCATCGGGTCCATCTGCAGCCGCAGCGTCCCCCAGGCGAGCTGAAACACCAAGACAGTCAGCGCGCCAACCGTCTCGGCGACCGCGAGGAACACCGTCCCAACGACGTGGAGCAGCGCGCTCATTCGTCGCTCTCCCCGCGCCAGAACTGCTGCACGAACCGGACCTCGCTCGACTCGATCTCGTCGCGAGTCCCACGGAACACCACGCGGCCGTGGTTCAGAAGCACGAACTCGTCGCAAATGTCGCGAACCCCCAGGATGTCGTGCGTGATCACGACCGAGGTCACACCGCGCTCCCGCTTCATGCGGTCGAGCAAGATGAAGATCTTGCTCGACGTCACCGGGTCGAGGCCGGCCGTCGGGTCGTCGTAGAATAGCAACGGCGGCTCGTGGATCACCGCGCGCGCAAACGTCACGCGCTTCTTCATCCCGCCCGAGAGCTCGCGCGGGTACTGCTTCTGGATCCCCGGAAGGTCCACCTGATGCAGCAGCTCCGCCACACGTTCCGTGATCTCTCCCTCGCCCAGCTTGCCCGCCTGACGGAGCGGAAACGCGATGTTCTCTTCGACCGTCATGAAGTCGAACAGCGCATAGTTCTGAAACAGCATCCCCATCGACGCGCGCGCCCGCGCCAGCTCGACGTCGTTCAGCGCCAGCATGTCTTCGCCGTTCACGTGGACTGTTCCACGCTCGGGCCGAACCAGCGCCGCCATGATCTTGATCAGCAGACTCTTGCCGGCGCCACCGGGACCAATCAACGCTAGCTGTGTGCCCGCTCCGACCGTCAGCGACACGTCGTCGAGGACCACCTCGCGACCGTGCAGCTTCGTGATGCCGGCAACTTCGATCACGGCGCCCCTCGCTGCTCCGCGCTCGTGAGCAGCTCTCGGCCCGCGCGGACGAACCGCGACCGCGGGTACTCCGCCTCGAGCCACGCAAGAGACTCGCGCATCCCCGCCAAGTCGCCCAGCTCGAGCTGCAGCTCCATGATGTGGTACTGCGTGTCGTCGCGGCGCAGCGAGAGCTTGTACATCCCCTGAAACCGCTCGAGCACCGCGATGGCCTCACGCAGCTCGCCGCGAGACTCGTGGATCTCCGCCATCCGGAACAGCGTCGGCATGTAGTACTCGGACTCGTAGTCAGCCATGATCCAGCTGACCTCGCGAGTGTCGATGAAAGCCTTCAGCAGGCGATACTCATCGTCGACACGACCCAACGTCCGGTAGCACAGCGCGGACCGCCACACCGAGTCGTCGACAAGTCCGCTCGGGTGAAAGTTCGTGACCAGCACGCCATACACTTCCAACGCGGACTCCGGGTCCGCCAGGTCCTCCTGAAGCACGCGAGCCGTCCAGTAGGCCAGGTTGTCGGCGATCTCGGTCCGCTGGAGCGCGATGAAGCGGTCGACCAGGTACGCATAGAGTTCGCGCGAGCGGCCCGACGCACGCAGCGTGTCGATCAGCTCGTACAGCGCGTCGTCGGCCGAATACGTGTTCGGGAAGGTCTCTATCACCGCCTTCCACAGTGGCTCCGCAGCGGCTGCCCCATCACGGCGCGCCACGATGCGGCCCGCATGGAACAGCGCTTGACCGGCGGAGTGGTCGTACAAGCTGGTGGGGTTCTGGTAGACCGACGCGTACGCCGCGAGCGCCTCATCGTCTCGCCCCTGCTGCTCGAGCATGTAGCCGAGCCGGTAGCGGATGTAGCTGCGCAGGTCGTCGCGCGGGGACTCCGACGCGAGCTCCAGGTAGCGCGAGTACGCGCCCGAGAAGTCGCCGTCATCGGCGAGCGCGTCCGCAGCCAGCAGCGCGCGGTTGAAGTCCCAGCTCGCCGCTGGCACGCCGCAGCCCGCGACGACCAGCGAGACAGACAGCGCGACCGAGCGGACTAGCCCGAGCCGGACGCCGAGGTGTGCCGGGGCGCCTGCCCCGCGGTCTGCGGGCCGGCGCACGCTCGCCGACGCTGCGCGCACCGCCGCAGCTGCGGCGGTCTCTTCGGCGCGCCGCGCGCCACGTAGCTCGGCGACCGTCTTGCGTGACGTCCACCCCTGGAGGCGCGGACACTCGGGGCTGGCGATCACGAGGACACGTGCCGGGTTGAGAGGCTGGCGCATTGTACGGCGACGCCGGAGGGATGCAACCACCTGCCGGTCGCACGGGCGTCCCAGACGCCGGGGTCAGAGCTGCGTGCGCGGCGGCACCCCTTCCGGGCGGAGCTCCTCGACCACGGCGCGCCGCGTCCAGTTCACGACGAGGATCGTGCAGTTGGCGACGAAGCGCCGCTCACCGAGCTCGGCGAGGACGGTCCGCAGGACTCCGCCGTGGGAGAAGACGAGGTGGTCGCCGACCTCCAGGTCATCGACAAAGGCGAGCACCCGCCGCCGCAGCGTCTCGACGGACTCGCCGCCGGGCGCCTGGAAGGTCCCAAAGGTGGCGAAGTGCTCTGCGTACTGCGCGGCGATGTCGTCCCAGACGCGCCCGTCGAGCTCGCCGAAGTCGAGCTCTCGGACGCGCGGCTCCAGGGCGGGCTCGAAGCCAGCGAGCCGTGCCGTGTGGACGGCGCGCTGGAGGTCGGACGACCAGATGGAGTCGAAGCTGCGGCCTTCGAGCAGGGGCCGGAGCGCGCGCGCTTGGTCCTCACCGCGCGGAGTGAGCGGCACGTCGTGCCATCCGGCGATGGTTCGGCTGGCGTTTGCGGTGGTCTCGGCGTGTCTGACGAAGGTGATGTTCTTCGTCGCGGATTGGTTGGACACGGTTGGGGTGGAGTTTGAGAGTTCCAAAAGCGCCAACACCCCGTCGTTGTGCGACGGGGTGTTGGTGATGGGTGCCGGCAGCGACCTACTCTCCCACAGGGGTAACCCTGCAGTACCATCGGCGCAGGAGGGCTTAACGACCGAGTTCGGGATGGGATCGGGTGGGGCCCCTCCGCTGTAACCACCGGCATAAAGGTGGGTCTTTGAGGGTGAGGGTGAGAGGTATTGGTGAGTGTGTCGTGCGGATGTGTGCAGGACAAGGCAAAGGTCAAGCCGAACGGTCGATTAGTACTGCTCTGCTTCGCGCGTTGCCACGCTTCGACATGCAGCCTATCCACGTCGTAGTCTTCGACAGACCTTCGGGGAGAGCTCATCTTGGGCGGGGCTTCCCACTTAGATGCTTTCAGTGGTTATCCTTTCCGAACGTAGCTACCCTGCGGTGCCGCTGGCGCGACAACAGGTACACCAGAGGTTCGTCCATCCCGGTCCTCTCGTACTAAGGACAGCTGCCCTCAACTCTCCTACGCCCACAGCAGATAGGGACCGAACTGTCTCACGACGTTCTGAACCCAGCTCGCGTACCACTTTAATTGGCGAACAGCCAAACCCTTGGGACCTGCTTCAGCCCCAGGATGTGATGAGCCGACATCGAGGTGCCAAACCTCCCCGTCGATGTGAACTCTTGGGGGAGATCAGCCTGTTATCCCCGGAGTACCTTTTATCCGTTGAGCGATGGCCCTTCCATTCGGAACCACCGGATCACTAAGACCTGCTTTCGCACCTGCTCGACCCGTCGGTCTCGCAGTCAAGCTCCCTTCTGCCTTTACACTCTACGGCCGGTTTCCGATCGGCCTGAGGGAACCTTTGTGCGCCTCCGTTACGCTTTAGGAGGCGACCGCCCCAGTCAAACTGCCCACCAGGCAGGGTCCCTGCACCGGGTTCACGGTGCGAGGTTAGGCATCCAGACGAGTCAGGGTGGTATTTCAAGGGCGACTCCACCGAGGCTGGCGCCCCGATATCAATGTCTCCCACCTATCCTACACAGACACGCCCGAAGGCCACTGCCAAGCTGCAGTAAAGGTTCACGGGGTCTTTCCGTCTTGCTGCGGGTAGA
>JACKDJ010000007.1:22500-148351 GCA_020633625.1 Myxococcales bacterium
CTCTGTCGACGAGCGAATCGAGATGGTCCGGGAGGTCTTCGCCGACGAGCCCCGGCTCGAGGTCCACGCCTTCGAGGGGCTGCTCGTCGACTACGCGCAGTCCGTCGGCGCCCATGTCATCATGCGCGGCCTCCGCGCGGTCGCCGACTTCGAGTACGAGTACCAGATGGCCAACATGAACCGCACGCTCGCGCCTGGCGTCGAGACCGCGTTCATCATGGCCGACCCCGCGAACTTCTACGTCTCTTCGCGGCTCGTGAAAGAGGTCGCGTCCCTCGGCGGCGACATCGCGCACGCCGTTCCCCCAACCGTGTTCGCGCGACTCGCGCAGCGGCTCCCCACCCGACAGGCTGCCCCATGAAGATCTCTCGGTTCGTCGCCGCGATTCCCGGCTCCGCCACCCTCGCGATCAGCGCGAAGGCCAGCAAGATGAAGGCCGACGGGATCGACGTGATCAGCTTCAGCGCTGGCGAGCCCGACTTCATCACACCCGAGCCCATCCTCGAGGCCGCGCGCGTCGCCATGGCGAAGGGCGCCACCAAGTACACCCCCGTGGGCGGGTCGGCCGGCCTCAAGGCCGCCGTGCGCCGCTACATCTCGCGGCGCGTCGGCGTCGAGTACGGCGACAAGGAGATCATCGCGTCGTGCGGCGCGAAGCACTCGCTCTACAACATCTTCTTCACGCTGCTCGACCCCGGCGACGAGGTCTTGATCCCCGCGCCCTTCTGGGTCAGCTACCCCACTCAAGTCGAGATGGCGGGCGGCGTGCCGGTCACGGTCCCCGGCCTGGCCAGCGACGAGTTCGTGCCGTCGATCGACGCGCTCGAGGCGGCGGTCACCGATCGGACGACCGCCATCATCCTCAACAACCCTTCCAACCCCACCGGCGCGTTCTGGTCCGCCGATCAGCTCCGGGCGATCGCCGCCTGGCTGGACCGCCACCCCGGCATCACCGTCGTCTCCGACTCCATCTACGACGAGCTCGTCTACGACGGCCGCGAGGCGACAGAGCTCCTCGCGATCGCCCCGCACCTCCGCGACCGCTACGTCCTGGTCAACGGCTTCTCCAAGGCGTTCGCGATGACCGGGTGGCGACTCGGCTACGCGTGCGGGCCCGCCCCGTTCGTCGCGGCGATGGAGAACCTGCAGTCCCAGAGCACGTCGAACCCGAACAGCGTGGCGCAGGCCGCCGGCATCGCGGCGCTCGACCTCGGCGACGCCGTCATCGCCCCGATGCGGGCGTCGTTCCAGCGCCGGCGCGACCTCATCTACGGGCTCCTCTCCGACATCCCGGGGCTGGAAGTCGTCAAGCCGCAGGGCGCGTTCTACATCTTCCCCGACGCGACCCCCCTGCTCGGCAAGCGCGCCGGCGACCGCGTCATCGCAGACGACATGGTCCTCGCCGAGTACTTGCTCGAGGACGCGCGTGTCGCTGTCGTCCCCGGGACCCCTTTCGGCGCTCCGGGCTTCTTCCGGCTCAGCTACGCCTGCAGCGACGCCGAGATCACCGAAGGCTGCGCCCGCATCGCGGCCTCGCTGGCGAAGCTCGCCTAGCCTGCGACGTCCTGCCGTCGGCGGCGCGGGCCGCCCGCCGACGGCGCTCGAACGCGAGCACGGCGCTGCGACACGAGTGGGGCGCGCCGTGTGTGGCCCGAGCCGACCGCGCTCAGCCGCGGCGCTAGCCGGCGGCCGACGACGTCCGCCGGTCGCGACTCAGCGCGCGCGGAGCGTGCAGCAGCGGAAGCCGATGTCGTCGCGCTCGTCTGCATCGGCGGGAACGGGCTGGTAGCTGATGCCGTTTCCACACGACAAGATCGCCTCGTCGGTGTCGCGGTAGCTTCCGCCCGCGATGAGCGGGGTGTTGCTCGAGTCGCTGACGTACTCGGCGACGTTGCCGACGGCGTCGCAGACGCGGTCGCGGTCTTCGCCAGTGGCCGTGCCGTGGTAGCGGCAGCAGCTATCGAGCGAGCCTGTCGTTGCGGGCTCGGCGCGAGACAGTGACCCGTCGACGCAGTTTCCTGCGACGAACGTGTCGGTGTCGCGGGACGTCGCGTACGGGTAGGTGAAGTCCTCGACCGTTCCGTCCTTGCCTCCGCAGCCCTGGTTCCACTCGTAGGTCTTGCAGAGCCGCTTGGTGGCGATCGGCGTCTGCCCAGCGCGCACGACCTCGCGGAGTGGCTCAGCCCGGCAGATGGAGCTCGCCACGTCTGGGCCGAGACCAGTCCACGGCACGACGCCGGGTCGCGGCAGCGTGTAGAGCTCGTTGGAGCCGGCCGAGGTGGCGGTCGCGTCGGGGCGGCTGGCCTCGTACCAGTCGACACAGGCGAAGTCGCTCGCCCCCGCCGGGGTCGTGATGGAGAGGAACGCCATGTTGTAGGGACACGGGCCGCAGATGAGGAGCCGCGTGACGTCGTTGTCGATGGCGCCGTCGCAGTCGTCGTCCTCTCCGTTGCAGAGCTCGGCGAGCGGAACCACGACTCCAGCGCGGCACTCACCGTCGATACACGTCTGGCCGCCGCAGTCCGCGTCCGTTGTGCAGGTGCTCCCGGGGGAGAGGTAGCGACAGACGGCGCGCGCGCAGCCCTCGGGCTCGTCGATGGTGCAAGCGTCGAAGAGGTCCTCTTCGTCTTCGAGGTTCTCGCCGACGCAGACGCCGCCGGTCCCGCAGTCGGCGTCCGAGTCACAGGTCTCGGGCACACAGTCGCTGCCATCGATGCAGTCGAGGTCCGACGTGCAAGCCGTGCCGTTGGCGCAGACGTGGCCGAGGCGGGCTGCGAGACAGCCGGACAGCGAGCCGTCGCCCAAGCACAGCTGGACACCGCGGGTGCAGGCGCCGGTGTCGGAGCCGCACTCGACGGCCACGTCGACGCCAGGTGTGCACTCGCAGTCCTCGTCGGTCTCGCCGTCGCAGTCGTTGTTGATCGTGTCACACGACGTCTCGGTGAGCTCGTAGTCCTCGCCGTAGAGTCCGGCGTCGACGCAGTCGACCCAGGCGCCGTCGGTGCACTCGCTCATGGCGCCGGCGCAGACACCGACCTGGAGCGGGCAGCGTCGTGGCGCGAGCTCCTCGTCGACGTTGTCGTCGCCGATGCCACAGACGACCCCGTCACCGTTCGTGTCCGCGACGCAGTCGCAGTCGTTGTCGATACCGTCGCAGAGCTCGGTCCCGGCGGGCGATCGGAGGTTGGACGTGTCGTCGCAGTCGATGGGCTGGCCGGTGGCGCAGGTGGTCCCGACGAACGCGCCATCGCCGTCGTTGTCGACGCAGTCGTTGACGTCGCCGCCGCGCTCGGAGACACAGACGCCGGGTGTGTCGGCGGTGGCTTCGTCGCAGCGGAACCCGTCGACGCAGTCGTCGTCGGTGAAGCACGCGTAGCCGGGATCACCGGCGATCGGGAGGTGGACGGCGCACGCGGGGGCGATGGCGCCAAGGGCGAGCACGCCGAGAAGCTTGGAGGCGAGTCTGTGCATGCGTGTCACTCAGAAGCGGATGGCGCCGGAGAGCCCGGCGCCGCCGCGGTGGAGAGCGGGGGCGAGGGACCAGCTGCGCGGGGCCTGCGCGACGTCGGCGGACTCGTCGATGTCTTCGCCGGGCGTAACGGAGAAGAGGACGACGGAGATGACGCCGAGGAACAATCCGCCACCGATCAGAATGTTGGACAGCCTCGCATCGGCCTTGGCGTCGTCGATCTGCGTGGCGGCCTCGCGCTGCGTGAGCGTGCAGACGGGGGTCCCGTCCGCGGTCTCGATGACGGTGCAGTCGTTGAGGTCGTTCTCTTGCGACTTGGCCTTGAGACCGAACGCGATGCCGGCGCCGACGCCTGCGAGGGCGAGGCCGGCGGTGGTCCAGCTCATCGCGACCTGAGCGGGGCTCGGGCCGCTGCGTCCGTTGCCTGACACGTTGCGCTCCTCACGGATGCCGAAGAGCAGGCGGACCTGGGCGGGCAGCGCGTCGATGACGGCGATCAGCCGCGGCTCGGTGGCGAAGTAGCGGTAGTTGCTGATCGACGACGACGCGGTCTCGAACAGATCGATCGTCGTGCCCCACTGGCCGCTGGCGTCCTCTGCCTCGTTGACGCGGCCGATGACCACGCGGGTCAGGCCGAGCTGGCGCCCGTAGCGCCCGAGGCAAACGGGGTCGAACGCGCACTCGTAGGCAAGCTCGGCGCCCATGATGTCGAACTCGGTCCGGAGCCCGTCGTTCGACACGACCGACACGCCATCGAGGGTCTGGAGCTGCGCGAGGAGCGCGGAGGTGAGCTGTTCGGCGAGGGCGGGGTCGAGCGTGGGGCTCGGCACGATGAGGCCGGTGACGGTCGTCACGCCGGCGGGCACAGCCGGGTTGGTCGGCTCGTCGGTCGCCCAGCCGTCGTCGGTGTTCCAGCCGTCGTCGCCCGGCGTCTCGTCGTCCCAACCTTCGTCGGTGAAGTCCATCGGCTCGCCGAAGGAGTCCACCTCGTCTTCTCCGAACTCGAAGCCTCCCGACTGCGCGACGGCGATCGCAGGGGCGAGCATGGCGTTCAAGAACGCCGCCGCGACGGGTGCGGCGAGGATGCGACAGAGCCGCTGTTTCATCCGGGACCTCGATGCGTTTCGTGAGCCCGCCAGCAGGCGCGCAGCGTGCACACGGGTATCACGGACCGCGAGGCCGGGCAAGCTGAGGACGGGGCGACGCGCGCAGACCCCTCTCCGCTCTGCGGACCCGCCGCGCCGCGGGCGCGCCACACGCGCTCGCGGCGCGGCGCAGTAGCCAACGCGCCTCGACGCGAATAGCCTCGCCTTCATCCGCTCGTCGCGAGAGGTGTAGAGCGACCGTGTCGTCGGAATCACAGCACGCCCCGCCCACGCCGCCGCCGGCGCCGACGCCCCCGCCTCCAGACCCGGTCGGACGGGCGATTGCCCTCGGCCGCCACCCGTCGAGCATGGTCACCGTCACGGGACAGCTCGTCGCTTGGGTGCTGGCCCGGCTCCTCTCCGGCGTCGTCTTCACGTCGCGCGCCGTCGACCAGCTTCGCGAGATCGACACATCAGGCCCCGTCGTCTACGTCCTGCGCTCGAAGAGCCTGATCGACTACCTGTACTTCAACATCGCGTTTCAGCGTCACGGCATCCGGCTCGTGCGCTTCGCGAACGGTGTGAACACCTGGAGCGTTCGCCCGTGGTACTCGGCGCTCCGGACGCTGTTGCGTGGCCGCCGCGGCCTGCCGAACGACGAGGCCTGCTTCCGGTCGGCGGTGCGCAGCGGCGAGCCGACGCTGCTCTTCCTCGACACCGCGGCGAACTCGCACGGGGGCCGCGGCACGCTTGCCCGCCGCTTTCTGCAGCAGCTCCTCGAGCTCGAGCGAGACGCACCGACCGGTGCGACCCTCGTGCCGCTGCTGCTCGTGTGGGACAAGAACCCAGATCGCGACCAGCCGACGCTGCTCGACGAGGTCTTCGGCACCCGCCAGAACCCCGGCTTCTTCCGCAAGCTGCTCCTCGTCGCGAAGCAGACCTGGGAGTCCTTCCTGCACCTCGGCGCACCGCAGGTCCAGGTCGGAACGCCTGTCAGCGCCGCGATGGTCCGCGATGAGGTCCCCGACGCGCTGGCACGTCGCATGCGCGAGGCGGTCGACCTGGAGCGCCGCCTCATCGTCGGGCCCGAAGTGAAGTCGGCGCGGCGAATTCGCGAGGAGGTGCTCTCGGACCCGCGCACCGTCGGCGCGATCCAGGAGCTCGCGCTGTCGACCGGCGAGGACTTCGGCGCGCTGCAGGTGCGCGCCGCTTCATCACTGCAGTCGATCGCCGCCGACTTCAGCATGCTGATGATCAAGGTCCTGTCTTCGCTGCTGACCGCGATCTTCAACCAGATCTACGACGGCCTCGACATCGACGTGGACGGCCTCGAGTCGGTGCGCGACCTCGGGCGCCGAAAGCGCGTCGTGCTCGTCCCGTCGCACAAGAGCCACATCGACTACCTCGTCCTCTCATACGTCTTCTACAACCACAGCCTGATCCCCCCGCACATCGCGGCCGGCGACAACCTCAGCTTCTGGCCGATCGGACCTGTGTTCCGCCGCGCCGGGGCCTTCTTCCTGCGCCGCTCGTTTGCCGGTGACCCGCTCTACACGCGTATCTTCAACGCCTACCTCGTGAAGCTCCTCGAAGAGGGGTTCTTCATCGAGTTCTTCATCGAGGGAACGCGGTCCCGCACCGGAAAGCTGAACCCGCCCAAGTACGGCATGCTCAACATGCTCGTCGACGCGTACGCCGGCGGCGGTGTCGGCGACCTCGCGTTCGTGCCCGTCAGCGTCGGCTACGAGAACGTAATCGAGGGGTCCAGCTACCAGGCGGAGCTCGAGGGCGGCGAAAAGAAGACCGAGAGCCTCGGCGGGCTCCTGCGAACCTCGCGCGTCCTCCAGAGCAAGTACGGGCGCGTCTACGTCGAGTTCGGCGACGCGATCGACGCCGGTGAGTTCCTGAGCACCCACCACCCCGCCGGCCTCGCAGACGCTCCGAGGGACGACGTCGAGCGGACGGTCCGCCGCCTCGCCTACGGCATCATCCACGGCATCAACGCCGTCACGACCGTCACGCCCAGCGCGCTCGCCGCCCTCGTGATCCTCAACTACCCGGCGCGCGGGCTCGACGCCAACGCGCTCGTCCGCGAGGTCGGGTTCGTCATCGCCTTCCTGCGCGAGCGCAACGCGCGCCTGTCCGGGTCGCTCCAGACCGCACTCGCCGCGCGACACGCCTCCATCCGCTCCGTCCGGACGACCCCGCTCGATGTCGCCGCCTTCGACGACTACGATCAGGAGTTCGTCGCGCCCGTCGACCCCGACGCCCTGCCCGCATCGACCTCGGTCGTGCGACTCACCGACGAGGCCCTCGGCGAGGCCGCTCGCCCGGCGCTCGAAGAGGCGTTCCGGTTGCTCGCGACCAAAGACCTCATCGAGGTCAGAGAGGTCGCCGACGAGCGTGTCTTCGTCGCCCCCGAAGAGCGGCGCACCGAGCTCGCGTTCTACAAGAACAACATCATCCACTACTTCGTCCCCGAAGCCGTCTTCGCCACGGCCGTCTACGCCGTCGAGGGGACGCGGATCGACCGCGAGGACGTGCGCAGCTACGCCCGCCTCCTCTCGCGCCTCCTCAAGCACGAGTTCTGCTTCGAGGAGCGGAGCCGCTTCGACGATGTCCTCGCCGGCACCACCTCGTACTTCGTCGACCGCGGGTGGATCAGCGTGGGCGCTGACGGACGCATCGACGTCACCGACCCACCACCGGCTGGAGTCGAGTTCCTGCGCGGCCTCCTCATCCCGACGATCGAGGCCTACTACGTCGCGGCCCGAGGCATCGCCGAGCTCGCGACAGACTGGGTCGAAGAGCGCGCGCTCCTCAAGAAGGTGATCGCGCGCGGAAAGGCCCTCCACCTCAAGGGCGAGATTCAGTACGGCGAGGCCTACTCCAAGGCCACCCTCGAGAACGCCGTGCGCGTGTACCGTGAGTGGGGCGTCGTCGTCACCCGCGAAGACACGCGAGCGCGGCGGAAGGTTCGCGAGCTCCGTGTCTCGGACGAGTACGCAGGCGAGCTCGTTGCCGAGCTGCAGGCCGACCTCGCAGCCCTCACCGCACGCCAGCGCCGCCGCCCGGGCGAGTTCCTCCGCAGGGTCTAGCCGCTCGCGCCGCAGCGCCCGGCGGGCCGCCTGCTCGCGACACCCCTCCGGTCTGACGACGGCCGCACCTACCAGCCGCCGCCGCAGGCTCCTTGGAGGCCGCTCGCCCCTGTCCCTTGACCCACCGCGTCAACGGCGTAAGAGTGAGTGAGTGTTCATTCAGAACCTAAACGAGGCCCCATGACCACGAAGCCGCGCGGCTGCTCCTTCCTCCTCAACCCCGTCGGGACCGAGACGATCTTCACGCCAGAAGCGTTCACCGAAGAGCAGCGGATGTTCGCCAAGACGGCCGAGGAGTTCATGGAGCGCGAGGTGCTCCCGGTCGCGAACCGGCTCGAGGAGCAGGAGCCCGGCCTCATGGTCTCGCTCCTGAAGAAGGCCGGCGAGATCGGCCTCCTCATGATCGACGTCCCCGAGGAGTACGGCGGGCTCGCGCTCGACAAGACGACGTCGATGCTGTGCGGAGAGAAGCTCGCCGCGTACGGCGGGTTCAGCGTCTCGCACGGCGCGCACGTCGGAATCGGCTCACTGCCGCTCATCTTCTTCGGCAACGCGGATCAGAAGGCGAAGTACCTTCCGCGCCTCGCGACCGGCGAGCTGCTCGCTGCCTACGCCCTGACCGAGCCGGGCAGCGGATCCGACGCGCTCGGCGCGAAGACCAGCGCAGTCCTCGAGACCGATGCCGAGGGGCGCCGCTGGTACCGGCTGAACGGGACCAAGATGTGGATCACGAACGCCGGCTTCGCCGACCTCTTCACGGTCTTTGCCAAGGTCGATGGCGACAAATTCACGGCCTTCCTCGTCGAGGCGGCCTTCTCGGGAGTGTCGACCGGCGCCGAAGAGCACAAGATGGGCATCAAGGGGTCGTCGACCCGCATGCTCATCCTCGAGGACGTGCTCGTGCCCGAAGAGAACGTGCTCGGCGAGATCGGGCGCGGCCACAAGATCGCGTTCAACATCCTGAACTTCGGGCGGTTCAAGCTCGGCGTCGGGGTGCTCGGCGCGGCGAAGCGGACCATCGGCATCGCGACGCGCTACGCGCTCGATCGCAAGCAGTTCAAGCAGCCGATCGCCTCGTTTGGCGCGATTCGCCAGAAGCTCGCGGACATGACGATCCAGACCTACGCGCTCGAGGCGATGTGCTACCGCGTGGCCGGCTACATGGACACCGCGATCGACGCGCTCGACTCGTCGGCTGACGGCTATTCGGCTCGCGTGATGGACGCGATCGAAGAGTTCGCCGTTGAGGACTCGATCATGAAGGTCTTCGGCAGCGAGGCGGTCTCGTTCGTCATCGACGAGGCCGTCCAGATTCACGGCGGCTACGGCTACTCCCGAGAGTACGAGGTCGAGCGCGCGTACCGCGACGCGCGCATCAACCGGATCTTCGAGGGGACGAACGAGGTGAACCGGATGCTTATCCCGGGCCTCATCCTCAAGAGCACGATGAAGGGGGACCTCCCCCTCTTCGAGGTCATCGCGCGCGCCGAGGCGGCGATCGCTGCCGACAAGCCGCAGGCCCCGTCGCCGCGCGAGGGAGCGCTGGACCACGAGCTGTTCCTGTGTAACCGCGGCAAGCTGCTGACCGTCTTCATCGCGAACGCGTCCATCCAGCGGTTCATGGCGACGTTCAAGGACGAGCAGGAGGTCATGCTGGCGATCGCCGACATGATGATCCTGACCTACGGCGTCGACAGCACGCTCTCCCGCGTCAAGCAGCTCGCCGAGGCCGGCCAGGCGACCCCGGTCCACTTTGCGATCGCCGCTGCGTTCGCAGCGCAGTCCTACGAGGAGATCGTCCGCCAGGCCCGACGGCTCGCGCCGTCGCTCGCCAAGGGCGACGACCTGGTCGAGCTGCACGCGAAGATCGACAAGCTGGTGTTCCCCACCCAGACCGACCTGATCGCGGCGAAGCGCGTCGTCGCGGCGCACACCGTCGAGCACCCGGACTGGAACCTGTAGTCGGTTCTCAGCGTCCTGTGCCGTCCGAGCCGAGGTAGGCGCCCCAGCGCGGCGCGGGCTCGGACGGCGCCCCCAGGTCACGACGCTCGATGAGCCACTGGCCGCCCGACTCGGTCTCGCGAAACGACATCGTGACCCACTCGAGGCGACCGTCGCCGTCGAGGTCGCCCACCCACCCGGCGCCGACGCTCGCGGTGTCACGCGGAAGGACGGTGAAGCCCGAACGATCAGCGCCTGACAGCACGTCGAGGTGCGACGAGACCGCGCTCCCGAACATGCCGGCGCTGTGCAGCAGCTCGTCGCGGCCGTCTCCGTCGAGGTCGGCGGCGAGCGGTGAGCACGTCACGTTCTCGGCAGCCTCGTCGGACCACAGCACGGCCCCCGTCCGGCCCGAGAGCGCCACACGATAGACGCCGGTGTAGTTCGGAAAGACGCCGTAGGTGAACACGGCGAAGACGTCGTCACCGTCGAGTTCGTCGAGCCTCGCGATCGCCGGGGACTGATACGATTCGGCCTGCCGTGGCGTCGTAAAGGTCCACAGCGGCTCGAGGGTCACGCCGTCGATGGCGATGGTCCTGCCGTCGAACACGCTCACGACGATGTCTCGCTGACCGTCGCCGTTCAGGTCGGCCAGCGACGGCGGCGCCATCACTCCCTTCGTTGTCGTCGGAGTGGTGAGCTGTGTCGCATCCGAGAGATCTTCGTCCAGCAGATCCGAGTACCGCACGATCCAGAGCGCGCCCTGCGCAGTCTCGCCGCCGGTGCCCACCAGCAGCCACGGCTCGCCGAGCCTGTCGAGTAGCAATGGCGACATGTAGGTCTCCCGCAGGTCGGGCGTGGTCGCCGACCGCAGAATCTCCCCCGTCTCGGCGTCCAGGATCATCACGTGCCCAGGCGGACGCGGCGAGAACGGCGGCGCCGTCGCGTCGCCGCCATTCGCGAGAAGCAGCTCGGGGCGACCATCGCCGTCGAGGTCCGGGACAACCTGCGGCGTAAACCAGTTGAAGATCCCGTCGTCGCCGGGGTCGACGCCATCGTTGAAGCTCCAGATCACGTCGCCCGTCGCGCCGCTCACAGCGATCAGGAGGCCTCTTCGCCCTCCGATCACGACATCGGGCGTGCAGTCGTCGTCGATGAGGAGGGTGACCGGCCGCGTGAACACCTCGTCGCGCAACGACACGCTCCAGATGCTGTGCCCGTCGACCCCACTGACGGCGACCACCGTCCCGACGACGCCCTCGATCCCACCGCCTCCGACGACGTCCATCACCCCATCACCGTCGAGGTCGACAACGGACGGCGAGCCGTTGGTGTACCCATCCGTGACTGCCGCCCACAACGAGCCCAGCGTCGGGGGGACGCCCATCGCCGGCAGCGAGGGCCAGCTCGCCGGATCGGGGGCGGGTGCTTCCGGGCACACGTCGTCGGCGTCGGCCGAGTCATCACCTCCGTCGAGATCCTCCGCGTCCCCATCGGCGAGCTCATCGGCGTCGACGGCGTCCGGCTCCTCGACCTCTGCGGGGATATCGGTGGCGTCCGCACCATCGGCGTCCTCTACGTCGGCGTCCGTACCATCGATGTCGTCGACGTCCAGGTCGGTACCATCGACGTCCAGCACATCGACGTCCGCCGCGTCCAGGTCCTCCACGTCGGGGGCCGCCGCGTCGAGATCCACCGGGTCCGTGGCAGCGTCGATGTCTGCGTCCGTTGCCGGGTCACCGGAAGCGTCGCCCCGTGCGTCGTCCCCGGTTGTGTCGGCCGGGACGTCGCCCGATGCGTCGCCGGTGTCTTTGTCCGCAGCGCCGCACGCCAGCAGCAGGCCGCACAAGAGCGACGAGGCGACGAGCCGCGTTCTCGGGCTCAGGGCGAGCACGCTGGGTTCGCGGCGCCCGGGCTTCCGCCGTCGGCCGGGGCCCGGCACCAAGCGCTGGCGGCGTCGTTCCCTGCGGCCGTGGTGACCGCCGGGGCGAGCTGGATCGGGCGCCCGCCGTTGTCCGGCCAACCTCGCGTCTCGTCGAAGCTGACGCGGTCGATGACGAAGGCACCGCGGCGGACCTCGATGGTGTCGCGATCGTCGCGCATAGGCGCGGCGAAGTATGGGTACGTGAAGTCGACGGCGGCCACGGCTGCGGAGGACCCTACGACGACGTACTCGCCCGGAGCGACGAGCATCGTCTCGTCGAGGGTCGCCGTTCCGTTGGACGTCCAGATAGACGACCCGGCAAGCAGGAGCGGTTCGGTCGAGACGTTGTGGAGTTCGATCCACTCGCGATCGAGGTCGGTCCCGACGAGGTCGTATGCGATCTCGGTGATGACGAGCTCTCCGGGCTGCGGAACGCGCGCGCAGCTACCGTCCCAGCACCCAAACCCGGCGGCGCAGTTCACGCGTGACTCCGCGGCACCGTAGTCGCAGCGTGTCGGCGGGCCGGCCACACACGCCCCGGCAGCCACGCGCTCGACGACGGTGTCGCCCTCACACAGGGGTCCTTCCGCGGGACACGTAACGCCGTCGCACGGGTCGGCCACGTCGACGCAGACGCCGTCGAGGCAGCCCTGTCCCGTGACGCGGCAGTCGGTCTCGCTCGCATCCCGGTGACAAATGCCGTCGTAGCAGGTCGGCGCGCTAGCCGTGTAGTGGACGGCGATCGGTCCGCGACACTCCCGCTCGACGAGGCCTCCGCAGGCGCCGCCGCAGCCGTCATCGCACGCGCCGGAGACGCAGACCTCACCCAACACCTGGCAGTCTGCGTTAACCTGCTCGTAGGAGCACGTCCCCTCGTCGCAGGCACCGGGCCCGGCCTCGAAGACGGACACGTCCTCGACACAGCTGGGCGCGGCCGGCGAGGTGCAGACGACGCCGTCGCAGGGGTCGACGCAGACGTCGACCTCGCACGAGAAGCCGAAGTCCGCACAATCGATCGCCGACGTCGCGAAGTAGAAGCAGTCGCCACCGAAGCAGGTCGACTCGCCGGAGTAGTCGATCAGCTCGGACCCGTAGCAGCCGTCGGCCGGGACATCGTCGCAGACGACGCCGAGGCAGAGGTCGACGCAGCGCGCCGCCACACAGTCTCCGCCGATGAGGCTGCAGTCGAACCGATCTGCCGTGTAGTCGCACGTTCCGAACCGACAGATGCCGTTCGGCCGGTAGTCGACGATCGAGGTGCCGTCGCATCCGTCGGCCGGCGGTCGGTTGCAGATGATCCCCGCGCACGGGTCGACGCAGGCGCCGGCTACACAGATGTCACCGGTTGCCCGGCAGTCGAGGCGGGTCTCGCGGAACCGACACTCGCTGTCTTCGCAGGTGGCCGGGAACGTCGAGATGACGAGCGTGTCGCCGTCGCAGTAGTCGTCGGGACGTGTCGTGCAGCTCAGGGTCTCGCAGAGGTCGACGCATTCGCCGTCGAGGCAAGCGCGACCGTCGGCGCGACAGTTCTCGCGGAGCGGGGTGTAGGCGCATGTGCCCGCTCGACACTCTCCGATTGGCTCTGATCCGACCCGGACGTCGCCGTCGCACGTGGCGGCCGGCGGCGCCGTGCAGAGCGCGCTGCCGCAGTACGGGAGGCACTGTCCCTCGAAGCACCCTTCTCCGGTGTCCGAGCAGTCACGAACGGTGAGCGGGTCGTAGATGCACTCGTCTTCGGCGTCGCAGTAGCCAAGCGGTTCCCAGTCGACGACTTCCTGGCCGACGCAGAACTGCTCCGTCGGCGGCGTGTTGCAGTCCGCGGCGACGCAGCCACTCACGCAAGCCCCCTCGAAGCATCGCTGCCCGAGCGCCTGACAGTTCACGCGGAACGGATCGTACTCGCAGCTCCGCGCCGACGCGTTGCAGGAGCCGAACCCGGGATGAATCACCGCGATGTCGCCCTCGCAGAAGTCGAGCGGAGGCTCGACGCAGATCGCGACGTCGCAAAACGGCACGCACACACCGAGGTCGCAGACCTCGCCGGCGAGCGCGCAGTCGCGCCGGGACTCCGCATAGTTGCAGATCGCGCCTGGCGTGCAGAAGCCCGCGTCGGCGTACTGAACGGCGACCTCGTCCTCGCAGAAGCCGGCCGGCGGCGTGCTGCAGACGACCCCCTCGCAGGTGACGTCGGTGACGCAGCGCCCGCGGACACACTGCTGGCCCTCGAGGGTGCAGTCCTGCCGAAGCTGGTCGTACGCGCAAGCGCCGTCGGCGCACGCTCCAACGTCGGCGTACTGCACCGCGACATTGGCTGCGCAGCTCGGGCTCGGGGGGGCGATGCAGTCCTCGTCGCGACACAGCGGCACGCACGCCCCTTCGATGCACGCGGCGGACTCGAGTGCGCAGTCGCGCGACGTCGGTTCGCCGTAGTCGCACGTGCCATCGGCGCACTGACCGGTCGCCGAGTACGACAGCAACACCGAGCCGTCGCAGCTCGGCGCGGGCGGGCGAGTGCAGTCCTCGTCGCGGCATCCGTCGACACAAGCGCCATTGCGGCACGTCTGGCCTGTCGCGGCGCAGTCGGTCTCGATCGGGTCGTACACGCACTCACGCGCGTCGGGGTCGCACTGCCCCAGCCCGAACTCCTGCAGCGTCGCGCCGTCGCAGCGTGGGTCCGGCGGGCTGTCGCAGGTCAGGAATGCACACTCGAACGGGCGACACTCACCGCCGAAGCAGACGTCGTCTCCACACGCAGACCGCGCGGTCTCGTACTCGCACGCGCAAGTCTGCGGGTTTGGCGTCCCGGGGAGCACGCGGGCGACCAGCGTGTTGCCCGAGCACGTCGCCGGAGCCGGCTCGAGGCAGGTCACGTCGGCGCAGCGGTCGCGACAGGCACCGTCGGCGCATCCCGTCTCGCACACCTCGGTCGTCTCGGTGAATGCACAGGAGCCATCGTCGCAGCGCGGCGCGAACGAGGTGACGAGCGTCACACCGTCGTCGCTGCAGTACGGCGCGGGCACCTCGCAGTCGGACTCGTTGCAGCTCGAGCTCGGCGGATTCGAGCAGGCAGCTGCGCCGAGCGAGAGGCCGAGGGCGATGAGGAGCCGACGTGGTGCGTTGAAGGTCATTCGCTCGGAGCGGTTCGGGAGCGGCGAGGCCACGGACCCAAGTCTGACAGGTGTGCGAGCGCGCGTCGAGCGGGCACTCCGCCCGCTCGACGCCGTCGTTCAGGTCCGCGAGCGACGCCGCCGGGAGACCAGCGCGACGCCGATGATGCCGACCATCAGCAGGCCCCCGGCCGAACCGGGCGCCGAAGCGCAGCCACTCGTCGTGGCCGGCGGGCTCGAGTCTCCTTCGGCGTCAGCGACCTCGGGTTCGACGTCGGCGCTTCCGCCTGCGTCGGGAGGCACGACGGTGCGGGTCACGCAGAGACCCTCGTAGCAGGTGGAGCTGCCGGGACATGTCGCGTCGCTGTCGCAGCCGGCGACGCACTGGGCGCCGTCGCAGAGCTCGCCTGCCGGGCACCCGGTCTCGACGCAGGACTCTGCCACGAGGCGTTGCACACAGAGCCACTCCCCGACGATCGGGTCATTCACGCAGACTCGAGTGACATCCCCACCGCACGCTTCGGGTAGCTCGTCGACGTCGCCCGAGATGTTGTTGTCGAGCCCGTCGCAGATCTCCGGGCCGCAGACGCCGAGCCGGTAGTCGCCTGTCCCGGTCTCGCCTGCGAGCGTCGTGCACGACCCGGCGAGCGCGACGCCGATGTCGACGTCCTCGTCCTCGACGGTGTTCCGCCAGCACGCGACGAACTCCTCCGTCGTCCCGCCGGGCACGACGCGCCCGAGCGGGATGCCGGACGCGAGCGTCGTCTCGACCGAGCCGTCGTCGGAGTAGATGGTGACCGCCTCGGACGCCGACACCGGGTTGGTGCCGGTGTTGGTCACGCGGAAGACGACGGCAGAGCAGCGAGGGCTCGCACCCGAGCCGATCTCGCAGCGGGTGTAGTCAAAGTCCGCGTCGCCGATCGCGACCTCCACGACCTGAAGCGAGCCGGTCACGTTGTTCTCGTCGAACAGCCCGTCACAGTCGTCGTCGAGGCCGTTGCCGCAGATCTCGGTCGGGGCCGTGCCACTGCTGGTGTCGCAGGTCACAGCGAGGCCGTCGCCCGAGCACACGTAGACGCCCGAGCCGGCGCAGGTTCCGCTCGACGCGCCGCACGCACCGCCAACCGGGAACCCGTTGTACGGGTCACCGTCGCAGTCGTGGTCGATCGCGTCGCAGCGCTCTGCCGTCGCGCCCGCGAACGGGTCGCAGGTGTTCGCAGCGCCCGCGACGCAGGCCGGCACGGTGTGCGCGCAGACGCCTGTGCCGCACGACAGCGGTGGCAGGTCGTCGATCACCCCGTTGCAGTCGTTGTCGACACCATCGCACACCTCCGGACTCGAGCCGGGCGCCGTGCACCCGCCCCATGCGCCGGCCGTGCAGGTCTCGACGCCCGGCCCGCACGCGGTCGTGCAGACCCGCGTCAGCCCGTCGTCGGGGAGCCCGTTGCAGTCGTTGTCGAGGCCGTCGCAGATCTCCGGATCGCCCGGAAGACCGGTCGCCGAGCACTGCGTACCGAGCTGATCGGCCGAGCACACCTCGACGCCGGGCTCTACGCAGACGCCGATGCCGCCGCTGCACGCGTCGCCGATGGTCGTGTACGGGTCGTCTGCGCCCGCCATGCAGTCGTTGTCCTCGCCGTCGCACAGCTCGTAGTTCTGCTGCGTCGACGGCAGACCGCCACTGTACACCGCCCCGACCGCAGTGCCGGAGAGCGGGTAGTCGAACCACATGAAGTCGTCGATCGCGCCCTCGAACGCAGCCGTCGCTGTGAAGCCGCCGTTCGGGACCGTCTGGCGCTGACCCAGCCATATGCTGCTGTTCCAGCGCATCGGCCCGAACTGCGCCGACGGGATGCTCAGGTAGTCCTGGAACGAGCCGGAGTGGTCCGACCGCATCAGCACCTGAGTGCCGTTGACGTAGGCACGGATCTGGGAGCCATCGTGGGTGACAGCGACGTGGATCCAGTGCGCCGGCGAGGTCTGGATCGCGGTCCGGAGCGCGTTCACGCGGAGCTGCTGGCAGTTCCAGAAGATGTCGCCGGAGCGCGAGATCTCGAACCCTCGCTGGCTGAGGCACGTGCCACCTGGCATCGCGAACTCAGTGAACCGCGAGACCATCGTCTCTGGGCCCGGTGCCGCGGTGTCGGGCCTCAGCCAGAACATCACCGTGAACGACGGGCGCCAGGCCTCGGCGCCGTCGATCGAGATCCGCGCGTTGACGGAGCCGTTGAACGTCGCCGCGACACGGCCGTCGACGGTGCCGTAGGTCGCTGCCGTGCCCATCAGGCCGTGGTTGCCGCTACCCGACAGGTCGAGGAACCGAGACGGCGAGTAGAGCTTCTCGAAGTCGAGCATCGTCGCGGCGCCCCACGAGCACTCCGTCCCGCGCCCGGTGGCGTCGCACGAGTAGATCGCGTCCTGGTCGCAGGCGTCGGCGTCGGCGCCGTCACAGCGGATGCACTCCTCGGACGCGCAGACGTGGGCCGAGAACGTCCCGTCCCCGACGTCGACGAAGTCGATGTCGTTTCCGAACGTGTAGCCGTCGTCGACGATGCCGTCGCAGTCGTTGTCGTTCCAGTCGCAAAGCTCGAGGTTCATGTCCTCGCGCGGCACTGTCGCCGACAACGCCCCCACCTCTGCCGCCGTCATCGGGTAGGTGTACCAGACGACGTCGTCCATGTAGCCGATGAACGCCTGCGAGGGATCGGCCGCGCACCCGGACGGACAGCCGTCGCGAACCGCGCCCCCACCGTCGAGCTCTTGGCCGAGGAACAGATCGGTTACGAACGTCGCGGTCGGCGAAGTCGTGATCGGCCACGGCCCGGAGACCACCGTCCCGTTGTGGTACAGCGTCAGCTCGCCGCGTCCATACGTCGCGGCGACGTGCGTCCAGGTGTTGAGGGGCAGCGCAGGGAACCCATCCGGATCGATGATCTGCCCGTTCATGTGGAGCCACGTCGAGGTCCCGATCAGCAGCGCGTTGCCGACCCCCGTCGCGTCGAGCGCGCTGACGATCGCGCGCGCGCCGCTCGCCGTCGGGTACACCCAGGCGGCGAACGTAAACTCCGGGCTCACCGACGCTGCGCCGGCGGGAATCCGCACCGTCCCCGTGGTGCCGCCAGCGAACTGCATCGAGCCGAAGCCGTTGCGTGCCAGCGCGGCGTGAGCGGCCGGGGCCACGACGTCGCCGTCGTTGCCCATGCCGGAGTAGTCCGGCGTCGGCACCACGTCCTCTTCGAACGTCCAGATGGTGGTCGCACCGGGCGCGCACATCGCGGTGTGCGTCGCCAGATCGCAGATGACTCGCCCGTCGTTGCATGTGTCGTCGTCGACGTCGCCGTCGCACGCCTCTCCGACGTCCATGCCCTCGTCGGCCACTCGGCCGACGTCGCAGTTGTTGTCGATGTAGTCACAGATCTCGGGGGCACCGAGGTAGACGGCCGGGTTGTGGGGCTCGCAGTCGCCTTCGCACTCGAGCTGGCCGTCTCCGTCGAAGTCGTTCTCGGAGTCGTCAAGGAACCCGTCGCAGTCGTCGTCGAGCCCATTGCACGGGTTCTCGACCGGCGAGGGGGTCCCCGCGTCGCAGCCCATGTAGCCGGTGTCGGGCTCGGTCGTGATCCAGAGGTCGGTCACCGGGCACTGGTCGGTCGGGCTCAGGCCATGGCACGCCGGCGTCCCGGTCCCCTCTTGCTGCAGGAAGCGGAGCACGAAGCCCATCTCGAACGAGACATTCCCGTTCTCGACGATGACGACGTTCTCCCCGGCGTTGAGCGTGACGTTCGGGACAATCACTTCGTCCGTCTCGTAGCAGTCGCAGTCGACGCCGGAGTAGACGAGGTTGCCGTTGACCCACACGCGCGCGTTGTCGTCGAGCCCGATCGACAGATCGACCGTGCGGCTGACCGGTGAGTGGACGTACGTGGCCGCGTAGTAGCTCGCGAACCATGAGCTGTCTGGATAGAGCTGGTTGAACGCGACGCCCCAGCCGCCGTTGCACGCGCTGGAGATCGACAGCCCCGAGTGTGCCCACCACGTGCGGCCGGCAACGACCTCGCCCGCCGCCGGGCTCCCGCTCGTGTCGATCGGCTGCGTCGCCGGCTGAGCCGTGCAGGGGTCAACGAACGTGCTCCAGTAGAACGGGCCCAGGAGCAGCCAGTCGCCGATGAACCCGTCGCCGTGCGTCGCGTCGCTGACCGGGCGCGTCACCGTGGTCGCCGACTGACACATCGTCGACGTCCCGAGCGAGCACGCGCCGAGGGCGCCGGGCGCGATGCACGACGCACCGCCCTCGCCCGGCAACGGCGAGTCGTCGACCACGCCGTCGCAGTTGTTGTCGACGCCGTCACAGATCTCGGTTCCGCCAGGCCGAATGCTCGCGCTGGAGTCCGAGCAGTCGAGAGAGTTCTGGACCCAGCCCGCCGACGGCGGCGCGCAGAAGCCGCGCGTCTGCACGGGGTTGCCGAATCCGTCTCCGTCGGCGTCCCTGTAGTAGACGGTCGATGGGAGGCCTTCGTCGACGAGCCCGTCGCAGTCGTCGTCGAAGTCGTTGCACAGCTCCACGTCGTCGTCACCCGTCGGGTCGGAGCAGTCGACCGACAGCTGATTCGCCGTGCAGACGACGACGCCGCCCTCGTCGGCGCAGAAGTCGAGGTCTGCCCCGTCGCAGCCGTCGCCGACAGCGACGTACGTCCCCTGCGGGTCGAGGTACGAGTAGAGCTCGTCCGCGTCGCCGTTGCAGTTGTTGTCAGCGCCGTCGCAGAGTTCCATGTTCGCGCCGCCGTCGGTGGCGGGCGCGAGCACGACACCGGGCCCACCATTCATTACGGCCTGGATCTGCGCCGCGGTGAGCGTCGCCTCCCACACGCCGACGTCGTCGATCAGGCCGTCGAACGGCTCGCCGGTCGCCGCACGACCGCCGACGCGGAGGTCGCCGCTGCCGGACTCGATCATACCGCCCATGTATGCGCTCGTGGAGCGGAGCACCCCGTTGACGTAGGTCCGGACGAACCCGTCCGCCCCGTACGTGCACGCAACGTGCGACCAGGCGGCCGACGAGAGCGTCGCGGTGCCGCTCCACGTCCAGTCTGTCTGCGTCGTCTGCACCGCGCACTCGAGTGTGCCGGCGCCGGATCGGACTCCGAGCGCGAACGCACCCTCCTTCGCGAGGATGACGCCGTGGGTCCCCGTGTAGGTCAGCGTGTCGGGTCGCACCCACGCCGCCAGGGTCAGCGAGCGAGTCGCCACCTGCGTGATCGACGAGTCGGCGAGGGTCGCGTACGTGGCAACGCTCGTCACATCGATCGCCGACCCGTCGCGCCCGCTTACCAGAGAGGCGCCGACGACGCTCAGGTGGCCCGACTGCCCGTAGGCCGATCCGGCGACGTTGCGCACGGTGCCTTGGACGGCGTCGAAGTCCCAGAACAGACGCGCGCCGGTCATGCGGCATTCCACCGCAAGCAGGTCCGCGCTGCAGGCGTACGCCGCGTCGTTGCACGTGTCGAGGTCAGCGCCGTCGCAGACGATCCCGACCGTCGCGCCCAATCCGTCGTCGACGGTCCCGTCGCAGTCGTTGTCGACACCGTCGCAGAACTCGCGAATCACATACGGGGCGGTCGGGGCGCCCGCGGCGAAGTCGGCGGCGACCGCGTCCGCCGACAGGGCGGCCGGGAGGATCCGCAGCTCGTCGAGCACGCCGTCAAAGACGAGCGTCGGCGTGCCCGTGTCCATCCGCGCGCCGAGCACCGGGTAGCCGAACGACGCGATCGATGCGATCGCCTCTTCGCCGCCGGTCTGAACCCCGTTCACGTACATGCGGTCAACGCCGCCCACAGACGCCGTCACGGTGACCTGCGTCCACACACCTGCGGTCACCGGTGCGCTGGAGCGGATGGTGCTCGAGTCCCCATCCTCGAGCGAGAACTCGACATAGCCGAGGTTGTCGATGCCGAGGACCCAGCGCGTGCAGCAGCCCATCCCATCGCCCGCGCCGGACGCGCTGACGACGCGCATCACGGACCCGGTGGTGTCGGGCTTGAGCCACAGCGAGATCGTCAGCTCGTCGACGCCTGCCCACGCTCCCCAGCTCGATCCGCGCGCGTAGTCGTTCGCACCGTCGAAGCGAAGGCCACCCCCGCGCACGCCCTGTGTCCACTCCACGCCGTTGTAGAGCGTCAGGTCGGCGTTGAGCGCGCCGTCGTGCGCGACCGACCCGGTGGACTCGTCGAACGGGAACGCCGCGCGCGGCGCGTTCGAGCACACCGTACCCGTCCCCGCTCCGTCGCAGATGCGGACGCCGTTGCTGCACGAGGTCGTGTCGCCCGGGGCGTCACACGCGGTGTACAGGCCCGAGAAGTCCTCGTCCGCGTCGCCGTCGCAGTCATCGTCGATCCCGTTGCAGGTCTCGGGCTGGGCCGGGTTCACCGCGCCGACGGCGTCGTCGCAGTCGAGCGTCGGCACCGACGCGACGGCGAAGCCCGACGCCTGCGGGCAGGTCGTGAGCGGGGTCGTCGCCGTCAGGTTCGTGCGCCACCCGTCCTTGTCGGCGTCGAGGTAACAGACCTCGTAGCTGTCGCAGTCCTCATCGACGCCGGAGGCGATCGTGTCGGTCGCGCCAGGATGGGCGCCAGAGTTGGCGTCGTCGCAGTCGCCACCGACCGTCGCGCGGTAGGTTGCGTCGGCGGCACACAGGCAGCGAACGTCGCCGTTGAGCCCGTACCCGTCGCCGTCGACGTCGCGGTAGTAGTCCGTGCAGCCGACGGCCCCGGGGTCGTCGATGACGCCGTTGCAGTTGTCGTCGGCGCCGTTGCAGATCTCCGTCGACGCCGACGAGACGCGGACGCGCTCGAGCGTCGTCGCGGCCTCTCCCGCCACGTAGACGTAGCCGTCGAACTCGAACAGCGAGCGGGTAGTGCCGACCGCGCTCCCAACGGCGCCGGCGTACTGGCCGATCGTGGTCCCGCCCAGCCCGGTGCCTACGCGGGTCAGCGCGGCGGAACCGGGGTACCCCGTCGAGAACGTCTTGCCGAAGAGGTAGGCGGAGTCGGCTGCCAGAGCGCCAAGACCTGCGGCGCCGTTCACGGCGGCCGGTCCGACCGGAAGTCCCGGGCCCGCCGGGAGCATGCCCCCAGGCGGATTCCACGGATTCGACGCGTAGCCCACAACGGAGCCCGAGCTGATGCTGCCGAGGTATGCCCGGTTCGTCGCGGCGTCGATCTGTCCCGAGACGAACGGCGCAGACACGTATGGCCCTGCCAGCACGGAGCCGTCGGACATCCGAATCCGCTGCACTCGGGCGACGGCGCCGCCGTTGTACTCGATCGGATAGAGGTAGGTCCCGTCGGCCACGACACCCTGCGCGTAGAACGAGGGCACGCCCGCGATTGTGACCTCGTCGCGCAGCGACCACCCCGCACGCGGGTCGTACACGCGGTAGCGCCAGCCGTTGAACGAGCCTCCGTCGAACTGGTAGGCCAGCGAGTAGACGTACGACTCATCGGCCGTCATGACGTGCGCGCCGGCGCCAGCAGCGCCGGTGTCGAGGACGAGCAGCCCGTCCGGCACCGTGACGCTATCGATGTCGCCGTAGTCGGTGGCCGTTGGCTCGCAGTACAGGGAGCCCTGCTCGCAGACCTGGACGCCCGCGTTGCACGACGCGCCGCCCGGGTAGCCGAGGCTGCACGGGTCGCCGACACCGACCGGCGAATCGTCGATGCCGCCGAGGCAGTCGTTGTCGACCCCGTCGCAGATCTCCGGCGCACCCGGATAGACGTCGTCGCGCGTGTCGTCGCAGTCGCCGCTCACCGCGACGTAGGTCGCGGGCGCGGGGCAGACGCTGGCCCACGTGACCGAGGCCGCGCCGAAGCCGTCACCGTCGGTGTCGAGGTAATACGAGACCGACGGCCCCTCGTCGATCAGGCCGTCACAGTCGTCGTCTACCGCGGTCCCCGGTGCGTTGCAGACCTCGATCCGGTCACCGCCTGTCTCCTGGCAGGAGATCCCTCCGGCGGTGCAGACCCAGGTGTCGTCGTCACACAGGTCGCTGTCGAGCGGGGAGTCGCAGCTCCCGGCGATGCGAGGGTCCTGCGAGCCGTCCGCCGTCGCCGCTCGGCAGTCGTTGTCGATAGCGTCGCACAGCTCCAGGTTCTGCCCACCGGGGTCCGACCCGGACCAGCCTCCCGGCGAGAGCCGCCCCGCCGCGTAGAGGGCAGCGGCCCCGCCGGCGTCGACGGCGCGACCATAGACCGCGACGTCGTCCATCGTGCCGAGCCAGGTGCGGTCGTAGCCGCGTCCGATCTGCGCGGTCGCGGAGATCGCGACGGTCGGCCACGTGTTCCCCGTCCGCGAGGCGACGAGCGACCCGTTGCGGTAGATGGCCATCACGTCGGCCGACGAGCTCCACGTGAAGACCCAGTGGTCCCACTGGCCGTTGACGTAGAGGTTCGATCCGCCGCTCAGGTCGAACTCGATGTCGTTGAACGCGGTCGGGCCCCCAACGATCCGGTAGTACGAGCGGTCTTCCCACTTGAACGCCGTGATGTAGCCGGGCGCGTTGATCCCGTTGTTCGACTGGAAGATGCCGTACGAGCGCGTGTCAGTGCCGTTGAACCCCGGCCTGAGCCACATCGCGACCGTCCCCTCGGTGTTCGTCACTCCCGTGGTCGAGATGGTGATGTAGTCGTTGTCGTTGGTCAGCGTCCCGGAGCCGTCGCGTCCGCCATTGCCGTAGAACTCGAACCCACCGCCGGTGTGGCCGGTGGCCGTCCAGTCGGGGGTCGGCGTCCCGAACGCGGTCCCGTGCCGGTTGTTGCCCGACACGTCGTAGGCGGTCGTCCCCGCGTCGTACGAGAAGTCGAACCCTGTCGCGATACCGGACTCCGTGCACGCCAGCGCGGCCCCCACGCAGACGAAGACTCCGTCGTCGCAGTCGTCTGCATCGCCGTCATCGCAGTGACCCCCGAGTCCGTCGATGTCGTCCATCGTCCCGTCGCAGTCGCTGTCCTCGTTCATGTTCGAGCAGCTCTCGACGATAGGGCCGTTCGTCGCCGCGCACGCGATGGCGCCGGAGACGCACTGGTTGGTCCCCGTGCCGCAGCGGCCGACGCCGCCGCTGACCGCGCAGCCGGTCCCGACGCGCGAGTCGCCCGCGCCGTCGGCCGTGGTGGCGGAGCAGTCGTTGTCGACGTTGTCGCAGATGTCCGTCGCCCCGGGGTGGATGGCCGAGTTCGAGTCATTGCAGTCGCCGCCGGCGAGCTTGTAGTTCGTCGGAGGATTGCAGACGGAGGCCCACACGACCGCGGTGGAGCCGTATCCGTCGCTATCGTTGTCGACGTAGTACGTCACCGCCGGCGCGTTGTCGTAGGCGCCGTCGCAGTCGTCGTCCTCGCCGTTGCACACCTCGGCGATCGCGGTAAACAGCGACACGCAGCCCGACGACGTGGTTCCGGTGCAGCCAAACGTACCGATGCTGCAGCGTCCATTCGCGCCGGAGACCGGGCACGAGCCGCCGATCGTGTAGTTGTAGGCCGAGTTGGTCGCGTCGGTGTATGGGTTGCCGTTACAGTCGTAATCGGTCGGCTGCGGATCCGGGGACGTCGACAGGCACTGCTCCTCGCGTCCGGGGTTCACGCGCGGGTTCGAGTCGTTGCAGTCGGTCGCCGTCAGCGGCCCCCAGTCGGGCGAGTAGTAGTAGTTCTGCCACTCGGTGCGCTCGCGACCGCCGTCGTCGCCCCAGCAGTAGCTGCCGATCGTGTTCCAGTCCGAGCAGTAGTACTCGTACCGAGCGATCGTCACGCACGTCCCGGTGCTGTAGTTGTCGTGGTCGCCGTCGTAGCAGAACCGGTAGAGCTGCTGGTAGGCGTCGCAGACATCGCCCCACCACGCGATGTCCCAGTCGACACAGTTCCCTGTCCCCAAGTAGTCGCCGTTGGATGGAACGGCGAACGCGGACGCTGCGGAGCCGGTGCCGCCGTCGAGAGAGACGCTCGGGAGCGGACCCTCGTCTGCCCGCGACGCCGCGGGCAGCGCGTCGGGAGTCGGACCAAGGTCGTTGGCGGCATCTCCGCCCACCGCGGCCCCGGAGTCGCCGGAGGCGCCCGCGGGGAGCTCCTCGGAGCATCCGCCGAGGGCCAGCGCCAGCGCCGCCGTGAACAGCAGGGCACGCCTCAGGGGGGCGCTCGTCACCACGTTGGGATCTCGGCGAAACATCGCGGCTCCGTTCGCGTTCATCTCGTCACTCACAGCTCGCGTCACAGGCAACCTGTTCGGTGCCGACGCATCGATAGAATCCACACTCCGGTGCGGCGCATGGGTCGCCCGGCTCCGCAGACAGCGCCGCGCACCCGCCGCACGCGTTCGAGACGGCCGTGACGCACACGGGCGCCTCGAACGTGTCCACACACCCGACCACACCGGCCTGACCGCACGCGGCGCATGCGGCGCCGAGGCGCGTGAACGACGACTCCGCGCACGTGCCGCAGACGTTCGGCGCTGCGTCCACGCACCCGATCGAGTCCTCCGATCCACACTCCAGCCGACCACATCCGAGCACGCCGCACGCGTCGCCCGGATGCCCAGTCGGCAGATCCGAGCACCCACCGCAGACATTCGCGTCGGGGTCCGAACACACGGGCGTCCGAGTGGAGTCGCAGATGACCGTCCCCGCCGGCGCCCCTGCGTTACAGCCGCACGCAGCGCCGGGCGTCAGGGGGCTCGGGACGGCGCCGCCGCAGCCGTTGACCACCGTGGGCTCGTAGCAGAACACGTCGCCCGTGACGGAACACACATACGTGCCCGCGCCCCCGCGTCCGCACGCCGTCCCGGGCGCCGCCGTCAGCGGTCCGCAGCCGCCGCAGATGTTCACGCTCGGCGCCGCGCAGTACGGCACCGCAACGTCGTTGCACGACACGGTGCCGGACTCTCCGCACACGCTGCACGCCTCGCCAGCCGTCAAGTCACTGTCGATGCAGCCGCCGCACGAGTTCGTGTCGGCCTCGACGCAGACCACGTCGTTCGATCCCGAGCACTCGTAGTGGCCGCATGCGCTGGTGCCGCACGGCGTGAACACTTCGCCGTCGAGCACCTCGCACCCGCCGCACCCGTTCACGCGGTCCGCCTGCGAACACACGGGCTGCGAGCGGCCCTCGGCGCAAACGTACGTGCCCGACACGCCGCAAGCCTCGCAGGCATCGCCCACCTCCGGCAAGCCCGGCAGCGCGCAGCCACCACACTCGTTGCGGCCCGGGTCCACACAGACGGTCGCGCCGGTTCCGTCACACACGTACGTTCCGCAGTCTCCGCAGGTCGTGCCAGGAGGCGGCGTGGCGAGAACGCTGCAGCCACCGCACGCGTTGAACACGATCTCGTCGGCAGGCGGGCACCACGCGCCGCCCGTGCCTGGCACGCCGGTCTCGCCGGCGGGCGGGCACTGCCATCCGATCTCCGGGCACTCACCGCCGGCAAGGCACGGGCTTCCCAACTCGACGGTGAGGGGCCCACAGCCGCCGCACTCGTTACGACCCGCGCCGTCGCACACAAGCGAGTCCCCGTCCGCGGCGCACGCCAGGTACTGGCCGGGGCAGTCGCCGCACGCGTCCCCCGGCGCCCCACTCAACGTGGCGCAGCCGCCGCACGCGTTGAGCGTCGCGCCGACCCGAGAGCTGCACACGGCGTCGGTCCACGTCTCGTTGCACTGCCACACCCCGGCACCGCACGCGTCCGAGCAGGCGCCGCCGAGGGTCTGCGTGATCGTCGGTCCGCCGCACAGGCCGCAGGCGTTGGGCGCCAGTCCGGCGCAGACCACCGCCTCTTCGCCGCTGCACTCCCAGGTCGACTCGCCACAGAACGTCCGGTCGCACACTGCCCCCGGCTCGCCGGTCAGCGGCGTGCAGCCTCCGCACGCGTTCCGCGTCGGCGCGCCGCAGACGACGCCACCGCTTGCGTCGCACTGGTACACTCCGGCGCCGCACTCGCCGCTGCACGACTCGAACGGCGCGTGATCCAGCTCCCCGCAGCCCCCGCAAGCGTTACCGGTCTCAGCGTCGCAGGCCACCGCATCGGTGCCAACACACACGTACTCACCGCTGCCGCAGAGCTCGGTGCAGGCGTCCCCGGGCTCGGCCGGAAGGTCGTCGCATCCACCGCAGGCGTTCAGCGGGATCCCAAAGCACGCGGCGGTACCGTCGCCGAGGCACGTCCAAGCGCCACCGCCGCAGCCGCACTCCTCGCCGATCGTGCCTGGCAGGGGACCACACCCTCCGCACAGGTTGCGTGTCGGCGCGTCGCACGCGGTCGAGTTGGGCCCCGTGCACGCATACGCTCCCTCGCCGCACGACGTGACACAGACGGCCCCGGGGTCGACGGCGAGCGGGCTGCACCCGCCGCACTCGTTCTGAGTCGGAGACACGCATGCCAACGCGCCGTCCTGGCACAGCAGGCTCCCGGCGCCGCATGCCCCGTCGCACGATGCGCCAACGGTGCCGGTGAGGACTCCGCAGCCGCCGCAGAGGTTCGGCGTTGGCGCGCTGCACGTGACCGAGAGCCCGTCCGCACCGCAGGTCCAGACGCCATCGCCGCAGTCGGTCGAGCACGCCGTGCCCGGCTCATGCTCGAGGACACCGCAGCCGCCGCAGGTGTTCAGGCACTCGACGCCCGTCCCGGCTGCGTCACACGTCCACACCCCGTCGCCGCAGCTCGCAGAGCAGGCCCCACCGGGCACCTGCGGGAGGGCGCCGCACGCGCCGCAAGCGTTGGGCCCGGGCGCGCTGCACGCGAGGTTCCCTGTGCCGGTGCACGACCAGATCCCGGTCCCGCAGCCTAGGTCGCAGATGGCGCCCGCCGTGCCGGGGAGCTCGCCGCAGCCGCCGCACGCGTTCGCCGTCGGGGCGTCGCAGACGGCGCCTTCGCCGTCGGAGTCGCAGGTCCACGACCCGTCTCCGCAGCCGAAGCTGCACGCGGCATCCGGCCCAGCGCCCTCTGGAAGCGCGGCGCAACCGCCGCAGCCGTTCTCTGGGCGCCCGGCGCACGAGACGGCGTCTTCGCCGCTGCACTCCCAGTTCGCCTCACCGCATCCGCACGCCGTGCCTGGCGCCGCCTCCAGCTCCGCGCAGCCACCACACGAGTTCGGCTCGCCGACGGAGCATCGCAGCGACTCTCCGGTCCGGCTGCACTCGTAGTGACCGGACCCGCATGCGTTCACGCAGCGCCCACCGAGTTCTCGCCCATCGGGGAGCGCACTGCAGCCACCGCAGACGTTGCGCTCAGGGCCGGCGCAGACGGCGCCGCCAGCGTCGCACGCCCATCGGCCCGTGCCGCACTCGGTCTCGCACGCAGCCCCGATGGTGACGCCATCGGCGAGCGGCTCGCACCCGCCACACGCGTTCGGCAGCGGCGCCACGCAGCGCGCGTCTTCCATGTCCTCGTCGCACTCGACCGCGCCAGCGCCGCAGCCGAAGCTGCATGGCTCGCCGGGAGTCAGCGTCAGCGGCTCGCAGCCGCCGCACGCGTTCGGTGCGCGCGCCGCGCAGGTCACCGTGCCGTCCGATTCACACTCCCAGACGTCCTCACCGCAGCCGCACGGGGTCCCCGGGGCGCCAGCGAGCACGTCGCACCCACCGCAAGCGTTCTCTTCGGCGACGCTGCAGACGACGGATGCACCTCCGGGACCGCACTCGTAGTTGCCGGACCCGCAGCTACCACCGCACGGCGTCCCGGGCGCCGCGAGCAGCTCGCCGCAGCCTCCGCACGCGTTGTGCCCCGCGGCGTCACACACGACGGCGCCATCACCGTCGCAGATGTAGACCCCAAGCCCGCACGTCCCGACGCACGGGTCCCCGGGGTCGTGAGCGAGCGCTCCGCATCCGCCGCAGGCGTTGTCGACGTCGGCGTCACAGACGAGCGAGTTGCCTCCCGGCGAGCACGCGTAGACGCCGTCGCCGCATCCGGTGGAGCAGGCGTCGCCGACCGCGGTGCCGTCGGGCAGTACGGCACAACCGCCGCACGCGTTCGGCGTAGGCGCCGTGCAGCTCACGCTCGTCCGCGCCTCATCGCACTGCCAGGTCCCGGTCCCGCACGCCGTTGCGCACGTCTCGCCGGGCTCGCCCTCCAGCTCGTCGCACGTGCCGCAGCCGTTCCGCTCTGCCGCATCGCAGACCACCCGCTCACCGCCATCCACGCACACGTAGCTGCCGGCACCGCAGGCGCCAGAGCACGCTGTTCCGGGGACGTCGTCGAGCTCGGCGCAGCCGAAGCAGTCGTTGATCACCTCTGCCGTGCACCGGACGCTGCCAGACTCGGCGCACTCCCAAACACCATCGCAGCCACAGCTTCCGCCCACCGCGTGCGGTAGGGCGCCGCAGCCGCCGCAGGCGTTCCGCGTCGATGCACCAGCGCACCGCACGGCGTTCGGCCCGTCACAAGCCAGCAGCCCGTCGGCGCAGTCGCCGCAGGCGTCGCCGGGGGCGCCGTCGAGCTCCACGGTACCGCCGCATGCGTTGGTCTCTCCGCCGCCGGGGTCGCAGACGCAGGCGAGCTGCTCGGCGACGGGCGCGCGGGGGTCCGACACGTCGCACCCCCACGTGCAGGTCAGTCCGGGCTCTCCGTCGCAGGTCGTGCCTGGCTGCTGCGGGAGGTCGCCGCAGCCGCTGCAGTCGTTCAGCCCGGGGTCCTCGCATTCGAGGCGGTCTTCTACGCAGACCCACTCTCCGCACGCCCCGCACGCCGTGCCGACCAGCGCTTCGTCGCAGGTTCGCGGCAGGTCGGGAATGTCCAGGCCGGCGTCGGCGTCTACATCGACGCCGCCGTCCGAGACCTCGGTGGCCGCATCGTCAGAAGTGTCCGGCTCACCGCCGTTCCCGCCGCTGCACGCAGCCGCGAGGGCGCTCAAAAACAGCGACGCCGCGCGCACGCGCCATCCGCCAACAAGCTCGAGTCTTCCGCGCTCCATATGCTCGTCGCCTCTCTCCGCGGAGCCGGGTCGGGTCACCGCTCTCCACATGTGGTGCAAGGTCCATTCCAGCGCCTTACGGCCGACAGCCACCGCACCGGCGCTGCGCGGCTCGCACAGTAGCACACCCAGCACGACAGAAGTAGGCCCCCGCCCGAATTGGGCCTGCGCGAGATTTTTCGGCCTCCCCCTACGCAACTCTGCAGATTTTGCAGCCCCTCACTCGGTCGGGGCGAGCTCCGTCGGCATTGCGTCGTCCGGCCCCACAATCGCCAGGATCTCCCGCGACGGGTCGAAGTACAGCCGCGCTGCCTCGGCGACATCGGCGGCCGACACCGCCCCGACGCGCTCCGCGTAGTCGTACCCCGCGTCGTAACCCTTCCCGTAGAGCTCGTCGAACGCGTAGAAGCCCGCGCGCGCGCTGTGCCGCTGCAGCCCAATGTCGCGGCGCCCGATCAGGAACCGCTGCGCACGAAGCACCTCGTCGTCGGTCACGCCCTCCTCGACGAGCTGCGCGACCTGCGCTCGGATCCCCGCGAGCGCCTGCTCGACCTTGCTCGGACTCGTCGCGATGTAGAACGCGAACGTTCCCGAGTCGTACCCGCAGCTCGAGTACGCGTTGACGCTGTAGGCGAGGCTCTGGCGGTCGCGAAGATCGACGAACAGCCGGCCACCCTGCCCGCCCAGGATCGCGCCGAGGACGTCGAGCGCGTAGCGGTGGGGCCCATCCATCGACTCGGTCTGGTAGCCGACCACGATGTGCGCTTGCTGTCGCTCGCGGACCTCGACCGCCGTGTACGGCGCGTCCACTGGCGCAGGGGCGCGCGCGGGGTCCAGCGACCGTGGGGCCGCCGGCGCGGTCGCCTGCAGCAGTGTGCCGAGCGCGCGTAGCGCGCGATCCGGTTCCACGTCGCCCACGATAGAGACCACCATCCGCGAAGGCTGCACCATCCGGTGGTAGTATTCGAGCAGCTCCTCACGACGGATGCCGCCGACGGACGCCTCGGTGCCAGTGACCGGGAGAGCGTATGGGTGTCCGAGGAACGCGCGCTCGTTGAACAGGCGGAACGCCCAGCCACCCAGGTTGTCGCGCTGCGCAGCGATGTCCGAGAGCACCTCGCGGCGAACCCGCTCGAGCTCGTCGTCGGGCACTGTCGAGTGCATCAGCGCGTCGGCGAAGACCTCCATCGACCGCTCGAAGTCGCGCGACAGCGCCGTCATCCGGAGCCCGATCGTGTTTCGACCGCTGAACCCGGACAGGCTCGCCGCCATGCCGTCAATCTCGAGCGCGAGTCCCGACGCGGACCGCGTCGCCGTACCCGAGGTCAGCAGGTGGGCCAGGAGGTTCCCCATCCCGCTCGTGTCCTCGTCTTCTGAGAGCACGCCTGCCATTACGGCAGCGCGGACCGCGAACATCGGCGCCGTCGTGTCGCGCTGGACGATCGCCACCAGTCCGTCGTCGAAGACGTGTCTGACCGCGCCTACGTCGTCGGCGACGAGGTCGAACCCGGTCACCTCGTCGTCGACCGACGCGAACGCGCCACGTACCACGCCCTCGAGGCTCGCTGTCGCGAGCGACGCCTCGTCCGCGCCGTCCGGAAGAACCAGCGCGACGGTCATGTTCTCCGGGCGCAGGTACTGGAGCGCGACGCGTCGCAGGTCGGCCGGCGTCGCGCGGCGAGCCAGCTCGACGAAGCGGCGCTCGAAGCCGGCGCCTCCGGCGACGGTCTCGAAGTAGCCGAGCCGCTGCGCGACCCCCTGCACCGTCTGGCTCTGGTAGATCGCGTCGCTCTCGAGGATCGTGAGCGCGCGGTGCAGCTCGGCGTCCGAGAACTCCCGCTGGCGCACAGCCGCGACCTCTCGGGCGACGGCCGCGAGCACCTCGAGCGGATCTTGCGGTGAGTCGCCCCCGCGAAACGACGCACCGAGCATGAGGATCCCCGGCTCGGCGGGCGAGTAGAGGTAGCTATAGACCTCGCTCGTGAGCCCCGCGCGGCGTTGCACCGACTCGAAGAGCAGCGAGCTCTCGCCCTGGCCGAGCAGGATCGACAGCAGCTCGAGCGCCGGCGTGTCTGCCGCCGCGAGGTCTGGCGCGTGGAACGCGATCGCGAGGTGTCCGTCTTGCGTGTCGCGCAGATCGAACGCGGCCCGAAACGACGTCTGCTCCGGCTCCTCCGGGCGCTGAGGGCGCGGCACCCGACCTCCAGTGACGTTCCCGAAGTGGCGCTCTACGGCCGCGTCGACCGCGCCGCGGTCAATGTCGCCAACGGCGACCAGCGTCATGTTGCCGGGCACGTACCAGCGCTGGAAGAACCGCACCACGTCGTCTCGCGTGAAGCTCGCGACAGACTCCGAGCTTCCGATGACGGGGCGACCGTACGGATGGGTCGAGAACGCGGTCTGAAAGAGAAGCCGACTCAGAACCCGCGCCGGGATATCCTCGGCCCGTCGGATCTCCTCCTGAATGACCTCGAGCTCGCGGTCGAGCTCAGCCGCCTCGAACGAGCTGTTCGACACCGCGTCGAGCAAGACGTCGAGACCTTCGGCCGCGAAACGGCTTGGGACGACGAGGTGATAGACGGTCTGGTCGAACGACGTCCACGCGTTGATCGACCCGCCGATCGACTCGATCTCCCGGGCGATCGCGCCGACCGGTCGCGTCGGTGTGCCCTTGAAGAGCATGTGCTCATGGACGTGGGCGAGCCCTGCCTCCGCGGCGGACTCGTCGCCGCTCCCCACGCGGACCCAGACCTGAAGCGCCACGACGGGGACCGCGTGGTTCGGCTGAAAGAGCGCCGTCAGGCCTGACGGGTACGCGATGGTCTCGGCGGTCGACTCTGGGGCGGGCATCTCGGCGTCCTGGATGGCGACCGGCGGAGGGTCGGGTTTCACCGGTAGCCCGCTGGGCGGACAACCGACGCTGAGCGCCCCGGCGACGAGGATGGCTCGCCACCGGGAGCGTGGTGCCGGGAGATGTCCGCGCTCGGGCATGGTCGCGCAAGCTATCGCCGTCGCGCCACTTCCGCCAGTTCGCCCCGCGCGGGGCTACGGCGCGAACGTGATCGAGATTCGCTCCGCCGCCTCGAGCGCGCGGGCGAGCGTGGCGAACTCCGGATACTCGGCCGGCGAGACGCGGCGCATGGGCAGCCGGATCGAGCGCCGCACGGTCGTCGTCGACCCCGAGGCGCTCGCATCGCGCGACCAGCTCACATCCTGCCACGAGCCGCCTGCCGCCGACGGGAGCTCGCGTGCCCGCAGCCCGCCCGGCACTTCGAAGACGACGGTCAGGTCTTCGATCACTTCGGAGGAGATGACGAGCGGCAGCTCACGCCCGCGGCGGTCTGCGTACCAGCTCCCGATGGGACGCGCGAAGAGCGCCCCGTCGAACACGAGCGTCCCATCGCTCCCGCGCCGGGCGAGCCGTGCGGCTCGGAACTCGTAGCGCACGGTGCCGCGCGCGTCGGGCGTGTCGGTGCCGGACAGGTCGACCACGAGATCGGTGAGCTGCCCGAACTCGCGCGTAAGTGTCCGCTCTACCGTGCGACGAACCGCCTCGAGGTCGTCGTCACTCTGGACGAACGAACGGAAGACGGCGGCGACGTCGGGGGACAGCTGCTCGACGACTTCGACGTCGGCGCCCCCGCTCTCGTCGAGGTGGATGACCACGTCGATCGTCGTGAGCTCCAGCGCGTCCGGCCAGCGCGGGGTCGTGATTCGCCGTCCCGACACCTCGCGCGGCCACACCGCGATGGCGTCGCGTCCCTGCGCGTCGCGCGGGAGATAGTCGAACGGAAACTCGTCGGCGTCGGTGAACAACCAAACATCGCCGCCGCGCTCCCCGGCTCCGGCGACGCGCAGCACGGTGGTGTCGAACGCGCCGAGGTCTGGGACGGCGCCCTCGATGTCGCCGGTCCCGAACGTCCGCACGAAGACGATCTCCGGGTCGAGCCCGGCGGCCGCCAGCAACGCGTACGCGACGAGCGTTCGCTCGCCGACACCGTCCACGGTCGCGTAGGACGCGGGAGTACGAAAGAACGAGCCCGAGTCCTGCACGTGGTCGACAACGGCGCGGAAGATGGCGCGTGCCTTTGCCCGCGGCCCTCGGACTTCGGCGGTGAGCTCGCGCGCGAGGCTCTCGAGCCCGGGCGTCGTGCCGAGCAAGCTGGGGAGCCGGTTCGCGTACAGCGCGACGAAGTCGTCGAGAGTGAGCCCGAAGCTCATCTGGACGCTCGGCATCCACTCGTCTTCGGGAGGCGCGAACGACTCTGGGACCGGCGGCTGCACGTGCTCAACGGAGAAGGTCGTGGCGACCGCGCCATCGTCCTGGGCGCGCTGCTCTCGCCGAACGCCGGTGCCGCGAACATCGAAGGTGGGCTCGGGGAGTGACGGATCCAGTACGTAGGTGACTTCCGACCGGTGCATCGCGCCGTCGTCGGTCGCGAAGTAGAATCGGTCGCTACGGGTCGCCGTCCGCGACGCCAGGGGTCCCCATTCCTGGCGCGCCCACCCGATCTCGACGAAGTCCCCGATCTCGAGCGCCGGCATCGACAAGGAGTCCTTCCCGGCGATCCGGTCCGGCGTCAGCGCGCGGCCGTCCGGCTTCAGGGTCCGCGCCACCAAGATGTTCGCGTCCGAGGGGACCTCGACCTCACCGACCTCGCCGATCGCGTCGTGGCTCTGGACCCGGAGCACCTGGTAGACGACCTCGAGCACACTCCCGTCGGGGGCGTAGTAGTAGGCTGCGTAGTCGAGGACATAGACCACGTCGGTGTCGTAGCTTGTGCCCGACGCGAGGTAGTCCGCGACGACATCTCGCCCATCTGGCACGAGCGGATCCAACGGCTCGTCGGTGACGACCGCGCCGCCGAGGTGCAGACCGGTCGCCGTGGGCCGAGCGTCGCGAAGCTCTTCGAACGCGCGCCGCGCGCCGACGACATCGCCGAGCGCGAAGCTCGAGTCGACGGCGTCGCCGAGGCTGTCGGCGGGCGTCAGCGTCCAGCGGCGGGCGTCGTCGAACACCGCCGCGACCTGATCGCCGCGACCGCCGGCGAGGAGCGTGTCAACGTAGACCTCACGCAAGAGCAGCTCGGTCGGCGCGGCGAGCTGGAGCGCGCGCCCGAGCTCCATCGCCTCGTCCAAGCGACCGCGCGGGAGCAGGACGTCCTGAATCCAGGAGACCCGAGCCATTCTGCACTGCAGCCACTCGGGCTGGAACGTGTCGGGTCCAATCGGCGGCCCAACCGCTCGCATCGCGTCGAGGACTTCGGCGATCGACCCACAGTGCGTGGGCCAGATCGCTAGCGCCGCGCGGCTCGCAGCGCGCGCCTGCCAGTCGAGACCTCTCGCGGTCGCGTACGACACGAGCGCTCGCTGCGCGTCGAAGCACTCCCCCCCTTCGAGCCGGAGACGCGCGGCGATCGGTTCCGCTTCGGCCAGCTGGTCGCGATCGACGAGGGCCTCGAGCAGCGCCGCTCGCGCGCCGACCGCAGCGGGATCGGCCGCGGCCGAGGTCAGCGCAGCGGTGCGGAGCTCGTCGCGGGCTCGTGCGCTTCGGGTGAAGTCGACGCCCGCGAGCCGGGCGAGGTGGAACGCGGTCACGGGGTCGAGTTGCGCCATGTCGGCGGTCTCGACCAGCCTCGAAGCGGCGATCGCGTCTCCTCGCTCGAGCGCGTCGTCGGCGGCGATGAGCCACGCGAGGTTTCCTGCGGCTGGGGCGACCGCACGTGCGGTTTGCGCGCTCTCGAGCACGGTCGCGCCGGCCCACGGCGGGTCGGCCGGACCGAACCGCGCCGGCGCGTCGCCGTCGGTGACGACCGACAGCTGGACCGGGGTACTGCGGGACCAGACGCCGACCGCTACGCGAACCCGGTGCGTGCCGGCCGCTAGCTCGAGGCGAGACCCCACCCGCTGCGGACCGTTCACGTCTTCCGGTGCGCGTCGCACCGCGAGAGCGTCGTCCACCCACGCGACCAGCGGAGCGGAGCTGCGGACCTCGATGAACGCGAGGGTCGCTTCGTCCACCGCGAACGTGGTCTCGATGACGTAGACGCCGACGCCGTTCCCGCCGACATCGACGCCGCCCCCGTAGGTTGGGGCGAACGCGACGGCTTGAGGTCCGGTCTCGAAGTTGACCGTGGCAGGGAGTGCGTCGCCAAGGGACGCCGCGACGCGATCCAGGTCGAGGCTCTCGAGCGGCGAGAACGGACCGGCCATGCGCCACACCGCCGGCATCGTCGCCGCGCCCTCCCAGGGGAGCGCGGCGAGCAGAGGCGCCTTGTAGCGGCGGGCCGCGGCCACGACGTCCGCGATCCACTTCCAGCGAGCCTCCGAGACGGGGTCGGCACCCCGGATTCGACCTTCGACATACGCTGCGACGGATTCCTCGGCGCTGGGCGCAGCGCCAAGCAGCTGCTCCACGCGCACGGTGCGCGCCTGCTCGAGCCGGGTGTCGGCCCACGCGCCGCCGTCCAGGAGCACGGCGAGCGCGCGGTCGGGGTCACCGGCGACCTCGAGCGCAAACGATGCCAGGAGCCGGTCGGCGGGTTCCGTTGCCGGCGCCGCGTCGCTCGCCACCGCGAACAGCGCGGGCGGCTCGAGCGAGCGCAGCGGGTCGTCCGGAACGACGGGCGCCGCGCAGCCGGTCCCCAGCGCGAGGGCGGCAGCCAGCATCGCGCAGGCGCGCCCAACCACGCCCGTCCGTCCTTCCCTCGCGGGACCGATGCTCCAACTCGACGCGCTAGCAGTCACTGGGCGCCTCCCTGGCGGACTCGAACGACCTCGCCAAGGGCGAGATCGCATTCCCGAACGAACGCCCTGAACTCCTCGTACTCTGTCGGCGCGATCTCGGTTGCGTTGATCCGCAGCGAGGCGTGCGCGACGACAGCCCCGGCCTCCCAGCTCACGGCGGAGCGGAGCTCTCCGAACGGGCTCGTGACCTCTGTCGCCTCGGGTAGCGAGACCGGCGACACGCCGCGCGGCAGGACGAACCGGTAGTCGACCGACCACTCGAACGGATACGGGATCGACACCGGCTGGTCGCGGCGCTCGGTCGACCCGTAACGGGTACCGAGCGACGGGGCGACGCCGAACGGATCGACGACCCAGGCGTCTCCCTGCTGAGCGGCCCACTGCCCTCCGGCAGTGACCCAGTGGATCGCGACGTCGGCGCCGACGTCGTCGAGCCCCTCGAACGAAGAATCGACGAGCGTGACGCCGGGCACCTCCGCGGCGAGCTCGTCACGGAGGCGCGAGGCGCGGCCGTCGCCGTTCTCGTAGGCTGAGCGCGCGCCGGGAGCGAAGACGCCGGTCAGCGACCAGGTGCCCCGTGCGACGGGGGTTGCGCCGGTGAGGTCCACCTGAACTTCCGTGGTGGACCGGTTGGTCTCCGCGGGAAGGAACGGCGTCGTGACGAAGCGCCCGCCCTGCCCGTCGAGCACGATCACCGCGCTGGCGCCTTGATCGGCAGACGGCACCTCGCGCGCACCGGCGTAGGTCGCGGTGCCGTCGAGGTAGCGGTCGACGGCGGGGACGTAGGTGATCGCGTGGTTGAACAGCGCGAGACTGGGCGGGAACTCGCCGACGCGCCCGAGGTCGCGCGTGCGGATCAGCACGAGATGCGACTCGACGCCTACGGCGGCGAGCATGACCTTCATCAGCGAGGCGGTGTCTTTGCAGTCGCCGAAGCGGCGCGCGAAGATGTCGGACGTTCGGTACGGCTTGAAGCCGTGAATGCCGAACTCGAGTCCGACGTAGCGGGTGTTGCGGACGACATACTCGTGCACGGCGTCGACGATCTCGTCGGTTGTCGTTGCGTCGGCCGTCACGCGGCGTGCGGTCTCGATGATCTCCGGGCTCGACACGAGCTGGTCCTCGATGAGCTGCCAGTACCAGTTCGCCAGCGAGTCCCAGTTCGCGTACGTGGAGACGCTGAGGTAACGCAGGGCCTCGGACGGGCCTGGCGCCGCGGGTTCGGAGCGCACCGCGCGGACGTCACGCTCCTCGAACGTGAGCCGCTGCACGCCGTCGACAACATCGCGGGTCCAGCCCGCCGCGGGGGCGACCTCGATGGCGAGCGGCGACGACTGGGGCCGCAGCAACACATAGCGGACGAGCCGGCGCGGGACCCGATCTTCGACGAACCAGAGATCGCCGAAGTAGTCGTCGAACATGTTGCGCCACGCCACCTGCGCGACCGTGTATTCGACCGATACGATGTCGCCGGGCTCGACGGGAGGCGTCCGGACGACGCGCGCGCGCACGTCGAAGTACATCCGGGACTCGCCGCCGCCCGAGCTGTAATCTCGCGTGTCGTAGACGGTCTGCGTGGAACCGTCGGGGCGTCGCACGACGACTCCGACGACGTCGACCACCTCGGAGTCCGGTGAGTAGTCGACGCGGAAGGAAGAGATGTCCTCCGTCCCGCCGCGGGTGTCGGCCCGGAACGCGCGCTGAACGTAGCGCGTGGCGAGGCCGTTGTCCGACACGCGCACGACCTCCTGCTCGACGAGGCTCGTGTACGCGAAGCTGCCTGACTCCGCCGGAGCGGCGGCAAGCTCGACGAGCTGTTCGAGCGGCACGCGGTAGGGCGCGTAGAACTGGTCGGCGCCGACATCGAGCGCGTCGAGCGCGTCTCGGAGCGACGTGTCTTGCGGACGGAGCGCGAGCGCGTCGCGCAGATCCGCGGTCGCCTCGACGGGCATGCCGCGCTCCAGCCGCAACCGACCCCGTCCCTCCAGTAGACCGCTCGACCGCGGCGCGAGCTCGAGCGCGGCGGTGAGCGCGTCGTCGGCCGCCTCGAGGTCGCCGGCGGCCAGCCAGATTCGGGCGACATTCTCCCACGCGCCGGGGCTGTTTGGGAGCGTCGCGACGAGCCGCTCGGCGGCAGCGGCGGCGTCGTTGGGTCGTCCCGCCGCGATCGCGGCTTCGGCGAGCTCGCTGTAGATCGCTTCGCTGTAGCCCTCGCGGGCGACGTACGCTTCAAAGAACCCCAGCGCGGCGGACGCGTCACCCGCACGCCGGGCGGCGCGCGCTGCATCGAGCACGGCCGGGCTGGCGAAGGGCGCGTCGGCCGCAAGGTCGAGCGCGACGCGGTCTCCCCACCGCGGGAGCCGAAGGTCCGAGAGCGCGGCGGACCAGCTGGCGCGCGACGGCAGCGGCGCATCGGGCTGCTCGACGCGGGCACGCAGCGCGACGAGCGCGGCCGCGGCGTCGAGATCGTTCACGCGCGAGTACTTCGCCCGCGCCCAGGCGTTCTCGATCCACGGGTCGTCGGGGGCGGCGGCGTGGGCACGGTCCAGAAGCTCGTCCTGTCTCCACGCCTCCTCGACCATCCGCGCAAGGCGCGCGGCGTCGTCGGGGGCGAGCTCGCTGCTCGCCGTCGCCTGATCGACGTACTCACGCCACGGCTCGTCGGGGTCGGCGCCGGCCAGCAGGTGGAGCGCGACCGCCCCGCGGGCAGTCGTGCGAGTCGCGGACCGCAGAGTCAATGCATGGGCCACGCGCGACGCTTCAGCGGGGCCATCGACCTGCTCGCTCGCTGGATCTTCGGCTGCAGGGCCCGGGGCGGACATGATGACTGCACGCAGATCGGTCCCCGGCGCGCCCGACGGGGTGGTCGTACGCCACTCGAGCGCGGCGGCGACGCGGTCGGCGGCGGTTCGTGGTCGCGTCCAGCTATCGGCGGGCTGTGCTGCGGGGAGCGACGTCGGCGCGCGGAACTCGCGCCGCACCGGGCGGCGGTCGGCGTCGAGCACGCGCAGGTGAAGGCCGAGCGGCTCGTCGACGTTCGCGAGCTTCACGAGGATGACGTTCCGTCCGCGAACGAGCCGCACCGGCACCTCGTCTCGGACCGCCGCGCCGCCGAGGTGGTTCGGCTCCTCGGCGACGGGGCTCCCGTTGAGCCAGAGTCGGTACGCGCCGTCGACGGCGAGCGCGATGACAGCGTCTCCGCCGCGCGCGTCGAACTCGGTCGCGGCGTAGACGACGGCCGAGTGCGCCGGCGCGACGAGGTCGGAGCACGCGAGGTACCCCGACTCGGTCGCGCCGTGGATCACGCGCCAGTCCACCGGCTCGACCTTGCCGGCGAACGGTCCGAGGAGGTCCCCGCCGGTCTCGGGCGGGAGCTCGGCGGTGAAGCCCGACATCCCGTCGTTGGCGAACGGGCCGACGATCGCCCACTCCTGGGCGTAGCCCTCGGCGTGGAGGACGCCCTCGGCGCCGGCGACGTCTCCGCGTCCGAGCAGCTCCCGCGCCTGCAGATACGCGACGTATGCGCGCAGGTCAGGGTCGTGCACCCGCAGGAGGGTCGCGATCTGTTCCTCCTCCACGGCAGGCGGCAGCCACTGCCAGACGTCCACGAGGTCCTCAAGGAGCGCGAAGGCCAGGATGCTGTCTGTCGCGACGATGTCATCGACCAGGGCCGCCGCGCGTCGCAGCTCGGCGTCGCCGGGCGCCGCTGAGACCATCGCCGCGCGCACGGACACGAGGAAGAGCACGGCGACAGCTGCGAGGCGAGCGGGGTTCGGCATTCGAAAAGGACCTCGTATACCGGTCGAAGTTCCCCACGAGACCACGGGGCGTTGGGCCGGTCAACGCGCGCGGATTCCGGGCTGTTCCCTCGTCCCGCTCGGTTGACACCATTCAGGGGCCACTCTACGGTCTGCGGTCTGGCGCGCACCACTCTTTTTTGCGCGCGGGCCCCCGGCACGATCAACTCCCATGCGCCTACGACTCGACCTCGTCCCCGTCGCCGCCGTGGCGCTCGTCGCCGCCGCCCTGAACAGCGGGTGCCGCGAGCTCGAGGCGGTGACGACCCCGCACTTGACCGTGTCTCCCACGGCGCTGGTCTTCGACTCGGTCGCGATCGGTGACGCGGCGCAGCTCGAGCTGCGGTTCGAGAACACCGGCGAAGCAACCCTCGAGGTCCGGGGCTTCGACGTCGACACCAACACCGGCTACGTCGTGTTCGACGAAGGGCAAGACGACACGTTCCGCGTGGCGCCCGGCGAGGCCGAGTACCGGACGTTCACGTACCAGCCGCTCGACCCGCGTCAGACGTCGGGCGTTTTGCGGATCTCGACGAACGACCCCGACGCCGCGCCAATGGTGCTCGACATCGTGACGCCGACGCCGGCGCCGCGCCCCATCGTGATCCCGGCGGTGCTCGACTTCGGCGTCGTCGGCGTGAACACGACGGGCGAGGTGTCGGCCACCGTGCGCAACCTCGGATTCGCGCCGCTCGTCATCTGCGACGCGCAGCTCGTCGGCAACGTCGAGTTCGGCTCCGACATCGACGCCGCCCTCGCGGCGGCCACGGACGCGGCGGTCGGGCACGCCGTGGTCAGCGTCTTCGAGTCCGGCGCCGGCAACGACGAGCTCGTCTTCACCCTCACCTACTCCCCGTCCGCCCCCGGACAAGACAGCGCGGAGCTCGTGATCCGCTACGACAGCGTCGGCAGTCTGACCTCTCCGTGCAGCGAAGCCAACATCGAGTCCGTGACCTACGAGGTCACCGGTACCGCCGGCACGCCGCTCCTGGGCCGAGACCCCTGCCCGCTCAACTTCGGCGAGCGCGCGATCGACGTCACGCACGAGGAGTCGATCACCCTGACGAACCTTGGCGAGCTCGACCTGGAGCTGTACGACATCCGGCTCGACCCCTCGCGCTCGTCGCCGAACTTCAGCCTGCGCGACACGCCCGAGGTGCCGCTGTCACTGGCGCCCAGCGACGCCGCGTCGTTCACGGTCACCTACCGCCCCGACAGCCTCGACGCCGAGGCCGCGGTGATCGAGATCGAGCACAGCGACGCCGCGGGCGACCGCGTGATCAGCGAGTGCCGCGTCGCAGGCGTCGGCAGCGAGAACGACCGGCCGATCGCCGTCGCGGTCGGCTCCGTGTTGCAGGACAGCCAAAACCGCCGCGGTGAAGAGATCGATTGGGCCCTGCCAATCCAGACCCTCCTCCTCGACGGCTCCGGCTCCTACGACCCCGACGGCGGCGCGATCACCGACTACTTCTGGGACACCGTCGTCGCGCCAGACGCGGCACTAGGCGGCGTCGGGCCCTCGGACCTGAACCCGAGCCCGGCCTACGGACAGTACTTCCTCCCGGTCTCTGGCCGGTACCAGCTGTGCCTGACCGTCACCGACGACACCGGCCTCAGCTCCGAGCCCGACTGCGTCACGGTCGTCGTCGTGCCCGCCGAGGCGATCTCGATCGAGCTCACGTGGACCAACCCCGACGACCCAGACGAGTCCGACGAGACTGGTGCCGACGTCGACCTCCACTTCGTGAAGATGCCGAACGCGTGGTTCGACCCCGTCTTCGACACGTTCTACGCAAACGTCGCGCCCAACTGGAGCCCGGAGACGCCGTCGCTCGACATCGACGACACCGACGGACGCGGCCCCGAGACCATCCAGATGGACGACCCCGACCAGTGCACCTGGTACGCGGTGGGCGTTCACTACTTCCGCGCCATCAACGGCACCGCGTGGCCGACCGTAAAGATCTACATCAACGGCACGCTGCGCGACGAGATCGTGAACCAACCGCTGGAGTCCACCGACGACTTCTGGGACGTCGCGCGGATCCACTGGCCGAGCCAGACCGTGCAGCGCGTGAACCGACTGATCCCGGACTTCGACTCGAACGAGGGCATCGCCCCGCCGGTGACCGACGCGATGCGCGCGTCGGGCCTCTGCGACGCGTTCTGAGCACGAACGACGAGAGGCCGAGGCGCCAGCGCCTCGACCTCTCGTAGTCCCGCCGGAGTGGCCGCGCTAGACGATGTCCTCGGTGAACCCGAGGACCGCCTGCGTGCCGTGCGCGGCCCGATCGGCGCCGGCGTACTCGAAGACGTCCTCGACGGCGTCGAGCGCGTTCGTCGCCGCTCCGGCGTAGTTGCCGGTCAGGCCGTCGACGACCGCACCGATGACGTCGCCGACGATGTCGGGGAGGAACTTGTCGAGCAGGTTGTTGATGAACTTGCCGATTCCGAACATGGGGGCCTCCTGGAGCGTGCGGTCGAGCGACCGCGGTGGGTGCGGCCTTCAGCCGCGGGGTGCGGCCGAAGCCGCGAGAGTGCGACGGGCCGGCCGCCGCGGCGGGGGTCAGGCCGACAGGTTCCGGGCGATCGCCATGATCGCCTGGTGCTGCGCCTGCATGATGTTTGTGAACAGCGTGGTGATCTGGGCCTCGAGGTTCGCGGCGGACTGCAGCGAGTGCATCGCCAGCGTGCGGTCCTCGGACGAGAGCTCTCGCCACTGCCGGGCGAACTCGTCCGGGTCGGACTCGTAGAGCCGCAGCAGTGAGGAGCCGTCGGAGAGGTTGTCCTCGATGCTGCCCGGGTCGCCCTTCGAGTCGGCGGAGCCGGTGCCGGAAGCGCAGTCAGCGCCGCCGCTCCCGTCGGCCTCGTCGACTCCGAGATCGGCGAGGAAGCGATCTACGTCGGCGGCGGTCTGGGTCAACCGCGCCAGGTCGTCGCCGTTCCGGGTGTGCGCGTAGACCGAGTCGGCACGGCTCTCGAGCTGCGCGCGCAGCTGCCGCGCCTCGGCCTCCTCCGCGGGGCTCAACTTGCCGGACTCGATCGCGTCGTCCAGCGCCCGAAGACGCGGGTCCTCGATGGCGTGAGCGGCGCTGCGGTTTCGATTTGCGACGTTGTGAGCGCGTCCCATTGGTCTCCTCGCTGGTGGTGTGCGGCCGAGCCGCGGGTGGGTAGCGGCTTCTCGGCGGCGGCACCGGTCGGTTGCGCGAAAATCTTCTGCGCAGCGATCTCCTTGCCGCTGGGGGCGCGAGGCTTGATGCGCCGCGACGTGTCGCATACGACCGGGGTGCGCAACGGAGGCAGCGGTTGAAGGAATTCGTCCTCGACGACATCGACATTCCGGGCACCGGCTTCGGCGACGACGACCTGAACGAGGAGCAGCGGGCGGTCGTGGAGGCTGGGGGCGGGCCGATGCTGGTGATCGCGGGAGCCGGCTCGGGAAAGACGCGTGCGCTGACGTACCGCGTCGCGCGGCTGATTGATCGCGGAGTGCCGGCCTCACGCATTCTGCTGCTTACGTTCACCAACCGGGCGGCGACGGAGATGGCGGCGCGCGTCGACGGGCTGGTCGGCAGCGCCGCGCGCGGCACATGGCACGGCACCTTCCACGCGATCGCGCGACGTCTGCTGCGCGAGTTCGGGGATCGGCTCGGCTATCCGCCCGGCTTCGGCATCCTCGACCGCGAGGACTCCGAGTCACTGATGAAGCAGTGCATCGGGTCGATCGTCGAGCCCACGGCGGGGACGCGGTTCCCGCGCGCCGGAGTGCTCGTCCAGGTGTTGAGCCGTGCGGCAAACACAGGTCGCACGACGCGCGATGTCTTCGTCGACGAGTACCCGCGGTTCGTCGAGCACGCCGTCGACGTGGAGCGTGTGCTCGTCGCGTATCAGGGACGGAAGTTCGAGTGCGGCGTCATGGACTTCGACGACCTGCTGCTGTGCTGGCGCCGCCTGCTCGACGAGCACGCGGACCTTCGCGAGGGCTTGACGCGGCGGTTCGAGCACGTGTTGGTCGACGAGTATCAGGACACCAATCGCATCCAAGCGGAGCTCGTGGACCTGATGTCGAGCGGCCACGGCAACCTGATGGTCGTTGGCGACGACTGTCAGTCGATCTACTCGTTTCGAGGGGCGGACCACCGAAACATCGTCGAGTTCCCGGAGCGGCACCCGGGCACACGGCTCTTCAAGCTCGAGACGAACTACCGAAGCTCTCCAGAGATCGTCGCGCTCGCGAACGCGTCGATCGCGCGCAACCGGAGCCGATACGAGAAGGTGCTCCGAGCCGAGGCGCCTGCGGGGTCGACGCCGTGGCACGTGCGCTGCACGACAGAGGACGAGCAGGCGGCGTTTGTCGCGCAGCGTCTGCTCCAGCTCCGCGACGAGGGAGTCGTGCTCGACGACATCGCGGTGCTGTATCGGGCCCACTGGCAGTCGATGCAGCTCCAGATCGAGCTCGGGCGGCGGGGCATCCCCTTCCGCGTCCACTCCGGGCAGCGCTTCTTCGAGCAGCGGCACGTCAAAGACGCGCTGGCGTTTCTTCGAGCGGCAAACAACCCGCGCGACGAGCTGGCGTTTGCTCGAGTCGTCGGTCTTGGAGAGGGGATCGGCGCGCGGACCGCAGCTCGGATGTTTGCTCATCTGCGAACGTTCGACGACTTCAAGGAGGGGCTGCAGTCCGACGAGCTGTCGGCGATTGCGGGCAAGCGCGGTGTCCGGGCATGGAAGGCGATCGCCGACGTGCTCGGGCGCCTGGCAGGCGGCGCGTTTGCGACGGACGCCGCGGGCGCGCTCGAGCTGGTGGTGGAGCGGTTCTACGACGCGTACGCGATGGCGGCGTTCGACAACGGGCAGAACCGTGTGCGCGAGCTCACGTCGCTCGCGGAGCTCGCGTCACGGTACGCGACGCTCGACGAGTTCCTCGCGTCGGCCGCCCTCGCGGGCGAGGTGTCGGGCGTCGATCAGATCGAGGCCGGCGAGCGCGACGAGCGGGTCGTGTTGTCGTCGGTCCACCAGTCGAAGGGGCTCGAGTTCGCGGCGGTGTTCGTGATCTGGCTCTCCGAGGACCGCTTCCCGTCGGCGCAGGCGACCGACGACGACCTCGAGGAAGAGCGGCGGCTGTTCTACGTGGCCGTGACGCGCGCGAAGCGAGAGCTGTACCTGACGACCCCGGTCACGACGTTCGAGCGCGGCGCCGGGGTGATCGCGCTGCGCGACTCGCCGTTCGTGCGAGAGCTCGACGACCCGCGCGCGCCGGTGTTCGAGCGCGTCTCGCTCGTTCGACGCACGCGGTAGCGTCGCGCGGTCGGACGGTCGCGCGGTCTTGAATAGGTCGCGCCAGGTGCCGTCTGACCGACCATCGTCCCGTCACGACGATGGAGCACACAATGAACACGAAACTCGCACTCGCGGCGCTCTTCTCGCTCTCACTGTTCTCGGCCGCGCTGCCCGCCGCGGCCAGCGCGCAGTCGCGCGACACTCACGGGCACGGCACCACATCGACCCGCGGAGCTCCGTCCACGCCACCGCGCGCGCAGCCGGCCGAGCCCCCGCGCGGCCAGCCCTCGGCGCGGCCGGGGTCGGGCTCGACGCGGCCGGAGCACGTCGTCGCGCAGCCGTACGACCGCGACGCTGTCGAGGCGACGTGGGCGGCCGATGCCGCGCGGCGGGACGTGTCGGCGGCGCGTTCGGCGGCCGCCGGGGCCGGGTTCGGCGTGCGCGGACAGCTCGCGGCGGCGGAGGACGCGCTTCGGCGCGGGGAGCTCGCGCTGGCGCGCGGGCGCTTCTCCGAGGCCCGCGCGCAGTTCTCGGTCGCCTCGTCGCTGGCCGGCGACACGCTGGCTCTCGCTGAGCGCGAGCGTCGCGAAGCGCGGCGGCTCGCGGCCGAGTACGCGCGGCTGGATGCGAGCGTCGACACTACCCTCTCGCAGGCCCGCGCCTTCTACGACTACGGCTCGCCTCGGGCTGTCGACTCGGTCGCTGATCGGGCAGTCGACCTGCAGCAGCGGGCGCGCTGGGAGTTCGGGAGCGGAGACGTGGGAGCGGCGATCCGCTTGCTGAGCGAGGCCAACCGGCTCGCAGATCAGGCGCTCTCGCTGGCGGTCTCCACGCGGTCTGGACGCGGGAACGTCGTGCCAGCGGTCTACGTCCCGGACCGTGGCCACCCGCCGCACTACACCTCGCAGCCGGTGTACGTGGCCCCGACTCCCGTCGGGTACGGCGGCGGCTGCGGGCACTGAGTCGACGAGCCCACCGGTGGTGGGCGGTTCGCGGCGGGGCGCGCCTTCGGGCGTGCCCCGCGTGCGTTCAGCGGCTTCGCTTCGGGATGGCGACGACGACGAGTCGAGCGCAGAGGGCGCTGAGGCCGATTCCGAGGAGGGTGCCGCCGGCGAGTGCGATGAAGACGCTCATGCTCTGTTTCTGATGGGCTGGGCCAAACAGCCTCGCTGGGCTGTTTCGGCGGCGGGTAGTTGCACGCCGGAGATCGGCGTGTCAATGAGGATCGACTCGGTTGCGGTGCGACACGGTGTCGCGCGCACACGACCCTACGCGTGGAGATCGCCGAGTCCAGTTTCCTGGAGGTCGCAGATGCCCTCGTCTTCTCCCCAGCTTCGTGGCTGCCTCGTCGCCATCGTGACCCCGTTTCGTCCCGACGGCTCGGTTGACACCGACGCGCTGACCCGCCACGCGCGATGGATGGTCGGCGAGGGTGTCAGCGGCATCGTCGTCAACGGGACGACGGGGGAGTCGGCGACGCTGACGACGGACGAGAAGATCACGGCGATGAACGCGGTGTTCGACGCCGTCGGTGATCGCGCGACAGTCGTGGGCGGAGCGGGCAACAACTGCACCTCTGAGTCGCTCGAGTTCGTGCGCGAGGCAAACGAGCGCGCGCGACTTCACGCGATCATGTCTGTCGTCCCCTACTACAACAAGCCGAACCAGCGAGGGATCGCGCGGCACTTCGAGGCCGTCGCCGACGCGAGCCGGTTCCCGGTCGTCGTCTACAACGTCCCGGGTCGAACGGTGGTGAGCATGAGCGTCGACACGATCGTCGGTGTCGCCGCGCACCCGAACATCGTCGGCATCAAGGAGGCGAGCGGCGATCTGCACGTCGCGGCGAAGCTCGTGTCGCGGCTGCCGGCCGAGTTCGCGCTCCTGTCGGGAGACGACCCGACGGCGATGCCGTTCATCGCGGTGGGCGGACACGGCGTGATCAGCGTTGCGGGAAACGTCGCGCCGCGGCTGGTGTCGGACGTGTGTCGCGCCGCCCTGGAGTCCGACTACGCCGCCGCGCGCCCCCTCAACGGGCGGTTGGCGCTGATCCACGACCTGATGTTCCGGTACGCCAGCCCGCTACCGGCGAAGGTCGTCTGCGAGGCCCTCGGGTTCGGCGCGGCGGCCGTCCGGCTACCGCTCGACGGGCTCGACGACGCCGAGCGTGAGTCGGTGCTGCGAGACGCGGTAGCGCTCGGGGTGCTCGGGTGACCGTCCGTGCAGTGCTGTGGGGTGCGGGCGGGCGTATGGGTCAGGCGATCGAGCGGCTCGCCCCGGCCGCACAGGTCGAGGTGGTGGGCCGCGTCGGCAGCGACGGCGTCCTGCTCGGTCAGCCCGAGGCGGACGTGGTGATCGACTTCTCTACCCCCGCCGGGCTCGTCGGCGCGGCGGCCCATGCGAGCGCATACGAGGCCGCGTTGCTGTCGGGTACGACGGGGCTTGGCCAGGCAGGCTTCGCGGCGCTAGCGGCGGTAGCGGACCGCGCGGCGGTCTGTCACGCTGCGAACATGAGCCTTGGCGTCGCCGTCCTGAGGTCTCTCGTGACGCGGGCCGCCGCAGCCCTGCCCGCTTCATTCGACGTCGAGATCGTCGAGGTGCACCACCGCCGAAAGGTCGACGCTCCCTCCGGCACCGCGGTCGCGCTCGAGGCGGCGGTTCGCGCGGGGCGCGCCGTCGAGGCCCAGCGTATCGGCGGGCGCGACGGCCTTGTGGGGCCGCGTCAGCCTGCGGAGCTCGGCGTGCACGCCGTCCGCGGCGGCGACGTTGTCGGGGAGCACACCGTGCTGTTCCTCGGCGACGGGGAGCGAGTGGAGCTCGCGCACCGGGCCACCAGCCGCGACGTCTTCGCTCAGGGCGCGCTCGTCGCCGCGCGCTGGCTCACCGGTCGTGCCCCGGGGCGCTACACGATCGACGACGTGCTCGGGCTGGGCTGAGCGCGCGGCGGCGGGTGGCCCTCAGCGTCCGCGCTGCCCTTAGCGTCCGCACCACTGGGGCGGCCGTCGCTCGATGAACGCCATCAGGCCCTCCGCCGCGTCTTCGGTGAGCGTGGTGAGCGTGAGCTGGGCGCACAGCGCCTCGAGCGCGGCATCTACCGGCAGCCCCTCTGTCGACACCATCGCCCGTCGTCCAAGCCGCAGGACGGCGGGGGAGTGGCCTGCGAGCTTCGCGGCGAGCGCGGCGACCTCGTCGTCGAGCCGGTCCCGCGGCACGACGCGGTTCACGAGGTGCATCGCGGCGGCGTCGCTCGCCGAGACGCGCTCGCCGGTGAGCATCAGCTCGGCGAGGCGCTTCCGCGGGATGTGCTGGGCGAGCACCGCCATGATCATCATCGGGAAGAGGCCGACGTTCACCTCGGGGGTCGCGAAGTGGACGTCGTCTGCGGCGACGACCAGGTCGCAGGCGGCCACGAGCCCCATGCCGCCGGCGGCGACGTGACCGGCGACCCGCGCGATGATCGGCGGACCCGAGCGGCGAAAGGCCCGCATGAGCTCGACGAACCGTCGTCGCGACTCGTGCGCAGCGGCCGGTCCGGCGGCAGCTGCGATCGGGTCCAGATCGGCGCCGGAGCAGAAGGCGCGATCGCCCGCGCCCGTGAGGACGACGACGCGCGTGTTGGGGTCACCTGACGCGGTGTCGAGTGCTTGTATAAGTGCTTCAACAAGCTCTGCGTTGAGCGCGTTTCGCTTCTCGGGGCGGTTGAGCGTGAGCGTCCGGACCCCATCGAGGAGCTCGTCGCGGAGGACATCGGTCGACATGCGGACCTCTCGTACGGTAGGCAGAGTGCGTCGAGCTCCGAGGCTCGACGACCCCCGAAGCTCCGTCAAGCGCGAGGCCCAGTGGCGAGTTCGTTGTTCTGTATCGAAGTGACGCTGGACCACGCGGACGCGGACCGCGAGGAGTGGGTCGAGGCGGCGCTCTGGGAGTTGGAAGTGCCAGGCGTCGAGCGGCAGGACGACACGACGTTCAGCACGCTGGTCGAGGACCCCCGCCCGCGCGCTCCGGGTTCGGTGCGGTGGCGCGTCTACCTCGAGGACGCTGACGACGAGGCGGTGGTACCGTTCGCGGAGGCGATCGGCGACGCCGCGCGGGTCGAGACGTTTCGGCTGACCGACCTGACGTTCCTGACAGCGTGGCGGGAGTTCTTTCGCCCGTCGCGAGTGTCGCGCCGCGTGATCGTGCACCCGCCGTGGGACGTGCCTGCGGCCGACGACGCGGTGCTCGTGGAGATCGAGCCCGGGATGGCGTTCGGTACGGGGACGCACGAGACGACGCGGCTGTGCATTGTGGCTCTCGACGACGGCCTCGCGGCGGGCGCGAGCTCGATGCTCGACGTTGGGTGTGGGAGCGGCGTCCTTGCGATTGCGGGCGCGAAGCTGGGTGCGCCGCGCGTCGTCGCGATCGACAATGACCTCGACGCGGTCGCGATCGCTGCCGAGAACTGCGACCGGAACGGGGTGTCCGTCGAGGTGTCGGGCACGGATGTGGCGGAGCTGGACGAGGAGTTCGATCTGGTGGTCGCGAACATCCTCCCTCATGTTCTGATCGACCTCTCCGACGCGCTGCTCGCGCGGATGGCGAAAACGGCGCGACTGGTCCTGAGCGGGATCGTCAACGAACAGGCCGAGCGGGTGCGCGAGCACTTCGAAGGGGCCGGGCTGCGCGGGACTCGCACGCTCGTGCAGGGGGACTGGTCGATGCTGGAGTTCGTCCGCGAATGAGTGGACCCACGCGCCTGACGATCGACGCAGCCCCGCGTGGTGGGCAGGTGAGGCTCGACGACGGAGCGGCGCACTACGTCGGCCGTGTGTTGAGGCTCGCGGCGGGCGCCACGCTCGAGTTGGTCGACCGCGACGGTGTCGTGTGGCACGGCACGCTGGCGTTCACTGACGGAGTCGCGCACGCGGTGGACTGCGAGGAGGCGGTGATCGCCGGGGACCGCGCGCGGCTCGTGCTCGTCGCGGCGCTCATCAGGCAGGCGCGCTGGGAGTGGATGCTCGAGAAGGCGACCGAGCTTGGCGTCACGCAGATCTTGCCGGTCGAGGCTGAGCGATCGGTGGTTCGGATCGAGGCGCGACGGAGTGCGGAGAAGCGGGAGCGGTGGCAGCGGATCTGCGATGCTGCGACGCGCCAGTGCCGGCGTGTTCAGCCGTGTTTGGTCGAGGAGGCGGCGCCACTGCCGACGGCGCTCCACCGAGCGGCCTCGCTTGGGACCCTCTACCACTTCGACGAGGGGGAGCCCGAGTCGCGCTGGCCGGCGGGCGCGGGGCTTGGAGACGCGGCGCTCGTTGTGGGTCCGGAGGGTGGGTTCTCACTCGCTGAGCGCGATCGCATCCGGGACGCGGGCGCGATTCCGCTCGGGCTGGGGTCTGCGCTCCTCCGCGCGGAGACCGCCGCGCTCGCCGGTCTCGCGACGGTGTGCCTACGGCGCAGCGGTGTCGTGTGAGCCAGGCGCCAGCAAGCACGGCGGCGGGCGCGCGCTACGTCGCGCCATCGGTCGGCGCCCGCTCGTTCGCGGGACTGTTTGACTTGAGCCTCGGCGTCGGAGGCGCGTGGGGGCTGGCCGCCGCTAGCGGGCGCCCGACACCGGCGCTGGCGTGGCTCGCCACACAGACGACGGGCGCACCGGCCGGCTCGTTCGTCTTCGAGCGTGTCGCGGCAATGCTGGCGACGAACCCGGAAGCGACCGCGACGTGGGTTCTCGAGTGGTGGCTGGCGATCGCGGCGGTGCTTGCCGTGCTCGGCGTCTTGCCGCGGACGCCCGGGCAGTGGCTCTCGCGGATCATGCCGGTCGACGCCGCGGGACGGCCGGCGCGCATCGTGCGCCGCGGCGTACGCGCGATGCTGCTCACGGCGGCGCCGATCACGCTCTGGCTGTCGGCGGCCTGGTGCGTGGTCTCGCGGCGGCGGCGCGCATGGCACGACGCGCTTGCGGGTGTGTGGTGGGTCAAGTCGGACTGGCGCGGGCGGCCCCGGCTAGCCTGACTTCGCAGACAGGATGTCGTCGAGCGCGATCGCGAGGGTCGTTCGGTCGGCGCCGAGCGTCGGGAGCCGCGCCCCGCGGTCGTGGGGCTCGAGGGCGTCGAGGACGTCGGCGATGGATGTAGCGACCGCGTTCGCCTCGCCGGTGTGATGGCAGCGCGCGTCGTGCTCGTCGGGCGTGCCCGGCGCCCATATTGCGCCGCGGATGCGGCAGGCGAGCGGCCGGTGGTCGGTGACACGGCACTGCTGGCCGTCGAACAGCGGGCAGGGTTGCTCTGCGAGCTCGTCGCAGAGGTCGTCGAAGGCGTCTTCCCCAAGTGTGCCGACCGCGACGTCGAGGCGTCCGGCCAGCGCGCGCTGTTCGCGTGCGCTCGCGCTGATTCCGGCGAACACGACTCTCCGCTCGGAGTCGGGCAGCATGGCGAGTCCCTCGAGGACGAGCCAAGCGTCGGGCGGGGAGACGTCGAAGGGGCCGAGACAGCAGGAGGGGCAGCCGAGCGCGCAGCCGACGGGGCCACGCATGGCCTCGACCTTCTCGAGCGCGAGTCGGTACTGGGCGTTCCGGAGCCGTGGGTGTTGAGCGCGCGGCATCTAGGCGCCGCGGCGATCCGGCGGCCGGCTGCCGGGTGCTGGGGTCGGCGGCACGATTGGCTTGGGGGAGCGACGGTAGGGCCGCTCAGACCTCAAGGATCTCCTGCTCCTTCTCGGCGAGGAGTGCGTCGACGTGGGCGATCGCCTTGTCGGTGAGCTCCTGCACCTTGGTCAGGTCGCGCCGGAGGTCATCCTCGGTGAGCTCGCCATCCTTCTGAAGGTCCTTGAGCATGTCGTTGGCGTCGCGGCGCGCGTTGCGCACGGCGATGCGCGCGTCCTCGGCGATCTTCTTGGCGGCCTTCGCGAGCTCCTGACGCCGCTCGCCGGTGAGCGGCGGGATGGGGAGTCGGATGATGGTGCCATCGTTGTTCGGAGTCACGCCGAGGTCGGCCTTCATGATGGCCTTCTCGATCGCGCCGAGGAGGGACTTCTCCCATGGGGAGACGGTGATGAGGCGCGGCTCGGGGATCTTGACGGTCGCGACCTGCGTCACGGGCGTCTGGACCCCGTAGTAGTCGACGGCGACGCCGTCGAGGAGGCTCGCGCTGGCGCGTCCGGTCCGGATGCGCGCGAAGTCGCGCTTGAGCGAGGCGGCGGCTTTCTCGAAGCGCTCCGCGAGGTCGGCGGCGATCTCTTCGAACATGGGGCTCCGTCTCGTGTTGGCCGGGCCGCCGCTGAGTCGCGGCGGTCCGGCGGTGTTCGGTCGCTCGGCCTAGCGGCGGAGCGTGGCGGCGACCTCGTCGGCGAGGTTGGAGGCGGCCTTCTCGATGCCGGCGCCGCGCTCGAAGCGCACGAAGCTGTGCATCGTGACGCCGACGCCGGCGCTCTTGGCGGCGCGGTCGAGGAACTGCGCGACGGTGACCTCGCCGTCCTTCACGAAGGGCTGGGTCAGGAGGCACATCTCCTTCTTCCACTTGTTGATGCGGCCCTCGATCATCTTGGCGATGACCTCGGGGGGCTTGCCACCGGCGTCCTCGTTGGCCTTCTCGGTCTGGACGCGGCGCTCGGCCTCGACGACTTCGGGGTCGAGGTCGGAGTCGCGGACGCAGGTCGGGTTCATGGCCGCGACGTGCAGGGCGACGTCGCGAGCGGCGTCGGCGATGCTGCCGTCGGCGGGGGCGGCCGTGGTGTTGACGACGGCGAGAACGCCGATGCGGCCACCGCCGTGGATGTACGCGGCGATTGCGCCGGGCTCGGCGAGGGCGACGCGCTGGAAGCGGCGCACGGAGATGTTCTCGCCGATGGAGGCGATCATCTCGCGGCGGACCTGCTCGACGGTGCTGCCGCGGAAGGCGCTGTCACCGAACGCGCCGATGTCGGCGAAGTCGGCGGAGCCGGCGTGGGCCGCGAGGTCGTCGCAGAACTTCACGAAGTCGTCGTTTCGCGCGACGAAGTCGGTCTCGCAGTTGACCTCGACGAGTGCCGCCGTGCGGCTGTCATCGGAGAGCCACGCAGAGACGAGGCCTTCGGCGGCGACGCGGTCGGCCTTCTTCTCGGCTTTGGCGATGCCCTTTACGCGGAGGTACTCGACGGCCTTGTCGAGGTCGCCTTCGGTCTCGGTGAGGGCCTTCTTGCAGTCCATCATGCCGGCGCCAGTCATCTCGCGGAGCTGGCTGACGGCCTTCGCGGTGATCGTCATGTGGGGTCTCCTGTTGGGGTGCGGCGCGAAGCGCCGCCGCGGCGCCGAGCGTGGCGCCGCGCGTGAGGGGGCCGGCGAGCAGCGCGGGCGCTACTCGGCGGAGGTCGGCTTGCGGATGACCTCGGTGTCGCCCGCGCGCTTGGTGAGAACGGCACCGGCCTCCTCGTCGAAGGTGGCGGTCGTCAGCTCGTCGGGGCGACGGTTGGTGCCGCCGCGGCGGGCGCCCTCGATGCAGGCGTCGGCGATGGCACCGGCGAAGAGGCGGATCGAGCGGATCGCGTCGTCGTTGCCGGGGATGACGAAGTCGATCCCGTCGGGGTTGCAGTTCGTGTCGGTGAGCGCGACGACGGGGATGCCGAGTCGGTTGGCCTCCTGGATCGCGATCTCTTCACGACGCGGGTCGATGACGAAGAGCGCGCCGGGGAGCTGCGTCATCTCCTTGATGCCGCCGAGGTTGAGCTCGAGCTTCTCGCGGTCGCGAGCGAGCATGAGCGCTTCCTTCTTGGTGAACTTGTCGAACGAGCCGTCGGTCGCCATGCGGTCGAGCTCCTTGAGCCGATCGATGGACGTCTTGATCGTGCGGAAGTTGGTCAGCGTGCCGCCGAGCCAGCGGTTGCTGATGTGGTACTGGCGTGCGCGGGTCGCCTCCTCTTGGAGGACCTGCTGCGCCTGCTTCTTGGTGGCGACGAAGAGGATGCGGCGGCCCTGCGAGACGGTTCCGGACACGAAGTCCTGGGCGCGGTCGAGCAGGCGGACCGTCTTCGAGAGGTCGATGATGTGGACCTTGTTGCGCGCGCCATAGATGTACGGGCGCATCTTGGGGTTCCACCGGCCGGTCTGGTGGCCGAAGTGGACGCCTGCCTCCAGCAGGTCGCGCATCGAGACGTTGGACATGGGGACTCCGTGGGTCGCGTTGTTTGCCGCCGCGGCCGTCATCCCAGCGCGCGAATCCTCGAGGGACACGCGAGCGCGCCGGTCAGGCCGCGTGAGAATTGGAGGCGGCTCCGTAGCACCCCGCGGGTGGCGGATCAAGGCTTCGGTGCCGGATTCGCGCTGCGGCTCTGGCGATCGCGCCCCACGAATCCTACCACCGCGTGCGGAATCCTACGGCCGCTGCTAGGGAGCGCCGGACACTCGTCCGGCCGCGAGGCGGACGCGACTCGACTGCTCGGAGCCCATGTCACGCGACCAAGACCCCGATCACGAGCCCATCACGGGTCTCGACCAGCTCTCCCAGTGGTTCCGCGACGGGTCGAAGGGCGACGCGCTGCTAGGGGTCGGCACCGAGCACGAGAAGCCGGGCTTCGACGCCGCGACCAGCCGGCCACTGAGCTACGAGGGTCCCGAGGGCATCGGAGCGCTACTAGAGCGCATCGCGACGCGCTTCGGCTGGGAGCCCACATTCGACGCGAACGGCCAAATCACGGCGCTGCTACGTGACGGAGCCGCGGTCACGCTGGAGCCGGGCGGCCAGCTCGAGCTCTCCGGCCGCGTCACACGAACGGTGTTCGAGACCCGAGACGAGCTGCGGGCCCACCTGGACGAGGTCGCGGAGATCGGCGCAGAGCTCGGGCAGGTGTGGACCCACCTCGGGAACAATCCGTGGGACTCGCCGGAGCAGATCCCGTGGATGCCGAAGTCGCGCTACGGTGTGATGCAGCGGTACCTAGGTCAGCGAGGCCGGTTCGCGCACTGGATGATGAAGACGACGTGCACCGTCCAGGCGAACTACGACTACCGCGACGAGGCCGACGCGCTGCGGAAGCTGTCGGTTACGTCGAGGCTCTCACCGCTCGTGACGGCCCTGTTTGCCGCGACGCCGCGTCGTGGCGGCGAGGACCGCGGCTTCGTCTCTTCGCGGATGGAGATTTGGGAGGAGACTGACCCGGACCGGACCGGGACGCCTCTGGCGTACCTCGACGAAGACGCGACGTTCGACGACATCGTCCGGTGGGCGATCCAGGTCCCGACGCTGTTCGTCGTCCGTGACGGACGGTACGTAGACATCGCGGGCACCCGCTTCTCGGACCTGCTCGACGGGCGCGTGCCGGGGGTGGAGCCAACGATGGGCGACTGGGCGCTGCACCTCTCTACGCTGTTCCCAGACGTGCGGCTCAAGCGCTACATCGAGGTGCGGACCGCGGACGCGGGGCGGCCGGAGCAACTCCTGGCGCTGCCCGCGCTGTGGAAGGGGGTCCTATACGACGAGCAGGCTCTCGCGCTAGCGAGCGATCTGGTGCGAGTGGACCACGCGGGGCTGGTCGCAGCCGCGGCGGCCGCGGCCCGTGTCGGCTACGACGCGACGATCGGCGACGCGACGGTCGGCGAGCTCGCGGCGGCGCTGGTTCGGATCGCGGGGGACGGACTTGACCGGCAAGCGGCGGTCGCTGGCGGGCCATCCGAGCGAGTGTTCCTGGCACCGCTGCTGAGCGACGACGGGCGCCCCGTGGACCTGGCGGCTGGATTCCGTGCGGAGTGGGCGGCGGTCAGCGGTGAGCGGAAGCCGATCATTCAGAGCTGGCGCATTGACCGCGGCGCGCGCGGATAGGTGTGTCACTGTGGCAGCGTCTGCGCCACAGCCCGGATCCCCTGCAAATGCGCACGTTCGACGGCCCCACTCGGGCGCGACTGTCGTAAACTCGCCGGCGCGCGACCCGACACACATCATGGAACAGTGACACGCTGACGCATCTCGCGACGGAAGCGCGGCGCGTCGTGAAGCACTCCCCTCGACCCGCCGAGTTGGACGCCACTCGCGTTCGGGCGCGGACGTCGCGGCGCATCGAGGCGCGAGGCTTTCACCGGAGCCGACGTCCACTCGGGGCGCGACACCGTTGGCACGCCTGTTGAAAGGAAGTGAGGACAACGACGCGCCGGCACCGAGGAGGGGCTGGCGCGTGGCGCCGCGCGGCAGCGGCGGCTCGTGCGGGTATGCGCCGGAGGTATGGCGCGGAGCATGAGCTGCTGCCGCCGGCGGTCGTCGCGTTGGCGCGCTTAGAGCCCCATGAGCTTCGAGAGGATCTCGCGCATGATCTCCGACGCGCCGCCGCCGATCGGGAGGAGTCGGACGTCGCGGAAGTAGCGCGAGATGAAGGACTCGTCGGAGTAGCCCATTCCGCCTTGCATCTGTACGCAGGCGTCGGCGGTCCGCTTGGCGACCTCGGCGGCGTAGAGTTTCGCCATCGAGATCTCCTTGGTCGCCCCGGATCCCCGCTCCTGGAACAGCTCCGCCGCGTGGTATGTCAGGCGCCGAGCCGCCTCGATCTCGGTCTGCAGGTCGACCATCCGGTGTCGCGTGACCTGGAAACCGGTGAGCGGCCGACCGAACGCCTCGCGGTCCTTGCAGTACTGGATGGTGTTGTCGAGCGCGAACTGCGCGCCCGCCACCCCCATTAGGGCACCGACGAGACGCTCGCCCTGAAAGTTCGTCATGATGTGCATGAAGCCGTGCCCCTCTTCGCCGAGGAGGTAGCGCTTGGGGATGCGGCATTCGTCGAAGTAGAGGACCGCGGTGTCGGAGCACTTGTTGCCCATCTTCTTGATCTTCTTAGAGACCGAGAAGCCGGGCGTGTTCGTTGGGAACGTGAACAGACTGACGCCGCCGTGCTTGCTCTCGCTCGTCCGCGCCGCGAGCGTGATGAAGTCGGCGCGCGTGCCGTTGGTGATCCACATCTTCGAGCCCGAGATGACATAGTCGTCCCCGTCCTTGCGCGCGACGGTCTTCATCCCGGCGACATCGCTGCCTGCGCCGGGCTCCGACACACCCAGCGCGGCGATCTTCTCCCCACGGAGCGCCGGCATCAGGAACTCCTCGATCTGCTCGCGGGTGCCGATCTCCCCGATGATGGGGGTCGCCATGTCGGACTGCACCATCATCGCCATCGGGACGCCCGCCGTGAGGGACCGCGGGAACTCCTCGCACATCACGACGGTGTACCAGATGTCGCCGCCGGCGCCGCCCATCGACTCTGGATACCTAACCCCGAAGTACCCGAGCTCACCCATCCGCGTGAAGACCTCCCGCGGGAAGATCTCCTCCTCTTCCCAGGCGTCCGCGTGCGGCGCCAGCTCCGTCTCGACGAAGCGTCGGAACTCGCGGCGGAACATGACGTGGGACTCGGTGAACCAACGGTCTTCGGATGCCATCTCGGCTCGTGGGTCAGAGGTAAGTGAGCGGACGCTCACTTGTATCTGCGACAACGACCACGCACAAGGAGTCGACGACGATGCCCCGGCTCTCGAAGTCGCCCGCCGCCGCGCGTACTTCTGCCCTGTTGAGGCGCGGCCGCCGACTGAGGTAAGCTCCCCGGCATGCCCTGGAACGTCATCGACCCCGAATCGCTCCAAGACGTCGGCTTGTTGTCGGGACTTGGGCCCAACGAGCTCGGGCGAGTCGCCGCGCTACTGTCGGTGGAGCGTTACCGCCGGAACGACCTGATCGTCGCCGAAGGCGCGCCGAGCGATCGTATCTTCTTCATTCGGCAGGGGTCCGTGCGCGTCTCGCGCTCGGTCCCGGGCGTCGGCGAGGAGGCGCTCGCCGTACTCGGCGTCGGGTCGTACTTCGGAGAGATGTCTTTGTTTGGCGGTGCGACGACCCGTTCGGCCGACGTCTTCGCCGACTCTTCCACTACCGCGTATGTCGCCTACGTCGACGACTTGCGGGCGTTGCTCGAGGCCGACGCGGAGCTCTCGACCAAGTTCCTGTGGGGCGCCGCGCGGACGCTCGCCGAGCGGCTCCGGGAGGCCAACGCGAAGGTGATGTTCCTGTCTGCCGCCGGCATCTTCTCGTAGGCTTGGTCGCTCCTCGGACCGGCCTCGGACCGGCGCGGTTGACACCCCGAGGGGGGTGCAGACACTGCGGGCACTCGGAAGTCCCCTCCCCTTCTGCGCTCGAGGTCCCATGTCCAAGCACAGCCACGTCGTCATCATCGGTTCCGGCGCCGCCGGCCTCACCTCGGCGATCTACGCGGCGCGCGCGAACCTCTCCCCGGTCGTCATCACGGGCCAGCAGCCGGGAGGTCAGCTCACGATCACGACCGACGTGGAGAACTTCCCGGGGTTCCTCCACGGGGTCATGGGTCCAGAGCTCATGGAGATCATGCGCGGCCAGGCGGAGCGGTTTGGCACGGAGATCATCGACGGATCCGTCGCCGACGTCGATCTCGAGGCCACGCCGAAGCGGCTCACGCTGGACACCGGTGACGTGATCACGGCCGACGCGGTCATCGTCGCGACTGGTGCGAAGGCTCGTCTGCTCGACCTCTCCTCAGAAGCGCATCTAATGGGGTACGGCGTGTCTGCGTGCGCGACCTGCGACGGCTTCTTCTTCGGAGGCAAGGAGATCGCTGTCGTCGGCGGCGGCGACTCCGCGATGGAGGAGGCGAACTTCCTGACGAAGTTCGCCTCGAAGGTGACCCTCGTGCACCGGCGCTCGGAGTTCCGGGCGTCGAAGATCATGCAGGACCGGGCGCTCGCGAACCCGAAGGTCGACGTCCTCTACAACAAGGCGGTCGAGGAGGTGCTGGGCACCCGTGAGAGCGGCGTGACCGGGCTGCGACTCCGCGACACGGAGACCGGCGAGATCAGCGAGTTTCCGACGCAGGGGCTCTTCTTGGCGATCGGTCACACGCCCAACACGGAGCTATTCCACGGGAAGCTCGACATGGACGCGGACGGCTACCTGATCACGACGCCGGGAACCGCGAAGACGCGGATCCCGGGCGTCTTCGCAGTGGGTGACGTTCAGGACCGGGTCTACCGACAGGCGATCACCGCGGCGGGGAGCGGCTGCATGGGGGCGCTCGAGGCGGAGCGCTGGCTGACCGAGCAGGGCATCTAGCCCCTCGGGTAGGCGGCGACTCGTCGGCCGAGCTCGCGCGCGCAGCCCGAGTCAGCCAGGCGGTGCGGCGGGCTGTACGCCGCGCGGCGCGAACAGCACCGCGGCGTTCCGTTGAAGTGGCGCCGCCGGGTCGGTGATCCCGCGCTGCAGGAGCGCCGACACGAGCTTGGACGGCGCCAGAACGTCGAGCGAGGGTCCGCTTGCCACGGACAGCATCACGCGATCGCGGATGGCGACGCCGTATCGGGCGATGAGGTCTGCTGCCCCATCGACTCCGAGCCCCGCTGGAGAGGCGTCGAGCACCGGGTACGCGCCAGCCTCGAGCGCGACACGCACGTTCGTGTAGTCGCAGCCAACGACAACGACAGCGGCCGGCCGTGCGCCGCACTGCGCGATTGCCTCGAGCGCACTGCCGGCCGCCACGCTGCCGGGTGGCAGCCGAACGAGCAGAGGGACGTCGGCGACCTCGGCGAGCCGTGCGTGGGCGGCGAGCGTGGAGCGGCCGCGGCCGCCCGACACCTCGACCGGCCCGACGGCGACGAGCGCGGGGGCGACCGCGACCTCGAGTTGACGCCAGACCTCGGAGTGTTCGCGCGCCGGTGCGCGACCCTCGGGGATTCCGAGACAGAGCCCGACGGCGCGGTGTGGCTCGCGCCGGACGCGAGCCGCACCGGTGGCGAGGGCGTCACCGACGGCGGCAGCGAGAGCGGCCGGCGTCGCGGAACGACCCGCGGGGCTGACGGCGCCGACCCAGCGCCGCAGGCCGAAGTACTCGAGGTTTTCGAGGTCCAGGTCGGCGCGGACGCTGAGGTCGACGCACGGGTCGAAGAGCCCGAGGTCGTCGGGCGCGGCGGCGGTCACGTAGGCGCCGCCGTCACTGTCACGGGAAGAAGCCGCCGCCGCCGGTCGAGCAGTATGGCGTGGCATCCGGGAGCGGGAACAGCGGTGTCGTGCAGGTCTCTCCAGCACGGCAGGTGCTGGGATCGCTCGGGTCACACCCGGTGCATGCGAACACGAAGAGGCTGGCGCCGAACTCGATGTGGACGCCGCACGTGGTGCCGGCCGCACACGGAGCGTTGAACGGGTCCGTGGACCCGCCGAACCCTAGGTCGGGGATCGGGAGCCCGCCGAGGCCACCGCCTCCGTTGCAGACGCCGGCGGTGATGCAGCCGAAGTCGGAGTCGCAGGTCGCGTTTTCGCCGGTGTAGCCCAGGTCGGTCGCGATGCCGACGCACTCCGAGTCGCTGCGGCAGGAGCTCGGGTCCGGTACGTCCTCGCATGCTCCGGTGATGGTGCAGCGCTGACCGGCGGGACAATCGCACGGGACACACGCGCCGGCGCGACAGACCTCTTCGGGGCCGCAGTCGCCGAGGGTGAGGCAGTCGACGCAGACGCCTCCCTGGCAGTAGCCACCGTCACAGTCGGACGTGCCGGTGCAGGAGATGCCGCCGGCGGTGCATGTGCCTCCGGAGTTGCAGGTCTGGCTGCCGGGGCAGTCGCCGTCCGAGAGGCAGCCGACGCAGATGCAGCGCGTCGCGTCGAGGACGGCGAGGGGCGCGGCGCAGTCGGCGACCGTGAGGGTGCACCCGCCACCACAGGCGGAGCCGAGGGGCGAGCACACGCCGTCTGCGCAAGTGAAGTCGGCGGGGCACGCGCCGCCGTCGGCGCACGACGGGAGGCACTTGTCGCCGCCGCCGTAGGCCTCGCAGCTTGCGCCCGGGCCGCACTGGATGTCGGACTCGCAGGCCGCGCAGGTGTCGATCAGCGCGCCGCAGGCGCCGTTTCGCGGGTCACAGTATTGGCCCTCGGCGCAGCCCTCGACGAGGCAGCCGACGCAGGTACCGCCGGCGGGCACACACTGCTTGGAGGCTCCAGGGACGTCGTAGCAGAGGTAGCCGGACGGACAGTCGTCGGCGTCCGCGCAGGCGCGCGCGCAGATGGGGCCGGCGCCGACGTCCAGGCAGATGTCGTCTGAGTCGCCACAGTCGGAGTTCTGCGTGCACGGCGAGCACAGCCCGGCGCCCACTGCGACCGCCTCGCACGTAAGCGTCGTGGGGTCGCAGGTCTGGCCCGCGCCGCACGGGGGGTCGCACGCGGCGACGCACTGGTCGTCGACGCAGGCCTGGTTGCCGGTACACGCGTCGCACGGGGACGAACCTGTGACGCACTGGCCGTCGGTGCAGACCGAGCCCACCGCACAGTTGCAGTCCGTGTCACAGATCCCGAGGGGAGCGGCGCACGTACCGTTCAGGCATGCGTTTCCGGTCGGGCAGTCGTCGCGGCATGTGCAGGAGAGCGGCCCGGCGGTGCCTTCGTAGCAAGCCGAGTTGATGCAGATGCCGCCGGAATCGCAGTCGCGATCGGAACGACACTCCTCGTCGGTGCAGACGCCGGTGACGGAAGGGTCGTACTGCCCCGACCGGTTCTCCTGAAGACAGGTCTCCGTGAAGTCCGCCGTGTGGAGGCACTCTGCGGAGGACGTACACGGCGACTCGCCGCACCCCGTCGAGAGGCAGGACAGACCGCGCGAGCAGTCGTCCGAGGAGGCGCAGGTCCCGACACCCTCTTCGGCGCCGCAGGCGACCAGGAGCGCGGAGCCAAGGATGAGACCGACGAGCGAGGTGCGCATGCATACTCCGAAATCGTAGCAGGACGCGTCGCGTTATAGCACCGTCCCCCCCTCGGATCAACGCGACGGCGCCGCTTGACGCGCCGCGTTGAGCGTGCTGTTCCGCGGGCTTGCAACCCGCCCTCCCCTCCGAGGCAATATGAGGAGCTTTCTTCGTTCGGGCATCAAGCGGCTCGTCGCATCGCAGCGACAGGCGCGGCCTCTCGGGGACCGCGCGGCCGTCGTGATCGCCGTCGCCGCGCGCAAGGGCGGCGTCGGTAAGACGACCACCAGCGTGAATCTGGCGGCCGCCCTCGCCCGCTTTCACGCGCGGCGCGTCCTCCTCGTCGACTTGGATCCCCAGGGTCATGTCGGCGCGTCGATGTCCGCGCAGTTTCACGGCAGCGCTGTCGGCCTATCGGGCGTGTTCACAGAGGATAGCGACGTCGACGTCATGGATACGGTCGTCCCGACCGACGCGGAGCGCCTGCACATCACCTCCGGTGACCGCACGCTCGCGGCAGCCGAGCTGGCCCTCACGTCACGGATCGGAAAGGAGTTCGTGCTCCACGAGGCGCTCGAGGTCGCGCGAACGCACTACGACGTCATCCTGCTCGACTGTCCGCCCAACGTGGGGAACCTCACGCTGAACGCGCTCGTCGCCGCAGATCTCGTGCTGGTCCCGTGCGACCTGTCGCCGCTCGCGGTAGACGGAGTGCACGCACTGATCGAGACGGTCTCCACCATCAGCGACCGCCTGAACCCGAAGATCGACTTGCTCGGGATCGTGGTCACGCGACTCGACGCGAGAAACACCGGGCTGAACGAGTCGGTCCTCGCCGAGCTGCGTGATTCGTACGGCGTGCTGGTTTTCGACGAGACGATCGGGATCAACACCGACCTTGCGAAGGCCCAGCGCGCGGGGAAGAATGTGTTCGACCACGCGCCTCAGAGCCGTGGGGCCCAGCACCACCGCTCGCTCGCCGATGCAGTCCTCGCGCGCCTGTCAGCCTAGCGTTCGCCCGCGCGCTCAAGGGACCCTCGCGCGTCGATTTCTGGGTGTGCTGCTAGCGACGAACGCGACCGCGTGTGCCTCGACCGCCGTCATGTCGCCCCCGATGTCGGTGCCTTGGGCAGAACACCAAGAACTGGGCTTCGCCGGCGGCGATCTGGCGACGCTCCGTGGCGCGCCATGGGTTCCGAACCCCGAGTCGCCAGAGGCGCTCGTCGCCGCCGCGGTCGGAGAGGCGCGCGACAACGCCATCGCGGCCCTGGACGCGACAGGGGACGAGAACTCGTTGGAGTCCGTCGCGCTAAACGAGAACACCGACGCTCTGACCGAGGCTTGGCTGCGGATCGACGAGGCGATCGTCCTCACCCGGCTGATCAACAGCCCGCTTCCTCCACCTCGACCGGTCAGCGTTGAGCGGCAGGAGCGTGCCCGTGCCGGTAGAGTCCCTCCGGGCGAGCTCCACCTTCGAGTCCAGGGCCACGGCCTCGTGACGGTCCAAGTCTATGCCGCCGACGGTCGAATGCGTCCGGAAGCTGTTCGCGAGGTGTCGTCGGCGCTCCGTGACCGGCGCCTGGACCGAGTTCGGACGATAGAGCCGCGCCTGATCGCGATGCTCTACCGAGTAGGCCAGCGATACGACTCGCCCCTCACTGTGGTATCGGGGTATCGCGTGCGGGGCGTCAATGCGACCGAGGGAAGCCGCCATGGCGCCGGCCACGCCTGCGACTTCTATGTAGAGGGCGTAGGCGCCCGGTCGCTCGCGCGCACGGTCGAGGGGATGTTCGCTCGCGTCGGTGTCGGGTACTACCCCCGAAGCGGCTTCGTGCATCTCGATGACCGGGAGCGGACGTATTACTGGATCGACCAGTCCGGCCCCGGCCAGCGGTCCCGGGCTCGCACTCGGGCGCTCGACATCGTGACCGCCGAGGCGAACGACACCACGCTCCAGTCCGTACACGCGACGGAAGAGGAGCTGTACGTGGTGCCACCGACCTAAGGAACCCCACGTGCGCGGGTCAGCCGCGGCGCCTGGACTTCTCGTCGCTGGCGAAGAGTCGCGTGGTTCTCCGTCAGCGACGACGGGCTGCTGCGCCAGACACCGGCTCGCGCGTCGTGGCCGGCCTCCGCCGCGTCGACCGCACGCCAACGAAGTCCGACGCCGAGCCAGGCCCGCGACGAGCATCCGCTCCCTGGCCCGGGCGGCTATGGACACGACGCTCCGAACGCCTAACGGGCTCGACGAGCGTCATGTGCCGCTGGCACGCCACCGATTGATGCCGAGCACGGCCCACGAAACGGCGACGCCCGCCGAGTGGCGGGCGTCGTCGCATGACCCGCCGCTCGGCGGGACCTAGGCTACCACTGGAAGACCTTGTTGGTCTCGACGAGGAACCGGATGTTCTCGATGTGGTTGTCGAGCTCCTGCGAGATCTCGCTGGAGTCGCGGTCGGGGAGGAGGATCGACGGGTCGTCCTTGGCCTCATCCTCGAGCTCGAGGGCGGCATCGAGCTCAACCTGAAGGTCGATCGCGCGCTGCACCATCCGGTAGCCGACGTTCGGGCCAAAGCTCGAGTTGTAGTCGTCGGGGTCGGGGATGATGGTCGCGGGCGACGTCACGTCGGTCGGGTCGTACTCGGGGTTCGGGATCTCGGCCAGGATGCGAGCGGCGTAGGTGGTGCCGAACTCATCGGTGTACGTGACCCAGTCGAAGCGCTCGTCGCGGTCGTTGACGATGGCGGGCGTCTCGCCGCGGCCCCAGAGGTAGACCGACGACTGGTCGAGCCAGGAGTAGTCGAGGTTGGCGGAGAAGTTCGCCGCGGCGAAGACCGTCGAGTACAGCTGCATGTTGTAGTCGCGGTTGCCGTAGACGGTCGTGTACGGGTTCACGAGCTGGCCAGCGCAGCGGTAGCTGGAAGAGCGGAGCAGCTCGATCGGCGCCACATCGTACTTCCCGTCGGGATTGCGCGTGGCGCACATTCCGATGTCGGCGATGTCGCCGGCCATGATGCCGCCGACGAAGTTGCCGATGTCGGAGGGGAAGGCGAGGTACGGCGGGATGTAGAAGGCGGTGCTGTCGGAGTCGGTGTCGGCACCGATGATGTCGACCGAGCCGTCCATGAAGCTGATGAGGGCGGCGTACTTCGACCAGAAGTGGGAGAGGACCTCGTACTGGTAGAAGTAGTGGTAGCCGGCCTCGTCGTCTTCGCGACGGCGGTGGAACTGGCTGTACTGGTAGCGTGCGCCGTCGGCGATGGAGAGGTCGATGTAGTCGTTCGCTGCGACGCCGCCGAAGCGCGGGTCGTAGTTCGGCGCGCGGTAGCCTGGGTCGGCATCGATGTTGACGATGACGCCCCCGTCCTCGTCGTCGGGCGCGTAGGTGCCGATCGAGGGAGTCGTGAGGGTGCCGGCGACGAAGTTCAGGGCGTCCTCCATCGCGAGTGTGGCGGACAGTCCACCGCGCTCGGCGGCGTACCACTCGGGCCCGCGGTTCGCGGCAGAGAGCAGCCAGTACTGGTACTGCTGAACGGCCGGCTGGAACGTGTAGGAGATGTCGCGCGAGATGTACGACCAGAGGTCGAGGCCGAACGCGGGGCGACCGCGGCGGAACGACGAGATCGGGTAGTAGTTCTTGTAGTCCTCGATGAGGCGCGTGACGATCTCGAGCTCGTCGGCGCCGCCGTCGAAGATGTTGCAGGTCGCGCTGGAGCCGCGGAGGTAGTCCTCACAGAAGCGGTACGGCACGACGACGTCGGCGGCGGTCAGCAGCGGCGCGCCGGTCGAGGGGGTGGCGCAGTAGCCCGGCGTGATGCCCTGGGTCTGACGGGGGTCGAGGGGGCTGCGGTAGCAGGTCTGGACGCCAGCGCAGTCGGCATCGGTGTCGCAGTACTGGCAGGTCGCGCCCTGGCACTCCGAGGCCGAGACGAGCTTGCGCGAGTACATCCCCGACATGTTGCCGATGCCGGTGAAGTCGATGTGCCCCGGGTGGCGCGCCTGCGCGAGGTCGTTGGTGTCGATTGTGGTCGGGTTGCTCTCCCAGAACATGATCGGGAGGACCGAGTAGTGCCAATAGGTCCACGGGTAGTCGAACTCGTCGTCGTCGCGGCTGTCGCCGTCGGTCCCGCCGGGGTAGTAGCGGGTCCAGTTCTCGACGTCCTTCATCGTCTGGACGAGCTCGGTCGGGTGACGGGTCACGTCGGTGGATGTCCAGGAGCCGGTGTCCTGGTTCCAGCGCGAGTCGACCTCGAGCCGGTGGGGTGCCTCGTCGAAGACCTCGAGCAGCTCGCCGTAGCCGTATGCGACCGCGGCGTAGTCGTAGAGGCCCAGGCCGCCCTGACGACCGTTGAAGTCGCCGTGGTAGTCCATGACCGTGGAGTACTCGTAGTGGTTGATCGAGCCGACCTGGGTGCCGTCCGCGAGCGTACCGGACCGCAGCCGCGCCATAATCTCGGCGGAGCGCTCGGCGCGCTGGGCGGACGTCTCCGTCCCGGAGCAGAGGGTGGGCGCGACGTCGCCGGTGGCGAACCCGTCGACCGAGAAGGTGGGCACCTCGTCGGGCGCGCACTGCTCGTCGAAGGTCTCCTGCCGGAGCGCCCAGTACTGCGGGAAGTAGTTCATCGAGTCGGCGGTGCCGACGAAGTTGTGCCGGAGGCCGACCGTGTGGCCGATCTCGTGCGACTCGATGCCGATGTAGATGCGGCCGCGGACCTCGAGCCAGAGCTGACGGTCGACCTCCTCGGCGGTGAGCTCGGGGTGGTCGGCCTCGAGCTGCGCCTTGTAGCGGTACATCTCCTCAGCGAAGCCGATGATCTGGCGGTCGAAGTCGTCGGCCATGATCACGCAGTCGTCGCCGAGCAGGCGGTCCCGCAGGCGGTCGGCGCGGCGCTGGGTGGTCATCATCCGAGCGACCTGAAGCGGTGACGCGTAGGCGGCCGCCTGCTCCATCACGGACGACGGGACCTCGGCGGCGTTGCGGCCGACGGGGTTACGGAGGACGTCGGTGACACCGGCGGCGGTCGTCGCGGCGCCCATGGTCATGTGGTCGATGAACTCGGGGATCTCGAGAATCTGCTCGACCGGCGTGCCGACGGCGCGCGCGAGCGGGTCCTCCTGGCGGCCGTTCATCAGCCGGAAGGACTCGACGGGGCGAGACAGGAGGTCGCGGAGGTAGGGCCGGTCGAGCAGCTCGCGGACCAGGGCGCGGTCAGCGTTCCGCTCGACAGCGTCGCGCGCGGCGACGCTGACGACGTTCTGCTGGGCGCGCTGCAGCTCGAGAGCCTTGTCGTCGTCGCCGACGATCAGGTCAGCGCCGAAGTACAGGTCGTAGTCAGCCTGCTGGCGGAGCTGCTCGTAGTAGTCCTGGATGTTGACGCCGTACCCGTACTCTTCGGGTGTGAGGTCGCCCTCGATGATCTTGACGAGGTTGAGGATGCGCTCGGCGTCGCGGCTGAGGTGGCCGCCGTTGAAGTTGGCCTGCGCCTGGATGATCTGGCCGGTGAGCGGGTCGGCGGCCGACGGCCCGTAGCCGTACCACGGCGCGGCGGGGTCGGTGCGCCACGTGAAGAAGTTGTAGCGGATATCGCCCGTATTCTTCACGTCGCCTGCGCGCTTGCAGTGGCCGAGCTGGTAGCCTTCGGCCGAGGCGGCGTAGGCCTCTTGGAGTCGGGCGCGATCGACGGGGTTGTACGTGGTGTCGAGGAGCTCCTGGGGAACCGTGGCGTCGGTCGAGCCGGGGTTGAGACACGCGTAGAACATCCGGGGGATGTCCGAGAGCTGCTTACCCTGCGCGGCGGCGACGGTGCGACGGAACGCGTAGCTGTACTGCTCCGCGATCTCGTACGCCTCGTCGTACAGGTCGGTCGGGTACTCCTCGGAGAGGTAGTACACGATCGGCTTCGGGGTGCGGTCCGCGTAGGGACGGGCGCGACCGGCGGAGTCGAAGTCGTTGTCCCAGATGTCGTGGATCGTGGCGAGCTCGACGCGCGAATAGTCCGTACAATCGTAGCGCTCGTCGTAGTAGCAGTTGATCTTCTGGAAGAAGCCGAACAGGTTCATGTCGTGGTCGTCGTAGCGACGCGCGACGTGCTCCAGGTTGTTGGCCTGAGCTTCGGTGAGCTTCACGAAGGACGTGCGGACGACCATCTCTTCGGTGCCGCAGTCGACGCCCCAGCCCGGGAAGCCGACGATCTGGAAGCACGACCACCAGTCGGTGCCGCCTATGTAGGTGGTGACGAAGTCGAAGTAGTTCACGACGCCGGCGTCGTCGGTCTCGGTGTGGAGCGTGCCCTGCGACTGTTCAGCGGGGATCGTGATCCAAGCGCTGCCCTGGTCTTCGATCCACGACGCGAACTCGCCGTTCGCGCCGGTCACGGTGCGGTTGTCGTTCCAGTTCGCCCGGATGTAGTCACGCTCGTACCACCGGCGGTCAGACGCGTTCTCGGTGAGGACGTTGCTCTGCTCGCCGGTCGACGAGTTGTACTGGCGCTGCACGTCCGTGTGCATCACGGAGTAGGCGGCGACGACGTTGCCGTCGAACTGCGGCTGCGACGTGATGTTGGTCGCCACCGTGTCGAGGCCGATGATGTCCTCGTGCACGCGGCGCGCGATCAGGTAGTCCTCGCTGAACTCGAAGTGGACGCGCTCGAGGGGGCCCTGCAGGCCGGCGAACGTGTGCTCGGCGGTCGCGTTCGTGTCGATGACCGTCTGAAGCATGTACCACTGCCCGTCGAACATCGACTTCTCGAGCAGGTTGTCGTCGATGCGGTCGACGTCGCCGACGTCTTGCGCACAGCCGGCTGCGAGCGCAGCGGTGGCCAGCGAGCCGGCCACGAGGAATCGCCTGAGGTTCGTCATCGAGTTACCTGAGCGGTGGGGGTGGGAGGTCATGGTCAGGGGCTAGTAGCTGAGGCCGAGCGACAGTCCGACCGAGGTCCGAGACTGATTGCCCGTCTGTGTGTCGAAGAACGGGAAGCGGATCCGCTTGTTGTCGGACGTCCGCGGCGGGCCCGACGTCGCCATCGAGAGGCCGACCGAGTAGTGGTCGAGGAAGGAGTAGTCGACGCCGAACGACCCGGTCATCGACTGACGCCCAACGCGGCCGGCGTGGGCGTTCGGGGACGTGAACTCATCGCGCTCCTCGAAGACGTTGTACGCCTGCGCGTGCGAGAAGTTCCACCCGATGGACGCCGACAGCGCGTCCGTGAAGGAGTACCCCAGGTTGAGGCCGGTCGAGACCGACCACGAGGTGTTCACTCCCGCCTCAGCGACGGCGTTGACTGCGAGGTCCTCGTTGCCGCCCGTCCGGTAGATGATGTCCAGCTCGCGTGGGTCGAGGACGACCGAGGTGTAGCGGTACCAGCGCTTGTTGAAGCCGACGTTCGCGCTCGCTGAGAACCCGCCCACCGAACGGCTCAGCGAGAGTCCTGGGGCGATGAACGTCCGTAGGCCCGAAACGCGGCTGTACCGCGAGAGCGGGATCGTGCTACCGAGCGACGCGCCGACGCGGATGCCGGTCCGCGGGATCACGAAGATGGTGCCAGGGGCGAGCCGCACGGACACATCGTCGATCCAGCCCCGGTAGCGACGCACACAGTTCCCGTCCCCGTCTGCGGCCGCCGCGTCCGAGTCCGGGTCGCAGAAGATCAGGTCGTCGGTGCCCGCGGCGGTCAGAAAAGTCGACCAGCCGCTCCCGACGCTCAGCGAGATGCCCTTCGCCAGCTCGCGGGAGATCCCCAGCGAAAGAGACAGCGCGAGCTCGTCGCCGCGGTCCACCCGGCGCAGGTTCGGGTTGAGCTGTCCTGCGCTCACCGAGAAGTCCGCACCCGCGTTGATCTCGAACGGGAGGTCGATCGGCTTGCGCCCGCCCTCTTCCGCGTCGCCGCCGGCGTCCGCTTCCAGCTCGAGGTCCGACTCGCCACCGCCCGCGTCCGCGAGCTGGCCCGGGTCCGCTGGAGTCTCCTCGAGCGCCGGCTCCGCTACGTCTGCGCGAGCGGCAACGGGCGCCAGCAGCAGCGTGAGAATAGTTGCCAGGGTTGCTGCGTTCTTCGTCATCAGGGCCGTCGGACCGCGGGTTCGAGAGGGCGGTAACTTTTCGCGCGGCGTCGCTGGATTCCTTGGTTCTGCACGAGACGTGCCACCAAATCAGACTCTCCAAGACACCGAAATCAAACTAGTTTCTGTGGCGTGCACGCGCTTACACCGGCTGCGGACGCACGACGCGATCGAGCTACTCGCTCGGCAACACTCCGTCAACGGGCCGGTGGATCGGGAGCGGCACCTGCGTGCCAATCTCGAGACAGCCGCGAGACGCTTCACGACATCGCCGCTCTCGCCGCCCCGGCCCTAACTCAGGCCCAGTCCGGCTCGACCGGGCCGCGGCCGGCGCGGATCAACACCGGGGCGTCGCCGGTCCAGTCGACGACCGTCGTCGCTTCGGCCTCGATCGGATCGGTCTCGACGATCGCATCCAGCTCCCGCCCCCACGCCGACATCACCTCGGGTGATGCGTTCATGAGCGCGCCCGTCCGGTCATGGCAGGTCGTCACGAGCAGCGGGCCGTCGGCCGCCTCTAGGATCGCGCGCGCGACGTCGTGACTCGGGATGCGAACACCTACCGCGCGTCGCTTTGACTGGAGCTGCCTGGGGACCTGCCGCGACGCAGGGAGGATCACGGTGTACGCTCCCGGAAGCAGCCGCCGCACCAGGCGGAACTGGCTCTGATCCATCAGCACGTAGCTCGCGGCGGCCGCGAGATCGGCGCACATGAGGCTCAGCGGCTTCTCGTCTGCCCCGCGACGGTCCGACGAGGGGTTGATCGCGGCCCGCAGCTCGGCGAGCCGGCTGCTGGCCGCGCGCGACTGCGCGTCGCATCCGAGCACCCACGTCGTGTCGGTCGGGAAGGCGATCAGTCCCTCGGCTCGCAGCACCGCCGCCAGCTCCGCGACGCGGTCCGGTCGCGGATAGTAGGCGTCGAGCTCGATCGCGCGGGCCCCCATTGTCAGCGCCCCGACGGCAGCCGGATGGTCGGGTCCTTCTCACGCTGCCGGTAGCAGAGGACCACACGTCCGACGATCTGGTGGACCTCGACGGCAAGTCCCTCGTGAAGCCACAGCGCGGTGACCTCGGGCGTCACAGGCGCGGATTCGAGCACCTTGAGCTTGATGAGTTCGTGGATCTCGAGCTGTGCCTCGACCTGCGCAGCGAGCGCCGGCGTCAGGCCGCCGTGCCCCACCGTCACGACGGGCTTGAGCGGGTGGCCGAGCGCCCGAAGAAAGCGGCGCTGCTTCCCAGTCCGCCCGGGGCTTGCGGCGATGACAGCGGCCCCCCGTCCAAGGTTCGCGGCGCGCTCGGCGGTCGCGGCTGGATCGGGCAGGGTTGGCTTGGACATGGTTCGCCTTCGGGTCGAGAGGCGCGGTAGCTAGGCGATCCGTTTCGCCGGGTCCAGAGAGAACCTCGACGCGCCGCCCCGCTGTGCCCGACTTGGCCGCGCCCTACTCGCCCCCGCCGCCCGCCTCGAGCTGCGCGCGGACGCGATCGACGTGGGCCTGCGCCGAGCTATCTCCGAGGCGCACCGCTTGCTCAAAGGCCTCGAGCGCGGCGGAGTAGTTCTCGAGGCGGAAGTAATCCATGCCGAGCTTCTTGAAGTAGTCGGCGGAGCGGCTGTTGAGGCGGGTCGCGCGGCGGTGGTGGCGCGCCGCCTGGGAGTAGTTCCGCTCCTGGAACTCGACATCGCCGAGGCCGGCGTGGGCCGACGCGATCGTGTCGTCGAGCTCGATGACCTGCGCGAAGAGCTGACGCGCACGGCTGGTGTCTCGGCCCGAGAGCGCGGCTTCGGCCTGCGGCAAGATCTCCCGCGCCCGGATCGCGTTTGCGGCGCGGAGTGCGGCCTCTGCGTCTTCGTTCGGGCGCTCGCTCGGTGTGGCGGCCGGGGCCGGCGTCGGAGCCGGCGTCGGCGTCGCTGCCGGCGTCGGCGTCGGCGTCGGCGCGACGGCGATCTCCGGCTCGGGGGTGACCGCCGCGGGCTCGGTGTCTGGCGCTTCGGCCGCTGCGTCATCGATGGCAGGGGCTGCCGCGTCGTCGGTGGCGGCCACGGCCGCATCCGCAGCCGGATCGCCCGAAGCCTCCGGCTCGGGCTCAGGCTCCGGCTCGGGCTCGGGCTGTGGTACCGCGGCCGGCGGGGCCGGCGCAGCCGCTGCGGCGGTGCCTGTGTCGGCACCCGTGTCGGCCGAAGCGGGCCGGTCGGCTTCCGCTCCGGTGAGAGCCGGCCACAGGTTCGAGAAGAGGACGACCGCGACGACCGCGAGGAAGATCAGCGCGACGGAGCCGACGAGAAAGAGTCGATTGTGCGTTCTCGTCTCGTCGCGCGGCTCTTCGGAGTTCGACGCCAGCTCGTGCATTGCCGCCGAGTCCTCGCCGATCGCGAACCATCCGAGCTCGTCGCCGTCGTCCTGGAGTCCCTGCCGCTTTCCGGAGTGCGAGGCGCTTGGGTTCGGCGCGGCGGTGGGGTTCTTGCTGGGACCTGACGCCGATGCGGACGGCGCCGCGTTCTGCGCGCGGTCCTCGGACTGCTGTGGCGCGCGCTCATCGCCTGGGCGACGCTTGCCCTTCTTGTTCTTCTTCTTGCCCTTCCCGCCAGGGTCGCTCGTCAGGATCTTTCCCGAGGGGAAATCGGGACTTGGGGCGCTCTGCTCACTCGGCGCCGCGTCCGCAGCGGTGCGCTCGATCGCGTCGTTGACGGTCGCCGCCGACATCAGGAGGGTGCCGGACTCGGCGACCGGGTCGGCGACTTCGTCCGAGACGGGTGGCTCGTCGGTCGGCGACGCGGTGCCGGCAATCTCGGGCGGGGAGTCGTCGACGGGCGGTGCGGGGGCGTCGTCGGCTCGCGCTTCCGAGGCCGGCTCGGAGGATGCTACCTCGGGCGCGCTGACCGACTCGGCGGCCGCGACCGCGGCCGCGATGACGTCCGCCGACATGAGCAGTGTCCCCGTGCCATCGTGAGCCGACGCTGCCTCGTCTGCCGGCGGCGGGGACGCGACATCGAGATCGGCGAGCGAGGGCAGTAGCGACGAGACGTCGGTGACAACCGACTTGTCGGTGTCGTCGATACGCAGCGGGTCAAGCACGGGGCCGTCGGCGGGAATCGGCTTGCCGGCGAGGACGCCGACCGGCGAGATGCCCATTGGCGCGGCGAGACGCTCGTCGGCCTCGGAGACTCCGTCGCGCAGGTTGGCGATGGCGCGCCGGAAGGCGAGCGCGGTCTGAAAGCGCTCGTCCGGGTCCTTGTTGAGCGCCGTGTTGATGATGTTCTCGGCGTCTGCCGAGATCTTGAGGCCGGGCTTTGCGTACCTAGGCGGAAGCGGCTTCTCGTAGATCTGGCGCTTGAGCGTCGTGCTGGCCGAGCGCGCGAGGAACGGCGTCTTACCGGTAAGCATCTGATAGAACAGCAGCCCGACGACGTAGATGTCGGAGCGGACGTCCGGCTTGGCGCCCTGGGCTTGCTCGGGCGAGAAGTACTCGGGCAGGCCCAAGAAGCGGTCGGGGTCGCTGCGGCTGGTCTTGACCGGGTCAGCGACGCCGTAGAGGAAGTGCTGGAACGGGTCCGTGACGACGACGGATCCGGCGGAGAGGCCGTCCAGTAGGAGGACCTTCCGCGTCGTGAGGCCACCGTGCGCCTCGCCGCTGCCGTGCAGCTCGTCGAGCGCGTCGAGGATTCCGCACGCGACAGCGGCGGCGGCCTCGACGGACAGGCTCCCCGCCTTGGAGAGGACCGACTCGAGCGTGTCGCCCTCGACCCACCGGGTCGCCATCCAGCCCCGATCCTGCCCGAGGTCCAGCGCGGCGACCGCCGGGGTGCGCGCTGGCATCAGGTTGCGCAGGCGCAGGAGCGCGCCACGGAAAGCCGCCGAGCCGGTGTCGTTGGAGACCGCCCAGGCGTCGAACACCTTCAGCGCGGCCCGTCGTCCGGTGCCGCGTTCAGTCGCCCTGAACACTTCGCCGAGCTGGTCGCGGCCGACGCGCTCGCCGAGGTCGAATCTGGAAGAAGGTTCCATCGAGAGCCGGAAGGGATGGCCCGCCGCGTCTGTGCGAGAGCCACGGGGCGCGAGGGTCTTAGCACAACGGCGATCGTAGGCGCAACGGTGCGACGGCGGTCACGGTATTGCGAGTGGGCCCGCGCTTTGGCTGTCTGGGGACCGCCGGCCGCCGTCGTCATTGTGTAGTTCAGAACCCGTCTTCGTCGGACGGCTGGGCGGGGGGAACACCGCCGCCGGTCCCGAGCAGAATCGAGTCGACGGAGCGCTCCGTCGGGTCCGGGGCGAGCTCGGTAGGGGCCGTTCCGTCGAGGAAGAACTCCGAGACTCCGCCGGCGCTGCCCGGGCGGGCCAGCAGACCCGTCGACGGGTCGATGGTGGCGGATACGATGCCGGGCGGCGGCCCGGGAAACGGCGGGGCGGCGTGCAGCTCGATGTAGCGCGTCATGAAGTCGACCCAGATCGGGGCCGCGCTGTGGCCGCCGGTCTCGCCGCGTCCAAGCTCTCCGTTGTCGTCTCGCCCGACCCAGACGCCGGTGGCCAGCTCGGTCGAGAACCCGACGAACCATGCGTCACGTGCTCCGTTTGTCGTACCGGTCTTGGCAGCGACCTCGGCTCCGACCCGACGCGCGGCGGAGCCGGTTCCGCTCGTGACGACAGAGCGCATGAGTGACGTCGTCAGCCACGCGACCGCGGCATCGACGGTCTGCTCTAGCTCCGGCTCGACCGCTAGCAGCACCGCCCCGGTGGTGTCCGTGACCCGGAGTAGCGTCGACGCATCGGCTCGCCAGCCGCCCGTGGCGAGTGTGGCGTACGCGTTGGTGAGCTCGAACGGCGGCATTTCGGCCGAGCCGAGTGCGAGCGTGAGGTTGGTCGGGAGGTCGGCGGTGACCCCGAGGGCACGCGCGAACTCGGTAGCGGCGTTTAGCCCGACGAGGTCGAGCACTCGCACTGCCGCGACGTTTCGCGAACGCGCGAGGGCTTCGCGAATCGACAGCGGGCCGAGGTAACGGCCGTCGTAGTTCTGTGGCTGCCACGTGGGCTGCCCGGGAATCGGGAACGTCACTGGCTGGTCGAGCAGGATGGTGGCCGGGGTGATCGTCCGTCTCGCGAGCGCAGCGCCGTAGACGACCGGCTTGAACGCGCTGCCTACCTGCCTCCTGGCCTGCACGGCGCGGTTGAATCCGCCCGCCGACGCATAGCCGCCAACCAGGGCGACCACGCGGCGGTCCGACACGCTGATCGCGACGAGGGCGGCCTCTGCCGAAGGCAGGAGTTGTACGGTCGCGGTCGTCGGGTCGCTCTCCGACAGCGACGCCGGGGGTACGACCGCCGCTGGCGTCACCGTGAAGACGTCGCGCGGCGCGAAGACCTCTGCCCACTGCTCGCCGGTTGGGCACAAGCGAGAGCCGGGCTCACGCGAGAGCGTGGCGACGTACGGGCCGATCCCGACAACGGTGTGCGCCTCGTCAGAGGTGAGCACGACGGCGCGGTACTCGCGGCCGTGCTGCAGCCCCAGTGTCGCGACGTCGGCGTCGTGGTCGCGCCGCCACTCTTCGACGTCGGCGTCGGACGCGAGCTCCCGGAAGGGGCGGAGGTATCCGTGACGGCCGTCGTAGTCACGGAGCCCAGCCTGCACGGCCTCTTCGGCGATTGCCTGAGCGTCGCGGTCGACGGCGACAACGATGTGGAGGCCCCCGGAGTAGATCGTCGCGTCGTCGAAGCGCTCTCGCAGCTCGCGGGTCGCGGCGTCGACGTACGACGGGAAGCGCCCCTCCCACGGGCCAACGCCGCGGTTGGGGTCGAGCACGAGCGGCGCGGCATCAGCCTCTCGATACACCGCCTCTTCGATGAAGCCCTTCTCCCAGAGCTGGCGCAGCACGTAGGCGCGGCGCCCGAGCGCCTCGTCGGGGTGGAAGTGCGGGTTGTAGCGGTTCGGCGACTGCACGAGCCCGGCGAGTGTCGCGGCCTCGGGCAGATTGAGCTCGGCGGCGCCGTGGCCGAAGTAGTAACGCGACGCCTCCTCGACGCCGTAGGCGCGACTGCCGAAGAACACCTCATTCAGGTAGATTGTGAGGATCTCGTCCTTGGTGAGGTTGTCCTCGAGCTCGAAGGCGAGGATGGCCTCCTGGATCTTCCGTCGGATGGTGCGCTCGGGGCTCAGGACGAGGTTCTTGACCAGCTGTTGTGTGATGGTCGATGCGCCCTGGCTGAGCTGTCCCCGCCGGAGGTTTCGGTACATCGCCTTGGCGATGCCGACGAAGTTGATCCCTCGGTGCTGATAAAACTGCGCGTCTTCGGCGGCGATCATGGCGTCGCGCATCGCCTGTGGGATCTGCTCGAACGGGATCACCGTTCGGACTTCGGCGGCGGAGTCGGTCAGCGTGGCGAGCACGTTCCCGTCTACATCGACGATGCGGGACACTTGGCGCGGCTGGTAGTCGCGGACCCCGTGGATGTCGGGCAGCTCTTGGCCGTAGTAGCGCACGAGACCCGCGACGCCGGCGACCCCGGCGAGGACCCCGAACATCGCCAACACGACGGCGAAGAGCATCAACCTCGCGAGGCACGAGCGTCTCGGCTTCTTTGCCGCGGGGCGCTTGGCGGCCACTACTGCTCGTCGACGAAGTCGACCTCGTCTACGGCCATCACGTCGGGCTCGCGGACGGTGCCGGCCCACACGAGCAGCTCGAGCGAGAGGTCCACCGCGTCTCCGCCAAAGTAGGTCGCCAGCCGCGCTAGCGCGGCGTCGACGACTCCGGGCGCTACGGCGTCGAGCTCGGCCCAACCAGCGACGACCGGGCCGAGGAGTGGGTCCGTGCGGAGTGCGTCGACGCTGTCGAGTCGCGCGTCGACCTCGGCGCGCGCGGCATACGTCCGCTGGAGGCCGACCCTCTCTGCGGCCGCATCGAGCATCTCTAGATCGACGCGCCGGCCGCTCAGGTCATCGATGGCGGAGCGGCACTGCTCGAGGACCCCGCGCGCGAGGCACTCCTCGAGCACCGCCTCGAGCAGGAGCCCCGCCGAACGGGCGCCGAGCGCGCAGACCGTGACGACCCCGCCGGGCCGCACGACTTTGTCGAGCGCTACGAAGGCATTGAGCGCCTCGGCCTCCGTCGTGCACGCATGCACGCCGATTGCGGCGCCGAACACGTCGGGGGCGTAACCAAGGCCCGTGAGCGCGTTGGTGGCGAAGAACACGGGGCGCGCCGTACCGACCACCGCGGCCCGCGACGCGTCGACGCGGCGAGGGTCGGAGTCGACGGCCATCACGCGCGACGCGCTGGCCGCGGCGTCCACGACGTGTCGCAGCAACGTCCCGGCGCCGCAGGCGGCGACAAGAATCGTGCCGCTCACGTCGCTGACCCGCGGCAGCACGTGCGGCACCGCGGCGGACTCCCAGACGTGGATCGGCCGCGCCGGGTCTCGAAATGCTGCTTGCGCGCCCGTGCTCAATCCGCCTCGTCGAAGTGCCGGAAACCGCGGTCGGTCAGAGGTGTGCGAGTACCATCCGCCCCACGGAGGGTCAAGCCGTCGCCGGCCGGAACGACACCCCCGACCGCGACGTAGCCGGTCCCCGGGCGCTCCCACGCGGCGACGAGCCGAAGGTAGTCGTCGCCCCCGAAGAGCCCGGCGGCGTCTACATCCTCGCCGAGCGACGACGCCGCATCTGCGAGCGTCGCGCGGCCAGGGAGAGGGAGCCGCACCTCGGCGCCGACTTCCGATGCTCGGCACATTCGCCGCAAGTCGGTGACCAGACCGTCGGACACATCCATCGCCGCCCCCAGGGGCACATCTGCGGGGAGCCTCCGCGGCACCGGGCGCCGGTGACACGCGACGACATCGACGAACTCGGGCTCGTGACCTCGACCGGCGCGCAAGGCGGCCAGCCCGAGGTGTGCGACCCCGGGGACGCCGTCGAGCCACAGCGTCATCCCCGCCACCGCGCCGGCGCGCGTCACGACCTCCCGCCCGGCGGCCAGTGCCCCGAACACGGTCAGGGTGAGCGAGACGACGGGCGCACGGACCGTGTCGCCGCCGACGAGGCAGAGCGAGATGCCGAGGGCGCGCTGTGCCTCCGCGAAGCCGGCGACGAGGTCGTCGACGATCCACACGTCGGCCGAAGGTAGCCCGAGGGCGAGCAGCCAGGCGGTCGGCTCCGCTCCCATCGCCCAGATGTCGCTGACGTTCGTCGCGAGCGCCTTGTACGCGACGTCCTGCCAGCTCGACCATGTCCTGTCGAAGTGCACACCCTCGACGAGGGCGTCGCACGCGACCACGCGGCCGTCGGTCGGCAGGAGGACGGCGCCGTCGTCGCCGATGCCCTCTGGGCTGGACCGGCCCGCCCCGAGCGCCGCGCGCAGCCGCTCGATCGCTGCTGACTCGGCGTCCACGGTCTAGACCGACGGCGCGCGGCCGACCATCCTGAGCAGGATGATGGTCATGATCACTGCGAGGATGCCGGTGATCACGAGCACCACCTGCCGGACCACCTTCGCACGCGCCGCGAGCTCGGCGCCGTCCCCTCGGGCCATGGCCTGCACTAGCACGGTGGCGTCGCGCTGCGCCCGCTCGAGGCAGGCCTGCAGGAACGTGTCTTCAGGGGCGTCTGCCAACAGGTGGCGGTACCGCATCGCAGCGAAAGTCGGGACGCCGGCGCTCCGACACCATTCCAGGAACTCCTCGTGCGCAGCCACCTCTGCGGCGTCGGGAGCGCTCAGCGCAGCCCACCGCGCCTCCGCCTCGGCGTACGCCCGCTCGAGGCCCGGCGGGGGGCGCTCCCATGGCCGTTGCTGTGCCGCCGGGGAGGCCAGCCGAAGCCCGCACTTGTGACAGTTTTCGGGGTCATGCTGGCGGTGTCCGCACTTCGGGCACTTGTGCGGTGGGAGCGCGCGCGGAGCGGCGGACGACGCTCGGCGCGGCTCTGCCACCGCTACCGGAGTGGCCCGCGCCGGCGCGGAGAGGCGCTCCGACGCGTGGTCGTACCCCGGCGCGAGGGTCGGGGCGGCGACCGCGCGGGCGGGCTCGGACGTAGGCGGGGCATGCGGCTGTGGCTGCGCGAGCGTCTCCTGGGCGCCGCAGGCGACGCACGCCAGGATCACACCGTCTGGCCCCTGGCCGACGAAGGTCGGTGGGCCCGTGTGGCCACATGCGGTGCACGAGAGCAGCATCGGATCAGCGCAGGACTTGGGACCAGCCACCGAGGACGGGCGTCGGCGTGAAGGTTGCCACAAACACGAGGGCCGCCGCCAGCGCCACGCCACGGTCGGAGCGCCCCCACGCCCGCTGCCCCCGTGTGATCGGCGGGTGCTTCAGGCCCACCGCGAAGAGGACGAAGAGCGCGAACACGGCGGCGGACGGACTCAGGACCGCCGTCGCCGCGAAGAGGACGAAGGGGACCACCACCCACCGGTTCCAGCGGTCCCCGAGCGTCGCGAACGCGATATGGCCACCGTCGAGCTGACCGAACGGGAGCAGATTCAGCGAGGTGACCAGGCAGCCCGCCCACCCGGCGAGCGCGACGGGATGCAAGAAGACATCCGTGCCGGGCTCGAGGGGACCAAACATCGCCCGCTGCAGCACCCAGAAGAGCGGCGAGACGCCCAGCGCGATTCCTGCGTCCGACGTGAGCGGCCGAACGACGCTCAGCCGCAAGCCGACCGCGATGATAGGCAGCGCGACGACGATGCCGGCGAACGGTCCCCACGCGGCGACACGCAGGAGCACGGCGGCCGGAATTCCGGGTCGCAGCGAGCGCTCGCCGGCCGCGTCCACCGGGCCGTCGGCGGTCGCGTCCGACATCGCGATGACCGCGCCGAGCGTCCCGATGGGCGGGAGGAACGGCACGAAGAGAGGCCAGGACATGGGAACCCCGCGCCGCCGCGCGGTCACGAAGTGTCCCATCTCGTGGGCGACCAGGATGGCGAGCAGCGCCGCCGAGAAGGCGAGGCCGGGACCGAGGAGACCGGGAGCTCGCCACCACGACGGCACCAGGCCCCCGACCCAGGGGAGCGACCGGACGAAGAGGTAGCCGCCCATCGCCGGACCGCCCAGCGCGCCCGCGTACGTCGTCGAGACGACCGTCGCTGCGAACGCGAGGGCGCGGAGCGCGGTCGACCGACCGCCGCGAGCGGGCGCGCTCATCGCTGCGGTGGGGTCGGATGGAGGACCGTCACCGGATATCGCCTCCCGGCGCCGTCGACCTCCCAGATTCCGATGTCGCGGGTCACACCGCCGCTGGCCGAGATCCACATGTCTCCGCAGACGCCACCGAATGGGCCGCGCCCGATGGCCGCGTTCTCGACCGCGTCGGCCGAGGGGTCGCCGACGGCCGCGACGACGGCTTCGAGGACGAACGCGGCCGCGTCGCGGGTCTGCGCATCGAAGTCGGTGGGATCCTCGTCGAATCGCACGCGGTACTCGAGCGCGTAGCCCTCCGCGATGCCACGCAGGTCGTCCATGTCGAACACCTGCGTGAAGCGCGCGCCGGCGGCGAGGTCCCCTACGGACTCGAGGGCCTCGCTCGCCCAGCCGGAGAGGCCCAGCAGGGAGACACTGGTGTCGGCGGAGTCGGTCAGCCAGCGCGCGAAGCGGAGGTGTGGCAGGATCGCCGCGATCTGCGGTCCGAAGTCTGGCACGAACACAAAGTCTGGACGCTCGCGGTCGCCCCCATCAGAGAGGCGGGTGCGCGGCGGGGTGCGCCACGGGTCCGCCGGCGGCGCGAGTCGGACGGACTGCGTGCCGGCGAGCACCTCGACGGCGGCGCCGACGTCGGGCTCGTCGACCTCGTAAAATGCCGCGCGGAGCGTGGTGCCGCCGCCGCCGCCGGCCTCGTCGACGAAGGTGAGCGCCGCCTCCCGACCGTAGCCGTCTTCTGGCGCGAGCACTGCGAACGTGGGTGGGGCTTCGGAGGCCCACTGATCCTCGACGAACGCTACCAGCGCGGCGGCCTGATCGGCAGGGGACGTGCGCAGGCGATACACGCCGCGGCTCGGGTCCTCGAGACCGTCGACGCCCGCCAGCAGGAACAGCGGTGGTGAGCCCGTCGGGAGCGTGGCGATGACTGCACGCGACTCGAGCTCTCCGATGGGGCCCAGGAGCGCGACGGCCCCTGCGGCGATCGCCTCTGCGGCAGCGGCTGCCGGGTCTTCTGCCGTGTCGAACCGCTCGACGGCGACGCCAGGATAATCGGCCGTCGCCATGGCGACGCTACGCCACGCGCGCTGTCCGATCTCGGCGTTGGGCCCGGACACCGGCCCGAGGAAAGCGACGAGCGGTCGACTCTCGGTCGGCTGCGCGGACAGGGGAGCGGCGACCACGACGGCCAGCACGAGCGCAAGCGCTCCGGCGAGGCGCAGCGCGAGATTCGCGCGAGGATCACGAGCCGAGCTCACGACGCTCCCCACGCGATCGACTCGGCGAGCGCCGCCGCGAACGCGCGTGGACGCTCGATGCGGCGGAGCCTGTCGCGCGTGTCGCCGTCGAGCGGCTCGGTCGGCCACGCGAGCTCGGCCACGAACACGGCGTCGCCCGGCGTCTCTCCGCCGACGCCGAGTCCGGGGATGCGAAGCTCCGTCCCCGGCCGGGTTCGCGGCGGGATGGTGAGGGGTCGCGGGCCGAACACCGTCGGCACGTCGACGGTCGCACCGTCGAGCAGATCGGGATACGAGACCGGGAGGCTCGCGACGAGGTCGCGATCGCGACGCTCGAGCGTGGGGTGGGCGATCGAGGCGATGACGACGATGAGATCGCCGGGGCGCCCACCTGCGTCGGACGGTCCGCCATCGCCGCGCCACCGGAGGACCTGGCCGTGCCGAAGGCCGGGGGGCAGCGTGTACTCGAGCCTGCGCCGCTGGATCGCCCCGTCGGGCCCGCGCCGCGGGAGCTCGAACACCCGCCGAGTACCTCGGGCGATCGCGCGAACGTCGAGCCCGACCTCGATGCGGACGTCGGGTCCGCGCCTGGCGGTGAACCGCCGCGCGGCGGCGGCGGCGCCTGTGAAGACCTCGGAGAGGGTCGGTGGCGGGGCGGGGACCGGCGTGTAGGCGGCTCCGGCGGGTGCGGCGCCCGAGCGGTCGTATTCGGCGCGGGTGGTAGAGTCGCCTAGCACCCGGTAGGCCTCTGCGATCGCCTTGAAGCGCTCGTCATCGTCGTCGCCGCCGCGCTGGTCGGGGTGGTGGACGCGTGCGAGCGCCCGGTATGCCGCTTTGATCTCCGCCTGGGAGGCGGTCCGCGGGACGCCGAGCAGGTCGTAGTAGGAGCGAGGGACCATCGTAGCCGCGGGGTGCGGGGCGCCGCGCTAGGCGGGGCCTCGCTGCGCGGCGGCGTACATGGCGTCGGCGAGTTGGTAGGCGGCCGCCTCGAGCACGGCGATCGCCTCGTGGAGGTCCTGCGCGTTGGCGCGCCGGTCGAGGACTTCGCGACACTGCTTCAGCGCGGTGTCGATCGCGACGATCTGGTCGTCGGTGAAGTGGTCGGCGTACTCATCGAGCGAGCGGTCCGTTGTGTACATCAGGCCTTCGGCCCGGTTTCGCAGCTCTGCGAGCTCCTTCGCGTCGGCGTCTGCGGCGCGGTAGCGCTCTGCGTCGTCGATAATGGACTGGATCTGCTGTTCGGACAGGCCGCCGGCGGCGTTGACGCGCACCTGCTGGGCCTTTCCCGTGCCGAGGTCTCGCGCGGTCACCTCGACGATGCCGTTGGCGTCGATGTGGAAGAGCACCTCGATCTCGGGAATTCCGCGGGGTGCGGGAGGGATACCGACGAGGTCGAACTTCGCGAGCGAGGTGTTGTCTGCGGCCAGCGGTCGCTCGCCCTGGAGGACGTGCACCTGGACGAAGGGCTGGTTGTCGACGGCGGTGGTGTAGACCTCGGAGACGGTGACGGGGATGGTCGTGTTCCGAGGGATGAGCGCCGAGAACACGCCGCCCTGGGTCTCGACACCGAGGGAGAGCGGGCAGACGTCGAGGAGGAGGACGTCCTGGACCTCGCCGCGCAGGACGCCGCCCTGTGTTGCGGCTCCGATGGCGACGACCTCGTCGGGGTTCACATTGGTCGACGGCTCCTTGCCGAAGAACGACGCGACACGCTGTCGGACGAGCGGCATGCGGGTCATGCCGCCGACGAGGATGACCTCGGTGATGTCCTTGGTCTTGAGCCCCGACTGCTTGAGCGCGTCGCGGCACGGCTCGATCGTGCGGTCGACGAGGTCACCGACGATCGCCTCGAGCTCATCGCGGCTGACCGGGCGCGCCAGGTGGAGGGGGCCGGTTGGGCCGGCGGAGATGAACGGCAGGTTCACGTCCGTGACGTTGCGGCTCGACAGCTCGTGCTTGGCCTTCTCGGCTGCCTCGCGGAGGCGCTGAAGCGCCATGCGGTCGGCACGGAGGTCGATCCCGTGCTCGTTCTGGAACCCGTCTGCCAGCATGTCGACGAGCCGGCGGTCGAAGTCCTCGCCGCCGAGGAAGTTGTCGCCGCTCGTCGACGCGACCTCGAAGACGCCGGCGGCGACGCGCAGGATCGTGATATCGAAGGTGCCGCCGCCAAGGTCGTAGACCGCGAAGACGCCGTCCTTGGCCGTCTGCGTGCCGTAGGCGAGCGCGGCCGCCGTGGGCTCGTTGATGATGCGCAGAACGTCGAGTCCGGCGATGCGACCGGCGTCGCGCGTCGCTTGGCGCTGGGCATCGGAGAAGTGCGCGGGGACGGTGATGATGGCCTCGGTCACCTCTTCGCCGAGGTAGTCCTCCGCCGTCTGCTTCATCTTCTGAAGGATGTGGGCGGAGATCTCGGCGGGCGAGAGCACGCGGTCGCGGAGCTTGACGACCGCATCGCCGTTGGTGCCGCGCGTTATCTCGTAGGCGACGGCCTTCTTCGCCAGTTCGACAGAGTCGTCGTCGAACCGCCGGCCAATCAGGCGCTTCACGGCGACCGCCGTGTTCTCGGGGTTTGTGACCGCCTGCCGCTTCGCGAGCTGCCCGATGAGGCGCTCGCCGGACTCGGTCAGCGCGACGACCGACGGGGTGGTGCGGCTCCCCTCGCTGTTGGCGATGACCAGCGTCTCGTTGTCGATCGTGACGGCGACACACGAGTTGGTGGTTCCGAGGTCGATTCCGATGACTCGCGACATTTTCTGCGGCTCTGTGGGTTACCGGTCAGTCATCTTGGCCGGGTTCGGTCGCTTCGGCAAGGTCCGCGGCGCCGCTCTCACCGTCGCCGGCGTGCCCGTCGTCCGGCAGCGGACGCGGCGGGCCTCCCTGGGCGACGACGACCAGCGCCGGGCGCAGCAGCCGGTCGTGGAGCAGGTAGCCCCGCTGGAACTCCTGGACCACGGTGTTGTGCGGCACGGTGTCGTCCGACACCTGCTGAATCGCCTCGTGGACGGTCGGGTCGAACGCCTTGCCGACCGACTCGAGCACCACGACGCCGCGGCGCTCGAGCGACTGCTGGAACTTCCGGGCCACCATGTCGACGCCCTGGACCAACGAGTCGTCTGCCGACGCGTTCGCCGCGACGTGCTGCAGGGCGCGCTGCAGGTCGTCGAGGATCGGCGCCATGTCTTTCAGCACGCCTTCGGCGGCGTACTTCGCCCCGTCCTCGCGCTCCCTCTGATGGCGACGGCGGGCGTTCTCGAGGTCGGCAGCCTTACGGAGCACCTTCTCGTTCGCTGCGGCGACCTCTTCCTGGGCCTCTGCTAGCGCGGCTTCGAGCTCTTCGACGCGGGTGCGCAGGCTGTCGGTGATGGTGCCGTCGCCCTCGGTTCGCTCGGCGGTCGCGGCGCCGGAGTCGTCGTCATCTTCGTCGACGAACAGGGTCGCGCCCTCGCCTGCCTCGGCGTCGATCGCGTCGTCCTCTTCGTCGTCGATGAACAGATCCTTCGGGATGTCACTCGAGTCGGTCATGGCTACGTCTTCGGTTGTGGCGCACCGTCGCGCGTGGTGCCCTCCGCGTCGAGCGCGGGTGGGCTCGAGCGCGGGGCGTAGGTAGCAGATCGCGCAGCCTCGCGCGAGCCGGCTTCGGATGTGGGTGCGGTTAGCTCCGCGAGGGCGTCGGCTCCGAACGCGTCGGCCCAATCGAGCCCGGGGGTTGTCGGCACCACCCGGTGGTCCCGCAACTCGGCGTGGCCTCGCCGTAGCCAGCGCTCGGCGAGCCGCGCGACGGCGGCGCGCGCGTCGGCCGACCAGCGAGCCTCGACATCTTGGAGGTCGACCCCGTCGGTGGTCCGCATGCCGACCATGACGAGCTCGGCGAGGTGGGTGCTGGCGGCGAGGTGCTCGGCGGTCCTCGCGAGCGTTCGTTCGTCGGCGAGGTAGTCGCGGAGCCTCGATCCGTTGGCCTCTCGCACGGGGCCTGCGGCGTCGAGGCGGAGCGAGTGCGCGCCGATGCCGAGGCCGAGGTACTCGTCGCCTCGCCAGTATGCGGCGTTGTGCCTGGCGCGCCCGCCGGGGCGCGCCCAGTTGCTGACCTCGTACCGCTCGAACCCGAGCGACCGCAGGCCGTCCCCGAGCGCAGCGGACGCCTCCGCGCGCACCTCGTCGGGGACCGGGGGCAGCAGCCCGCGCTCGGTGCGCACGGCGAGAGACGTGCGCGGCTCGAGCGTGAGGTCGTAGGCGGAGACGTGGTCGATCGTGTCGCCGAGCTGCGCGAGCGCCTCGAGCTCGGCGTCGACGCGCCGCGGCCCGTCCCCGGGCGCGGCGAGGATGAGGTCGACGGAGAGGTGCCGGAACCCTACGTCCGCGGCAGCGACGACCGTCTCTCGGGCCTGCTGGGGCGTGTGCGCGCGTCCGAGCACGGCTAACGTGGCGGCCTCGAACGACTGCACGCCGAGCGAGAGCCGATCGACGCCGACGCTTCGAAGCTGGGTGAGGCCGGCGGAGGTGAGGTCCTCGGGGTTGGCCTCAACGGTCGTCTCGATGGGCGGGGCGCCGAAGCGCTGGGCGACGGCGTCGATCACCGCGCCCAGGGACGCTGGGCTCCACATGGCAGGGGTTCCGCCGCCAAAGTAGAGGGTCTGAAGAGTGCGGTCCTGGAAGGCGGTCGCGCGCCGGGCGAGCTCCGCGAGGACAGCGTCGCGGTATTCGCGGTCGGGGATCCGACGCGTCACGACGACGGCAAAGTCGCAGTACGGGCAGCGGCGCGCGCAGAAGGGGACGTGCACGTAGACGCCGAGCCGGCCGGTCGGCTGCGGCGCGTGGCCGGGCGCGCTCACTGCCCGAGGGTCGCGGTGGTCTCGCCCTGTCGGGTTCGGACGGTGACGACGGAGGGGCGCTGCCGCGGACCTGGAGGTCCGGGCGAGGGGGTTGTGGCGACCTGCTCCCAGAAGAAGATGCCGCCGATTCTGGGGATCTGGTCGGCGTTCGCGAACTGGGAGATTGGCGCGTCGGCCTGACTCCCGGCGGCGACGCGGTCGAAGCGTCTGAAGTACCGCCCGTCTACGATGACGGTGACGTCGTCCCAGTCGGCGCGGCCGTAGTTGCGGACGGTGAGGTAGATCCTGCCCTCTTCGGTGGTGCCGATCTGGATCTGCGCCTCGATCGCGCTCTTCGAGCGGAGGTCGTACGACAGGCCCCACGCGATCGAGATGAGCGACGCGAGGGCGTACGCGGCGCCGGCTGCGGCCAGCCGGGGCTGCTGGCGCAGCATCTGGAGGCGAATTCCCATCGAGGTGGAGGTTACCGCGATGCCGACCGCTCCGCCAGATTGCCGCCGTGCGGCGTCACGGGCGGTGGTGCTCCGCGCGCGAGTCTCGATCGCTTGGCGCGCCGATCTGGGCTGTGTTATGGTCCGCGCTCTCGTGGCCGGGTACGCCGCGTCGCGTCCCTGCGCAGGGGAGCGAGCCGGCCCCTGACGAGACGCTGACGACACGCCGGACCGAGATGAAGTTCGTCTGCGACGCCTGCGGCGCTCGCTACCACATCGAAGACAAGAAGGTCCGCGGGAAGATCCTGCGCATTCGCTGCAAGCAGTGCGCGTACGTGATCACGGTCCGCGAGCCGACATCGCCTACGCCGGCGACGGTGTCTGGCCCGCCGGCGTCCGTCGGGTCCGAAGAGATCGAGTGGTTCTACTCCGTCAACGGCGTAAACAACGGCCCGCTGTCGGAAGACGAGCTGCTCGCGCGCTACGAGACGGGAGAGCTCGGCGACGAGTCCTACGTGTGGCAGGCGGACTTCGACGACTGGCGCCCGGCGGTCGACATTCCGGTGTTCGGCTCGGCGATCGCGCGGGCCATCGCGGCGCGTCCGGTCGGCGGGCGAGCCACGGTGCAGCTCTCGGCCGTCGACTACAGCCTTCTGCGACACGACTCGATCGCGCTCCCCGCGATCAAGGCGGACATCCCGGCGCTGGCCACGGACATCGGCGGTGGTGACACGACCACGGTCGGACTGGAGCGGGGCGCAGCCCCGTCGGCCGACGTGGCCGTGGGCGCCGCCGACGAGATGGTCGGCGCCGAGCCGGTCGCAGCGCCGACGGTCGCCCCGGAAGAGACCGGCGAAGCCGCCGGGGGCCCCGAGGGTGCAGCCACGGCCGATGCCCTGCCACCCGACGCGATATCGGCGCCACCCGACGCGATATCGGCGCCAGAAGCGGAGCAGGCCGCGGAGACCGCCGGCGGTGAGCCCGCCGTTGGACCGGCCGATCCGACGATGCCCCTCGACCGTCTCGAGGCGCTTCGGCGTGACCTGCGGTCCCGACGCGAGGGGCACAGACGCCCGACCGGCGCCCTGCTCCCGCTCGACGCGCCCGTTCCCGCGCCGACAGCGGCCGCGCCGACAGCGGCCGCGCCGACCTCGCCGGACGCCGGCACGACGGACGAACCGACGGATCAGGCGCGCGCCGCCGCAGGCGTCCCCGAGACGGCCGCCGCGACGATCCCCGCAGACGTCGAAGTGCCGCCCATCGCGCCCGAGCCGGCCCTCCTCGCGACGCCACCTCAGCTCCCCGCTGCGGCGGCGGCGTCGCCGGCGATCCCGACGACGCTCGCACCGCCGCCGGCGCTTCCGGTTGCCGAGGTCGCTCCCACGCTCGACCTCGCCTCGTCGGCGCCCGCGCTCGCAGCCGTCGCACCGGCTCCCCCGGTTCCCCTGCCGTCGCTCTCGCCAAGCGTCACCCTGTCGTCGTCACTCGGTGGTGCGGTCGACGAGACGCCAAGCGCGTCGCTGGTCTTTCAGGTCCAGCAGGCGCGGAACAAGAGCCGTCGCGTCTTGTTCGGCGCGCTGCTGATCGTGATGATTTGCGCCGCGGTGGCGTGGTGGTTCTCGACCAGACCGGAGCCGGCGCCCGTGGTGGCTGCGGCCCCGGCCGCTCCGGCGGAGCCCCTGACGGTCGCCCCGACGGTCGCAGCGGCCGCTCGCGCCGCCGCCGACCGCGACGCCGCGTTCGCGAGGGCTCACCGCCTCGTCCTCGAAGCCACAGACGGCGCCCTGGATGCGCTTCCGCCGCCGCCGACGGTCGCGAGCGCCGACGACGGGGCGCCGACGGAGCAGCCGACGCGCCGTTCCCGCCGTCACCGCGAGACCGAGGACGACGGCGCGGCGACCTCTGCGCCCGCGTCCAGCAGCGGCACGCCGACGCGGCGCACGATGCTCGGCGTCGGGACGATCGACCCCTCTGCGGGCGGCGGCGGCCGCAGTGGCGGCGGGCCTCCACCGGAGCTGTTCGCCGAGGGGCTGCGTACCTTCGTGAACAACTCGATCGTGCGCTGCAACCAGCGGCACATCGCCGAGGAAGGCGCGCTCGCGACCCCGCGCATCGAGCTCACGATCACGGTGCAGCCCAGCGGTCGTGTCTCGGCGGTGACCCTCCCGCGCGGGCTCCGTGACACCGCGTTCGGACGCTGCATGCAGTCCCACCGCGAGCGCTGGCTCTTCCCGGCGTTCACCGGCTCGGCGACGACGCTCACAAAGACCTACGTACTTCAGTAGCGTGTCCCGATGCTGAAGCGATTCCTGCGCACGCGAGGCGAGGCCGACGCGCCTACCGAGACGGACCCGCGCACGCACATGGAGCGCCTGCTGGACTCGGCGCTTCCGACCCTGGATCCGGGCGACGGCAGCGACCCACTCGTTGCGGTTGGCGAGGCGCTGGTCGCGGCAGAAGTAGCCGCTGGGCTGCCCCCGATCGAGCTGAGCCCCGGCGTGCGTGACGCCTTCGTCCGCACGTACGCGACGTTGCTGCTCGACAATGACCGCAACCCGCCCGCGCTGCAGCTCGTCGCGCGTGAGCTGGAGCGCCCGCGCGCGCTGCTGGTGGCCTTCTTCTCCGGTCTCCCGTCGATGCACACCGAGGCGCAGGTCGTGCTTCGCTTCATCGAGGACCGGTTCGCACAGGGACGCTTCGCACAGTCGAGGCTGCTGTTGCAGCTGTTCGATACCGACGCGGCGACGCGCCGAAACAACGAGCGGAATCTCTTCTTCGAGGAGATGGCGCTGCGCCTCCTCGGGGAGCGTTCGACGCCGCTGAGCGACTCGACGATCGCCGACGCGCGCGCCGGCATCGCGGCCGCCGGAGCGTTCGACGAGGTGGCCCGCACCGTCATGACGTCATTTGGCGTCCGACTCCACGCGCTCGGTCTCGACGTGGAGCGCGCGGACGCGTGGGGGAGCGCGCTCGGCGCCACCAACGGCCTCCCTCCGGCCGCGCTGCGCCGCCTTGTCCCGGGGCCGCGTTGGCGCCCAATCGCCGACGGAGACGCGGTCGCGCGCGTCCAGGCTCACATCGCGGAGCGAGGGGTGCGCGCTGGCGTTCTCGACGCGCTGCGTGCGGCGTACTTCCTCACCGTTGCCCCCGGCACGCCGGGACAGGAGTCGATGATCGTCGACGTCCTCCGGTGGATGGGGGAGCGGTTCGGCGTGGTCGCGACGCGCCTTCTGCCCCGGCTGCACAAGGCCACCACCCTCGAGGAGTCGTCGCTGACCGACGCGCTGGACGAGCTGTGGGACGAGCACTTCGCCGCCCGCACCGAGGCCAGGGAGACATTCGACGACGAGCAGATCCGGGCCGCGCTCGACTCCCTGGCTGGCCAGCTGGCGACCGTCGACCCGCGTCGGATCCCCGACGGCGACTACGACCTCGGGGGCGTCGTCCTCGCCAACCTGCTCGGCGTCCCCTGCGGCGACGTCGCGACAACCCTGCGGCTCCACCGCCTCGCCTGACGTGGCGACCGCGGGCGGCCTCCACGTCGCGGACATCCCAGGTCTCACGGCCGAGCGTGTGTTCGGTCGGTCGCGCGTCGTGGGGACGGACCTCGAGATCAGCGGCTGGTGCCGCGCGACTCAGCTCGTCGTCGACTTTCCGGGAGTTCGCCTGGGCGTCGACGCCGACGCGGACGTCCCGTGGCTCCGGTCGGTCCGAGGGCAGTGCGCGGCGCTGACGCTCGAGATCGACGGGGCACGGCTTTCGGTCGCGGTCTCGGCGGCGGCTCGCGCGCTGGATTGGGTCGAGGAAGTGCGCGTCGACCTGCTGGACGACGAGCTGCGGGTTGTCATCCAGCTCACCGGCAAGACGGCGGCGACGGTGTCCGCGCGCGTCGGCGTCGTCGTGGAGGGCGCGACGCTCGTCCTCGTGCCCTTCGAGTACCTGGCGCTCGGGGCGGCTCCCGCACCGAGCGCCGCGACGTTTGCGGTCTGCGCCGCCGCGCTGCTCGCGTCGCCCGAGCTGTCGCCGCTGATTCGCGCGGTCGAGCGCGTCGGCGACTGCGTGCGGATCGAGCCGGCGCGCGCCGGGCTGGCGGCGGCATTTTGTCGCGCGGGCTGGAAGCTGCCGGGCACCGAGCTGATCGAGATCGGCGAGGTCCGGATCGCGCCGGGGCGTGCGTTGGTGTCGGCGTCCGGGAGCCGCGGCGGCAGGGCGGCGACGAGCCGCGCCGCGCGTCAAGCGTTCGCAGCTTGGGCCGAGCGGCTCGACGAGCCCGCCCTCACCGCCGCGCTCGAGGCCCGCGACGAGAGCTCGCTGGAGGCGGTAGCGCTGGCTCGAGTCGAGGCCTCCGCGCTCGCACGCGCGATCGTCCTCGAAGCGCAGGTGCGCGACGACCCCGACGCGGCGGTCAGTGTCGCGAACGAGCGCCTGTCGGAGGTCGCCGGAGACGCAGCGGCGCTCGCAGCCCTCGTCAGCGCGAGCGTGACGAGGGGCGACTCGGAGGCTCTGGTCCGCGCCTGCCGCGCGCTGGTCGAGGCGCTCGGGCGGGCTGGACGACAAGACGACCAGATCCTGGTGATCCTGTTCGCAGCGTCGGTGCTTGCGCCGACCGCGCCGACGACGGCCTCGAAGTGGATCGACGCGGCGCTGAAGCTCGCGCCGCGAGACGCCGGCGCGCTCCGAATGCGAGTGAAGCTCGCGCGACAGCTCGGCGACGTCGATGCATACGAGGACGGGCTGGCGCGGCTGCTGGCGTTGGCCCGCGCTCGGTCGGTGAAGGCGCGGCTGCACCGGGAGCTCGGCCGTGTCGCTCGCGATCACCGACGTGATCCGGTGCGTGCTTGGAGGCACTTCGCAGACGCGGCGTCTCTCGTCCCGGACGACGCGCTGTCGTGGGTGCTGTGCGGGCAGGCGCAAGCAGAGGCGGGCGCGCCGGTGGAGGCTGTCCAATCGCTGCGGAGCGGGCTGCGCGTCGCGCGCACCGACGACGAGCTCGTCGGTCCCACGGCGGCCCTGACGGCCGCGAAGCTGTGGGCTGACTCGCTCGGCGACGCCGCGGCGGCCCATCGAGAGCTGCGCGCAGCGATCGAGCGCTGGCCGGGGTCTGTCGCGCTGCTCGACGCGCTCGACGCGCTCGACGCCGGTCTGCCGCTGCCCGCCGCGGCTCACCTACCGACGACGGCGGCGCACGTGGCGGTCGGTGCGAGCGCGCAGCGTGGGGTCGCATCAGCCACGCCGCCAACCGCGACGGAGCCGGCGCCCTTCCCCGCTGCGAGGGCCCCGGACGCCCAACCGGCGCCAGGCTCCGCGTCGAACGAAGCTCGCGGCGTGGCCCGTGCCCGGGCGCTCGCGCGGGTCGCGTCGGCGCGAGACGCGGGCGACGAGCGCGGGCTCGCATCCGCGCTGGCGGACGCGGCTTCCCTCGAGCCGGACGCTGGCGCGCGCGCAGCCCTGCTCGCCGAGCTCGGGGAGCTGCTGTACTACGAGCTCGAGGAAGAGGAGCGAGCCACTCAGTACCTCGAAGAGGCGGCTCGCCTCGACCCGACCGGGGTGGGCCAGCGTCACGCTCTCCTGTCGGCCCTCGAGCGGGTCTACCGGGACCGCTCCGCCCACGAGCCGCTCCTCGACGTCTATCGCACGCAGCTCGGTCAAGCGACGACGACCGAGATCCGCGGTGTGTATCGGCTCCTGATCGCCGGTGTACTGCTGGATGTGGGAGCCGTAGACGACGCCGACACCGTCCTTGCCGATGCGCTCGCCGCTGAGCCTCGCAGCGTCCCCGCGCTGCGGCTGCTCGCGCGCGCTCGGCTCGCGGCGGGCCGGGGGACCGAGGCGGTGGAGGTCCTTCGGAGGCTCGTCGCGCTGCCGGAGGTCGACGCGTTCGAGCGGCAAGATTGCGCGCGCCAGCTCGCACACCTCGAGGTCGAGTCCGGCGACTTGGCGGCCGCGGTCGCGCGGTTCGAGGCGCTGCTAGCCGAGATCCCCGGTGACACCGACGTACTCGCGAGCCTTCGGTCGATCCATGTCGGCGCCGGAAGCTGGGATCGCGCGATCGAGCTCCTCGGTCGGGAGCTGTGGCTGCTCGCCGGGGTTGCGCGCCCGTCGGGCGGTGTGCCGGCGGTCGACGACGTCCCGCCGCCCCTGCGGTCGACGGCCGCGGGGATCTGGCTGCAGATCGCGGAGATCGCCGCACGGGCCGAGCAGCAGCCGCGCGCCATCGCGGCGTTGCAGTCGGCTCTCGACGCGTCGACATCCGATATCGACGTGCTCGAGCACGCGGCGCGGAGAGGAGCCGAGCTGGGCGCCGACGCGGTCGTCGCGCGTGCGCTCGCCGCGCTCGCGCCGCTGATGCTCCCGGGATCGGCGAGGGACGAGACAGTGGCAGCGGCGCTGTCCGCCGCGCAGCGTGCCGGGACGGGATCGACGACGCGAGACGCGCTTGGCGAGCTCGCACCGTCCGGGTCGGCGCCGCCCCCTCAACGTTCCACGTCCTCGTCCACGTCGGAGCCGCCCATCCCACAAGCGACGCGAGGAGCGGCCGCCGCGACGACCGGTGGAGCGATCGGCGACGACGACGCGCGGCTGCGTGAGCTCGACCGGCGCGCGCTCGAGGGCGACGACGGTGCTGCGCTCGCCGCGATCGAGGCGTGGCTGCCGACGGCGCGCCGCACCGAGCTTCGGTACGAGCTCCTGATCCGAAAGGGGCGCTGGATGCTCGACCGCGGCCTCGACCCGCGGGCGGCGAGCCTCCCGCTGAAGGGTGCCCTCATCCTCGCGCCGCGATCACCGCGCACGCGGCTCGAGTTGTTTCGCGTTTCGTGCGCACTCGGCGACGCGTCGCAGGCTGTAGACCAGCTCCGCGAGTACCTGGACGCCCTCGCGGGTGCTGTCCCCGACGACGAGGACTTGCGCCGATTCCGCGGCGCCCTGACGGCGCTCAGCGCCCTCCCTCGCGGCCCCGTCGAAGCGTGGCTGCGCGACGAGATCGTTGCCCTCGCGCCTTCGCTTGCCGCCGCCCTATTCCCATAAAGACGACCCGGGCGCGCGAGCACGTCAGAAGTCGACCTCACGCGTCAGCTCGCCAGAGATGACCGACGGAAAGAGGCCGTCGAGCGTCGGGTCGGAGAGGACCTCTGCCGACGCCGTGGCGACGGTGTATCGGACGGCGGCGCCGAGCACTCGGCGCACGTAGTCTCTCGCCTGATCGAACGCGATCTCCTCTACCCACTCGTCGAGCGGCATTCCCGCATTCTGTTCGACCCACGCCTCGACGGCGACGGGTCCGGCGTTGTAGGCGGCGATGGCGACGGGGATTTGGCCGTCGAAGTTTCGCCGCAGCGCGCCCAGATACCATGCGCCGAATCGGATCGCGTGGCGCGGCTCGAACAGCATCCCGTCGACGTAGTGTGTGTCGATGCGGGCGGCGATCTGGAGCGCCGTCTGCGGGATCACCTGCATGAGGCCCATCGCGTCGCTCGCGGAGAGCGCGGTCGGGTCGTAGCTGCTCTCCGTCTGCATCACCGCCCAGACGACGGTCGGCGGCAGGCCGGCTCGGCCCGCCTCGCTGCGAACGACGCCGCGGTAGAACTCGGGGTTCGACAGCCTCCACGCCTCGAGGGCCGCCGGTGTGGTCGGCGTGCCGGGAAACCGCGCCTCCTGAGCGGCGCGCCAGCGCACCCAGGCGCGCGGGTCGACGGCGGTGCGCAGCCGCCAGGCGTCGGTGCTGCCGGGGTGCAGCGCAGAGAGGATCGCCGCCTCGGCCGCGAGGCCCGCGTCAGCCGCCCGCACCGCCGGATCGAGCTCGAGCTGCGGGTCGCGCTGATCGCCCGGCGCGGGCCGCGCGTCTGCGGCGGCGATGAGCGGGACGCCGAGCCGTCGCGCGGCGAGGACGCCGTAGTAGTCGAATGGTCCGCTCTCCCTGAGCCGCTCCCACAGTTCGGCCGCGCCATCGTTGTCGCTCTCCTCTGCGAGGCAGACGCCCTCCCAATAGGTCACCTGCGCGCGCTCGAGGGCAGAGTGATTCGGGAGCGTCGCCCAGGTCTCGCGGGCGCTCGGACAGTCGCCCAGCCGCCGCTGCGACCAGCCCACCCACCAGCGTGCCGCTCTCTGCCTTGGAGAATCGGGGTGAGCCTCGACGAACGCGGCCAGGGTCCGAAGCGCGTCATCGAAGGCGTCGTCGTCGACGAAGAGCCACGCTGCGGCGAGCTCGGCCTCTTCGACCCGGGCGTCACCGGGCGACGCCGATCGTGCAAACGCGCGCCACGCGCGGCGGGCCTCGTCGCTGCGGCGCAGCCGGGTTGTCGCTGCGGCGTAGGCAAACATCGCGTCGTCACGCCGCTGTCCGGCGACGGACGCGACCGTCTCGAGCCAAACGAGCGCCTGGGCGACGCGCTCCCGCCGATACCGATACAGAAGAAATCCGAGCTGGTAGGCGGCTTCGTAGCGAACGCGGTCGCCGCTGGTCACCGCGGCGCGTGGCGAGCACTCGGTCGGGCCGCAGGCGGCGAGCCTGAGCAGCCGCTCCGCGGCCTCGTAGTGGCGCGCTTCGAGCGCGGCCCTCGCCATATCGAGCGCGTCGCGTCCCTGCAGCGGAGCGCGCGGCGTGTGCAGCTGCGCGCGCGACGCATACTCCGTGGATGGATGCTCGCGCAGGAGCTGGCCGTACGTGTCGCGTGCGGCGATGCTGTCTCCGTCGGCTTCTTCGGCGAGCCCGCGGTAATAGAGCAGCCGCGCGCGGACACCGGCCGCCGTCCGATGTGCGCCGGCGTCCGCGTAGAGAGCCGCGAACCGACTGCGCGCGGCGCCTGCGTCGCCCCGCAGCAGGGCGACACGGGCGTGGACCTCGGGCAGCCAAGGCAACGCCGACAGCGCCGACGCGTCGGCCCGTTCCAGCGCGTCGACGGCCTCTATCGCCTTGTCGGGCTCGCCGACGGCGAGGGCGCAGCGCGCGATCGCGGCGAGCTCGAGCTGCGCCTCGACCGAGTCCGGGCGCGGGAGCGGACGGGCCGCGCACTCGGCGTCGGTGTCGGTCGCGGCGAGGTCTGCGGCGCTGGCGGCGGGCACGAAGAGTGCGACGATGGCGATCGGCAGCAGCAGTCGAGCCGCGAGCCGGATCGCGCGAGTGGAGTACCCGGGCATCGGGGCAGACGCGGCTAGTGGAATGTCGGCGGTCGCTCGTCGACGTCGCGGCTATGGACGACGCGGAGCTTCCGTCGCAGGCGATCGCGGCGGAGCCGGTCCCGAAGGTCACGCAGCGCGCGCGTCGGCCCCCTGCCCGAGGCCAGCGCGAGGCCGGTGGCGATGCCTCCAAGGTGACAGACCGCTTCTGCGCCGGCACCCAGCGCGCCACGGATCAGCTCCAACAAGACGAGGAGGGCCGCGAGCGTTCGTCCGTCGATGGTGACGAAGATCAACGACAGGGTCTGCGTGCGCCAGCGGCGCATGCACACCGCACCCACGAGCCCGTAGGCGGCGCCAGACGCGCCGACGATGGCGCCGCCGGCGACGCCGAAAGGGTCGGGGAGCCATGCGGCGAGCAGGAAAGCGAGCGCGGCGCCGATCGCCGACGCTGCGAACAACCCGACGGTGCGCCGCGAGCCGACGTCGGCCTCGATGCTGGCGCCGAAGAGGTAGATCAACAGCAGGTTCAGAAAGAGGTGCCCCCACCCGGCGAGCGAGTGGACGACCGCGTAGGTGACGAACACCCAGACGCGTCCGGCGCGGACCGCGTCTAGCGACAGCGCCGTGAAGTCGTTCACCCGGGCAACGCCCGCGGCGTCCGACGGCGCGGCGTAGGCGAACAGGACCTGCGCGACGAAGACCGCGAGCAGCGCGACGACGATCCCGCGCACCGCCGGGCCTGCGACCGGCAGGGCCAGCGCCGGGGGGTGTGTCCTCAAGCCTTCACTCGAGATAGTCGCAGCAGCCGACGTGGATGGGCGTGCAGTCCTCGAGGTGGACGCCATCGGTCGCGTCGACGGTTGCGCAGAGCGTCCACGTCTGGCCGACTACGCTCTCCGGCTCGACCTCGGGCGACACGAAGACGGTCACGTCGGCGGCCTCGAGCTGATCACCCCAACGGGCGAGCGTCACCGGCCAATAGACCGCCGCGACGAGGGTTCCGTCGGCGTTGGTCGCAGAGAACGAGAGCTCGACGTCTTCGGGCGCGAAGCCAGCGCCTGCGACGGCGCCCCATACGTGGAAGCCGCCCTGGAAGCCTTGCGCCAAGTTCAGCACCTCGTCGTCGGCCGGCCGGCGCCAGCGCCCGTTCCCGGTGCCGACTCGGAGCCATGGACCATCGGGCGCTGTGTCGGCGATGTCGGCGTCGGTGACCGGATCCGATGTCGGATCGGTGTCCGTCGGTACGTCGAGCTCGTCGTCGACAGCGTCGGTGTCGGTGCCGGCGTCGGCGGAGCCGTCGGGGGCGTCCACGGCGTCTTCCGCGTCGACGTTCGTCGTGTCCGTGTCCGCGTCCTCGTCCGCGTCGGTGGTGTCGACGGTGTCGACGGGGACGTCGACTCGGGTGTCGGCTGTGTCGGTGCCGCCGGTGTCGGAGACCGCTACGTCTGCCTCGGCGGCCGGACCGTCGTCGTCGGGGTCCAGGCCGCACGCGGCGACGAGCACGGTCGCGCTGAGCCAGGCAGCGGTGGCCGCGATGAGTCGGGGGGCCGGTTTCTCCAAGTCGGGACTCCTGGTGCACGCGGCGCCTCCGCGGCGCCGCGAAGCCACGCGAGCGCGCGGCCATCGGCAGAGTATGCAAGCCGCCGACGCGGAGCAAGCGGCGCCCGAGTCGGCGGAGTCGCCGCGAACGCGCGGGATTCGGGCGGGGCGCCGCAGTGGGCGACACTGCCCCACGTCCGCCCTCGCCTTGACGGCACGGGCCCTCCCGCATACAGCGACCGCGCGTAAGCCACCGACCTCGTCACGCTGGAGCGACGATGACCGTTCGTATCGCCATCAACGGGTTTGGCCGAATCGGCCGCATGATCACGCGCGTCGCGATGCAGCGCACCGACGTCGAGCTGGTCGCTGTGAACGACCTGACGGACGTCGCGACGCTCGCGCATCTGTTCAAGTACGACTCGGTTCACCGCGCGTACCCGGGGACCGTCGAGATCATCGACGGCGACATGCACATCGACGGCAAGCGGGTGAAGGACCTCAGCGAGCCCGACCCGAGCAAGCTCCCGTGGGGCGAGCTGGGCGTCGACATCGTCCTCGAGTGCACGGGCCGCTTCCGCACCAAGCAGACAGCGTCGAAGCACATCGAGGCGGGCGCGAAGAAGGTGATCGTCTCGGCCCCCGGAAAGGGTGTCGACGCGACGATCGTCGTCGGCGTCAACGACGCGGACCTCGATGTGGTGAACCACACGGTCGTGTCGTGCGGCTCGTGCACCACGAACTGCCTCGCGCCGCTCGCGAAGGCGCTTCACGAGGCGATCGGCATCGAGACCGGACTCATGACCACGATCCACTCGTACACGTCGGACCAGGTCCTGCTCGACGCGCCGCACTCGGACCTTCGCCGCGCACGGTCCGCGGCGCTGTCGATGGTGCCGACGACGACGGGCGCTGCGTCTGCGGTCGCCGAGGTGCTGCCGGCGCTCAAGGGCAAGCTCGACGGCATGGCCATCCGGGTGCCGACCCCGAACGTGAGCATCGTCGACTTCGTGTTCAACGCCGGCCGCGCCACGTCTGCCGAGGAGGTGAACGCCGTGGTCAAGGCCGCCGCGGACGGCGCGCTCAAGGGCATCCTCCAGTACGAGACGCAGCCGCTCGTGAGCATCGACATGTGCGGAAACCCGCACTCGTCCATCTTCGACGCAGAGCTGACCTCGGTCATGGGCGACCGGATGGTGAAGGTGCTGAGCTGGTACGACAACGAGTTCGGCTTCTCGAACCGGATGGTCGATCTCGCCGTCAAGTTCGCGGGCTGAGCCGTGGAGCTCCGCGGAATTCACAGCGTCGCGGACGCCGATGTCGCGGGGCGGACAGTGTTCGTCCGGGTCGACTTCAACGTCCCGATCGTCGACGGGCAGATCACGGACGACGCTCGCATCCGTGCGGCCGTCCCCACGATCCAGCTTCTGCGCGAGCGCGGCGCGAAGGTCGTGCTCGGCAGCCACCTCGGCCGCCCCAAGGGCGGACCGGACCCGAAGTGCTCGCTGATCCCGTGCGGCGGGGTCCTCGCGGAGCTGCTCCAGACAGAGGTCGTCGTCCCCGATGACTGCGTCGGAGACGGGGTTCGGAAGGTAGTGCGCGACGCCCCCGAGGGCGGCGTGGTCCTGCTCGAGAACCTCCGATTCTACCCGGCCGAAGAGAAGGCCGACCCGGTGTTCGCGCACGAACTCGCGTCGCTGGCGCAGATCTACGTGAACGACGCGTTCGGCACCGCCCACCGCGCGCACGCCTCGACGTACACGATGGTGCAGTTCTTCCCCGAGCGACAGCGGTTCGCCGGGCTGCTGATCGACCAGGAGCTGAAGCACCTCGGCCCGCTGCTCCACGGCGCCGAGCGCCCGTACGTGGGGATCGTCGGCGGCGCGAAGGTGTCCGACAAGCTCGCGATCCTCGAGAACCTGATCACCCGCCTCGACGTCCTGCTCGTCGGCGGCGCGATGGCCTACACGTTCCTCGCCGCGCGAGGGGAGCCGGTCGGCGCCAGCCTCGTCGAGCCCGACATGTTCGAGGCGGCGCGCGCCCTGCTCCGGTCGGCAGAGGTGCGAAAGACGATCGTGGTCCTGCCGACCGATCACGTCGTCGCGCAGCGTATCGACGCCGAGGTTGGCGAGACCACGTCGGGCGTCGCGATCGGCCCCGGTCTCGCCGGGTTCGACGTGGGGCCCAAGACCGTGGCGGCGTTCAAGCGGCAGATCGAGTCGGCGCGCACGGTGTTCTGGAACGGCCCACTTGGCGTGTTCGAGCGGCCGGCGTTCAGCGCTGGCACATTCGCGATCGCAAACGCGCTCGCGGACTGTTCGGCGACGGTCGTCGTTGGCGGGGGCGACTCGGCCTCTGCCCTCCGCGAGGCCGGCCGCGCAGGCGACGTCACGCACGTGTCGACGGGCGGTGGCGCCTCGCTCGAGCTGCTCGAGGGGCGCGAGCTCCCCGGGATCGCGGCGCTCCGCGCAGGCCACAAGTTCGCATGAAGCGGCGTCCGCTCGTCATCGGAAACTGGAAGATGAACGGCGACCGCGGTGCTGCCGTGCGGCTGGCGGCGGCCGCGGCCGACGTCGCGGCAGCGCTGTCGGGAGTCGTCGACGTCGGTATCTCGCCTCCCGCAGTGTGGCTCGAGCGCGCGGCAGCCGTCGCAGGCTCGGCGCGTGTGCTCGCGCAGACCTCGTCGGAGCACACGGGCGGGGCGCACACCGGCGAGCTCTCGTGCGCGATGCTCTCCGAGGCCGGCGCGACCGGTACCCTCGTCGGGCACTCCGAGCGTCGGCAGTTCAACGGCGAGGACGATGCGGTGGTCGCGTCCAAGCTCCGCGAAGCTCGCGAGTCCGGGCTCGAGGTCGTCCTCTGCGTCGGCGAGTCGCTCGAGGCACGCGACGCCGGCGCCACGCTGGACGTCGTGGAGGGGCAGCTCGAGGGCGCGCTTGCCGCGCTGGACCAGCTCGCCGGGATCGTGATCGCATACGAGCCGGTGTGGGCGATCGGGACGGGCCGAACGGCGACGCCGGAGCAGGCCCAAGAGGTCCACGCGGCGGTGCGCTCGTGGCTCGCGCGGCGCTTCGGCGAGGCAGCGGCAGCGGCGACTCGGATCCTGTACGGCGGGTCCGTGAAGGGCTCCAACGCGGCCGCGCTGCTGTCGTGCGCAGACATCGACGGCGCGCTGGTCGGCGGCGCGAGCCTCGACGCTGCGGAGTTCGCGGCGATCTGCCGCGCGGCAGCGGCGTAGCGACCTCGCGGTGCGCGACGCCGCGACGCTGCGACGCTGCGACGTTTGGGATTCCGCGGGCTTGCGTGTACGTCGCTGTTGTGCTTAGTGTCCGCCTCCCCGCAGGCGGCCCGCCGAACGGAGCGGGAAGTTCCAGGAGTCAGCGATGCACATCGCGATCACGATCATCTACGTTCTGAACTGCTTCTTCCTGATGCTGGTCGTGCTCCTGCAGGCCGGTCGCGGCGGCGGCCTTGCGTTCGCCGGCGGAGGCGGAGCGGCGATGGGCGGCCGCGGGACCGCGACGGTCCTGACGAAGGCGACGGTCTACTCTGCCGGCGCGTTCATGGTGCTGAGCATGTTGCTGGCGCACATGTCGTCGGTCCGCTCGTCGGTCGAGGAGGGTACGTTCGAAGACGTCGAGACCGTTCCGGCGGTGACGACGGGCGAGGCGGCTCCGGCTGACGAGGCGGCTCCCTCTGAGGCCGCGCCGGTCGAGGCGGCACCTGCCGAGGCGCCGGCCGGAGGGGAGTAGAACATTTTCCTTGACGGTCGGCGGCGCGAACAGGTACACGCTGCCTCCCCTGTCGAGGGACCACACGCGAGAGTGGTGGAATTGGCAGACACGCAAGACTAAGGATCTTGTGCCGCAAGGCGTAGGGGTTCGACTCCCCTCTCTCGCACTCAATCGACGACCGGACTCGAGAGATAGCCGGTCTGAGAGACAGCAGAGCCCGCTTCGGCGGGCTCCTGTCGTTTTGCAGCTCGGCGCACGGCTCGCCATGGTAGGATTGATCAGCGACGGTGGGACGGTCGCCGTCTGGAGCCGGGTTGGATGGGACGCACCGTCGAAGCACGAGCTCTGAGCGCAGTGCCCCTACCCCACGCGGTGGGCTGGTACGACTCGGGTTGTACGACGCGGCGCCGATGCGGGCAGGTCAGGCGGCAGCGTCGAACTCTCCGGTGTCGAGGACGGTGTCGAAGAGGAGCATCAGGATGTGATGCCGGACGGTGCGCCAAGCGGGTTTGTCGCCGTCGCGGGTTCGGCTCAGCGTCCGGAGGATGGCGAGCAGATTCTGAGCCATCATGCGCAGGAGCGAACCGACGAGCATCCCCTTCGGATGCCGGCTCAGCGGCGCCCGATGGGCGTCCTCGAAGAAGATGGCGTCGGCGGTCCAGTGTCCCTCGTTCTCGCAGCGCCAGTGACCTCGAGAGAGGGTCGCGGCACCGAGGCCAGGCAGCGCTTCTGGGGTCAGCGAGGTGACGTAGTAGCGATTCCCCCGAGACTCCTCTGTGCCGCCTCGGGAGGACACGATTCGCTCGATGCGTACGAGCTGACGTGCGTGGACCCAGCCGTGCCAGTCCCCGTCTAGGGGGGCGGTGTACACACGATAGGTGATGTCCTTTCCCCGGTTGTCCTCGGAGACGGAGTAGTCCGGCGACGCGCGCCCTTGGAGGAGGCGCTTCGCCTCGCGGAAGATCTCGCCCTGCGGGGTCTTGATGCAGAGGAAGTAGGCCATGTTGCGTTCGGCGATTCGCTTGGCCAGCGCCAGCGAGGTGTTCCCGGCATCCGCCGTCACCGTGTTGAACAGGCCTGTGCGCCCGTAGGCGCTGATCAGCTGGTCGAAGCTCTCCACGGCAGACCCGACCTCGTTCGCCGTCCCGTCGAGGGGACGCTCGTCGATTCCCACCGCGGCACCGCTCGAGACGAGCGTCCATCGGTGCATCCGGATCAGGCCATACACGGGCCCCTTCGAGGGCGAGACGAGCTGGACGTACTCCATCCCGGCCGCTTTCAGCACGCGCCGCAGCTCGTCGACGTCCGGAGCCCACGACGCCTCCGTGCTGCGCGGGTCGTTGACCGCGCGAAGCGCACCGCGCGCCGCGCTGACCAAGGATCGCAGTCGTACCGGCGCCAGGACCTTCCCATCGAGCGCGACGACCCGGCGGTCGTGGAGCGTGCCCCCGAATGTGCCGCGTCGGTGCTCGGCCTTCACCATGGCGTGCAGCGCGTCACGCAGCTGCCCTGCGTCGACTCGCGGTAGCAGCGCGCCGAAGGTGTTGTCCGCGATCCGCTCGCCCCCAAAGCCCAGCATCGTCGACGTCGCGCGGTCGACCAGCTGCTCGCTGCGTGCCTCGAACTCCCGCTGCGAGTTCCCGCCGCTCGCGAGCGTCAGGATGCCGAGGCGAACGACGCCCTCGAGCTGGTACTTCGCTCGACACCGTTCGTCCCGCAGCATCGAGAGCGGCACCTCTCTCAGCCGCCTCACCAGACCTTTCGACGTCGCCGCTTGACGACGCATGAGACGCTTTGCCATGATCCTCCTCGACCGGTTGGTCACTGAAACGGCGTCGTCAGCTAGCCCGCATCGGCGCCGTTTCGCGTTCGTGCCACGCCACGATCGCAGAGAACCGTGGCGGGTGGGATCCCCCCGCGTACGAACTGCGGAAAAGTTTCCACGAACTCGGCTGAGCAATCCTGCTCGCCATGGGGCCGACGTTGACCGCCTTCGACGGCGCTGATACGGGGAGCCTTCCGTGGGAGACGAGGGCGATATGCACGATCTAAAGACGATCCTTGAACGACTCGACGAGGTCCGCGCTCGCACCGCAGCACGGCGGGTCGACTTCGACTTCGACGGCTTCGAGCGCCTCGCGACGGCGCGTCGCGACGCGATCCACAAGTTCGAGTCTCTGCGCGCCGAGCAGAAGCGTGCGAGCGACGGGATGAAGTCGCTGAAGCCCGGAACGCCGGAGTTCGACGAACGGCGCGCGTCGCTTCGAGAGCTCGCCGACGAGATCAAGGCGCTCGACGAGGCCCGTCGCGTGGCGGAGTCCGCGCTCGAGGCGACGCTGCTCACGCTCCCGAACCTGCTCGACGCGAGCGTCCCCGTCGGGGCGTCCGAAGACGACAACAGGATCGCGGCGACGGTGGGCGCGCCGCGTGCGTTCGACTTCGAGCCGGCCGACCACGTGACGGTCGGCGAGCGACTGGGGGTGTTGGACTTCGAAGCCGCCGGCCGCGTGTCGGGTGCGCGGTTCGCGTTCCTGCGAGGACAGGGCGCGCGGCTCGAGCGCGCGCTGATCAACTTCATGCTCGACCTCCACACGCGGGAGCACGGGTACGAGGAGGTGCTGCCGCCGCTGCTGGTCAACGCCGACGCGATGACGGGCACGGGACAGCTCCCGAAGTTCGAGGCAGACCTGTTCAAGACGCAGGAGCCGTCGCTGTACCTGATCCCGACGGCCGAGGTCCCGGTCACAAACTACTACCGGGAGCAGCTCCTTCCGGAGCTGTCGGCGCCGATCAAGATGTGCGCGTACACGCCCTGCTTCCGCAGCGAGGCGGGCAGCCACGGGCGCGACACGCGCGGCCTGATCCGCCAGCACCAGTTCAACAAGGTCGAGCTCGTGATGTTCACACGACCGGAGGAGTCGGAGGCGGCGCACGCAGAGCTGACGGGGCACGCTCGGCGGGTCCTGGAGTTGCTCGAGCTGCCGTACCGCGTGGCGGAGCTGTGTTCGGCGGACGTTGGATTTTCGGCGGCGAGGTGCTTCGACCTCGAGGTCTGGCTGCCTTCGCAGGGGCGCTACCGCGAGATCTCGTCGTGCTCGAACTTCCGCGACTTCCAGGCTCGACGGGCGGGGATCCGGTTCCGCGACAGCGAGGGGCGCCCGACGTACGTTCACACGCTCAACGGGAGCGGCCTGGCTGTGGGCCGGACGCTGGTGGCGCTACTCGAGAACTTCCAGCAGGCGGACGGCACGGTGACGGTCCCCGACGCGCTTCGCCCGTACTTCGGCGCGGATCGGCTGACGGCGCGGGCGTAGGGAGCGAGGGCGGCGGGCCCTTTGCGCCGCGCGTCGGCGAGCCTGGACGCCGGACCGAGTCGCGCGGGTCCGAATCGCTTGCCGCACTGTCTCGCCCGTGCTAAAGCCGCCCTCCCTCGGTTCGTACGGAGGCGTGGCCGAGTGGTTTAAGGCGGCGGTCTTGAAAACCGCAGTACGGAAGTACCGGGGGTTCGAATCCCTCCGCCTCCTCTTTGACAACCTGATCGCGAGACAACCGGGAGTGGTGGCCGAGAGGCTGAAGGCGCGCCCCTGCTAAGGGCGTATAGGCTTATCCCCTATCGAGGGTTCGAATCCCTCCCACTCCGCTCGCACTTCGTAGTTGACGGGCGCTTCGGCGCACACTACGAGGGGCGCCCGCGCACCCGTAGCTCAATTGGATAGAGCATCGGTCTACGGAACCGAAGGTTTCAGGTTCGAATCCTGACGGGTGTACTGAGAGGCGAAATGGATGGCGACACGCTCGACCGCGACGAGCGGTTCATGCGCGAGGCGCTCGCCGAGGCCGAGCTCGCCGGCGCAGCCGAAGAGGTCCCCGTCGGCGCCGTCGTGGTCCACGGCGACACGATCATCGGCCGCGGCCGCAACCGGCGGGCCGAGCTGAGCGACCCGCTCGCCCACGCCGAAGTCGAAGCGCTGAGAGACGCCGCGCGCGCGCTCGGGACGTGGCGACTCGACGACGCCACAATGTACGTGACCCTCGAGCCCTGCCCGATGTGCGCCGGCGCGCTAGTGCAAGGACGGCTCGGGAGGCTGGTCTACGGAGCCGCCGACCTGAAAGGTGGTGCGGTCCGATCGCTGTTCCAGGTCTGCGAAGACCGACGACTGATTCACCGGGTTGCGGTGAGTCCTGGGGTCCTCGCCGAAGAATGCGCCGCTGTGCTGCAGCGGTTCTTCGGAGAGCGACGCCGAAAGTGAGGAGGGGTGTCCGAGCGGTTGAAGGTGCCTGACTCGAAATCAGGTGTGGGGAAACCCACCGGGGGTTCGAATCCCCCCCCCTCCGCTGGTGGCGCCCAGGGCAGGACCCTGGGCGCCACCCGCTTGTTTCCCTGGAGAGGTGGCCGAGTGGTTGAAGGCGCACGCCTGGAACGCGTGTTTACGGCAACGTAACGTGGGTTCGAATCCCACCCTCTCCGCTGAACTGTTTTTGTCGACCCTCGCGACGCACGGTCGTGAACCCCGCCAGGCCCGGGAGGGAGCAACGGTAGCGGCACGGCGTGTGTGAGGGTCGGCACCCATGAGGGTTGTCTCGCGAACAGGTTGCTCCTCCCGCCCTTGACGCGCCGCCCCACCGCGGCTTTGACAGGGGACTCGCGCCGGCGTCCGACCTCGACGCGCCGTCTGCCGCTGCCCGACCCCCGGTCGCCGATGTCGTACGTCGTCCTCGCTCGAAAGTGGCGTCCTCAGACCTTCGCCGACCTCACCGGCCAGGATCACGTCGCGACCACCCTCACGAACGCGATCATCCAAGATCGCGTGCCCCACGCGCTCCTCTTCACCGGCGCCCGCGGCGTCGGCAAGACGTCGAGCGCGCGGATCCTCGCCATGGCGCTCAACTGCGCCACCGGACCAACCCCGTCACCGTGCGGGACCTGCGACGCGTGCACGGAGATCCAGAAGGGGCAGTCCGTCGATGTGCTCGAGATCGACGGCGCGTCGAACCGCGGCATCAACGAGATCCGCGAGCTCCGCGACGGCGTTCGGTATGCGCCTAACCGCGACCGGTTCAAGATCTACATCATCGACGAAGTGCACATGCTCACCACGGAGGCCTTCAACGCCCTGTTGAAGACCCTCGAGGAGCCCCCCAAGCACGTCGTCTTCATCTTCGCGACCACCGAAGCCCAGAAGATCCCGGTCACGATCCTCAGCCGGTGCCAGCGCTTCGACTTTCGGCGGATCTCCCACGCTGACATCGTGCGGCGGCTCTCCGAGATCGCCGCCGCGGAGTCGCTCGTCGTCGAGCCCGACGCCCTTGGCCTCGTCGCGCGCCAGGCAGCCGGCGGCATGCGCGACGCGCTGAGCTTGATGGACCAGCTCATCGCGTTCTCCGGTACGACGATCCGGACGAGCGATGCCGAGACCATCCTCGGGGCGGCCGAACGCCGACGGCTGTTCCGGCTGAGCCAGGCGCTCGTCGATCGGGACATCGAGGCGGCGCTCCAGGTCGTCGACGAGCTCGACGCCTTCGGTGTCGACGTCGCCCACTTCTCGATGGAGCTCGTCAGTCACCTGCGCGACCTCGCGATCGTCGCGGTTGCGCGCGACCCCAGCACGCTCGTCGCGCTGACCGACGCCGAGCTCAGCGATGCCCGCGGTCAGGTCGCCCGCACCGACGTCTCGGTGCTGCACCGGATGTTCGAGCTCATGGTCGACGCAGCCGAGTCGATCGCGAGGTCGAACCACCCTCGCCTGCTCCTCGAGATGGCGCTCGTGCGGCTGACAGCGATCGAGCCCGGCGTCGCGATCGAGGCGCTCATCGCGCGGCTCGAGGCCCTCGCCGGAGGCGCCCCGCCTCCGGCCGGATCCGGTTCGGGGGCGCCGCCCGCCGGTGGCTCGGGGTCGCGGCAGACGCCGCCGGCTGTCGCGGGCGCCGCAGGCGCATCCCAGCAGAGCGCGGGGCCGACCGAGCGCCCGCCACTTCCAGTGACCGCCGCACCCGCGACGCCTGCCGCCGTTGCGCAGCTGTCGAGCGGCGACGACGCCCCGCTCGTCGCAGACAGGTCCGCTGCCGTCCCCACAGCCGACGTGCTCGCCGGGTCGGACGGCGGCTCCGCGCGGCCGGCGTCGACGGAGGCAGCGACCGAGACCACGACCGAACCTGCGCCGGCCGCGCCTCACACCGCGCAGGGCGCGCCCCCGACCGAGGCGCTCGAGGCGGCTCTGTCAGCGCCGCTGCCGGCGCCGGCGGGCGCCGCTGGTGCCGGGGCGATGGCCGCGCTGACCCGCACCGAGTGGCGCGCCGTCGTGAACGAGATGCGCGACTCTCGGCCGCACGCCGGCGAGCTCCTGGCGAACGCGCGTGTCGTGGCGCTCGACGGGCGCGTCGAGCTGGGCCTGGCCGACGGGATGTTCGAGCGGGTCAGCGATGACGTGCTCGCGCACCTCAACCACCTGTGCCAGTCCCTCGGCGGAGCTTCGATGGAGTTCCGCAAGGTACCGATTGCGACGCTGGACACGGCGGCGGCGGCCGACGCATACCATGTCGCCACCGACGAGGCCGCGGAGCGCGTTGAGCGGCAGCGCGCCGCCGAGCGGTACGTCGAACAACATGAGACCACACGCCGGCTCCTCGCCCAATTCCCGGGGTGCCGCGTTCAGTCGGTGACAGTCACACAGCTATTCGGAACGGAGGAGCGAGCATGAGCGGACAGAAGCAGGGCATCGGCGGGATCGTGAAGCAGGCGCAGCGCATGCAGCAGCAGATCACGAAGGTGCAGGACTCGCTCGGCGACGTCGAGGTCGAGGCCACGGCCGGTGGCGGTGTCGTGACGGCGGTGGTCAACGGCCGGCAGGAGCTCGTGAAGCTCTCGATCGACCCGACGGTGGTCGATCCGGCAGACGTCGAGTCGCTCCAGGACCTCGTGATGGCGGCCGTCAACCTCGCGTCGAAGAACGCGCAGGCGATGCTGCAGGAAGAGGTCAACAAGATCACGGGCGGCCTGAACATCCCCGGGCTGTTCTGAGCCACGATGGCCGACGCTGACGCGATCACCGAGCTGGTAAACCAGCTCACGCGCCTGCCGGGGGTGGGCGAGAAGACGGCGACGCGGCTGGCGTTCTTTCTCGTCGAAGCGCCGCCGGATCTGTCGCGGGCGCTCGGCGAGGCGATCCTCTCTGCGCCGGGCCGGATTCGGCGGTGCCGCGACTGCGGCACGCTGACGGAGCGTGATCCGTGTCGGATCTGCGCGAACCCGTCGCGCGACGGCGGGACGGTGTGCGTGGTCGAGGCGACGCCCGACATCGCTGCCGTCGAGCGGACGGCGGAGTTTGGGGGCGTGTATCACGTCTTGCATGGTCTGATCCGGCCGCTGGACGGTGTGGGGCCGGACGACCTGAACCTGGCGAGCCTGCTTCGCCGCGTGTCGTCGGGGGTGGTGCGCGAAGTGATCGTCGCGACGAACCCGAGCGTCGAGGGCGAAGCGACGGCGATGTACATCCGCGGGCTGCTTGGTCCTCAAGGCGTGCGCGTGAGCCGCATCGCCAGCGGGCTGCCGGTAGGCGGGGAGCTGGAGTACGCGGACCGCGCGACGTTGGGTCGGGCGATCGCGGCGCGGGTGGTTCTGTAGTCAGTTCTGCGCGGATGTGGGCAAGGTCCGCCGTTTCGGCGGCAATCTTGCTGGCCGCGAGAGGGCTATGTTACGTTCGGCGCGCGTGGTCGACTGGCGCGGCGAGCAGTCCGCTGCGTCGGGACAGGGCTCGCCTCTGGCGTCGGATTGCACCTCCATGAACCCGCGGAACGTAGTCTTCGAGGAAGAGCAGCGGCTCCTGGAGGAGGCCTGCACGCGGCTGGCGCGCGAGTCGCTCGCGAAGGCGATCTTCCTGATCGATCAGAACGGTCAGATCGTGGTCGCGGTCGGCGAGATCGCGTCGATCGACACGACGAGCCTGGCGAGCCTGGTGGCCGGCACGACGGCGGCGACGAGCAGCCTCGCCAAGCTGCTCGGCGAAGAGGAGTTCCCGGTCCACTTCCACGAAGGCAAGCGGGACAACCTGCACATCTCGCTCGTCGCGACGGAGTACATCTTGACCGTCGTGTTCGACCAGCGCTCGAGCCTCGGGCTCGTGCGGCTCCGAGTGAAGAAGGCGACGGAGCGGCTGACCGAGATCTTCGGTGAGCTGGCGCGGCGCCAGTCCGCCGATCAAGGCGCGAACGTCTTCTCCGAGATCACGGACGAAGACATCGACAACCTGTTCAGCGACAACTTTTAGCGGCTCCCACGGACTGCGAGTCCGGACCTCGAGGCGACATGTCGTTCATCAACTACTCGACGCGCGAAATCATCCTGAAGATCGTCTACTACGGTCCGGGATTGAGCGGAAAGACGACGAACATCAAGTTCATCTACGCCGCGACGAACCCCGAGGCGCGCGGGAAGCTGATCAGCCTCGAGACGAAGGCGGACCGCACGCTGTTCTTCGACTTCTTGCCGCTGAGCCTCCCGGCGATCCGCGGGTTCAAGACCCGGCTGCACCTGTACACGGTCCCCGGCCAGCTCTTCTATTCCGCTTCGCGGAAGCTGATCATGAAGGGCGCCGACGGCGTCATCTTCGTCGCCGACAGCCAGGAGCCGCGCTTCGAGGCGAACCTGATCTCGATGGACGACCTGAAGGAGAACCTCGCGGCGTACAACTACGACATCGAGAAGATCCCGTTCGTCATCCAGTACAACAAGCGGGACCTGCCGAACGTCAGCCCAGTCTCTGAGCTGCGGGCCGCGCTCAACCCGTGGGGCGTGCCCGACTTCGAGGCCGCCTCGGGTGCGCCCGACGGTCCCGGCGTGTTCAACACGCTCAAGGCCGTCGTGAAGATGATCATCCAGGACCTCCGGAACGCGTAGCCGCGCCTCCGCAGAGTCTCGTTCCGCTGCACGTCCGCCGACCGGAGGCGGCGTCGCAGCGTCTGGGTATGTCCGCTCTCGCGACTGCCGCCGCACTCCCCTTCGGTGCCGACCTCGGGTCGGCGGCGAGTGTGTCCGCGACCGCAGGGGGTCGGCCGACGTCAGGTGCGCGCTTGCGCGGACCCGCTATCGGGCTCGTCGCAGTGAGGCAGCGGCCGTGGCGCGCCACCACGCCCCGTTGTCGGAAGCGAAGCTACCGGCGTCGGGAGCAAAAACTAAAAGTGCCTCTTGACGGAGCGCCTGGTAATAGCACGGGCACCTTACCAACGGCCTGGGGGGATGCACATGGACCGTCCGCCAAGAGGCCCTTCCCAAGTAACCCGGCGCAGGCCAGAATGCAAGGGCGCTCTACGCACCGTTGCTCGACACGTTGCGTTTTCTTCACACCGACTTTGCAGTCCCGCCCCCAAACGGTTCATGGTGCCCTCGCCCCACAGTCTCGGGCCGCACCGCGCGCGGCTGCGGCCTCCCCAGGCGCGGACCCGGTGGCCCTCTGCGACGGTCGCCGCGATCGCAGTGACGATCGGCGCCGCGAGCTGCGCCGCCACCGCGCCGTCGGTCATCGCCGCTCAATGGACCGTCGCGCTCGACAGCCCGTCGGGATCGACTTGGCAGCCGATCCTCGCCGGAGGTGATGCGTTCGCTGTTCGACGCGCCGTCGACGCAGGTGCACTCGAGATCGTAGAGCCAACGCTCGAGCTTCGGCGCATCGACGCGCGGTCGGGCGAGACCCTGTGGACGACGGACCTCCCCCCGCTCGGTACCACGACCGACCTCGTGCGCTGCGGCGACGTCACGCTGATGTGTCAGGGCTCGACGATCCGTGCGCTCGACGACGCAAGCGGGCGCGTCCTCTGGGGTATCGAGTACCCAGCTCCGCCTTCCCTGATCGGCTGCGACGACACGCAGACGTACGCGGCGTTTTCGGACGGCCAGCTCGACGCGCGGCGTCTGGGGAGCGGCGTCCATCGGTGGACCAGTCAGCTCGACGGCTGGGAGATCCGCGCGTTCGTCGGCGACGGACGCCGTCGGTTCGGCGCCGTTGCTGTTCGCCTGGCAGGCGGCGACTCCACGCGCGTGGCCTACTTCCCGCTGGACCAGCCGCGCGCCCTCCCCGCGTGGCAGCGCGCGGTGTCGGGGGGGACCGACGTCACACTCACGGCGACGGCGGACGTGGTCTCCGTGCGGCTCGCGAGCGGAATGGGCGGCGTCTCGATCCGGAACGGAGAAGAGCTCTCCTCCGAGGCGCAAACCCGCGTCGGGTTCGACGTCGGCGGAGGGCGCCTAACGGACGAGCAGCTCTCGGGCGCCGTGGTGGCGCTGCGAGCGCTCTCGATGTTCCCGCTGGGCGCCGACATCGCCGAGCCGGCGTGGACGCGCACGGTAGCGTCGTCGACGCCGCTGATCGGCGCCGAGCCGACGACGGACGGCGGGCTGCTGATCACCACGGCGACGCGCGCGGTCCTGGTCGACACCGACACAGGGAGTGAGCGATGGCACGCGGCACTGGTGGCGACCGACGACGATGGGCGCGCGTGCACGCTGCTCGGTGTCGCGCACGGGGCGCTGCTCGCGCGGTGTGCGCGACCGGGGAGCGAGGTGCTCGTGTCGCTGCCCACCGTCGCGCCGCGGCGCCGCTGAGTTGCGCTGAACGACCGCGGTTGGTACGAAAGAAGCGCCTTCCAACACCGGCGAGTCGCCACGCATGAAGCTCGAGTACGCTGGACAGACCGATGTTGGCCTCAAGCGGGGGCACAACGAGGACTCTTTCTCGGTGCTGTCCGACCTTGGGCTCTACATGGTCGCAGATGGGATGGGCGGGCACTCGGCTGGTGAGGTCGCTTCGCGAATGGCGTGCGAGGCGATCGCGTCGTTCTTCCGGGAGACCGAAGAAGACGACGAGATGACCTGGCCCTACAAGATGGAGAAGGGGCTTGGCTACGAGGCCAACCGCCTAGCGGTCGGCGTCAAGCTGGCGAACCTTCGGATCCACGAGTGCGCGCAGTCAAACGCCTCGCAGCGGGGCATGGGCACGACGATCGTCGGCATGCGCTTCACCAAAGACGGCTTCGTCGTGGGTCACGTCGGCGACTCGCGCGTGTACCGCGTTCGCGACGAGCAGCTCGAGCAGCTCACCGAGGACCACTCGCTGCTCAACGACTACATCAAGATGAAGGAGCTGACGGCCGAGGAGATCGCGAACTTCCCTCACAAGAACGTGATCGTCCGCGCCCTCGGCATGAAGGACACCGTGCAGGTCGACCTTCGGACCGACGCCGCCCGCGCCGGCGACCTCTACCTGCTGTGCTCTGACGGGCTCTCGGGGATGCTCCCCGACGACCGGCTTCGGTCGATCGTCGTCGAGTCGGCCGGTCGCGGCCTCGACGAGGCGTGCCGCGCGCTGATCGATGCGGCGAACGCAGCGGGTGGAACCGACAACATCACCGTCGTCCTCGTCCGAGTCGCCGCGGTCTGAGCTCCGGCTCCACGTTCAGGCGATGCGGGCCGAGACGTCGCCGCAGATGATCCTGCGCGAGACGTCGCCCGTGGCCTCCGCGCCGTCCATGAGGATCGTCTCGGCGACACGCGCCCCAGCGCGAACGACACAGCCCGCGCCGACGACCACCGCGGGACCGACCTCGGCGCCCCTCTCCACGACGCCGCCGGGTGCGACACAGCAAGGGCCGACGAGCCTCGCGTCCGCTGCGACGCTCCGACGGTCGGCGACGAAGACGCCATCTGTGCGGGCGGGGATGGGCGCCGACGACAGCAGATCCGGATCGGTCAGCACGCGGACCGTTGCGTCGAGAAACCTCCGCGGCGTGCCGAGATCGGCCCAGAACCCCTCGTGCCTGTGAGCCGCGACGACGGCGCCTTCGGCCAGCAGCGGGCCGATCCCGTTGCGAATGAGGCACGAGTTCGTCGCCGTGAGCCGCTCGAAGACGTCGGTCTCTAGCAGATAGACGCCGCCAAACGTGGCGGGGTTCGCCGGCGCGTAGCGCGACGAGACCCAGTCCCCGTCCGGGGCCGGGAGCTGCGCGACGAAGCGACCGTCCGCGTCGAGCCAGATCGCCGCTTCGCCGGGCAGGTGTGGCAGGACCAGCAGCGTAGCCGTGGCCCCTGTTCGGCGGTGCACCTTCAGCATCGCTTCGAGCGGGAAGTCGGCGACGACGTCGCCGTTGATCACGCAGAGCGTGCCGCGCGGTGCGCCGAGCTGGTCGAAGATGCCGCGCGCGCCGCCGCCGGTCCCGAGCAGCTCCGCCTCTCTCACCAAGGTGGTGCGCGGCGACGGACCGCTCGAAGCACTCCACCGCTGCTCCGCCGCGCGCAGAACGGCGTCGACGCGATCGGGGAGATGGTGGGCGTTGACCCCGATCATCGACACACCCTGTGCCCGCAGGGCGTCGAGCGCGAAGTCCGCGATCGGACGGTCGACGAAGCGGAGCGCGGGCTTGGGCTCCCGGTCGGTGAGCGGGCGGAGGCGAACGCCGAGTCCGGCGCAGAGGACGATGCCGAACTCGATGGGGATCACGACGAGAGCTCGGGATCGACCGCCTCGAGGGCTCGCGCGAGCGCTGCGAACTCGTCGCCGAGCGCCGCGAGCGCCTGTTTGACGTAGTCGACGCTCGACGGGATGTACTGGAGAAAGCTCGGGTTGCCCTTCACCTCGTCGATGAAGACGAAGCGGGCGGCGTCTTTGAGCTTTCGCTGTACGGTCTGCATGTGGAACCAGCGCGCGACGGTCTCGCGGGCGACGCCGAGCGACGTCCCCACTTCGTCACAGTAGGCGCCCAGCAGCTCCGCGAAAACCCCCGGTGTGAGCTGGACGTAGCTATCGCGCAGCAGCGCGACCGCGTCGTAGACGATCGGACCGCGCATCGCGTCCTGGAAGTCGAGCACGACGAGCCCGGTCGAGGTGACCATCAGGTTGTGGCTCTGGAAGTCGCGGTGCATGATCGCCACCGGGATCTCGGCGAGCTCGTCGACCAGAGCTGCGAGCTCCGCGCGCGCCGCGGCGACGGCCGCGTCGGGGAGCGTGGACCCGTGGCCGACGCGGAGCCGCCACTCTAGATAGTGGTCGACCTCCCACATCAGCGTGTCGCGGCCGAACAGGCGCTCGGCCACGAGCGGCGGCGCCGTAGCCCCGGCAGCGCGCAGGTCTGGCAACACGCCGAGCGCGCCTCGGTACAGCTCGGCGAGGCGCCCCGGATCGGCGGAGACGGCAGCGTCGAGGTCGAGTGAGCCGCAGTCCTCGAGCCAGATCGAGCGCTCGACCTCGTCGATCGCGTAGATGTCCGGCACCGGCACGCCGGCGGCCGAGAGCCACCGCGCGACCGAGACGAACGGCTCGTCGCCGACGGCCTCGATCTTCGTTTCGGCGGCCCCGCCCTCGTCGGGCGCGCCACCGATCGGCGGCAGCAGCATCACGATCTCGCTGCGGCCGCCGATGGTCGCGCGAGCGTAGCGGCGGAGCGACGCGTGCGGGGGGAGCAGCGTGCACTCGGCGCCGTGCGCGCCGCGTACCCGCGCTGCGGAGCGCGCGGCGCGGGCGAGCCAGTGCGCGTCCGGGGCCATCGCGCTCATGGGGCGTAGATCAGGTAGACAACGAGCGCGCCCCAGGCCAACAGGTTCGCGAGGAACGGAAGGTCGGTGACCATCCGCTCGGTCGGCGAGTGAGGATCGTCGCTGGCGCTCGACAGGCGGAAGAAGCGCGTGAGCCCAACGACGCAGAACGGGATCGTGAGGGGCAGCAGGTTCGTCCCGAAGTCCGTCGTGTGGTCTTCGACGGCGTATGCCGTGTACGCGGCGGTCGTGGCGAGCGCGGTGCCGAGCATTGCCATCGTGAGCTGGGTCGGGTCGTAGGCGTCGAGGACCTTCCGCTGCCGCGAGGCGTCGTCGCCGGCGGCGAGGAGTTCGTGCCGTCGCTTGCCCATCCCGAGGTAGAGCGCGAGGAGGAACGTGCAGGCGAACAACCAGACGCTGACGGGCACGTCGATCGCGAGGGCACCGGCGACGATCCGGACGAGGAACCCGAACGCGATCGTGAGGACATCGACGTACGGCTTGTGCTTGAGCGCGCGCGAGTACGCGGCGTTGACGACGAGGTAAGCCAGCATCGCGGCGGCGAAAGCGGGCGACAGCGCGGCGCCGACGGCGAGGCTCCCGAGCGCGAGCCCGCCCGCGATCACCTGTGCCGTCCGGACGCCAAGCGCGCCGCTTGCGATCGGGCGTTCGCGCTTTGTCGGGTGCTGGCGGTCCTTCTCGACGTCGAAGCAGTCGTTGACGAGGTAGACGGCCCCCGAGACGAGGCAGAACAGCGCCGTAGCGAGGGCCGCACGCCACACGGCGGGCCCTGTCGTGAGCTGCTGCGCGAAGACGAGCGGCGCGAGGACGAACGCGTTCTTCACCCACTGGTGAGGACGCATGCTCTTGAGGACGGCGAGGACCACGGGCGAGGTATCGCCGCGCGGCCGGCGCGGTGTCAACTTCACGGTCGGTGTGGGTCCGGGGCGGCCGCGCGCGGCGCTTTGCGCGACGGTCAGAGGACCCTATTGTTGTCGAGCGGTCGCGGCGCGATGCGGTTGTCCAAGGAGCGGAGTCGATGGAGCAGGCTGAGTTCGAGAACGGTGTATTGGGGCTGGTCCGCTCACAGGGGAAGGACCGCCTTACACCCGCCGATGTCGGCTACGGCCTCCGCATCCCGGCGAAGGACGCCGAGCGAATGCTGGATCGGATGGTCACGTCGGGTCGCCTCGAGCTCGACGCCGACGACGACGGCAACCTGTTCTACTTCGTCCCGGGCCACGGCCGCGCCGGGGTGTTCACTGCCGGCCTTCCAGGGGCCGCGCCCTCGGCGGCGACACCAGACGACGGACCGAGCTACGGCGCCCAGACGCCGGAAGGCGGCGGATACGGGGCGCCGACGCCTTATTCACCGCCGCGCCCGCAGGGACCGGCGACGATTGGCTACGGCGGAGCGGGCGCTGCGCCGTACGCGGCGCCACCGCCGGGGTACCCGCCGCCGGGAGCCTCCCACTACGGTTCGCCGGTGGCCGGTCCAACGGCGGGCTATCCGCCGACCGGCTACCCGCCGCCGGGGTACTCGCCATCGGCGCCTGCACCGTACGGTGCGCCGAGCGCGCCCCCGCCCTACGGTGTGCCCGCCGCACCACCACCGTACGGAGCGCCCACCGCGCCACCACCGTACGGAGCGCCCACCGCGCCACCACCGTACGGAGCGCCCACCGCGCCGCCGCCCTACGGGGCGCCGACGTACGGCGCCCCCCCGGCGCCCGCCTACGGCGCGCCGCGTGGGGGCTACCCGGGAGCACCCTCGACCGCCTGGGGCGCGGCGCCGCTCGCGCCCCCTCCCGCCGGTGCGTACGTGCCGCCCGGTCTGGGGCTCGGTCCTCGACCGGCGCAGCCTGGCTACGGCAACGGCGCGCTGGTGCCCTACTCCGGGCCGCCGACCCCGATGTATCGGAACCCCGTCGCCGCCTCGCTGCTCAGCATCATGCCGGGTACGGGGCAGCTCTACAACGGCGAGACCGGCAAGGGGCTGATGTACTTCCTGACGAGCTGCCTAGTGGCGACGACTGTCCCGTTCCTGATGCCGACGGTCATGCTGTTTGCCGCGGTCGACGGTTACACGAGCGCGCGTCGACACAACCGCCGCGTCGCGCAGCAGCAGGCCGCCGCGTACCCGCAGCTCCCGCCGGCGCCTCCCGGTCCGTGACGGCGGGCCTGAACGCGCCGCAGCGTGAGGCCGTCGAGCACCGCGGCGGTCCGCTGCTGGTCCTCGCCGGCGCCGGGAGCGGGAAGACTCGCGTGATCACGCATCGCATCGCGTCGCTGCTCGACGAGGGCGTCGCGCCGGCATCGGTCCTTGCCGTGACTTTCACGAACAAGGCCGCGCTCGAGGTCCGCGAGCGCGTCGCGGGCCTCGTCGGCGGCGCGGCGGCGGCGGGGGTCGCTGTCTCGACGTTCCACTCTGCCTGCGCGCGCATCCTGCGGCGACACGCGCGCCGCATCGGCTTGACCCCGAGCTTCTCGATCTACGACGACGACGACCAGGCGAGCGTGCTCCGCGACGTCCTCGAGACGCTCGACCTGCCCCGCGACGCTGAGGCGATGCGGTCGCGTTCGGCCGCGATCGAGCGCGCGAAGAACGCGGCGCTCACCGTCGCTGAGGTTCACGAGGAGGCCCGCGGCCCCGAGGGAGAGCTCTCGGCGGCGGTCTTCGAGGCCTATCAGGCGGCGCTTCTCCGTTCGAACGCGTGCGACTTCGGGGATCTCGTCTCGCACGTCGTCCACCTGCTCCGGGCCGATGGCGACGTGCGTGACGCGGTCCGAGCGGGGTCGGAGCACCTGCTGATCGACGAGTTCCAAGACACGAACCGAGCGCAGTTCGAGCTCGTCCGCGCGCTCGCCGGCGACGACGTCGTCGCGGTTGGAGACGACGACCAGGCGATCTACGGGTGGCGCGGCGCGACCGTCGAGAACGTCAGGCGCTTCGTCGACGAGCTGCCCGGGTGCCGCGTGATCGCGCTCGAGCAGAACTACCGCAGCTCGCCGGTGATCCTCGACGCCGCGCACGCGGTGGTCGCGCAGCTGCCGGCGCGGATGCCGAAGCGGCTGACGACGGACCGGGTCGACAGCACCCCGATCGAGGCGTTCGTCGGGCGCGACGACCGCGAGGAGGCCGACTTCGTCGCGCGGCGTATCCAGCGCCTGCGGTCGGAGCGCGGCCTGACCTTCGGCGACGTCGCGGTGTTCTTCCGCACCAACGCGCAGAGCCGATCGTTCGAGGAGGCGTTTCGCCGCGCCGGGATCCCGCACGCGATGGTGGGCGGCGTCGCGTGGTTCGATCGACGCGAGCTGAAGGACGTGCTGGCGTACACTCGCGTCGCCTCGAACCGCTCCGACGAAGCTGCCTTCCGGCGGATCGCGAACGTCCCGACGCGCGGCATCGGAAAGGCGACGCTCCGCCGCGTCATCGACACGCGCGAAGCGGCCGGCGGCACCTTCGCCGAGGCGGCGCGCTGGGTCGCGCGCGACGCGACGGCGAGGAGCCGACCGGGGCTCACGCGGCTCGCCGAGGTCCTCGACGAGCTCGACGTGCTCGCTGGCCGCGCGAACGCCAGCGAGCTGGTGGAGCACGTGCTGACGGTGACGGACTACGAGCGCTACCTGCGCGACAGCGACCCGGTGACCGCCGACGAGCGTCTGCAGAACGTCGAGGAGCTTCGCGCGTCGGTCCGCGAGTTCGTGGCCGCCGGCGGCGACGTGTCGATCTCCAGCTACCTGGAGCAGGTGGCGCTCGCGGGGCGCACGGCAGAGGAGCCGTCGGACGACGCCTCACGGGTGCAGATGATGACCGTGCACGCGGCGAAGGGGCTGGAGTTTCCGGCGGTGTTCGTGACCGGGCTCGAAGAGGCGCAGTTCCCGCTCGCGCGCCAGGGGAGCGTCGCGGACCCCGACGAGGAGCGGCGCCTCTGCTACGTGGCCTACACGCGGGCTCGCGACGTGCTGGTGGTCTCGGCGGCGATGCGTCGGCGGCTCTACGCGCAGACGCGGGACTGCGCGCCGTCGTGCTTCTTGCTGGAGCTGCCGGCGGCGCTGGTGTCGATATCGCCCGAGTCGGCGTCGCGCTCGCTGGACTGGCGCGCGGCGCGGGCAGCGGCGCAGCGGGCGCCGCGCGAGCGCCCGTTTGCGTTCGACGAATACGATCAGCGGCCGTGGTCGGAGCGCGTGCCGGCGCAGGGGCTCGTGTTTGGCGACGGCCCGGTGGCGAGGCCGACGACGTCTGCGTCACCGCTGGTCGGCCGGACCGCGCGCCACCGGCTGTTCGGCGACGGCCGCGTGACCGGTGTCGAGGTGCACGGCGACAAGACGCGGCTGTCGATCGTCTTCCCAGAGGTCGGCGAGAAGACGGTGCTGCGACCGTATGTGGAGATCGTGGACTGAGGCTTGGCGGCCGCGGCGCCGGCCGCTGTGCGCGGTTCGGACTTGCGACGAGCCCGGGCGACGGGTATCTGTTCCGCGCGCGACGCCCGGGCGGGCCCGCGCGAGAACCCCTGCAGAGGAAGACTTCGATGATCTACGTAATTGCGGACCCCTGCCACGGCGTTTGCGACACGGCATGTGTGGACGTGTGCCCGGTGGACTGCATCCATGGGCCGGCCCCTCTGCCGGAGATCCGGGAGACGCGCGAGCAGGGCGGCGAGTCCGCGCTGAAGGCGAAGTACGGCGACAAGATCCAGCTCTACATCGACCCCGAGGAGTGCATCAGCTGCGGGGCCTGCGAGCCGGAGTGCCCGGTCGACGCGATCTTCGAAGACGAGGAGCTCCCGGAGAAGTGGGCTGGCTCGGCGCAGCTCAACGCCGACTTCTTTAAGAAGAAGTGACGATCGAGGCGCGCTGAATACGCGTCGGACTTCGGCGTCTGTTCTCGCGCAGCTGCCCCTCGCGCAGCGCCTTCGCACACCGTCTGTCTCGAGAGTACCCCATGCGACTTCGCTCGATGCTCCGCGCCACGCTGGCGCTCACCGCCCTGCTCCTCGCCGCGCCCGCGCTGGCTGGCAACGGGTCGGCGCTGCTCGGTCACGTGCCCGGCACCGCGCAGGTCGTGGTCGGCGTCAACGTCGAGGCCCTGCGCAGCACCTCGCTCTGGTCGACCGCCCTTGACCTGGCCGACGACGACACGGGCGTGAACAACACGCTCAACACGCTGACCACGGCCGGGTTCGACCCGCGCACGCAGGTCCGCTCGCTCGTCATCGCGTCGAGCTCTGTGGGGCCCACGAGCGGCGACCACGCCGTGATCCTCATCGAGGCGTCGTACCCGCGAGACGCCGTCGCGCAGGTCCTCATCGACGACGGCTACACCGCCGGCACCGAGGGTGAGATCGCGTTCTACCAGAAGGGCCAGTCGACGGTCGCGTTCCTGAGCGACACGGTCGTCGCCGTCGGCGAGCACGCGCTGGTCGCCCCCGCGATGAGCGGCTCCGCCGGCGCCTCTGGCCGCGTCGCCTCGCAGCTGCGCGCCGTCGACAAGTCGGGCACGATCTGGATCGCGACGACGATCCCCGAGTCCCCGCAGGGCGCCCAGGCCGCACGCGCGTCGATCGATCTGTCGTCGGGCCTGCGCGTCAACCTGACGCTCGCGATGGAGTCCGCCGACGCCGCCACGACCGCTGCCAGCGACTTCAACACCCAGATCGCCGGCGTCGCCGCCGCCCCCGAGGTCCAGGCGCTCGGCGTCGGTCCCCTCGTCTCCGGGCTGCAGGCCGCGGCGTCCGGAACGGACGTCACGCTGTCCACCTCGGTGGCAGCGGGCGACCTCGACAACCTTGTGACGCGTCTCGTCGCGATCGCTCGCGAGGAGATGCGCTAGCCCGCAGCTCCCGGTGTATCGAGAGAGGCGGCCCGCCAAAGCGGGCCGCCTCTCTCGCTTCGTGACACCGCCGCCGGACTTCGCTATCCGGCAGCCCACCCTCGCACCCGCAAACGCTCGATGGCAGACGTTCGCCCGCTCCGCGGAACCCGGTACGACGCAGCAGTGGTCGGTGACCTCGCGACCGTCGTCTCGCCGCCATACGACGTTATCGACGACCCGATGCGCGACGCGCTCTACTCGCGCAGCCCGTACAACTTCGTCCGCATCGACTTCGCACGTCCGCAAGACGGCGACCCCTACGCCGGCGCCGCCGCGTCGTTTCGAAAGTGGATCGAGGACGGCGTCCTGCTGCGAGACGAGGAGCCCTGCTACTACGTCTACGAGCAGACCTTCGACGTCGCCCCGGGCGAGCGCGTCACGCGTCGCGGCTTCCTCGGCCGCGTTCGCCTCCACGACTACGACGAGCGGATCATCCTCCCGCACGAGCGCACGCTGAGCGGTCCCAAGGAGGACCGGATGCGGCTGATGATCGCCACCGAGGCTCAGCTCTCACAGCTCTTTCTCCTCTACGACGACCCGGCGCGCGCGGTCGACGACGCGCTCGCCGCTGCGCGTGAGCCGGCGCCATTCTTCGACGCCACGACTGACGACGGCATCCACCATCGGCTCTGGCGCGTCACCGACCCAGCGACGCAGGAACAGGTCACCGCCGCGTTCGCGTCGCAGCGACTCCTGATCGCCGACGGCCACCACCGCTACGAGACCGCCCTGGCGTACCGCGACGCTCAGCGCGCGGCCGGGCGCGGCCCGGGACCCCACGACTTCGCCCTCGCCTACTTCGCGAACGCCGCGGACCCCGGCCTGATCGTCTGGCCGACGCACCGCGCCCTCTTCGGGCTCAGCGACTTCGATGTCGACCGCTGGCTCGCCGCGGTCGGCGCGATCTTCGACGTCGAGCCGGTCGACTCAGAGCTCGACGCGCGAGCGCTCGAGGCGAAGCTCGCCGCTTCGGGCGCGGTCGCCCCGTCGTTCCTCGCGCTCGCGCGACGCGCCGATGGCACCGAGACACGTGCGCTGCTCCGTCTGGCGCCGGACCGCGCCGCTGCCGCGCTCTCACGCCTCCCCGGCCCCGAGGCCGCGCGCCAGCTCGACGTGACGATCCTGCACAGCTACGTGCTGCCGGAGCTCACGGGCATCAGCCTGGCCGCTCAGGCCGCGAAGACGAACATCCACTACATCAAGGGCCTCGACGCGGCGCTCGAGGCGGTCGCCGACCCGCAGCACCACGTCGTGCTGCTCATGAACCCCCTCCCCGTCCCCCTCGTCCGCGCGGTGTGTGAGTCGGGTGGGTTCATGCCCCAGAAGTCGACGTTCTTCTACCCGAAGGTCCTGAGCGGGATCGTCGTCAACGACCTCCGTGGAGACTAGCGCGGCCGAGACCCGCTCCGCGGAGGCGGCCGACGACGAGACGTTGGACGCGATCTTCCACGGCCGCGTCTCGCTGGTGCAGGGCCGGCGCGGCTACCGCTTCAACCTGGACTCCGTCCTCCTCGCTTCTCGCGTCGCCGACGCTGGCGCGCGCCGCGTGCTGGACGCCGGCGCCGGCGTCGGTGTCATCGCGCTCGCGATCGCGACGCGGCTCCCCACGGCCACGGTCGTCGCCGTCGAGCGCCAGCCCGCGCTCTTCGAGCGCCTCGCGCGCAACATCAGAGCGAACGGCCTCGACGGACAGGTCGCCGCAGCGCTCCGCGATCTGCGCGTTGGCGTCGCCGATCTCGGCGAGTTCGACGTCGTCGTGATGAACCCGCCCTACTTCGACCCCGCGAAGTCGCGCGTCTCGGACCACCCCGAGCGCGCCGCCGCCCGTCACCAGCTTCACGGCGACCTCGTGGCGCTCGTCGGGGCCTGCGCGAGCGCCGTCGGGTGTGGCGGGCGCCTCGAGCTGGTCTACCCAGCCGAGGGTGAGAGCGAGGTCAACGCGGCGTGCCTGGCCGCCGACCTCGCCGACGTCGAGCTAGTCGAGCTGCGGCCTACTGCGGACGCAGCGCCGACCGTCATCTTCGCCACTTGCCGTCGCGGGGAGCCCCGCGTGCGCCGTGGCGCGCCGATCTCGGTCTACGCGTCGCCGGGGACGTACTCGGGCGCCGTCGCGTCCGCGCTCGCCGGAGGGCCTCTTGCTGACGGCTAGCACGCTGCGCGGCAGGGCCCGGTCCGCTCGCCTCGGCCGGCTGGGCCTTCTCTCCGGCGCACTCGCGCTGGTCGCCTGCGCGGCGGCCGAGCCGGAGTCACCGGTCGATGCCGCCACGCGGCGGCTCGAGCGCGCGGTCGTCCGAGCGGCGGACCTCGTCTGGACCGACGGTCCACTCGAGGCACGCGTACGCGTGAGCCCCGCCGCATGCGAGTGCCCGCCTTGGGAGGTCGAGCTCGGTGGGAGCTGGGTCCGCGTCGAGCTGCGGCCGGCACGGGCTGCGGAGGTCGGAGTGGCCGAGGCGCTCGAGACGCTCGCGACCGAGGCTGGCGCGGGCGCGACGATGGCGATCGCCCCCGCGCGCGAGTCCATGACCGCGGCGACGGGGTGGCGCTACCCGATCTTCGAGGTCAGCAGCTGCGCGCCAGACACGCTGCCTGGCGAGCCGAGCGGCGCTCCGTAGGCCGTGCGTGCCGCGGCGGCGAAAGGGGGGCGGAGCCACGCAAACCTGACGCGGACTACGCGCGCGGTGGGCGATCCATCGTGTAGCGCGCCCAGGCACCCTCGCCCTCCACGGCGGCTACCCCGCTCGCGACCAGCTCGTCGAGGACGACCTTGAAGCGCCAGATCCACGCCGCGAAGCGGATGACGTCTCGCGGCCAGTAGCCCACGTCGCGGTACGCCACGTGCGCGACGGCGGTCGGCCCGTGCAGCGCGAACGGCATGTTCGAGACGAGGTTCGACACGGCGAGGTTCGTCGACCGAAAGAAGTGGAAGTAGGCCCGCTCGACCCCGCCCGTCCCTGGGAGGATCAGCCGCGGCGTGAGCTGGCTCACCTGCGCCACGCTGTCGGTGTAGGCGCGCGGGTCGCGGAGCCGCGGCTCTGGGGTCGTGGTCATCGTCGGGCCGGTGAAGAGCCAGCCACGCTGCCGCTCGACGAAGCAGGCCGCGTGCGCGCATACGCCGGGCGACGCGAGCAGCTCTAGCACGACGTCGCCTGCGGCGAGCTCGGCGCCGTCGGGCGCTGCGACGACGTCCAGGTGAGCGGGCAGCCCCGCCGCGTAGGCGTCGAAGAACGCGTCGACCTGCCGCTCGTCCCAGTCGGGGTGGCGCTCTGGGCCTCGGCAGAGGTCGCGCGCGATCGGCTCGAGCTCGGCGCGGACCGCTGCCGCGACGGCTTGCGGTTGCAGCGGTGCGTCTGCCGCGGCGACGACGGCGGCGCGCTCGAAGACGTCGACGTTACCGAGTGATTCCGGCAGCGCGGCTGTGAGGACCACCCGAGTCACGTCGGTCGGCCTGACCCCGGCGGCGTCGAGCGCTGCGAGGAGGGAGGATCGCGCGCCGCGGGGCCCGGAGCCCACTACGGCTCGATTGCTCCCCGCCCCGAGCACGAAGACGTTCTGCGGAAAGCCGAACGGGAGCCCGACGCCTTGGGGCGCTGCGAGTGTGAGCTGAACGAGGCCCGGCGCGACGGCGTGGATTCCGAACACGATGTCGCCGCGCGCGGGGCTGTTCTGTGCGACTAGCCGCGGTACGAGAAGGTGATCTCGTGGTCGCAGATCGTGAAGGCGTCGCCCTCTTCGATGGCCTTCGTCTCGACGCGCTGGCCGTTGAACTCGACGCCGTTGGTGGAGCCGAGGTCCTGCATGAAGAAGCCGCCGTTGTGGAACAGGACGACCGCGTGCTTCCGCGAGATGTTCCCGTCGCGGATCGTGAGGTCGGTCCCGCTGGACCCGCGGCCGATGACGAACTCGGCCTTGTTCACCGGGTAGACGTGCCCGCCGTAGTGGACGAACAGCTTCGGCATCGCACCGCCCGGTGTGATCGCAGGCGCGGGCGGCGGGGTGACGCGGGGCGGGCGGGCCGGCGGCGGCGGCGGCGCGGTCCGGACGGCGGGCATGCGCTCCAGCGTCGCGCGATCCGAACGCAGCTCGCCGGTCTGCGACTGCAGCGCCGGCGCGGCGGGACGCGCGGGGGCCGGGGCCGCACCGAGAGCGATCGTCGACGCGGGCACCGGGGCGGGAGCCGACGCGGCGGGCGTACCGCCGTCGAGGTACCGCTGCAGCGCGTCGGACAGGAGCTGGTCGATCGTCTGGTCACGCTCGCGCGCCAGCTTCTCGTAGGCCTTCCAGAGGCCCTCCTCGCAGTAGAAGCTTCGGAGGGACTTCCGTCGGTACTCGCTCATTCAGCCCTCGTTCGGTTCAGCAGCGGCGTCGCCGAGGGGCAGCCGCTCGCGAGGCCGGACCCTACCACGTCGAAAGACGACCGTGAAGTGGCGCGAACGCCGTCACGGACGCGGAGTGGCCGGCCGATCTCCCGGCGTCAGCAGCGAGTAGACGGTCGGGATCACGACGAGCGTCAGGACCGTCGAAACGCTCAGCCCGGCGATCAAGACCCACGCCAGCGGCCGTCGGATCTCCGCGCCCTCGCCCACCTCCATCGCCATCGGTACGAGCCCGAGCACCGTCGTCGTCGTCGTGATCAGCACTGGACGCAAGCGGGTCGCGCACGCGGCGACGATCGCCGCCGCCTTCGCTTCGCCGGCACGGCGGCGAGCGAGGATCGTGTCGACCAGGACGATCGCGTTGTTGACCACGATGCCGGCCAGCACGATCACCCCGATCAGCGCGACCACCGAGACCGGGGTCCCGGTCCACCAGAGCACGCCGACGACCCCGAACAGCGCGAGCGGGATCGTCAGCAGGATCACGGCCGGCCCGATCAGCGACTCGAACGTCGACGCCATGACGACGTAGACCAGGAAGACGGCGAGCAGCAGCGCGAAGCTGAGGCCGGCCCGCGCCTGCTCCATCTCCTCGCTCTGACCCGACACCAGCAGGAGCTGCCCCTCACTCAACGTCACGTCGCCGAGCCGTGCGCGCAGCTCGTCCGTCGCGCGCTCGAGATCAACGATAGAGCTCCCCGCCGTGACGACAGCCGCGCGCTGGCCGTCGACGTGACGCACCTCTGCCGGCCCGCGCCCAACCTCGACGTCCGCGACGGCGTCGAGCCGAATCGGCCGCGCGGTCGTCGGGGGCACCACCGCACCCGTCGCCAGCAGCGCCGCGCCGGGGGTCGCCTCGAAGGCGACGACCATGCTGCGCAGCGCGGCGACGTCGGACACGTCGGAGCGTGCGAGCGCCACCTCGATGTCGACGCTGCGATCGGCCACCCTCAGCTCGGTCGCCTGCTCTCCCTGCACCTTCGCTCGGA
>JACKDJ010000008.1 GCA_020633625.1 Myxococcales bacterium
TCGTCCTCTGCCTACGTGTTCCCATCGACCCGGATCGCGGCGCAAGAGGCACCGGTGGTGACCGGTGATCGTGCAGAGCTCGTCGACGCCGCGACGCCTGACGGCGTCGCAGAGGGGAGCGAGGTCTATGCGCTGCAGCTCTCGACCACGGGCGACGGATCCGTGCACAAGAACCACGTCCCGCTCGACCGGATCGACTCCGACATCGTCGTGACCAAGCGGGCCGACCGCGTCGCCGCGTACGTAGGCGACATTGTCACCTACACGGTTACCGTCCGGAACGGGTCCGGCTCCGACTTGATCTACGACGCCGCGGCCGACCGAGGCGGCATCCGAATCGTCGACGCGATCCCGAGCACGTTCCGCTACGTCGACGGCTCCGCCACCGCGACCCGTCGCGACCTCTCCAACGGTCAGACGCAGCCGATCTCGGCGTGGGGGACCGGCGAGCTGCTGCTCGAGTTCGGCTCCGTCCATGACGGCGTGATCGGGCCCATGGACCTACCCGCCGACACCGAGATCGAGCTGCGCTACTTCCTCGTCGTCGGTTCGTCTGCGGACCCCGGCCAGCGGTACCGCAACCGGGTCGACGTGCGCGCCGCAGACACCGACACCGTCATCTCGAACGTCGACTACGTCGATGTTCGCATCGAGTACGACCCGGTCTTCGACCAAGGCGTGCTGCTCGGCCGCGTCTTCTGCGACGCAGACGGAGACGGTCGCGTCGACCGGGGCGAAGCGGGCCTGCCCAGTGCGCGCGTCTTCCTCGACTCCGGCTACTATGCCGACACCGACCTCGACGGCCGCTTCCACTTCGGCGAGATCGATCCTGGTCTTCACCTCGTGAAGCTCGACGACCGGACGCTGCCGCCAGGCTCGACGATCATCTCGGACGAGGCCCGTGCCTTCAACGTCACTCGCGGTCTGCCTGCGGTCATCGACTTCGCGGTGAGCTGCACCGAGAATCGCGTCACCGACATCGACGTCTCGCCCGGCGACGGAGCGCTCGCAGAGGCCGCGCGGCTGCGGCGCGAGCGGTACTTCGAGGTCACGGGTACCGTCGCTGGTGCTTCGCTGAGCGTTGACGGCGTGCAGGTCCCGCTCTTCGACGTCGCGCTCGCCGCGGCGGCGGGGAACTCTATCCCCACGCCCCCACCCGCACGTGTCGCTGCACCGACCGAGCCGCCTGCGCAGGCCGCGGCCGGCATCCAGGAATCGAGTCAGGGCGCACGTCGGCCCGCTCAGCGCACTGGGGCCGAGCCGGCGCAGCCCGAAGCTCCGGCGGCGGCGGCGGGGCCGTTCTCCGCGGCACCTCCAGCGGTCGCGTCGGCGACGCCGACCGCGTCGGCGAATCCCGCCACGACGCCGTCCGCGCCCGCGAGTGCGGGCATCCCGGGGGCCGCGACCGACGACGCCGCAGGGCCCGCCCGGACCGTGCCGCAGCGCGATGTCGTGACCGTGCGGGTCGACGGCGGCGCGCTCGTCGAGCCGCTCGCGCTCGGACTCCGAACCCCTGCCGAGGCCACGAGGTGGGTCGTCGAGATCGCCGACGTCACGAGCGGAATCGTCGCCTACCAGCGGAGCGGAACCGGTGCGGCCGATGGCTTCGTGTGGGACGGACTCGACCAGAACGGCCGACTCGCGCTCGCGTCCGAGGCCGTATACGAGATCCGCCTCCGTGCACTCGTCGGGCCCAGCCGCTACGCCGCCGCGCGTCCGGTCACGCTCGTCGTGCAGGGCACGCGGGAGCGGCTGCTGGCCCACGGCCTCCGCCACGGAGAGCTGTTCGAGCGCGGTCGACCCAACGACGAGCTTCGGGCGATGCTCGACGAGATGCGCAGCGACCTCGCGCGCACCGCGCCGGCGCGCGTCCGCGTCGAGGCACACCTCGACGACCGCGACGAGGCCGAAGACGAGGCCCGCGTCACTCAGGAGCAAGCCGATGCAGTCGTCGCGTACCTGACCCACGAACTCGGCGTCGACCCCGGGCGCATCGAGGCGTTCGGGCGCGGCACCCGCGTCCCGCTCTACCCGAACATCGGAGATCGCACGCGCAACACGAACCGACGCGTCGAGGTGAAGGTGATCGCCCCGGATCCGGAGATCCTGACGCCGGAGATCCCCGCGATGCCTGCGCTGAGCCCCGGTGTGATGGCAGGCCGTCGCGCAGTCACCGTCGGCCCGGACGGTGGCTTCTCCGAGCTGCTGCCGAAGCCGGCGGACGGCATCGTGGTGCTGACGCTGCTCGACGATGACGGCGCCGCGCACGCGGCCACCGTCGCGGTCCGCGAAGAGGCGACGCTGACACGTGCCACCGTCACCCTGCCGCGCGTCGGGGTCAGCATCGACATCGGCGAGCGCCGAGCTCGCGTTGGGACCGCCGACGTGGAGCTCGGTGGGCTGGATGTTGCCGTAGAGGTCGAGAACCCGCGAACGACGTTGAACGGTCGCATCCTCGAGCCCGCGCTACGGTTCCCGTTCCGCGACGTCCCGGCGGACACCCTCGGCTGGACGTTCGAGGTCACCGATCAGGCGGGCGGGCTCGTTTGGGAGGAGTCCGGGGAAGGGCCGCCGCCAGGCGGACGCACCTGGCAGGGCCGCACGAGCGACGGCGGCGGCCTTACGGCCGGCGCCTACGAGGCCCGGCTTACCCTCCGCCTCGCAAACGGCGGGATGGCCAGCACCGCGCCTCGGCCGTTCGAGATCTTCGACGGCGAAGTGCCCGACGACGCCCCGCCGGTTCCGACGATCGAGGCGCCGCCCACCGTTGTTCGCGTGAACGGAGACCGGATTGACGGCGTCGGCGACGTCTTCTCGACGGAGATCCTCGCCGCCTCTGGCCGGACCGTGCTCATCGACGTGGTCACCGGTGGCGCGCACGTCGTCCAGCCGGTCACCGTCCCGGCGGGCTTCGACGCGCAGGTGAGCGCCCCCCTCGATCAGGCGCCGTTCAGCATCTTCGCGACGCCGATCGTGCCGACCTCCGCCCCCTCAACGAACGCTGCCGTCGCGCCCGTTGGCGCCGCCACCAACGCCGACCCCGACGGCGTCGCCCCGGCCCCGCCGGCCGACGCCGAGCGTCGCCGCGATCGCACACCGCCGACCCCGGAGACCGCGCCTGCACCCGCTGCCGCGCCCGGCGCGTCGCCGTTCGCGCCCGCAGGCGGCGGAGCGGCGCCTGTCACGGCCTCGCCGGCCGCGCCGATCAGCGACCCCGCCGCTGCACCGAGCGAGGGAAGCGCCGACGAGTCGCCGTCCACGCCAGCTGCGCCGCCCGCGCCACCGTTGCCGGAGCCGGCCCCCGCGCCTGCTCCCGTGCCTGCCGCGCCGGTCATCAACTCGCCGTTCAGCCCGGCCACCAGCGGCCGCTGGCTGCTGACTGGTGCGACGGCGCCCGCATTCCGTCAGGCGGCGCCGACCAACCCGTTCAGCCCCTTCGGTCCGGCGACACCTGCGCCCTCCGCACCTTCGCCGACCACGGCGCCCGCCCCGACTCCAGCGTCGGCTGCAGGAGTTCCGGTCGCGCCCGCGGATGCGGAGTCCGCGTTCAGCCAGCCCGCGGAGGCGGCGACGTCGCCGGCCCCCGCTACGGCGCCGACCGCGGCGACCCAGCCCGCGCCCGCGACGCCCTCGGCCGTCGCAACCGCCGCGGCCGCTGGCGCGTCCGGATACGGAGACCTGCTCTCGTTCTACGCCGAGCAGCTCGACGCGGCGCTGTCGACCGATGACGGCGCGGACCTCCTCGCCGCGCTCGCGGCGTCGGACGCGGCACAGATCTCGGTGCAGCTCCCGCCGTCGGGCGTTCCGCTCGACTCGAACAGGCTGCCGGTCTTCGGGACCACGGTCCCGACGAACGAAGTGCGCGTGAACGGCGTCGCCGTCGACGTCGACGCCGACGGGCGGTTCGCGACGGTCGCGGAGCTGCCGGGCGGCCCGTCGACCGTGGTCATCGAGACCACTGACCTCGACGGAAACCATGGGCGCCTGGAGTGGCCGGTCGAGGTCTCCAACTCGTCGTTCTTCTTGATGGCGCTCGCAGACGGCGCCGTTGGATCGCGGCACGCGGACATTGCTGGCGCCACCGACCAGAACTCGCTGACCACCGACTCCGGCGTCACCGCCTACGGTCAGGGACGCCTGTACTTCCAGGGCTGGGTCAGCGGGGAGTCCGTCCTCGACAACTTCTTCGGCGACGTGAACCTCACCGGTCACATCGACACCGGGAAGGAGCGTGAGCGCGAGAGCTTCATCCGCGAGGTCATCCAGCCGGACCGCTCGTACCCGATCTTTGGCGACTCGTCGGAGCCCGTGTCCGACGTCAACTCGCTCGGAAAGGTCTACGTCATGGTCGAGGCCGGCGACTCGTCGGCGAGGTGGGGCAACTTCGATACCAGCATCGAGGGTGTCGAGCTGCTCAGCTACCGGCGCAACCTCTACGGCGGTCAGGTCGTCTTCGATGAGGTCGCCGCCGACGAGTTCCGCACGGAGGTCCGCGCGCACGTCGCCGACGAGCAGGCGGGCACGACGCAGACGTACAACTACCTGCGCGGTACGGGCGGCTCGATCTACTACCTCCAGAACCGACAGCTCGTCGAAGGCAGCGAGCGTGTCACGGTCGTCGTCCGCGACTCTGTCTCGGGCGTCGAGCTCTCGCGGATGCCGCTGACTCGCAACGACGACTACACAGTGCGCTACTCCGAGGGCCGCATCGTCCTCAAGTCGCCCCTGCCGTCCGTCGCAGACGACGGCATGCTGCTCGGGAACTACTCCACCACCCGCGACCAGCTCCGCGGACACCCGGTCTACCTCGAAGTCGCCTACGACTACCGCGGCGCCGCCAACCAGTCCGACCTGTCGTACGGTGCCCACGCGCGCGAGACCATGTACGACTGGGTGTCGATCGGCGGCGGCGTCGTCGAGGAGTCGCGAGTCACCGGTCCGGGCTACTCGCTGTGGGGCGTCGAGGCCGGTGTCGGTCCGACCTCAACATCGCGCGTCGACTTCGAGTACGCGCACAGCGAGAGCAACGACCTCGGCTACGCGTACTCCGACGACGGTGGTCTCTCGTTCGACCGGTTCCGACTTGACGATGGCCGCGACGCCGACGGCGGTGCGCTGCTCGTCCACGGCCAGTTCGAGCTCGCAGATGTGCTCGACACCGAGCGCGACCACATCTGGAACGTCGACGCCCGCTACCAGCGGACCGACCGTGGCTTCTTCTCGAACGGTCGGATCCTCGACCAAGGCGAAGAGCGCATCGGCTTCGCGTCGCGTCTCAACCTCACCGAGCGCCACGGGCTGCAGCTGCGCCTCGATCGGATCGACGCGACCGTCGACGACCTCGAGACCCTCGACCTGACCGACACGGCTCGGACGCGGCGTCAGGTGACCACCGCCGAGTACCTCTACGACTACGACCCCGCCGAGATGAGGCTGTCGTATCAGCACACCTTCGTCGACGACGACCGGACCGCCGACGCGTACGCGAACGACATCGTCGGGATCGCGCTGCGCGTGCGGATCCTCCGCTGGCTCCGGCTCGGGGTCGGCCAGGAGGTCATGCTCAACGGCGAAGATCCGAACGTGATCCGAGGGGCTTCCGGCGACACCGATACCCACTTCGAGGACAGGTTCGTCACATCGGTCTCGACGGGCATCCAGATCACCGACGAGGTCGAACTCGAGGCCACCGAGCGCTTCCGCTACTCTGGCGAGAACGCAGCCCTCGTCGGCCTGAACGTCGCGACCGACGACAGCTCGCGCATGTACGTACAGCAGCGGTTCGACTCGCCCCGAGACAACAGCACCCCGACCACCAACACCGTCGTCGGTGGTGAACAGCGTTTCGGCGACGACCAGAGCGGTCGCACCTACGGGGAATACCAGACCCAACGCGGTATCTCCGGCGACCGCAGCCGCGCGGTGCTCGGCTTCGGAAAGACTTGGGAGATCGCCCGTGGCCTCTCCCTCGACGCAGGGTATGAGCACAGCAACACGCTCACCGCCGAGAGCGTCGAGAGCGAGAACTCCCGAGACACCGTCAGCGTCGGCTTCGAGCTCGCGCGCCTCGACGCGATCAAGCTCTCGTCGCTGTTCGAGGCACGCTTCGACCAGGGTTCGCTCCACTCGCCCGCCGGCGGTACCTGCCTTGCCGGCTCGATCACGTCGAACCCTGCGTTCTGCCGCGACGAGCTCAGCGCGATCGGCGACCGGCGTCAGCTCGTCTCCATGACAACCGTCGAAGCGCAGGCCACCCGCGACGTGGCGCTGTTCGGTCGCTTCGACATCGTCACCACCGAGAACACCACGCTCGCGCTCCTAGAGTCGCGCGATGTCGAGGGCACCGCCGCGGTGGCCTATCGGCCGATCGACCACAACTGGCTGAACCTGCTGTTCCGCTACACCTACCTCGCCGAGATGGCGCCGTACCAACTCGAGCTCGGCCAGCAGCGCGACGAACGGAGCCATGTGCTCAGCTTCTCGCCGATCGTCGAGCTGCCCTACAACCTGCAGCTCGTCGAGAAGGTCGCCTACCGACACATCGATCTGGCGGTCGAGGGTATGCCCGACGTCGACAACGACCTCGTGCTGCTCATCAACCGCCTCAACTACCATGTGTTCCGGCAGTGGGACGTCGGCGCCGAGTACCGCTTCCTGCGCCAGTCGCTGACGCAGGACTGGAGGCACGGCTTGCTGCTCGAGGCGAACTACATCATCGCCGACCACGTGCGCCTCGGCCTCGGCTACAACTTCTCGCGCTTCGCCGAGGACGAGCTCGGTGACTTCGACGAAGATGCGCATGGCGTCTTCTTCCGGGTCACCGCGCAGTACTAACCGACGCGCCCCGGCCGGCGAGACCGGCCGGGCGGTCCGGCGGCGAGACCGGCCGGGCGGACCGGCGGCGAGACCGGCCGGGCAGACCGGCGACCACCACTCGGGCGTTCCCGGTGCTACCGGCCTCCGCTGGACAGCTGCCGGTCCCGCGGCGGGCGGGGGGTGACGCCGGCCGCGGTGCCCGTCGCACGAGGCACGCGAACCCGGCACTACCCGGCGGAGCGGGCGGACCCGCCCCAAGAACCGGTGAGGCTCAGCTCAGGCGGCCGCGCCGTCCTCGACGCCGTCGGTCAGGAACCGGGTCAGGCGCTGCTTGATGCGCGCCTCGAGCTGGCGCGCACGCTCGCGGCTCACACCGAACTGCTGTCCGATCTCCTGCAGCGTCTCGGGCGACTCCGCGACGATCCGCTGTGCCCAGATCGCGCGGTCGCGGCCGGTCAGCGTCTCCGAGAACTCGTCGAGGCGACGCCGCATCGTGTCCGACTCCTCGGCGGTCGCGAGGCGCTCGTCGACGGGGGTCTCGTCAGAGGGGACAAGGTCGGCGAGCGTTCCCGAGTCGGCATCCGCGAGCGGCGCGTCGAACGACGTCTCGCGCCCCGCGAGTCGCGCCGACATCTCGACGACGTCGGACTCTCGGACGGAGAGGGCGCGCGCGAGCAACCCCGGCGTCGGCGAGATCCCCTGCCGTTGAAGGCGGTCCGCCTCCTTGCGCAGGTTGTAGAAGAGCTTCCGCTGCGCCTGCGTCGTCCCGACCTTCACCAGCTTGTGGTTGTCCATCAGGTACTTGAGGATGTACGCGCGGATCCACCACTGCGCGTACGACGCGAGCCGGATGTTCTTGTCCGGGTCGAACTTTCGAACGGCGTGAATCAGCCCGACGTTCCCCTCCTGTACGAGGTCGAGCAGCGGCACCCGGATCGACTGATACTCCAGCGCCAGCTTGACCACGAGCCGGAGGTTCGCGTTGACGAGCTTACGCTCGATCGCGAGCGATCCCGACTGCTGGTACGCGATCGCGAGGGTTCGCTCCTCGTCGCGGGCCAGTACGGCGTGCCCGCGGATCTCGGCGAGGTAGCGCTGCATCGGGTCCGCCACGTACGCCTGCTCGCGCAGCTCGTCGTTGAATCCGCGATTCGCTCCCGAGATGCTGCTGCCCATCGTCTCTTCTCCGCGTGAAGTGGACTCGCTGGGTCCATTTTGTATCGAAGTGGACCAATTGTGTCCACTTCAAAGTGACGACGCCGGACTGGCTCCTAGATGCGCTCGAGGCATCGAAACGTCGCGCATGGTTCGAACCGCGCGCGGCCCGCGTCGATTCCCGCGCGCGCGTGGGTCATCGCCGGCGCGTCTCGCGACAACAGACGGCGACAATTTCACGGGACCCGTTTCGCCAGAGTCCGCCGGTGTTAGACTGCTTCAGCCTCGCACCGAGCCTTCGTGCCAACTCAAGCCGCCAGCCGCAGCCTCGCGCTCGTCGTTCTCCTCGCTCTCGCCCTCGGGAGCGGCGGCTGTGATGCGCTCCGAGAACTCCGCGAGCTTCAGGACCGGGCGGACGTCGGCGGGACGTCCGTGCCCCCTTCCGGCGCGACGACTGTGCCGACCGGTACCTCCGAAGTCGGCGTGCGGGACGCAGGCGACGCGGGCACGGATCTCGGCGATCCCGAAGTCGCCGATCGCGAACTCCCGACGTTCGACGAGCCGCCGGTCGTCGTCGATCTCTACCCGAACGTGGTGTCGTCCCGCGGCGGCGACCTCGTCTCGATAGAGGGCGCGCGGTTCACGCTCGACACCGAGGTCACGGTCGGTGGGCTCGCGGTGGCTCAGGTAGACCTCGTCGATCCCTACGAGATCCTCGTCTTGACCGCTCCCATGCCCGCCGGCGCGTACAGCGTGAAGCTGGCGAACGCCGTCGGTGTCGCGCTCTACGAAGGGCAGCTGTTCGTTGTGGACCCACTGACGGTGGATGGGGTCGCGCCGAACGAAGGGCCGACGCGCGGCGGTCCGCCGCTCCGCGTTCGCGGGACGGGTTTCTCCAGCTCGACGCGGGTCCTTGTCGGCGACCGCGAGGCGACCGACGTACGGCTGGTCGACGCCGAGACGCTCGAGCTGACTCTGCCGCCGGCCGCCGCACGAGGCGCAGTCGACGTCCGCGCCATCGGGGCGACCATCGCGACCGCGGCCGAGGCGTTCACGTACTACGACGCCCCAGAGCTGACGGGCGTCGCACCCTCGGTCGGCGACACGGCCACCGCGACCGCGGTCAGGCTGCTGGCCAGCGGCGTCGACGACGACTGCGAGGTCTGGTTCGGCGGAGGCCGCGCACCGCTCGCACGCGACGAGCGCGGACGCCTGATCGCGACAGCGCCCGGAGGGCCCGCGGGCGTCGTCGACGTAGTCGTCGACTGCGGAGAGCGGGGAGCGTCGCGGCTGCCCGGTGGCTTCGAGCTCGTCGCCGCGGACGGCACCCCGAGGCCGGTCCGTCTCGACCCGGCCGCGGTGTTCGTCGAGGGCGGCGCGGTCGTCACCGTATCCGGGACGTCGCTCGCGCACGCCGTCTCTGTGTCCGTCGACGGGGTCTCGGTGCCCATCGTCGCGACGGGCCCGTCGTCGATCGAGCTCGTCGCGCCTCCCCACGTCGAGGGAGACGCCGTCGTCGCGATCGACTTCGGTTCGGGCGTCGTTCGCGAGGTGAGTCCCCTCCGCTACCTGTCACGCCCACGCTTCGATTCCATCGATCCCGAGGTGGTCGACCCCGTCGGCGGCGTTGACGTCGTCCTTCGCGGCGATGGCCTCCGCGACGTCGCGGCGATCCGGCTCGACGGCGCCACCGTTGCGCCCGCCGCTGCCACCGACACGGCTGCGCTTCGTCGCGCCGCGCGGGTCTCCCGGCTTCGCCGACGTGCTCGGCCTGGTCGCCGGACTGCCACTGGACACGGGCCTGGACCTTACGTTCGCGCGCGGACGCCGCGTCGATCGCGTCGTCCCGTCGAGCGGTCCGGTCACGGGCGGGACCATCGTCACCGTCGTCGGCGACGGGTTCGGTGCCGACTGCGTGGTCGCCATCGGAGGTCGCGTCGCCGCAACTCGAGCGATCGGCTCCGTCGCCCTCGAGGCCGTGACGCCGCCACACGCCGCGGGGACGGCCGGTGTCGAGGTGTTGCGGTGCGGAGACCGAATCCAGGCGCCGCGGGGCTTTGTCTACGTCGACCCCGCGGCGCTCCCTGGCGGCGTCGGAGGCGGCGGACTCGACGGCGAGCTCAATGTCACCGTCGTCGAGACCGGGACGGATGCCCGCATCCCCGGGGTGACCGTCATGGTCGGCGTCCGCGAGGACTCCCCGTTCGTCGGGCTCACCGACGCGCTCGGTCAGATCACGTTCCGCGGCGACGCTCTTCGCGGACCGGTCACGGTCACCGCCTTCGCCGAACAGAAGTCCGCCGAGACCTACGTCGACGTCGACGCGCGCGACGTTACCCTCGTGCTCGCTCAGATCCAACGCCGCCCTGCGACCCGTCCGACCCGACTGCGTCCCGCCGCCGCCCGAGCCGACCGGCACGGTCATCGGCTTCCTGACCGGCCTCGACAAGATCGACGACCCGCCGCCCGGCGCCGTCGTCGGCGCACGGCTCGAGACCACACGATACTCGCCAGGCTATCAGTGGACCCAGATTCGGGCCGTACGCTACGACGACGGCGCCTTCAGATCACAACCCGGCAGCGAGCTCGCTCTCGTCGCGCAGTGCGGTTGGTTCCTCGCCGACAGGACCTTCGTGCCGCGCCGCATCGGCGTCACGCGCGGGATCTTCCCTCCGCGAGGGCGACGCGCCGTGGAGGACGACCGTCGACTGCTCGATCCGCCTCGACGAGCGCGTCTCCTTCAAGCTCACCGGCGCGCCGGATCTGATCACGCCGGATCTCGAGGCCGGCGCCATCTACCCCACCTTCTACCGCGTCGATGTCTCGTACGAGCTCGGTGCGGACGGCCACATCGAGAGCCTCCCGCCGATCCAGTCGACCTCGGCGCTGTTCGACGCGAGCGGCTTTCCGGCGCTCGAGGGGCCGCTCGCGGGGACGCTGCTCACCCTAACCGCCAGCGCTCTCGGCGAGGGCGGAACGCTGCCGGTCGCGCAGTCGTTCGTGCGCCGGATCGGTCGCTACGATCGCGTCGTCACCTTCCCGTCGTTCATCACACTCCCGACGCTCGTTCGGCCATCCGAGGCCGACCCTACGCTCGAGGGCGGCTACCTCGAGTGGGCGCAAGATGACCGCTCCCGCGCTCCCGACTTCTACCAGATCGGGCTCGGGTCGGCCTCGGAGGCGTTCCCGCGGTGGACCGTCTTCGCGCCTGGCTACGCCCGCTCGGTCAACCTCGCCGAGTTCCCCGCATATACCGACGCGCTCGGCTGGCTGTCGGTCCCCGGCGAGCCAGAGGCCTACGTCTCCATCTACCTGCGCGCGATCGAGCTCGAGGTGTTCGACTACGACGACTTCAACCGCGTCGCGCTGCGAAGCTCGTCGTGGCGCGCCGCGTCGGCCGCCTACTGGACGGTGTTCCTGCCCGTCGAGCCCTAGGCGCCCGACGAGCCCAAACCGACGCTACACCCAGTCGGGCTGCAGGAAGGCGACGATGGCGTCGACGGCCTCCTCGACCGAGAGGACCGACGTGTCGAGCGTCAGCTCCGCCGATATCGGCGCCTCGTACGGCGCGCTGATCCCGGTGAACTCCCCGATCTGGCCGGCGCGCGCCTTCACATAGAGGCCCTTTGGGTCGCGGCCCTCGCACACCTCCAGCGGGGTCGAGATGTAGACCTCGACGAAGTCGCCCGGCTTCATCCGCTCCCGAATCCTGTCGCGATCGGCGCGGTAGGGCGAGATGAACGCTGCGACGGTCAGGACTCCAGCGTCGACGAACAGGCGGCCGACCTCGCCGACGCGGCGTACGTGCTCCTGTCGATCCTCGGGCGCGAACCCGAGGTCGTCGCACAGCCCGTAGCGGATGTTGTCGCCGTCGAGCAGGTAGCTCGCACGGCCGAGGGCGTTCAGCTTCGCGTCGAGGGCAACCGCGACCGTCGACTTCCCGCTCCCGGAGAGGCCCGTCAGCCAGAGGAGCCGACCCCGCTGACCAAGGAGCTGCTCGCGCTCGCCGCGCGTGACATCGTGTGCGTGCCACCGGATGTTCTCGGCGCGTGGCGTTCTCTCGCTGTCGTGACGTGCGTCGGACATCTGTGCTCCTCTGGGCCGGGCCGCCTCGTAGCACAGGGGAGGGGGTCTGCGAAATCCCGCCGGTGTGCCAGTCGCTGGTTGCCGACCTCTAGTTCCGTGCGCACTCTCCGCGCCCGAGCCGGAGGCGAGATGACGGAGAGCGTGCACAGAAGCGAGAACCTCGTCGTTACACGGGGTAGCGGAGCCGAGCTGCACTTCGAGCTGCGCTTCCCCACCTCCGTGGCCCGCGGCGTCGCCGACGCGACGTGTCCCCGTTGTGGTGGCCTGGGCGACCCCGAGCGCTGGGAGATCGAGGGACCAGAGATGCGAGGCAACACCGTGTGGCTCCAGTGCGCGGCCCCTCGCTGCGCCGGGAGATCTCGGTGGACTCGCAGCATCGACTTCGGCGACTGGGAAGAGACCGAGTAGGGCGCCCCGATCGCGCCTGGCGACCGCTCAGTCGTCGTCGAGGAGCGAGATCTGGCGAGGGCCGATCTCCGACGACGACGAAACCGCTGGCGTCGGACGCTCGAAGGGCCGGCCCGTGATCGGGACGCACCGCGTGATGCGGTTCAGCCGGAACACGCGCTCGTCGCGCCGTGCGTGGCACCACGCGCGCAGGTACGTCTCGGCCTCGAGGGCGATCGGCCGGACCCGACGTGTGTTCATCTCGCCCCGGCGACGGGAGAAATAGTCGATCTGCAGCTCGAAGCTCTCGTCGAGTGCGCGCCGAATCAGCTCGACCGGGGCCGCAGACGGATCGTAGAGGATCACGTCACCGTCACGCCGCGCGACCCGTTCGTCGTCGTCGCCGTCGGTCGGCGCGCCGCCGACCAGCCAGTCGGTGATGGCGTACGCCTCGACCTCGACGTTCATCACCTCTTCGGCAGAGAGGTCCGCGGTGAGCCGCGCCCTGAGCTCGTCGAGTGTCCGCGGGTTCACGCGTGCCTGTCCGAAGTTGGCAGCCTTCTCGAGAACGAACAGCCCGACCATCACGGCGGCAACGTCCTCTGGACGATCGATGCGGACGCTGGAGCGAGCGCGCACGAGCGGCTCGCCGCGAGTAGGGTCGGTGCGCGGCTCGCGCGCAGCGAGGCGGTGATCGAGGGGCTCGCGTCGGTGGGTCATTCTCGGGCGAGGCGACGGGTTCGCCGGCGATGTGGGCGACTCCGCGGAGCGCCATCAGCCGCATGCACGGTCGTACGGCGGTTCGAGGTGCGCGGCAAGCGGCCGCGCCGTTGGTGGGGTTGGGTGTTGTTGGGCGCGTCGGCGGGTCGTTCGGGGCGGCGGATCCGGTCGTGGACGCAGGACGGGCGGGACTGGTGTCGAGCGATCCTTTTTGATCTGTGAACGATCCACTTCGATCCAGGTTCCTGAATTCCTCTTTATTTACAGATGGTTGACGGAACATTGTCGGTGGAGCGCGGTGGCGTGCGGCGGGTTTCCCACATGGGGATGGCGCTGTGGACAACGGCCCGCAAGTCACCGATTTCCGCATCGAATCGCGTCCGTTAAGCACATCATTATCCACAGTGTAAGACGCCGAAATTGACGGTAAAATGCGGCGATCGCGTCACTCGATCACGCTTGACGGGGTGCGTGCCGGGCGGCATTGTGCCCACACGTTCGAATTCGTCGCCTCCAGCGCCGCGCTGGACAAAGAGTCGAATCTCGGGATCGTAGGTGATCCTGCAGGATCGAAACGGCGACCACGAACGTCGTCACCCCCTCGGCGCGATCCTCGCGCCACCGCTGTCGCCCAGCACCCGCCGCCTTGAACGAGAACCTCCCCAAGAAGTTCAACGGACGCGAGACCCACTCGGTCGACGCGAAGGGACGCATGACCATGCCGTCCCGCTTCCGTGAGATCGTCTTGGAGTCGTCCTCCGGAAAGGACGCGCCGATCCTCGTGGTCGTGCCGTGGTTCGGTGAGTGCGTCCGAGTCTTCCCCATCAACCGATGGAGAAGCTGGGTGGGCGGCGTCGAGGAAGCCCTCGTTCGCGCCGATGCCTTCGGCTACGGCGAAGACGAGAGCGACCTCCGACGCCTTCTGTACGGCCTCGCCCAAGAGGTCGCGATGGATGGCTTCGGAAGGTTCGTGCTCCCGCAGCACGTCCGCGAAGGCGCCGGCGTTCTCGCCGAAGCCTGCTGGTTGGGGCTCGGGGACTTCATGGAGATATGGAGCCCCGAACGGCTGGACGCGAGACTCGGCGGCGAGAACGCCCGCCGACTCCGCGCCCTGATGGTCGCGATCTCTGCACGCCCTCCCGCAGAGAAGGCCGCCGGTGACGCCACTCGACAGGAGGTGAACGCGTCGACCTGAGGCCGCCCCGTGCCCCCGTTCCTTCACATCACGATCCTGCGCGACGAGGTCGCCAGCGCCATCGCCCCCAAGCGAGACGGCGTCTACGTCGATGTGACGCTCGGCGGCGGCGGGCACGCCGAAGCCATCCTCTCGCGCGACCCCAACTGCCGGCTCCTCGGCTTCGACCGCGACCCGCGTGCGCTCGCAGCCGCCGGTGATCGGCTCGCGCCGTTCGGCGACCGCGTCCGCCTCGCGCGTGCCTCGTTCGATGACGTCCCCGCGGCGCTCCACGTCGCCGAAGTCGTCGCCGTGGATGGAATCGTCGCCGATCTCGGCGTCTCCTCGCCCCAGCTCGACGACGCGGAGCGCGGCTTCTCCATCGTCAGAGACGGCCCGCTCGACATGCGGATGGGGCCGGACGCCGAGTCCGTCGGCGAGCTGCTGGATCGTCTCAGCGAAGACGAGCTCACGCACGTCTTCTTGCGCTTCGGTGAGGTTCGCCCCGCTCGGCGGCTCGCCACCGCAGTCCTCGAGGCGCGCGCCGCGGGCGGGATGACCACGACGCACGAACTCGCCGCCGTCTGCGAGCGCGTCCTCGGTCGTGGACGATCCCACCACCCCGCCACGCTCCCGTTCCAAGCGCTGCGCATCGTCGCGAACGACGAGCTCGGCCAGCTCGAGCGTCTCCTCGACGCCGCCCCGGCGCTCCTCGCTCCGGGCGGGACGCTCGCGGTCATCACCTTCCACTCACTCGAGGACCGCCTCGTCAAGGAGCGGTTCCGAACGCTGTCGACGGCGCCCGCACCCCCCCGCGGCGTCCCCTTCGTCGGCGATCCGCCGGCGACCGACTTCCGACGCCTCCGTGACGTCACCCCCTCCGACGCCGAGCTCGCCGCGAACCCCCGCGCGCGGAGCGCCAGGCTTCGTGCACTCCAGCGAGTGAGCAACCCATGACACGGCCGCAGCCCACCGTCCGCCGAATGGTCGGCACCTCCGACCTGAGCTGGATTCTGTTCGTCGGAGCATCCGCGACGATCGTCACGTCCCTGCTGCTCGGCCACCTCCGCGTCGAGTTCGAGACATACCGCGTCGCGAACGCACGGGCGGCGCTCTCTACCTCTGCCCGGACGCTTCACGACGAGCACAGGTCGCTCGAGCTCGAGCTGCAGCACCGCGTCGACGCAATCGAGCCCTGGAGCACCGCGGAGTCGCTCGGCCTCGTCCCGCCGACCCCCCAGCAGACTCGCACCGTGGAGGCACCATGACCGCCGTCGCCACCGAGGAGCGCGCCCTCCGCGTCGACGAGGAGCCGCCACGTCCCAACCCGCGTCGCGTCCAGGTCGCCGTCGCGGTCCTGATGGCGACGTTCCTTGCCTTCATCGCTCAGGCCGTACGCCTGCAGATCTTCCTCGCCGACGAGCACCTCGCGCGCGCGGCATGGCGCGTTGACTCCGTCGCCGAGATCCCGCCTCCGCGCGGGGAGATCCGCGACGCGAACGGAGAGCTGCTCGCCGGAAACGCCCCTGCCGTCGACATCGCCATCGACGTCAAGCTGCTCCTCAACGAGAACCGCGACGTCCTCGACCAGGTGCGGCCTCACCTCGAGTCGCTCCCGTACTTCTCGCGCGAAGAGTGGGAGCAGTGGGTCGCCGCCGACGTGGCGGACGTCCCCGGTGACCGGCTCCTCGCTCGCGGCGTCTCGCCGACCGAGGCGTCGCGGCTCGCGCACGCCATGAGCGAGCTCGGCGTCCGCGCCATCATCCGCCGCGACAGCTACCGCCGCGTCTACCCGAACGGCGCGCTCGCCTCGCGCACCATCGGCCGCGTCGACGGCCCGGGAGTGCACGGCGTCGCCGGCGTCGAGCGCGCCCTCGACGCGAACCTCGTCGGCGACTCGCTTCGGATCCCTCTCCAGCGCGACGCGACGCGAAAGGCCTACCTGCTCGGCGCGTCGCCCGATCTCACGGCGGCGACCGGCGATCGCGTCGATCTCACAATCGACCGCCGCATCCAGGCCGTGGCAGAAGAGGAGCTCGCCGCGACCGTCGCTCACTTCGAGGCCGTCGCCGCCGTCGCGATCGTCTCGCGCCCCGCCACTGGCGAGCTGCTGGCCGTAGCCTCCTGGCCCCCGTTCGACCCCAACGCGTTCGACGAGACCGCTGCGTCGGCGGACGCCGGCTGGGCGAACCCGGCGCTGACGTCCACATACGAGCCGGGGTCGACCGGCAAGATCTTCACCTTCGCCGCTGCCCTCGAAGAGGGACTCGTCACGTACGACGAGCTCCTCGACTGCCAGGGAGGCGTCGTTCAGCTCGGCCGCGCGCGCATCATCGACCGCCACTGCCACGGCCAGATCCATGCCTGGGAAGTCATCCGCGACAGCTCGAACATCGGCGCCATGGCGATGGGAACGCGCCTCACGCAGCAGGCCCAGCGCGGATACCTCGCCGCGTTCGGGTTCGGCTCGCGGACCGGCGTCGGCCTCCCCGGCGACAGCACCGGCGTCCTGGCACCGACTCCGTGGCCCTACAGCCAGCAAGCGACCGTCTCATACGGCTACGGCTTCGCAGTGACCCCCCTCCAGCTCAACATGGCCACCGCTGCTATCGCGAACGGCGGCGTCCTCATGCAGCCCCAGATCGTCCGCGCGGTCCGGCGCGCCAACGGCGAGCTGGTCTCCGAGCTCGAGCCGAACCCCGTGCGGCGCGTCGTCTCGGCGCGTACCGCGTCGCTCGTCACGCAGGCGATGGCGACCGTCGTCAGCCGCGACGGCACCGCGGCGCTCGCGACCGTCCCCGGCTACACGGCGGCCGGCAAGACAGGGACGGCCCGCATGCTCTCCAGCGGTGGCTACTCCGACACGGAGTACCTCGCCGTCTTCACCGGCTTCGTCCCCCTGGACCGCCCGGAGCTCGTCATCACGGTCTTCGTCGGGCGCCCGAACTCACAGATCGGGTACTACGGCGGCGTGGTCTCCGCGCCGGTCTTCTCCGGGATCGCCCGCCGTGCGCTCCCGCTCCTTGGGCGCGCCCCCGAGACTGACGCGACACCCTCCAGTGACCCCATCGAGCACGCAGCTTCGGCCGAAGCGGTCGACGGGCTCGCGCTGTCCGCCGACGACCGCCTCTCGACCGGCGCGCCCACCGACACCGGCGCGCCAACCGTCCCGGACCTGACCGGCGGATGGGTGGCCGACGCCGTCCGGCGCGCCGAAGCGCTTGGCCTCGACGTCGCCGTCGTGGGCACGGGCCGCGTCGTCGCTCAGTGGCCCGCCGCCGGCTCCGACGTCGTCCCGGGGACCCGCGTCGTCCTGACACTCGAGGCGCCGTGAAGCTCTCCGTCCTCGCAAACTCCGCCGGCCTGCGCCGCGTCGACACAGGGTCGACCGACCCAGACGTCCTCGCGATCGCGACGGACTCCCGCGAGGTGCGCGAGGGCACCGTGTTCTTTGCCCGCATGGGATGGTTCGTCGATGCCAACCGCTTCGTCGGCGCAGCAGAGCGCGCCGGCGCCGTCGGCCTCGTAGTGACACGAGAGGACGCGGTCGCCGACGCGCCGCACCTTCCGGCCTACCTCTCGACCCACGAGGACCGCGACCTGTCTCTCATGGCGGACGTCTGGTTCGAGCACCCCACCGACGGACTGTTGGTGTTCGGCGTCACCGGCACCAACGGAAAGACCTCCGTCGCCTACCTGCTCGAGCACATTCTGCGAGCGCTCGGCCACCGGCCGGCCGTGATCGGCACCGTCAGCCATCGCTTCGAGTCGACCGTGCTCCCGGCACGAAACACCACGCCGGACGGCTTGCTCGTGCACGGCTTCGCGCGCGACGTCCTGGACCGCGGGGCCACGGCGCTGATCCTCGAGGTCTCCTCGCACGGCGCCGAGCTCGGGCGCATCGCTGGCGTCTCGTTCGACGTCGTCGGGTTCACCAACCTCACTCCGGACCACCTCGACTTCCACGGCGACATGGAGTCGTACTTCAACGCCAAGGCGTCGCTGTTCGGGCCATGGCTGTCGGCTTCGGTCGCGCGCGGGTCTCGCGGCGCGGCGGTCGCCTGGACCGACGATCCCGCCGGCGACCGCATTCTCGCCGCCGCGACCGACGCCCGCGCACGGACGCGCGTCGGGGCGCGGAACGGCGACCTCACGATTCGTCGCGCCGACGGGCCGCCGACCGTCGGCACACGCTTCGCGGTCGCCAAGGCCGGAGGGGTCTCGATCGAAGGCTGCGCGCCGGTGGTGGGAGACCACAACCTCGCGAACATCGGCGTCGCGCTGGCGATGGTCGACGCCGTCGTCCCAGACCGGCTTGCCGAGGCGGTCGCGTCGCTCGCGTCGTTCGGCGGCGTGCCCGGCCGGCTCGAGCTGGCGTGCACGCCATCCCCCGGAGAGCCCCCCGCGCTGGTCGACTACGCCCACACGCCCGACGCCGTGGAGCGCGTCGTTCGCGCCGTCGCGGAGCTCGGCTACGGACGCCCGACGGTAGTACTCGGCTGCGGCGGCGACCGCGACCGCAGCAAGCGCGGCCCGATGCTTCGAGCCGCCGCCGCCGGTGCCGCCCGCGTCATCGCCACCGCCGACAACCCGCGCAGCGAGGACGCCGCGGCCATCGTCGCCGAGATGCTCGACGGCCTCGCCCCCGAGCTCGCCGCCCGCGTCGAGGTGAGACTCGACCGCAGCGACGCCATCGAGGCCGCCCTCCGCGCCGGCGGCGCATCCGCCGGTCCGGTCCTCGTGGCTGGCAAGGGCCACGAGACGTACCAGGAGGTCACCGGCGTCCGCTACCACCTCGATGACGGCGAGGAGCTGCGCCGCGCGAGCGCCGCGCTCCGGAGCGGGATCTCCGCCGACCGCGCCCCGCTTCTCGCGGGCTGGTCGTCCAACCGCGTCGCCGACGCGTGTGGCGGAGTCCTCGTCCAGCGCGGCGCCGAGCGTGGCTGGGGCGCGCTGTCCATCGACTCGCGGGCCGTGGAGCCGAGCGGCATCTTCGCCGCGATCGTCGGAGAGCGGCACGACGCGCACGCTTTCCTCGCCGCGGTGGTCGCCGCCGGCGCGGGGCTGCTGATCGTCTCCGATGCCGCTGCGGTGCCCGCGGACGCGGCCGTCTCGGTTGTGGTCGTCGACGACACGGTCGCCGCCCTACAGCGCCTCGCGTCTGCCCTGGTCGACGACGCCCGCTCGCGGCGAGGCGGGCTCTGCGTCGTCGCGATCACCGGGAGCAACGGAAAGACGACCACGAAGGAGCTCACCGCCGCGCTGCTCGGGCCCGACGCGCTCGCGACGAAGGGCAACCTCAACAATCACATCGGCCTCCCGCTCACGGTCGCCCGCCTCGCACCGGCGCACCGCTACGCCGTCCTAGAAATGGGCGCCAATCGGCCGGGTGACATCGACGAGCTCGCGGCGATCGCGCGTCCCGACGTGGCCGTCATCACGTCGATCGGCGAGGCACACCTCGAGGGCCTCGGCGGTCTCGACGGCGTCCGTCGCGAGAAGGCCGGAGTCCTCCGCCATGGCGCCTCGGTCGCCATTCTCCCCGCACCCGAGGCCGCGGCCATCGCGACTTTCGCAGCCGACCGAACGCGACACGCGCACCTTCGCGGCCGCCGGCGAGGCGTGCTCCATCGCGGTCACCTGCGCGCCCGGCCGAGTCCGCCTGACCGACGCTATGGGCGTGCGCGTGAGGTCGCGTTCTCGCTACCGGGAGAGCATAACGCGCTCGACCTCGCCGCCGCGGTGCTCGCCACGGAAGCGGCCACCGGACGACGGCGCGAGGCGCCGGCGATCGAGGCGGCGCTCGGGGCGCTGGAGCTCCCGCCCGGGCGTCTTCGCTCAATCACGCTCGGTGGTCGCGTCGTGATCGACGACACCTACAACGCGAACCCCGCGAGCGTCCGCGCGAGCCTGTCGATCCTCGCCGCCGCGGCGTCACCGCGCATCGCCGTCATCGGAGAGATGCGCGAGCTCGGCGCCGACGCCGAAGCCCTACACCGCGGCGTCGGTGAGAGCGCGGCACGAGTGGCCGACGTCGTGGTTGCGATCGGATCTGCAGCGGCCCCAGTCGCCGCCGGAGCAGGCGACCGTGGTGTCGCGGTCGACGACCACGCCGCCGCCGGCGCCTGGCTCGCCGCGAACGTGCCCGCCGGCGCCACCGTCCTCCTCAAGGGCTCTCGTGGCGCGCGCGTCGAGGCCGTCATCCCATTCATCGAAGCCGCCTGGACCGGAGAAGGCTGATGCTCTTTCACCTGTTCGCCCATCTGCGGACCGAGTTCAGCCCGCTGAACGTGTTCCGGTACCCAAGCTTCCGCGTCATCGTCGCGCTGCTCACCGCGCTCGCGATCACGTGGCTGCTGTACCCGTGGTTCATCCGCCAACTCCAGGCGCGGCAGATCGGTCAGGTCATCCGCGAGGAGCTCGACGCGAACCACCAGTCCAAGCGCAACACGCCGACGATGGGGGGCATCCTCCTGATCTTCGCGGTGCTGATCTCGACGCTGCTGTGGAGCGACCTCACCAACTCGCTCGTCTGGATCGTCGTGCTCGTGACGTTCCTCTACTCCGCCGTCGGCTTCGTCGACGACGCGATGAAGCTCGGCGTGCGCGGATCGAAGGGGCTCAGTGAGCGCGGCAAGCTGATCGGTCAGTTCGCGATCGCCGGCGGAGCCCTGGCGTGGCTCGTGTTTGGGACGAACGCGCTCGACACGACCCTCTACTTCCCCTTCGTGGCGGTCGACCGCTTCACGCTCCAGCTCCCCGTGGCGGCCTACGTCGGGTTCGCGTGTTTGGTCCTCGTCTTCACTTCGAACGCCGTGAACCTAACCGACGGCCTCGACGGGCTCGCGATCGGACCGGTCATCACCGCGTCCGGGACCTTCCTCGTCCTCGCCTACCTTTCCGCCGCCACACTGACCGCGCTGCAGTTCGTGGGTGATGAGCTCGTCGTATCCCGCTTCGACTTCGCCGAGTACCTCCGCATCCCGTCTGTCCCGGGTGCTCAAGAGCTCGCAATCTTCTGCGCCTCGATCGTAGGCGCTGGGATCGGGTTCTTGTGGTTCAATACGTTCCCCGCACAGGTGTTTATGGGCGACGTAGGCTCTCTCGGCCTTGGTGGCGCGCTCGGCATCGTCGCCATCATCACGAAGAACGAGCTGCTCAGCGGCCTCATCCTCGGCATCTTCGTCGTCGAGGCCATCTCCGTCCTCGTGCAGCGCTACGTCTTCAAGGCGACCGGTAAGCGCGTCTTCCTGATGGCCCCGATCCACCACCACTTCGAGCGGAAGAAGTGGTCGGAATCCCAGATCGTCGTCCGCTTCTGGATCATCTCCATCCTCCTCTGCCTGGTCGCGCTGGGCAGCCTCAAGCTCCGGTGACCTCGATGTCCGAAGCACACGAACCCACCCTCAATACCCCCGAGGAGCTCACCGTTGAGCGCGGCCCCATCGACGTCGTCCTCCTCTTCGTCGTGGCCTGCCTCGTCTCCATCGGCGTCCTCGCGGTCTACAACGGGTCTGCCCTCAAGTCCTACTTCCTGTCCGACGCGGGCGACGACCTCTTCTACTTCCGCAAGCAGGCACAGGGAGCGCTCGGTGGGCTCGTCGCGATGATGATCGCGAGCCGCATCGACTACCGGGTCTACCAGCGCCGCATCCTCCTGCTCGTCGGCGGCTCCCTCGTGCTCCTCTCGCTGACGCGAGTCCCCGGCATCGCGACGACCGTCAACGGTGCCACGCGCTGGATCCGGCTCGCCGGCGTTACTTTCCAGCCCGCCGAGCTCGTCAAGCTCGTCGCCGTCGCGTTCCTGGCCGCATCGATCACGAAGAAGGGCCACGCGATGACCAAGTTCTTCGAGTCGTTCTTCGCACACGGCCTCGTCTTCCTGCCGTTCATCGCGCTCCTCATGGCGCAGCCCGACTTCGGCTCCTCGATCGTGATCTGCACGATGGTCGGGCTCATGCTCTTCGTCGGCGGGTCGCGCGTCAGCTACATGTTTGCGTTCGCCGCCAGCGGCGGCCTCCTCGCCTACGCGGCGATCTCGACGCGCTCCTACCGTATGGAGCGAATCACCGCGTGGCTCGACCCGTGGGCCGACGCGCAAGACACCGGCTACCACCTCGTGAACTCCTTCGTCGCGCTCGCGCGCGGCGGACTCACAGGCACCGGCTTTGGCGAGGGGGGAGGGCGGCTCGGCTACATCCCGGAGCTCTACAACGACTTCGTCGCCGCGTCGGTCGGCGAGGAGTTTGGCCTCGTCGGCATGGCCGTCCTCGCCACGCTCTACATCATCTTCGTCTGGCGCGGACTGGTCATCAGCCGCGAGGCCCGCGACACCTTCGGCGCGTACCTCGCGTTTGGGCTCACGATGCTGATCGGCATCCAGGCCGGCATCAATCTGTGCGTCGTCACCGGCGTCCTCCCGACAAAGGGCCTCACGCTCCCGTTCGTCTCGTACGGCCGCTCGAGCCTCGTGCTCCTCTTGTTCGCCGTCGGCGTCCTGCTCAACATCGGGCAGAACAACGACGACCTCCACGCCGAGCGCGTCGCCGCCGACGCTGAAGCCGAGCGGCAGGCTGCGCTTCGCGAGAAGGACGAGCGAGCCAACGCGCGTCGCCGCGAGCGCGCTATCCGGCAGCTCGAGGAGCGCGAGCATGGCTGAGGCGCTCCGCATCGTGATCTCGGGCGGCGGCACGGGGGGGCACGTCTTCCCCGGCATCGCGCTCGCCGACGCGCTGGTCGACGCCGAGCCCTCGGTGTCGATCACGTGGGTCGGCACGCGCGGGCGCGTCGAAGAGACCGCGGTGCCGCGCGCCGGCTACCCGATCGAGTTCGTCGACGTCGCGTTCCTGCACGGGACGCGCGGCGCGGCGCGGCTCCGCGCGGCTGCCCGGCTCCCGCGCGCCGGCGCGCAGGCGCTCGGACTGCTGCGCCGCCTTCGGCCCGACGCGGTCGTCGGTGTCGGCGGGTTCGCCTCCGGACCGATCGGCGCGGTCGCAGCCGCGTCGGGCGTCCCCCTCTTCGTGCTCGAGCAGAACGCCGTCGTCGGCCGCACCAACCGCCTGCTCTCCAGGCTCGCCCGCTGCGCATACGCGACCTTCGACGGCTCGGTGCCCCAGCTCCACGCGCGTCGTGTCGAGACGCTGGGCAACCCCGTGCGCGCCGCACTGCGCGAAGTCCGGCCTATGTCCGAACCCCACCGCCCCGTCCGCGTCCTCGTCGTCGGCGGAAGCCAGGGAGCGCGGGCGCTCAACGCCGCGATGCCGACGGTCATCGCGGCCCTCGCTCCGAACGTCCCAGTCGAGGTGCGTCACGCCGCTGGACCCCGCGACGCGGCCGCCGTCACGGCCGCCTATGCGGCCGCCGGGGTGGACGCTGTCGTAGACCCGTTCATCGACGACATGGCGGCCGCGTACGCCTGGACCGACCTCGTCGTCACGCGCGCTGGCGCAACGACCGTCGCAGAGCTTGGTGTTGTTGGCAGACCTGCCGTGCTGGTCCCGTTTCCCAGCGCGGCCGACGACCACCAGACCGCAAACGCCGACGCCGTCGAGCGCGCGGGGGCGGGCGTCCGCGTGGCCGAGCCGAGCCTCCTCGCCATCGACCCATGCGTCGACACGCTGCGCGCGCTCCTCTCCGAACCCGGGCGTTTGACCGCGATGGCGCGCGCCGCCGCCGCACTCGGACGGCCCGACGCCGCAGCCCGTATCGCCGAAGACATCCTCCAGGAGCTCCGATGACCACCGACTGGACCACACGACGCGTCGCGCTCGTCTGCGGCGGCGACAGCAGCGAGCGGGAGGTCAGCCTCCGCACCGGCGCCGCGTTCGCCGAGGCGCTCCGCAGCGTCGGCGTCGCACCGACCGTCGTCGACCTCCGACGCGGCACTCTGCCCGACCTCATCGCGGCGCGCCCAGACGTCGTCCTCATCGCCCTCCACGGTCGCCACGGCGAGGACGGCGCGCTGCAAGGAGCGCTCGAGCTCCTCGGCATTCCATACACCGGCTCCGGCGTCGCCGCTTCGGCGCTCGCGATGGACAAGGTCCGGTCGAAGTGTGTGTTCGAGCGCTTTGGCGTCGAAACCCCCCGCTGGACCATCGTCGCCCCGGCGAGCGAGTGCCCGCCCGCGCCGATGGACGCACCATTCGTCGTCAAGCCGGCGCTCGAGGGGAGCTCCGTCGGAGTCACCATCGTCACCGACGTCGCGCAGTGGCCCGACGCGTGGGCCGCCGCCCGCGGCTGCCGCGGAGACCTGCTCGTCGAGGAGTTCATCGCCGGCAGAGAGCTCACGGTCGGCGTGTTCGACGGGCAGCCGATGGGCATCGTCGAGATCGCGCCGGCCGACGGCTTCTACGACTACGACGCCAAGTACCGCCGAGGAGACACGCGCTACCTCTACCCGGCGCCGCTCTCGGAGCCCGACGCGGCCGCTGTGCGCGAGCAGGCGACGCGCGCTTTCACGGCGCTCGCCTGCCGCGGGGTCGCGCGGGTCGACATCATGCTCGACGAACGAGGACCTCAGGTCCTCGAGGTCAACACGATCCCCGGAATGACCGAGACGAGCCTCGTCCCCAAGATCGCGGCCGGCAACGGCGTCCCGTTCCCCGAGTTCGTCACGCAGCTCCTCGACGCAGCCACCACCGACGACGGAGTCCGGCCATGAACGACCGCAGCGCCTGGGTCCGCGAGCTCGCCCCACGCATCGTCACCGTCCTCGTCGCGCTCATGCTGCCCGTCGTCGCCTGGATCGTCGTGGGCGACGCCGGTCGGTCGCGGATCTTCCTCGTCGACGACGTCACCGTCGAGGGCACCCAGACGGTCGATCCGGCCGAGCTGCTCGCCCTCGCTGGTCTCGACCGACCAACCAGCGTGCTGTCTCTGTCGGCCTCGCGGCTCGCGGAGCGGATCGAGCGGCACAACTGGGTCGCTCGCGCCGACGTACACGTGGACTTCCGCGCGCGGGCCGTGCGCATCGAGGTCACCGAGCGCGCGCTAGCCGGGATCGCCGTCGATGACGGCGCGTGGCTCATCGACACAGACGGGAAGGTGATCCGTGCGCGGCTCCCTGAAGACCCGACGAACGTCCCGTTCTTCATCGGCCTTCACCTCGAGGCCGGGCACCTCGACGCGGACGGCGCCGCCCGTGCCCGCCGGCTCATCGACCTCGCCCACGACGTCGCGGAGAGCGGTCTCGGACTGGACCACGGCGACGTCGTCGAGGCGCACGACCGCGGCGCATCTGGCGTCGCCGCCGTGTTCGCCGACGGCTTCGAGATCCGCGTCCGCGTTGACGAGCTCGAGCGCCGCCTCGACAGCGCCACCCGTGCCGCAGCCGTCGTCGCCGGACGGCCCAGCTACGCGCTCGCAGACGGACCCGACCCCGACCGCGTCACTTTCGGATACCACACGACCCCCGCCACGGTTCTGCCATGAAGACACGCAACATCGGAGAGCGAATCGTCGCTGCCGACATCGGCACCTCGAAGATCTGCGTCGTCGTCGGAGAGGTCACCGAGCGCGGCATCGCGATCCTGGGGAGTGGCATCAGCGAGTCGCGCGGCCTCAGCAAGGGCGAGGTCGTCGAGCTCGAGCGGACCGCCCAGTGTCTCGCGAACGCCATCGAGGACGCAGAGTCCCAGTCCGGACACGCCATCGACGAGCTCGTGATCGGCATCTCGGCAGGGCACATCCGTGGCGGCACGTGCAGCGGCGAGGTCGACGTGCACGGCGCGACCGTGACGCCCGACGACATCGACGCAGCGCTCGAGGTCGCGCGAGCCGCCGGCCGCCTCGAGGCCAACCGAGTCTGGCTCCACACCCTGGTCCGCGAGTTCGTCGTCGACGGACGCGACGGCGTGAAGCGGCCCGTCGGCATGCCCGCCTCGAAGCTCGTCGCGCGCGTCCACCTCGTCTCCGCAGCCCGGGTCGCCATCGACAACATCTCGGCTGCGGCGACCCGGTGTGGGGTCCGCGTCCGCGGCATCTACCTCGACACGCTCGCGTCCTCGACCGCCGTTCTGTCCGAGACGGAGCGCGAGCGCGGGTGTGTCCTCGTCGACATCGGGGGAGGTACGACCGACCTCGCGATCTGGTCCGACGGCGCGCTCTGTCACACCGCCGTGGTGCAGACAGGCGGCGACGTCCTGACCGGCGACGTCGGGCTCTCGTTCCGCCTCCAACGTGACGCCGCCGAGCGGCTGAAGCGCGCCCACGGAGCCGCGCTGAGAAGCCGCGTCGAGGCAGACGAGTTCGTCCCGCTGACCGGCGTCCCGGGGCGGACCGGGCAGCACGTCGCGCGGCGACTGCTCGCGACCGTGTGCGAGACCCGGATGGACGAGATCCTGCGCGTGGTCCACCGCGAGGTCGAGCTCTCCGGGTACCGCGACGCGATCGGAGGGGGGTACGTGCTGACCGGAGGCGCGGTGCGTCTGCCGGGGACCCTGGAGCTCGCGGAGCACGTGTTCGGCGCGCCGGTCCGGCTTGGCGCCCCGACCGTGGCGCTCGGACTGTCGGACGTCGTCCGTCAGCCCCAGCACGCGACCGTTGTCGGCCTCCTCGAGTACGCGGCCAGCACGGAGGCGCGGGATCAGGCCTTCACGGTTACGCAGGAGACCCCCGGAGCTCGGATGCGGTCGACGTTCCGAAAGTGGATCCGGCGCATCCTGTAGCGCGTTGGTGAGGCGGAGCGGCAAAAGGAATACCGCGCCGCTCGAAGAGACGATCTAATCTCGGTTCTAGATCGCGATCCTGCGATAAAGAACAATGAAATCAGTATCATCTGATCATTCACAAGCGCACGTAGAAGCACTTCGATAAGCGTTGAAAGGCCCGATCTCGCATGGTACGTTTTCTCCCAACGACGAGACCGTCACCCGATATCTCGGCGCCAGAACGCCCTCCGCAGAGAGGCCGTAGCCGGCGTCAAAACCCCTCCTGCGTCTTCGAACCCTGACCAGCCCCAGCGACCGCGAGCGAGGTGCCTGATGAGCAGCAGCAAGTTCTTTGCCTTGGATGACGACCAGCCGACCGTTCGCGGCGCCCGGATCAAGGTCGTTGGCGTCGGCGGTGGCGGCGGAAACGCCGTCAACACGATGATCGCCGGCGGCCTCGAGGGCGTCGAGTTCATCTCGTGCAACACCGACCTCCAGGCGCTCGAGCAGAACCTCGCACCCCTGCGCATCCAGCTCGGCTCGAACCTCACACGCGGCCTCGGCGCCGGCGCGAACCCCGAGATCGGGCGTGCGGCCGCCTGCGAGGACCAGGCGCGGATCGGTGAGGCGCTCGAGGGCGCGGACATGGTCTTCGTGACCGCGGGCATGGGCGGTGGCACCGGCACCGGCGCCGCCCCCGTCATCGCGAAGATCGCGCGCGACCTCGGCGCTCTCACCGTCGGCGTCGTCACCCGCCCGTTCGTCTTCGAGGGCCGTCGCCGCACCCGCATGTCCCAGCTCGGACTCGACGCGCTGCGCGATGAAGTCGACACCCTCATCGTCGTGCCCAACGAGCGTCTGCTCATGGTCAGCGATCAGAACACGTCGATGCTCGACGCGTTCCGCTGCGCCGACGCCGTCCTCGTCCACGCCGTTCAGGGTATCTCCGACCTGATCACCGTCGGCGGCTACATCAACGTCGACTTCGCCGACGTGAAGTCTGTCATGTGCGACATGGGCATGGCGCTGATGGGCACCGGGCGCGCATCCGGTGATCGCCGCGCCGAGGAGGCCGCAGAGCTCGCGATCTCGTCGCCACTGCTCGACGACGTCACGATCGACGGCGCGACCGGCGTCCTCATCAACATCACCGGCGGTCTCAACCTCGGCATCCAGGAGATCTCGCGGGCGTCCGCAATCATCCAGGAGTCGGCGCACCCCGACGCGAACATCATCTTCGGCGCTGTCATCGACGAGTCGATGGGCGACGAGGTCAAGGTCACCGTCATCGCCACCGGCTTCGACCGCGCCGCCGACGGGCTGCCGACCGAAGACCAGCGCGACTTCGACGAGTTCCAGTCGCCGCGGCGCCGTCGCCGCGCCATGGGGCAGCCCTTCGCCGAGCCCCGCAGCGAGCCCCGCGGCGAGCACCGCCCCGCCCCGGTGCAGTCGGTCCCGGTCCGGACCACGACCACGCAGGCCTCCTTCTCGGCCCCCGCCTACGCAGGGCCGCCGGCAGCTCCGCAGGTGCCGGCCTCCGTAGCCGCCGCGCCCGCGCCGCTTGGCGCGCGCGCTCTCTCGGCGTCCAGCGAGATGGCACCATACGGAGCGGCCCGCCAGGCCCGCGTCCTCACCACCGACCAGTTCAGCGCCGTCGGGTCCCCGGCCGCCTCCGAGCTCTCGGAGTACATGTTCAGCCGTGACGAGGTCGACGAGCCCCCGCTCATCCGCCGCGCGCGTGAGTACAACCGCTGACCCCGGGCGGCGCCTTCACGGCGTCGCCGTCGTGCTCGTCGCGCCGAAGGACCCGATCAACGTCGGGGCCGCCGTGCGCGCGTGTCGGCTCTCGGCGATCGACGACCTCAGAGTCGTCGGGGACGTCGATCGAGAGCGCGCGCTGATCTCGGCTCCAGGGTGCGAGGCGTTCATCGAGAACCGCCTCCGCACGTTCCCCGACTTCACCGCCGCAACCGAGGACCGCGACGCACGCGTCGCCTTCACGGCCAGACAGCGGCAGGACCGCGTCACGCGCCTCGGTCTGCCTCAGCTCGGGCCGTGGCTGCGAGACCGCGCCACACTCGCGCCCGCGCTCGTGTTCGGTCCCGAAGACCGCGGGCTCGACAACGACATCGTCGACCGCTGCGACGCCGTCGTGACGCTCGCGTCTGCCAACGACTTCTCGTCGTTCAACCTCGCGCAGGCCGTGATGGTCGTTGGCCACCGCCTGTTCGAGGAGGAAGGCCTCGATCGAGACGCACGCGCCGCGAAGAAGTCCTGGGCCCCACCACGCAGCGGTGACGTAGATCGCATGATCGCGCAGGCGGAGCGCGCCCTCGATGCGATCGGCTTCTTCAAGGGGTCGCAGCGCAGGAACGTCGTCCGGACCCTGCGCCGAGTCGTCTCCCACACCGCCGTCGACGCCCGCGAGCTCGCGACGCTCTGGGCGATCTTTGCGGACGTCGAGCGCTGGGTCCACGCCGCGACGGACCGATTCGAGCCACACCAGCCGAGCTGATCGCGGCGACGATTACGGTTGTACACGCCTGCGTCCCCCCGCGTTGACGCACCGTGGGGCGCCGGTTAGATTCGACGGGTCTCTATCCCGTTGCGAGCACTGAATGGCTGAGCTTGGGCGCTACCGCGGCACGACCGAGCTGTCGGCTGTCGACGTCTCCCGCGTCGTCCGACAGCTCCTGCGGGAGACACCGGAGCTAGCGTCGCGCGACCCGGGCTCCTACCGGCACCTCGTCGATGAGTCTGTCGCCGCCTGCGACGGCTACGACGCCACCGCGGACCCCGCCGGGGCAGGCTACTGGCAGATCCTGGGGGCCTTTTCGGCCACGCTGCTCCGGATCGCGGGTGCCAACGCCGAAGCTGCGATCAGCGAGGTCGCGAAGCGTGACGCTGCGGGCCTGGAGCTCCTCATGCGCGCCGTACTGGTCCGGATGGCGCAACTCGCCGAGCGAGGGGAGCCGAGCTCCTTCACGACGACCACTACCGGCCGCGCTCTGTCCGTTCCTCCCGCCACACCGGGTCAGCCCGGTGCTGCCGTTGGTACGGGTCCCGCGACCGGCGTCGGCCTCACCGCGACGGCCGTGAACACCGGCACGCACGCCCCGATGGCCTCGGTCCCCGGCATGGCCAGCCCGCTCGCGGGAGGGGCACGCGCGGCGTCCAACGCGCCGCTGGCCTATCTCCTCGGGCTGCTGGACGCTCCCGCGAGGTCCGCCATCCGCGGCTTTGACGCCGCAAGGTACGGCGAAGGCGGGACAGGGAGCGGTGCGCCGCCGGTCCCGGAGCCGGACGCCTTCGACGACCGCGACGTCTCCGGAGTCCACGCCGTCGGCGCCACGTCGGAGTCGGCGGAGGCGGACGACGAGCGCGCTGAACCCGTCCAGATCGCCATCGCTGACGGCGTCGCGCTCAGCCTGCGCCCCGAAGGTGTGGCGGCGCTCCGCGACCCTGCCGCCCGCGCCGCTCTGCTGCGCGCCGTCGCGGCCGGTATCGAGCGCCTCATCGCGCAGGAGAAGGGACGATGACCACCGAGCCAACCCCGCTCAAGGTCTTCTTGCGACCGGAGCGCCGCTTCGTCGCCGAGGGCCGGCCGACGGAGCTCGTCGTCCTGATTCGGCTCCTCCCCGCAGCGCCGCAGCGGGCCGTTCACGTCCCGGTCAACCTCGCGCTCGTCGTCGACCGGGGACCTACGCTCACCGGCGAGAGGCTGAACGCCGTCAAGCAGGGCCTGCACGCCGCCGTCGACGGGCTCGGCCCCGACGACTCCTGCACGATCGTCAGCGTCGGTGACGCTGTCGAGGTCGTCGCGCCGTCGCAGCGCGTCACGACGCCTAGCACGCTTCACCGCGCCATCGACGCTATCCAGCCGGGGCCCGCCGGGCCTCTCGTGCCGGGCTGGACGCTCGGGGGCCTCGAAGCGGCGCTCTCGTACGACCGTCGCGCGGTCAACCGGATCGTCCTGATCTCCGATGGGAGCGCAGCCGTCGGGACCACCGAGCGCATCATCGACGCCGGCCGTGGGCTCTTTCGGCGTGGCATCTCGACCACGACGCTCGGCATCGGCGACAGTTTCGCCGAAGACGCGCTCGTGCCTCTCGCCGTTCAGGGGGGCGGCAACGCCATCTTTGCCCTCAGCGGCGACGAGATCGTCGAGGCCCTCTCACAGGAGGTCGTCGCCGCGCGCTCGATCTTCAGCGAGTGGGCGACACTGCGATTCGACCTCGATCAGGCCGAGATCGTCGACGTGCTCAACGACCTCCCTTGGATCGGCGAGCAGAAGGTGTCGCTGCCGCCCCTCTACGCCAACACCCCGCTCAACGTCGTCGTCCGCCTCCGCATCCGCCCGGGGCAGGCCGGCCAGGACGTCAGCCCGCTCACCGTCCGCATCAAGAACCTCGATCTGCAAGCGCGGCAGGCCGTCGTGCACCGCAAGGCCATGACGCTCCATGTCGTCTCCACCGCCCTCGCCGACGGGATGGGACCCGACCTCGGCGTCCAGGCACACGCCGCCCGCCTCGAGTTCGCGCGGATGCACGCCAAGTGCGTGCGGAAGATCGACGAAGGCGACCTCGCCGGAGCTCGACAGATCCTCGACTTCTCGCTGAGCCGCTTCCAGTCACTCTCGGGTCAGTCCGGCGGTACGCTCCTCACCGCCGACCTCGCCGCGATGGGCCGCCTGCGTGAGCACCTCGGCCGCGACGACGCCGCCGCGCGGAACCGGAAGTTCCTCAAGTTCAGCGCCGTCTTCGCGCAGCGCAGCGGCCTCACGCGCATCGCCAACGGCTGAATAGCCCGCTGCGCCCAGCCGCGGACCCGCCGCGAGCGCGCGGGGCTGCCTAGCTCTCCGACGCACCGCGGACCCTGCGCCGGTCAGGTGTCGAGGAAAGACACCTGACCGGTCTCGAGCTCGTACTCCGCGCCGACGACCGCCAGCTTCCCCGCGAGCAGCAGGTCTTCCAGGACTCGCGACCCGTGACGAAGGTGATCGACCGACGCGCGCACGTTCGCGCGCATGGCCGCCCGCATCAGCGTCTCGCCGTCGACCACCTCGGTCAGGCTCCGCACGTGCGGTGCGATCCGGTCGGTGATCGCCTTGAGATTCGAGGACTCCGGGTGGCGTCCCGTCCGGATGGCATCCACGGTCGCAGACACCGCGCCGCAGCGCGTGTGGCCCATCACCACGACCAGCTGCGACCCGAACTGAGACGCGGCAAACTCGATCGACCCCACGATCGATGGCGCGACGATGTTCCCCGCGATCCGAACGACGAACAGGTCGCCAAACCCCTGGTCGAACAGGATCTCGACCGGAGTGCGCGAGTCGCTGCAGCCGAGGATGATCGCGAACGGCTGCTGGCCCTCTTCGGCCATCCGCTCGCAGAACGGCCGCCCGCTCGTGGGGCCCCGCGCGCCCAAGAACCGGCGGTTTCCCTCAGTGAGTCGGTCCAGGCTCTCTTGGATCGTCAGCGTCATGTGCTCACCGTGGGTGGGGAGGGGAGCTCGCGGCGCCTGCGCCGAGTCCGGCGCCAGCCGCGCGAGCGTCTTCTAATGCACGCGCCGCAGATGGCCACACCCGGTCAGGTCACTGCGAGACGATGCGCACAACGACGTCTCCCTCGACCCCGCAGTACCCCTGGCTCGTGCCAACTGGCTGGCAGACGTAGCCGTCCCGCTCGCGGCACTGAGAGTCCTTGTCGCACTGCTCCATGCACGCCGTCGTCACCAGAACGCCGTCTCGCTCGAACCCCACGCAGAGCGCGTCGCCGGGGCAGCGCTCGTCCTCGCAGTCGAACACCGTGCAGTAGCCGCCCGGCGAAGTCGTGTCACAGACCTGCGGACGCTCGCACTCCGCGTCGCTCACGCAGCTATCGCCGACGCCGGGCCGACACCCGACCGCCAGTAGCGCCGCAGCGAACCACAACGACAATCGCAAGCTCTTGGTCACACACACCTCCGCTCCGAGCCGGACGCACTACCGGCTCCCCAGCGCCGCCGCAAGGTCCCTCGTCGACCGCGAACGGGTCGCCGCAGCGGCGGCGCGCGTCAGTTGCCCATCCCTAGCCGAATGCCGCGCGCGCCCGCCGTGCTGCACCCCCGCGAGTCGCTGTGGAAGGTCCACCGGACGCGCGCCTCGCCCGCGTCGTCGAGCAGCTCCTCGGGCGGGCGCGTCACGCCGCCCGTCTCGCTCATCAGGTCGATCGCGAGCGCGTCGAACGTCGTTGAGCCCGATGTCCGCACGATCCGCACTCGGACCACCTCGCCTGCCCGGTTGAAGACCGTCTCGAGCTCGCAGGAAAGGTCGGTCGCGTTCGCCGCCATCGGCCCCACGGCGCGGTACATCGTGCCGAGTACCGCCCACCAGCGCGGGTGGATGCTCTCGTGAAGCCGATGGATGTACGGCGCGAGCACGCTGGCCGCAGTGTTGAGGCTCGTCTCTGTCCCCGGAGCGACCTCGATGTCGTAGTTCTCGAGCGCCTCGCGCGTCCGCTCCCAGCGCTGCTCGTGGTCTCCGTACGGCGCGGCCCGGCGTTCTTCGGTGAGCGCAGCTTCGACCGCCGCGGTGTCTCCGTCGCCGGTCATCGCGACGTATCCCTCCGCCGAGATTCCGCCGGGCGCCGCGCCGACGTGCTCGCCCGGGCTCGAGGCCGCGCGCGCCGCGCGCTCGAGCGCCCCCGAGAGGGAGAAGGCGTCCAGACCCGAACCGCGGGTGCCCGAAGCGGCGGGCGCCACCTCGACGCCGACCCCGCGCGGGGTCGCGGCGCCTTCTGTGCGCTCGCGTCGAGCTTCGGACGCGTCGGCGCCGGGGTCCGGAGGGCCACCGGCGCTCGCGGTAGCTGGCTCGGCGACCCCGGGAGAGTGATCCGGGCGCTCCTCCGCCACCCCGCTCGGAGCCGGCGCCGGCGCAGGCACGTCGGACGTCGGGTTCGGCTCGCTCACGTCCTCGTCGGCGTCGGGGCGCGCCGTGTCGCTCTCCTCCGTCCGCTCGCGCGTCGGCGTCCTCGAGACGGTCTCTACCTCTGCCCGATTCGCGTGCTCCGCGAGGTAGCGCGCCTCGTCGGGCGCCTCCTCACCACGATCGGGCTGGTCGACGGAGCGGAGCTCCGCGGGCTCCGGAGGCGGCGACGGCGGGGCGGGGAGGACGGGGGCGAGGAGCAGCGGCGGGGGCGGAGGCGGCGGCAGAGGTACCACCTCTGGGCGCGTCTCCGGCGGCGGGGCCGGCGCGCGTGCGACGACGGTCCGAACGCGAGCCGGCGTCCGTCGCGAGCGCTGCTCCTCCACGACGAGCTCGCGGTCCTCGTCGTCGACCGGCTCTGGCAGCTCCGTTCCCAGGTCCCGAGCCGCGCGAGCGCGTGCAGGGGCGGGCTCCGAGCGCGGCGGCGGATCTGGAGTCGGAGCCGCGACTCGCGCGATCGCGAGCAGACCCACGTGCGCGCCCAGGGCGAGCATCGCCGCCGCGAGCCACCTTCGCAGGTGGAGCGCGTCGGGCCGGTCGGAAGATGCTGGCAACTCGACTCCGGATCACGCCGACGGGTGCGAGGGCGAAGAGGACAACTAGCAGACTCCAAAGTCCGTGTCCGCGGCTCGGATTCCGGGGCGACACACGCGGACAACCACACCCGACCGCCCTTGTCTTCACCCCACGACTGCGCGATGCTCGGCGCATGCCGAGGAACCCCACGCCATGGCTCGCGCTCTTGGTCGTCGTCGCCGCGGCGTCGTGCGCCAACGATCTGCCGCCAGAAGTGTGGGGGCCGCTGTCCGAAGATCTGGCGGCTTCGCTCGATGGCGTAGACCCGCCTGCCGTTGTCATTCAGCCGGCGGCCCCGGCAGAGCCCTCGGCTCGGCGGCCAGCTCAGGACTGGCGGGCCATCGGCGGCCCCGCCGATCCACCACGGCGCGTCGACATGGTGCGCTCCACACCCGGACAGCCACGCCCCGCTTCGCAGACGCGCGTGTGGGTCGGAATCTGGTGCGCTGATGTGGACGAGCGCGACGGCATCATCTCGGTAGAGGTCGACGGCGTCGAACTCTACCGCGCGCTCGCGCACTGCGACGATCCGCAGGGGGCGCCCGACACCGACGGCGCCCCCGGAGGCGGCTCCGTCGCCTTCACCGTCACCGCCGGATCCCACTTGCTGGTGTTCCACGCGCCAGGCGTCACCGCCGCGACGCGACGCTTGGTCGTAAACGACGACCTGTGGGTCGCAATCGACCACCGGATCCACGTCGCAGGGACCAGCCGTGCGACCCTGTTCCAGGTCGGACCTGAACCGCTCGGCGCCGACCGAAGCTATGACCCGCGGACACGTCCCCGGCGCTCTGGAACCGCGTCGGCGCCCGGGGCTAGCGCACGCCCAGACGGCACCGCCGAGAACGAGGCGCCCGAGGCGCCGACTTCCGCCGACGGCGCTCGCGCGACGCCGCAGCGAACGCCCGGAGGACGGGCCGCCGCCCCGGGGGTCCCCGAAGGTGAGTGGCTCGATGCCGACTCTGCCTTCCTCTCCGTTCGCACGCGCGCCCCCGCCATCGTCGAGATCGACGGTGTCGCGCTGTCGCGACAGGCCCCCTTCGAGAACGTCCCCGTACCTTCCGGCGCACACCGAGTCACCGTGCGTCCCGTCGACAGCGCGCGCGCACCCCGCAGCTTCTCGGTCGAGCTCGCGCGTGGTCAGTCGCGCGCGCTCACCATGCCGGACCCGTGAGCGGCGCGCCGCGCCTGCCCCGAGCCGCGCGCAAGCGGTTCGTCGCCGCCGCGCTCGCCGTCGCAGCCGGCTGCGCGCCGCCGACCGACTCGGCGACCACCGCCGAAGGCCAGGGCGCGACCCGAACGGTCGCAAGCCCCGTTGTCTACGGCGCCGACGACCGCACCGACTGGTACGCCTCTCCGGACTCCGCGCTCCGCGACCTGACCGAGAGGTCGATCGTCGCCCTGATCCGCGTCGGCAATCTCACGGTCGACGGCGATGTCGTCTCGATCGACGCCCAGCGCCTCGGCCCGTCGAGACACCTCTGCGCCGACGAGCGCTTCTTCGACCAAACCCGCGCCGCAGGCTGCTCCGGCACCCTGATCGACGATGACCTTGTCCTCACCGCGGGCCACTGCGTCGACAACCTCGCCGACTGCCAGGACTACCACTTCGTCTTCGACTACCTCCTCGAAGCCGCAGACACGCTCGCGCCGATCTCCGCGGCCAACGACCTCTACTCGTGCGCCGAGCTCGTCGCTCGGCGAGACGACAGCGGGATCGACTACGCGATCGTCCGCCTCGATCGGCCGGTGGCACCCGAGCACGGGCCCGCGCCCGTCGATGGCGCCCTGGCGGCGCGCGCCACCGGAGAACCGGTCGTCATGATCGGCTTCGGAAGCGGGCTCCCCGCCAAGATCGACACCGGCGGAGTCGTCCGATCGGGCCGCCCGGGGACCCTGGACACGTTCCGCGCGACCGTCGACGCGTTCGCCGGAAACTCGGGCGCCGGCGTCTTCGACGCCTCTCTCCGGCTCATCGGGATCCTCGTCCGCGGCGCCGAAGACTACGTCGCAGACGGCGACTGCAACCGCGTCAACCGGCTCGCGTCCGACTCCGACGGCGAGTACATCGTCTACGCGGGCCAGGCGATGCTCGCGCTCTGTGCCGAGAAGCCGGACTCGGCGCCATGCGCGGCCCCAGGGACCTGGTGCAGCCCGTGTGAAGCCGCCGACGACTGCGCCGCCAGCTTCACCTGCGACGGGTCGGCCGAGCTCTCCGCCTGCACGGGAGCCTGCGCAGCAGACGCCGACTGCCCGGCGACCCACGCCTGCGACCTCGATCGCTCCGTCTGCGTGCCGCGAACCGTCGCCCGCTGCATCGATGACGCCGTCGTGACGCTCGACGCGTGCGGCGACTCGCACGATCCCGTCGTCACCTGTGCCGCGAACGAGCGCTGCCTCCTCGGCGCGTGCGTGGACGCGCAGGCGGGTGATAGCTGCCGCGACACGCTTCGCGCGTCTCCCGGCGACGCCGTCACACTCGACCTCTCCGGCCACTCCGACCAGAGCCGGGGATCCTGCGGAGGGGAGGGCGCAGACGTCGTACTGCGCGTCGCAATACCGCGCGCCGGTCTCCTCGGCGTGCATGTCGGCGCCTTCGACGGCGTGGTCTACGCCCGTCACGACTGCGCCGACTTCGACAGCGAGATGTTGTGTGAGCCCTCGTCATCCGAGCCCCTCGACGCGAGCTTGCTCGTCGAGCCCGGTACGCTCTTCCTCTTCTTCGACGCCACCGACGATGCGCCGCCGCAGAGCGTCAGCGTCGCGCTCGACCCGGTAGCCGCCGTCTGCGACTGCACCGAGGGCGACGTCCGTTGCTCGGGTCCTGACCGCGAGCGCTGCATCGGCATCGACAGCGAGTGCCCCGTCTTCGCCCGAGAGGAGTGCGGCGCGGGCCTCGAGTGTCGCGACGGCGAGTGCGCCGAGCCCGTCGCCGGAGACGGATGCGCGCTGCCACTGCCGATCATCCTCGACAGCGACGGGCACGCCAGAGTCGTCGCGAACCTGGCTCAGTCCGCGGTCGACGCGGTCTCCGGGTCGTGCGGCGACGACGGAGCCGACCACGTCTACTCGATCGTCCTCGACGAGCCGGCACGCGTGGCCGCCACGCTCACGGGGATCGACGGCGTCATCGCGATCCGCGACCGCTGCGACGACGCGGAGTCCGAGCTGGCGTGTGCCGACAGCGCCGGGGCCGGGCTCGACACGATCCTTCCCGAGGGGACCCTCACGTTGCTCGTCGATGGCGAACCCGGTCCGTACTCGCTCGACGTGACCGTCACGCGCGCGTGCTCCGACGAGTGCGACGAAGACGGCGCGTGGCGCTGCGTCGGGCGCGCGACGCGTCGCGAGTGCGCGAGCTTCGACGGCGACTCCTGCCTCGAACTGGGACGGGAGACGCCCTGCGCAGCCGGCGAGCTGTGCGCCGACGGCGACTGCGTCCCAGACCCCGACGCAGGCCCCGACGCCGACGCCGACGTCGGCGCTGACGCCGGTGCCGACGCGACCGCCGACACGACGAACCCAGACGAAGGGGACACTGGCGCGCGCCGACGCTCGCGATCGGGCTGCAGCGCGGCAACCGGCGGCCGCAACGGTACCCTCCTCCTCGCCGGGGCGCTCGCGCTCGTCGCGCGCCGCCGTCGTCGATGACGCGGCTCCGTGTCGGGATCCTCTCCGACACCCATGGCTACGTCGACCCCTTCTTCCGCACCGCGTTCGCATCGGTCGACGCGATCGTCCACGGCGGGGACATCGGCGACGAGAGCGTCCTCACTGCCCTCGCCGAGCTCGCGCCGGTCACCGCCTGTCGCGGGAACATCGACGGGGGCCCCCTCCGATTTGTTCCGCTCGAACCCTGCGTCGAGATCGGCGGCGTTCGGATTGGTGCGCGCCATATCTGCGGCTCTCCCACGCGGCCCGATCCGCGGACGCGAGCCCTGATCCGGAGAGAGCGTCTCGACGTCCTCGTGGTCGGACACTCTCACATCCCTGTCGTCGCCCGGGTAGACGGCGCGCTGTGGCTCAACCCCGGCGCCGCCGGGCTCCAGGGGTTCCACACATCGCGGCACGCGCTCATCCTCGAGATCGGACCGGACCGAGCCCTCGAGCTTCAACGCGTGAACCTCGAGCCGCGGTGGCCCGGCCGCGGGTAGTCTTCGGCGGGGGAGCGCAGCGCTGGCGGAGGCGGCCGGGGCGGGGTGGCCCGAAGCGGTTCACGCACCCTCCCGCGCGTGTTAGGGAAGACACGTGTCATCCCCGCTTCGCCTCAATCACACACTCGCCTGCGCGCTGCTCTCCGCGTGGGCTCTCGCGGCATGCGCCGGCGAGCGCGACCGCACTCCGCTCGACACCTTCGTCGTCGCGCTCGAGTCCGACCCCGAGACGTTCGACCCCGGCGTCATGAGCGGGTCGATCGAGGGCCAGGTCGCCTACAGCATGTACGAGGGACTGCTCTCGCCGCCGGCGGGCGACGGCCCACCTGTCCCGGGCGTCGCGCGCGAGTGGACCACCTCGCCAGACGGGCTGACGTGGACGTTCACGCTCCGCGACGACGCGCGCTGGTCCAACGGCGACCGTGTGGTTGCCGAAGATTTCCGCGAGGCTTGGCTCCGCATGCTGCGCGGAGACATCGCCGCCGACTACGTCAGCTTCGTCCGCTACATCCGAAGCGCCCGCGCATACGAGGCCGCGCGCCGCGCCGTCGGCGGCTCGTCCTGGACCCGCCCCCTCGTCCGCGCACTGGAGCTCGGCGTCGGGGTCCGCGCGCCGTCGCCCAACACGCTGATCGTCGACCTCGAGTCTCCCACGCCGTTCTTCGCCGACGTCGTGATGTTCTATTCGATGTTCCCCGTCCACCGCCCCACGATCGCACGGCTCGGCGACGCGGCGGCGTTCCGGGCAGAGAACCTGGTGACGAACGGGCCGTTTCGCATGCGTCCCGACGGCTACCGCCGGCGCGTCGCGATCGAGCTCGAGCAAAATCCATACTACTGGGATCGCGCCGCGCTCGGCGTCGACCGCGTCACACACCTGATCATCGAAGACGGCGCCGCGCGCGTCACCGCCTTCCTCGACGGGCGCGTCGACTGGGCAGACGACCCGCCAAACAACCAGCTCGCCATCCTGGCCGCGCTCCCCCAGTTCCACTCGGCGCCGCAGCTCGGGACATACTTCTACCGCGTCAACGTAACCGATCCGCTCCTCTCGGACCGTCGAGTTCGCCGCGCGCTGTCACTCGCGCTGAACCGCGGGGAGCTCTGTCGCTGCACGCTCGACGGCCTCTACACGGTCGCGACCGGGTTCACACCCCCGCTCCCTGGATACCCAGCGCTCGACGCCGTCCGATACGACCCGAACGAGGCGCGGCGCCTGCTCGCCGAGGCCGGATACCCCGGAGGCGAGAGCTTTCCTCCGCTCGAGATCCTCTACAACACCAGCGAGAACCACCGCGTGATCGCGCAGTTCGTCCAGGACCAGTGGCAGAACGAGCTCGGCATCGACGTCACGCTCGTGAACCAGGAGTGGAAGGTCTACCTCGACACCATGGACACGCTCCAGTACCAGGTGGCGCGCTCCGGATGGATCGGCGACTACGTCGATCCAAACACCTTCCTCGAGCTCTGGCGGAGCGACGACGAGAACAACCGCACAGGCTGGGACGACCCGGAGTACGACGCGCTGATCGCCGCCGCTCTCCGAGAGCCCGACACCGCCCGTCGCCTCGACCAGCTCCGCGTCGCAGAAGCACACCTGCTCGACGCCGCGCCCATCATCCCCGTCTACTTCTACGCACAGTTTCACCTCGTCGACGACCGAGTGCGCGGCTGGGAGATGAACGTCCGTAACACACACCTGTCGCGCTGGGTCTCGAAGACCTCCGAGGCGTCCCGATGACGCGCTACCTCCTCGGCCGCGTCGCGCAGAGCTTCGCCGTGCTCCTCGTCGTGCTCACGGCGTCGTTCTTCGTCATGAAGGCAGCCCCCGGCAGCCCCCTCGCGCGCGACCGACAGCTCGACCCCGAGGTCGAGGCGCAGCTCACCGAGCGCTACCACCTCGACGAGCCCGTCACCGTCCAGTACGCCCGCTACGTCGCGCTCCTCGCCCGTGGCGACCTCGGCCCTTCGATCAAACAGAACGCGCCGGTCGCCGAGATCATCGCCGACGCCGCGCCATACAGCGTCGTCATCGGCGCCCAGGCGATGCTGTTTGCGCTGGCGCTCGGGGTCCCGCTCGGCCTGATCGCCGGGCTCCGCCAGAACCGCGCCGCCGACCACGCCGCGATGGCCGTCGCCATGATCGGCGTCTCGATCCCCAACTTCGTCCTCGGCCCGCTCCTCATCCTCACGCTCGCCTCCGGTCTCGGTCTGTTCCGCTCCGGTGGGTGGACAGGCTGGCCGGACTCTATCCTGCCGAGCATCAGCCTCGGACTCTACTACACGGCCTACGTGGCCCGACTCACCCGCAGCGGGATGGTCGAGGTCGTTCGCCAGGACTTCATCCGCACGGCCAGGGCGAAGGGCGTCCCCGAGCTCTGGGTCGTCGCACGCCACGCCGTGCGCGGCGCGCTCCTCCCCGTCGTCTCGTACCTCGGCCCAGCCTTCGCCTCGGTCCTCACCGGCTCAGTAGTCGTCGAGAAGGTCTTCAACGTCCCAGGGCTCGGCACCTTCTTCGTCGACGCCGCCTTCAACCGCGACTACTTCCTCGTCCTCGGCGTAATCACCGTCTACTCCGCGCTCCTCGTCGCGCTGAACCTCGCCGTCGACCTGCTCTACACCGCCCTCGACCCTCGCGTCTCGGTGCGACGATGACGGCAGGCTCTTCGCAGCAGGGCGCCGCGCCGGTCGCCGGCTCGCCGTGGCGCGACGCGCTGCGCCGGCTACGACGCAACCGCGCCGCCGTCGCAGGAGCCGTGTACGTCACGCTCATCGTCGCCGTCGCCGTGCTCTACGAGCCCATCGCACGCTACGGGACCCGCTTCACCCTCGCAGAGAACCACCTCTGCATGCGCAACCAGCCTCCCGGGGCTCGCGCCGTCCCGCGGGTTCACTTTCGGCTGCTGCCCGAAGACCAACACCCGTTCGCCGACGTGGACTCGAACAACGACGGCGCGATCGACGCGGCCGAACTCTCGGCGCGCGTCCGAGCGCTCGAGTTCGCACACCTCGACACGAACGGAGACGGCGACCTGTCCCTCCCGGAGCTGGACGCCGCGCCACGCGTCCTGCTCGCGCCCGATCTGGCCGGCCTGCGCCAACACCTCGACGCCGACGGCGACGGCCGCCTCGAGCTCGACGAGTCCGGCACCCTCGCCGACATCTTCCCGACGTCCGAGGCCGGCCTCTTTCTGCGCGGCTTCGACGGCGACGGTGACGGCCGCCTCGACGCCGACGAGTTCCCCGGCGTCCCCGCCCCCGCAGTCTTCCGCATGGGCACCGACGCACTCGGTCGCGACGTCCTGACCCGGATGGTGTTCGGCGCGCGGATCAGCCTCCTCGTCGGGTTCCTCGCGACGCTCGTCTCCGTCCTCATCGGCGTCGCCTGGGGCGCCACCGCTGGCTACGTCGGTGGCCGCGTCGACGCCGTGATGATGCGCATCGTCGACGTCATCTACGGCCTCCCGTTCATGTTCCTCGTCATCCTCCTGATGGTCGTGTTTGGCCGGCAGTTTGTCCTCCTCTTCGTCGCCATCGGGGCCGTCTCCTGGCTCACCATGTCTCGCATCGTCCGCGGCCAGGTCATCGCCCTCGAGCGGCAGGAGTTCGTCCAGGCCGCACGCGCGATCGGCTCCTCGCACCTCTACATCGTGACTCGGCACCTCATCCCAAACGCGCTCGGTCCCATCATCGTCTACGCAACGCTCACGGTCCCGGCGGTCATGCTCGAAGAGGCGTTCCTCTCGTTCCTCGGCCTCGGCGTGCAGGCACCGTTCACGTCGTGGGGAGCCATGGCGTCAGACGGCGCCAGCCCCGGCGTCATGCTGAACTACCCGTGGCTCACGATCTTCCCCGGGCTCGCGCTCGCCTCGACGCTCGCCGCCCTGAACTTCCTCGGCGACGGTGTCCGAGACGCACTGGACCCCCGAATGCGAGACGACGCTTGAGCGCGCCGCTCCTCGAGGTTCGGGACCTCGTCGTGTCGTTCGCGACTCCACACGGACGCGTCCGCGCGGTCGACGGGGTCTCGTTCCACGTCGCTCCTCGCGAGACCGTCGCCATCGTCGGCGAGTCCGGCTCCGGGAAGTCCGTCACGCAGCTCGCGATCCTCGGGCTCCTGCCGTCCCCCCCGGCGCGGATCGAGAGCGGCGGCGCCCAATTCGACGGGCGCGACCTGCTCGCGCTCTCGCCTCGCGAGCTCCGCGGCATCCGCGGCCGCGACGTCGCCATGGTCTTCCAAGACCCGATGACGAGCCTGAACCCGTTCCTCACCGTCGGGCGGCAGCTCGAAGAGGTCCTCGAGATCCACACCAAGCTCGGCCGGCGCGAGCGGCGCGACCGCGCGATCGAAGCGCTGCGCAGCGTGGGGATCGCGGAGCCCGAGCGGCGCGTCGACGCGCACCCGCACCAGATGTCCGGCGGAATGCGCCAGCGTGTCCTCATCGCGATGGCGCTGATCTGCAGCCCCAAGCTGGTCATCGCCGACGAGCCCACGACAGCCCTCGACGTCACCGTCCAAGCGCAGGTCCTCGAGCTCCTTCAGGAGACCACCCGAGCGGTCGGCGCCGCGGTCGTCCTTATCAGCCACGACCTCGGCGTCGTCGCCGGTGTGGCCGACCGCGTCGTCGTGCTCTACGCAGGGCGAGTCTGCGAATCGGGCCCCACCCGCGACGTCTTCCACACACCAGCACATCCATACACACGCGGCCTGCTCGACAGCGTCCCGCGGCTCGACACGCACGGCGAGCGGCTCGTGCCGATCCCCGGCCTGCCTCCCGACCCGGCGCGTAGACCTCCCGGCTGCCCGTTCGCGCCCCGCTGCGCGCTCGCCGACGACCGCTGTCGCGTCGACGCGCCAGCGCTGCGTCCGACCTCCGCGAGCGCCGCGCACACGTTCGCGTGTCACCACTCCGCGGCCGCCACGACCGCAGACGAAACCGGCGAGGTGGGTCCGTGACCAGCGTCGCGCACCGGTCCGTCCTGCAGGTGAGCGATCTCGCGATGCACTTCGCGGCGCCCGCGCCCGGCGATCCCCACGCCGTCATCCGCGCCGTCGACGGCGTCGACCTTCACCTCCGCACCGGCGAGACGCTCGGGCTCGTCGGCGAGTCCGGCTGCGGAAAGTCGACGCTCGGACGATGCCTGGTGAGGCTCTATCGCCCCACGCGCGGGAGCATCGTGCTCCACGCTGATGGCGCCTCAACCGACATCGCGTCACTCGACGACCGGCGTCTGCGACCGCTGCGGCGACACATACAGATGATCTTCCAGGATCCGTATGCGTCTCTCGACCCCCGAATGACGGTCGCGGAGATCATCGCAGAGCCGCTCCGCGTCCACACCGACCTCGACCGCAGCGGGCGCGCGAAGGCCGTCGCGTCCCTCCTCGACGACGTCGGACTCGCCGCCGCCCACGCGAACCGCTTTCCGCACGAGTTCTCCGGCGGGCAGCGCCAGCGGATCGGGATCGCCCGCGCCATCGCTTCGCGTCCGGCCGCGATCGTGTGCGATGAGCCAATCTCGGCGCTCGACGTCTCGATCCGCGCCCAGATCCTGAACCTGCTCGCAGACCTTCAGCGCGAGCACTCGCTGTCGCTCCTCTTCATCGCCCACGACCTCGCCGCCGTCCGACACATCTCCCACCGCGTCGCCGTCATGTACCTCGGCCGCGTCGTCGAGGTGGCGCCCGCGGCCGAGCTCTATGCGCGGCCCCACCACCCATACACACGCGCCCTGATGAGCGCGGCTCCGGTCCCGGATCCAGACATCGAGCGCAGCCGCGAGCGCATCCTCCTGCGCGGTGAGCCTCCGTCGCCACGCAACCCGCCGCCGGGCTGCCCGTTCCACCCCCGTTGTCCAGAGGCTCGTCCGGAGTGCTCGAGCTCGCGCCCCGCGCTGCGGCGCGTGGGCCAGAATCACGAGGTCGCGTGCGTCCTCGAGCGCGCCCAGGGCACCTAGTAGCGTCGGCGAAAGTCCAGCGCGAGCGTCGCCCTTGCAACCCTTACAGCGCCCACGTACGAGTGACGCACCCAAACACCGACGCGTGCGCACATGGCCAAGGTAACCGGTATCGGCGGCATCTTCTTCAAGGCGAACGACCCCAAGGCGCTCGCCGCATGGTACTCGGAGCATCTCGGCATCGTGCTCTCGAACTTCGGCGGCTCGGTGCTGCGCTGGCCCGACGACACCGCCGACGACGGCGGACTCACCGTGTGGGCGGTCGCCGCCGCGACGACGCAGTGGTTCGCGCCGAGTGAGGCCTCCTTCATGATCAACTACCGAGTCGACGATCTCGAGGCGCTGCTCGCGCAGCTTCGCGCAGCCGGCGTCGAGGTCCTCGACGGTCCGCAGACACACGAGAACGGGAAGTTCGCCTGGATCCTCGACCCCGAGCGAAACAAGGTCGAGCTCTGGGAGCCCAAGCTCTGGGAGCACGAGGAGTAGGCGGATCGAGGCGCGGCGCTCGATCTGGCTGACACGGGGACTACCTCGACTTACATTCGGTCTGTCTCCCGCCACCACCGCGCATGTCCGAACTGCTGCTGCTCCCCTATTCGCCTTGGTCCGAGAAGGCGCGCTGGGCGCTCGACTTCGCTGGCTTCGAGTACGCGGCGAGCCCGTTCACTCCGATGCTTGGCGAGCTCCCGCTCCGGTTGCGCCTCCGCAGGCTGGGGAGCAACGCGTCGGTGCCCGTGCTCTTCACGGAGGGGAGGGCGATCGGTGACTCCTGGAACATCGCGGAGTTCGCGGCCAGGCACGGTCGCGGCGCGGCGCTCTTCCCCGATGGCTCACGCGAAGAGGTGCGCGCCTGGAACGCCAACAGCGAGGCCCTGCTGGCCACCGCTCGTTCGCGGCTCCTCAGGCAGACGCTGGGCGACCGCGAGTTTCTCCGCGAAGCCGTTCCGGGCCCCCTGCGGGTGCTGGGGCCCGTCGCCGACATGCTCGCCGCGCAGGGCGCTCGCTTCGTCATGAACAAGTACGAGCCCGCCGGCTTCTCGATCGAAGGCGCCGAACGGCAGCTCCGGACCCTCTATCGCACGCTCCAGCGCGCCCTCGACGGCCGCGAACACCTCGTCGGTGACGCGTTCACCTACGCCGACATCGCGATGGCCGTCACGTTGCAGTTCGTCACCCCCGTCGCTGACGAGTACCTTCCCCTCGGCCCGGCGACCCGCCGCGCATGGAGCGACCCCGACCTCGCAACCGAGTTCGCCGACCTCGTCCAATGGCGAGACCGAATCTACGCCGCGTATCGACGGTGACCCCGCTCGCCCCACCAGACCCGCGCCGCCAGCAGCAGCGCGAGCGCGAGTAGCACCATCAGACCCGGGCTGTGCCCCACCTGGCTCAGGCCGATCACGGCGAGCGTCCACAGCAGCGCCGCCACCGACGCAAACACGCCGACGGTAATCCGGGCCACGAACCCCACGGGCGGCACGATCGACGCCACCACCGCGATCGGCGACAGCAGCGTCGCAAACGACCACGCGACCGCGAAGAACCCGCCGATACGAACGACCCAGCGCACCACGCCGTCGAGCGCGCTCACGACCGCCAGCGCGTCTGAACGCGTACCCGGCACGACGGCGACGAGGGAGATGCCGTCGAACCACTCGATAGGCTCGATCCGCCCGCCCCGCGCCCGGCCAAACGCCGTGTGCTCCGCCGAAGCGTCTACCACCATCCAGCGCAGCCGCTGCGCGCCGAGCGCCGGCCGCTGCTCGGCCTCCGCCGTCGAGTACGCCCACCCGTCGGCCCCCCAGGAAAGGGTCGCGCCCACGTCGGTCCAGCCGACGTCGCCACGGGCCAACGTGCGGCCGCCAAGCGCGATGCTCTCGCCTGGGTCGACGCTCCACGCGCCAATCCGATACGCCTCAGGGAACTGGAGCAGCGTGCTCCAGCGCGGCGTTGGGTTCTCGTGCCCCTCCGGGTGCTCGAACCCGCCCGGCAGCACCACGGTCGACGTCCACGCCTGCTCGTAGGTCACGACGCGCTCGACCTCGCGCCCGCCACCCCAGACCGCGCGAGAGCGCTCGGTGACCCGCTCGACCCACGCGTACGTCTCGACCTCGCGCGTCACCGAAGCGAAGCGCCCAGGCACGAACAGCTCCGGATCGCCGACAGGCTCCGACGCCTCGAGCCGTCCCGTCACGGACACCAACCTCCCTTCGGCGCCTCCCCCCGTCCGGTCAGGCGAGACCTCGCGGGTCGAGCCCGCGATCGCGGTGAAGCGACCCGCGCCCTCGTTCGCGAACAGCGTCGTGGTGGCGGTCCAGAGCACTCGCAGCGCGTCGGGCGCGGCCGCCAGCGACGCGAGCAGCACGGCGAGCAGGCCTATGCGGCGAACGGAGACGAAACGATCCAAGCTCACTCCTGGACCCGCGCCGGCCGGGTCGTGCGCCCGCGCACTCGCGGCCGCGACCTCGCAGTGTCCATGCCCACCTTCGGCGCGATGCTCTCGGCACGCAAGACCGTGGCAGACAGAAACGCGCCCACGCGGCGCCAGCTCCGCCCGCGGCGCGCGACGCCTCCCTTTCCGCCAGCGACCTCGCCCGCTATCGTGGTCCCGCGTCGAATCGCTCGGCGCTCCCCCTAGCCAGATCTGCATGCTGCGACGCACTGCCCGCGCCACCGTGGCCCACTGCGCTCGACTCGGTGTCGAAGAGGTCCTGAACACCCTCACGCACGGCCTGGGGTTCGCCGTCGCCGCGCTCGCAGGGATCGTCCTCATCGCCGCGACGTGGGACGACGCGGACGGCTGGCAGCGCACGGGCGTAGCCGTCTACGTCGGCAGCCTCGTCTTCCTGCTGGCCGCCTCGACGGTGTATCACAGCGTCATCGGCGAGCGGCTCAAGGCGGCGATGCGACGAGTCGACCACCTCGGGATCAAGCTCCTCATCGCCGGCTCCTACACCCCGTTCGTCCTGGTCCACGCCCGTTCCCGGCCGGGCTTTGCGTTGCTGGGCACCGTCTGGGGGCTGCTGCTGGTCGGCGTCGCGGCGCAGATCTGGGCCGGGCGAGAGCGTTACTTCCGCATCGCCCTCGTCCTGTACCTCGCGATGGGGCTAGCCCTCGTGCCGTTCTTCCCCGCCTTGCACGCGGCGTTTCCTCCCGGCGCGATGGGTTGGCTCGTCGCCGGTGGCGCCCTGTACCTCATCGGCGTGATCTTCTTCGTCTGGGAGTCCCTCCCGTACTCGCACGCGATCTGGCACCTGTTCGTCCTCGCGGCGAGCACGGCCCACTTCGCCGCCGTCGCCCTCTACGCCGCCTGACCGAAGAACCTCGGCGAGCGACGCCGCGACCGCAACGTCCGATCGGCTCAGCGAGCTCCGTCGGCGAGCACGCGCGCGCGTAGCTGCCCGCACGCCGCGTCGGCCGCCCCGCCTACCGTCGCCCGAAGCCGCGCCGAGATCCCGTGTGCCCGCAGCGCGCTGAGCGCCGACGCGACGGCCGCCGCGTCGGGCCGCGCGAACGCCATTCCTGGAACCGGGTTCCACGCGATCAGGGAGACGTGGGCGCGAGCACGCCGCGGCGACAGCAGGTCGACCAGCGCAGAGATCGCCTCCGGCGTGTCGGTCAGCCCGCCGAGGAGCACCACCTCGACCTGGTACGCCCGGCCCGTCGCCTCCCAGTAGCGGTCGGCCGCCGCCAACAGCTCCTCTGGGACCACGCGCGCCTGAGTCGGGATCAGCGACGCGCGCGTCGCCGCGTCGGCCGCGTGTAGCGACAGCGCGAGGGTGAAGCGCCGACCGAGCGCGGTCAGCCGGTCCACCGCGGATGGCGGTCCGACGGTGCTAACGAGCAGGTGCCGAGGACCCAACTCCGCCTCGTCGCGCAGCACATCCATCGCCGCCGCGAGCGCCGTCAGGTTCTGCGTCGGCTCGCCAGACCCCATGAACACCGCGCGTCGCACCGGCCCAAGCTCGCGCAGATGCGACACCTGCTCGAGCAGTTCGTGCGCGCCGAGGTTTCGTCGCACCTTGTCGAGACCCGACGCGCAGAAGCGGCACGCCATCGCGCAGCCGACCTGAGTCGACAGGCACGCCGAGGGCGTCCCGGTCCCCGGCAGCCGCACCGCCTCGACCACCTCGCCGTCAGACAACCGCACCAAGCGCTTCTGGGCCCCGTCGTCGTCGTCGGCCGCTCGCTCGACCGTCGAAGACCGCCACGCGAAGGCCTCCCCAAGCGCCTCCGCCAGCCGCGCCGGGACCACGTCCGCCCGGGGCTTCGGCCTGCCCGAGAGTACTTCCCGACGCGCCACTCGGGCGTAGTGCGGCGAGTATCCCGCGGCGCGCGCGACCGCCTCGACCTCCGAGAGGCTGGCGGCGAGAAGGGCAGGGAGGTTCGGTGGCATCGAGGTCGGCGCGACGAGCCGCGTGCATGCGGAGCCACACGTGCTGTCGCGCATGGCGGGTCCACCTCCCTAGCTTGGACCCACCGGCTTTCCCAGCGGGGAACGCGTCGGACACATCGCGCGCGACAGCCGCCGGCGGCGTCGGTCTTTCGGCGAGCGCGTCGCGACGCTACACCGTGTCCATCCCGTCACCACCGCCACGATGTCGATACCCCCCACGCACCTCCTCGCCGCCGCTCGACTCCACCTCCGGGCTCGCAGCGTCGCGACTTGGTCCGCAGCCGCTGCCGCGATGCTCGGCTGCGGCACTGCACCGCTCGCGCCGGCGTTGGGCACCGACGCCGGCGCCGAGCTCGCCGACGGCTCCACAACCGACGCGACGCCAGACGCCGAACCCGACGCCACGACGCTCGCGCCGGTCGCGCGGCTCGAGCAGTCGGCGCTGGCGAGCGGCGTCCCGGAGCTCGTCGTCGGCGACGCTCCGACCTTCGTCATCGACGCCACGGTGACGCTCCTGCTCGACGCGGCCGTGCCCGACACGTTCGACATCACGTTCGCGGGGCGCGCGTTCGCCACGTGCGGGGCCCTCGACGGCGAGTTCTCGTTCACGTCGCTCGAGTCCCTCGGGGATCCTCCCGTCGACGCAGAGCTCCGCGCCGATCGCGTCCACCTGACGCTGCGCGACGTCGGAGACGGCCTGCTCGTCCTCGGCGGCGCTTACACTCCGCTGGAGCCCGGCGAGCGGTGCGGCACAGCGACGATAGAGCAGCCGATCCCCGCGGAGCTGCGCGTCAACGTACGTGTCCGCCGGCTGGGGCGCGCCGCGGTGGTCTTCCCTGGATGCCCCGCGACCTCGCCGCTGCGCGCGGTTGGCGGCGGTCGCATCGGTCCGGTCGTCGTCGACGCATACGACGAGGGCGACGAGGCGGCCTACTTCGCAAACGTCGAGGGGCTGCCGACGACCGTAGTGCTGAGCTCCGACGCCGGCGCGCCCGTGACAGACTCCACGCTCAGCTTCATCGACGTCCCCGAGGGCGCGACCCGAATGACGATCGCACCGGCGATCGGCCCGCCGGTCGAGGTAGAAGTCGTTACCCCCAACGCGATCGACGGCGCCGACGTCCGCGTCGAGCTCGGCGGCGTCGCGGGCAGCCCCGTCCTGGTAGAGGACGGCGCGTCGTTCGTCGACGTCGGGTGGGGGCGCGTCTCGAACCGCCTGGTCCCGACGCTGCAGGACCTCACCATAGGTGGCGTCGCGGTCTGCACGGACCCGGTGCCAGGCTGGTTCGAGCTCACCACCTCGACCCCGGACGTGTGCGTGCCGCGGACCTCGGTCCCGGGCGAGTTAGGCGGCTGGCTCGTGCTGTCTGGCACCGACCTGGGGCTGTCGGCAGAGCTGCTCGCCGACGGCCGCTGCGAGCTCCGGGTCGCGGCACCCGCGCTTGCCGGGGGCGACGGGCTCACGACCTCGGTCGGGGCCGAGTTTGCGAACGTCTGGCAGATGATGGACATCCCGTGAGCCGCCCGCCACAACGTAAGGGCGATGCCACGCATCGCCCCCCGGCCGCAGGCCGGGCCCCCCGCGCCACAAACGCCCCACCGTCGCCACGAACCAAGCCCCGCCGCACCACACCGGCCGCCCGCCACAATGCATGGGCGATGCCACGCATCGCCCCCCCGGCCGCAGCCCGGGCCCCCCGCGCTACAATCACCCCGCTGTCCTCACGAACCACCCCGCCGCACCACACCGGCCGCCGCCACAATGTATGGGCGATGCCACGCATCGCCCCCCGGCCGCAGGCCGGGCCCCCCGCGCTAAAATCACCCCACGGTCCTCACGAAACACGCCGCCGCCCGGAACGAGCGGAACGGCACCTTGCGAGTCGTCACTAACCCACAGACGTGCGAGATGTTCTACACGCGGACACACCGCCGCCCGCCGCCCCGACGTAGGGGCGATGTGGGGTGGCTCAAGAAATTCGGACAGTGGAGGATGGGTCACGCGGCGACTTGGGCAGGTGATGTGAGGGCTTCGAAGCGAGTGGGTGGCCTCCTGCTGAAGAAAGCCCGAGACGCGGGACGCGGCGCGACGTTGTTCCAACGTACGCGCACCGACGTCTGCCGCGTTCGCGCCGGCGACAGCGCCGCTGGACAGCTCCGCGACGGGCGACGGCTCGACGAAGGAGAGCGAGCCAGCCCCTTGCAAACCCTCAAGCAGCTGGCGCGAACCAAGCCGAGCGGTGTCACGTTACGCAGCGCGAGGAGCAAACACTGGAAACCGTGTCATTCCCGTGCCACAGTAGCCCCATGAGCGTCCTGCTCCCATATTCGCCGCCGCGTGAGGTCCCCGTGGACCGGATCCTGCGTGGATAGCACGCTGCTGGGCCTGCTCCGCCAGGGTCGCGGAGCTGGATTTCGCGCGGCGATCGGTGCGGGCCGAAGCGCCGCGGACGGTGTGCTGGATTGCGTGCTGAACGATCCGCGATGGGATCGGCAGGTCGAGGCGCGTGACGACTACTACGCGCGCTTGTTGATGGCCACCGGAGCAAACATCGACGTTCTTGGCCAGCGTGTCGCCACAGAGGATCCGGACGCGGACAAGTCGGACTTCTGGCTTCCGGTAGGTGTCCTCGCCGAGATGTGTCGCCGAGGCGACGAAGCCGCAGGGGCTGCACTCGCGGAGGCCATCGCGGCCGGACCGCGCTGGCGTGCGTGCCTTGACGCGCTCGATGCGGCGGGCGGCGTCGAGCTCATTGGGCAGGTGGTGCCCACGGCGGCGGTTGAGGCGCTGGTCGCGCGAGTCGGCGTCGACGACATCGCTGACGCCGTCCTGGTCGTCGCCGCCCCGTGGGACGAGTGGGCGGAGCGAGTGTCGGCGCTGCGATTCATGGTCGGGAGCGTGGCCAGCAGCGGGCGGGAGGCTCGCCCCATGTCCGGTCCCGTCGCGTGGTGGGCCTCGCGGATCCGGGTGCCGGGGTTGATGGAGAATCTCGCCGCGCTCTCAACGGATGAGCTGCTGGCCTACGGCACCACTCCCGGAGCGGCCCCCAAAGTTTGCGACGAGCTGTCCCGCCGCACGGATTTAGAGACACTTCGGCGTATCGACTCCGTGGCGGAGTCGGGATCACCCGAGGAACGAAGCGTTGCGCTGCGGGCGCTTGGCCAGCGCGGCTCGACGGTGTTCTTGGGGGCCGCCGAGGATTTCCTGCGGTGGGAGTCCACGCTCGCGCCCGCAGCGCGAAGCGAACGTCAGCTGCGTCGGGGATACCTCGCCTACCTTGTGGAGCTTCTCCCAACTCATACCCTGCCGCTCGCGCGCCGGTGGTTTGGCGAGCCGTGGCCCCTCTCTCTTGCGGCGGAACGAATCCTGACCCTTCACGCCACTCCGGACGACCGCCAGATGCTCGAATCCGCGGGTGCTGCCGCCATGGAGAGCTTGAACATGTATCGCCTGTGCTCGGTCGTCGAGGCGCTCACTACCGCCGGGCCCGAGCCGTCGTTGCCGTTCTTGATCGACGTCTACGACCGCGCGCCATACTCGTACGCGAGGCGTCGGGTCATCAGCGCATTGCGCAGCTGCAGCCTCACTGGTCAAACGGAAGACTACCTGACCGAGTCGCTGTGGGACTGCGAGCCCGAGTCTCGCGAACTTGCCTGCCAAGCTCTTGGCACGGCGAACGCGACCGCCACGCGCCGGGTTGCAGAGATCGCCTCTGATGCTTTCGAGGACGACGAAGTGCGCGAGGCCGCTCAGGCGGTCCTCCGGTTGGAGGCAGAATGACGGCGCCCCGCGTCCTCTCTCGGCCCGATGCATCGAGCGGTGGCTCCCCGGATTCGGCACCCCTCACGCCTCCGGGTCGAACGTAGTTTCCCGCCGCTCCGCGCGCCCGAACGTATCTGGTTTCGACCGCCGCGAGCGCACTTCCGCTGCTTCGCGAAGAAGCGGGCACGTGGCGCCGCGACTGGTTCCCGACGGACGAGCTCGACCGCCCGGTCGGCTACTCGGTCTACTGCGCGGCCCCGGACCCTGCCGACTGCGGCACGCTCCCGAGCGCGCTCGGCGCATCGACGACGGTCCCGGGTGGGAGGATCGAGGCGACATACCTGCTCGCCCAAACATTCCAAACATTCCGAAACGACACGCTCGGGCTCGTCGCTGCCGACGGGAAGCTCGTCGAGGTCTACCGCTACGGCGCGTACGGCGACCTCGAGGTGCTCGACGGCACCACGTCAGCGGCATTCGCGCCCGCGACGGCGCCGCTGTGCAGCTCCGCCGCCGGCACCTGCGGCTCGCAGTTCGGCAACCCCATCCTGTGGTCGGGCGCGCACTGGCGACCCACGTTCGGCCTCTACGACATGAGGGCGCGCCAGTACGACCCGCGCCTCCACACGTTCCTCTCCCGAGACCCACTCGGGTACGTCGACAGCTTCGACGAGTGGCTCTACGTCGGAGGCGACCCGTTCAACATGTGGGACCCGTTCGGTTTGGACGCGCAGAACGGGCAGGGCTGCGACGCGATGTGCCGGCTCGCGCGGAACATTCCGACGGGCCCGCGCACGACCAGGCTAGTCAACAGCTTTGGCGGCCTCGGGGACGGCATGACGCTTGGTTTGACGGGTCCGCTTCGGCGTCTCGCGGGGGCCGGGGACCAAGTCGATGTGGGGAGCTTTGATTACCGGTCCTCCGCGATCGCGGGCGCGGCTACGACGGTGCTTCTATCCCTCGGGGCGACGGGACCGCAAGGGGTGCCGTATCTCGCGCGGCTCACCGCGCCGACCGGGCTGGCTGCGAGCGCAGCACCGGCAGCGGCTGCCGCTGCCCCGGTCGCGGCGGGTGCAGCGTCCGGCGGCCGGCCTTCCCAGATACTTGGTCGGGCGCTTCAGGCAGCCGGTCAGGTGCGACCGCCGGGGGTCTCTGCACATCACATTGTTGCATCCAGCGCGCGTGCCGCCGCCCCGGCACGCGCCGTCCTTGCGCGTTTCGGAATACAGATCAATTCTGCAGTCAACGGAGTCTTCCTGCCGAGCTTTCGAAGGTCACCGAACCCTCTCGGTGCAGCAGTCCATTCCATGGTTCACACAAGAGCCTACTACCAAGCAGTCAACGAGGCGCTCCGCCAGGCGACGACACGGGCCGAGGCCTTGGAGGTGCTGGATGCGCTTCGTCAAGCATTGCTTGGAGGTGGGTTGTGAGCACAGTCGTGTACGTACCCCTCGGAGCGGAGGGCTTCGAGTTTTGCCATCCAGTTGCCGAAGACGACTTCGAGACGCTCAACGTGCAGATTGATGGTACGCAACGCGGGCAAACGTGGACACCGGTTCAGATGCGTCTCGTCCGCGAGGACGAGGGCAAGTCTCTGATGGAATCCGATTCGCCCTGGTTGGGGTCACACGCGCTGATCTTCCGCAAGCGAGCGCTAGAGCGAGTCGGCGCCTTCTTGGAGGAACACGGTGAGCTGCTCCCGGTAGGCTGTCCTGATGCAAACCTGGCGATTTTCAACCCCAAGGTAGTCGACGCATTTGACGAGGCCGCTTCGTCGGTCCTGCGGTTCTCCAGCGGGCGGATCATGCGCATCATGAAGCACGTTTTCCGAGCGGACGTGGTCGCGGAGACATCGGTCTTCAAGATTCCGAATCTGCGCGTGAGCCCCGCGTTTGTAGACAAGCGCTTCGTGGAACTGTGGAACTCAGCCGGACTGAAGGGCCTCGACTTCAAGAAGGTGTGGTCTTCGAGCTGAGCGTGCTTGCCACGGGCGATGAAGCACGCCTTCGTCCTCCACGATGGCGAACTACGCCGACGGGGCACGCACCCCACGGACCTTGACCGAACGCGAGCAGAGAGCCCTGCTCAAGGTCACCGGCGAGCACCGAGCGGGCTATCGCGATCACATGCTGTACGCGATGGCCCTCGGCACGGGTTTGCGCGAGCATGAGCTCATCGCGTGTCGACGAGCGCCCGGATCCGCACTTTCCCGGACTTCTGGTCGCCGAGCCCTCGTCGATCGTGACGTCGCCTCGGAGCCGGTGTTGACGATCGCCTCGATCCGCGGAAATCCGAGCTTCGTGTCGCCTCGGCGGGCTCGATCGTGGCGTCGCCTCGTGCCCGGGCGGTTTCGCGCCAGGGCCCCATCGTCAGAAGATGTCGAGGTCGAGGTTCTCCTGCGTGTGCGCGTGGGCGTCCTTCCGGCGCCGTTGCCGGCTGCGTCGTCGCTGCAGACGTGCGATTTCGAGCCCGTGTTGTTCGGCGAGGTCGACGAGGATGGCTTCGAGGACCCGTGCGACGGCCTCGGCCTGGCTGGGGGTAAGGCGTCCGATGCCGGTGATCACGCGTCCTCCTGCTCGTCGTCGACGCGAGTGAGCGGCTGGTCGGCGGCGTCGGAGACGGCGTCGGGATCGATGGCGCCTGCGCGCTCGCGCGCCTCCTTGAGGCGCCACGACGTTCCGCGGATGCGGACGACGTCGGCGCGGTGCACCAATCGCGCGATGATCGCCCCGGCGCACGTTGCGTTCGGAAACACGGACGTCCAGTCCTTGAAGTAGAGGTTGGTGGAGATGACGATCGAGCGCCGGGCGTCGTAGCGCCGGTTGACGAGGTCGTAGAAGAGGTCGGCGGCGCGCTCGGAGTACGAGAGGTAGCCGAGCTCGTCGATGCAGAGGACATCGAAGGCCGCGAGCTGGCCGAGCGCGAGCCGCAGCCGCGACGGCGAGTCGATGGACGCGAGGTCCTGCAGCATCTTCTGCGCGGTGGTGACACAGACCGTGTGACCGGCGAGCACGGCGTTGTGGGCGATGTTTCGCATGAGCGTGGTTTTGCCGAGCCCGTGCTCTCCGACCATGACGAGGTTGTCGCCGGGGTCGACGAAACGAAGGTGGAGCGCCGCCTCGAGACGAGCGCGGTCGATCTCCGTGGGCCAGTTCCAGTCGAAGGCTGCGATTGGCTTGAAGGCCCCGATGTGCGCGCGGCGTTGCCGGCGGTCGAGGCTGCGGGCAGCGCGCTGCTGTGCCTCCTCGTCGGCGAGCCGCTGAAGGAGCTGCAGCGCGGCGCGTGGTGACCGGTTGCTCTGGACGAGGTCCGGCAGGAGGCGGGCGGCGCCGTGCCATCCGAGCTCGAGCAGACGGGCGCTGAGTTCAGCCGCCTCAGCGGCCGGGGGCAGTGTGGCAGGCATCGTAGTCTCCGAGGTTGTGTGTGGAAGGGGCGTGATCCAGGTCGGCCAAGTGTGCGGGGAGCGCGACGGGCACAGCGAGCGCCGCTTCTCTCGCCTTGCCAGAGCCGAGCAGCAGCATGCGGACGGAGGCGAGCCGAGGCGTGCCGCGCTCGAGGGCTTCTGCGATGGCGCGCGTGACGGCGTCGGCGCCGTGCGTCTCGACGAGCGTGTTGAGCCCGCGTGTGTGGTGCGCGGTCGGTTCTCGCTCTTCGATCAGGCGCTGGAGCAGCTGTGCCGCATTGGGGCAGGCGGTGATCAGTCGGGCGCGCCCGGAGTGCTCGCGGCTGCGCGGCCGCAGCTCGCGGATCTGTTTGGCGTGCTCGTGGAGCTGGTGGTCTCCGTGTTTGTCCCAGCTGCGCTTGTGCGTGCACACGACCTCGTCGTTGTCGAGGATGCAGACGCGGTCGTGTGTGGCGAGCATGGAGACGGTCTTCCCGACGTAGCGCGGCGGCACCGAGTAGCGGTTCGTGTCGAGCGTGAGCCACGCTTGCTTGCCGACGCGCATGCCCCGGAGCGGGAACGCAGCGAAGGGCTCGCGCGGCAGCGGGAGCAGCAGCGAGCGCTCGTGTGCCGCGGCTTCGCCGACAGTCTCCGCGCCCGCACGGCTGTGTGCGCGCGTGTGAAGGACCTCGGACCGCCACTTCGCGAACGCGTCGATGTATTGGCCGCGCGTGGCAAAGGACGTGCCCGCCAGCAGCGAGTCTCGCAGGTCGCGGACCCGTCGCTCGACGTTGCCCTTCTCGTTGGGGCGCCGCGGACGGCAGGCGACCGGCTCGAAGCCGTAGTAGTCCGACAGCGCCAGCAGCGTGGGGTGGAAGCGCACAGCGTCGCCGACCCGGTCGACGACGGCGGTCTTCATGTTGTCGTAGAGGATGCGGCGAGGCACCCCACCCAACCGCTCGAAGGCGTCGACATGGGCCTCGATGAGCGTCGCGAGCTTCATGTCGTGGTAGAAGCCCACGAAGCAGTCGCGGCTGTACGGCAGCACCACCAGGAGCGCGTACACATCCCGGTCCGTACGGCCGACGCGGACCTTGCCGAGAGTCGCCCAGTCGACCTGCGCCTCTTCGGCCGGCAGCGGGACGCGCGTGGCGAAGACCTCTGGCGTGCGCTCGGGACGCAGCTTGCGCTGGACGAGCGCGCGCCGCAGCTGTTTCACGCCTCCGTTGTATCCGCGGTCGCGGATCATCTGGTGCAGCCGCGTCGCGGTCAGGTCCGGGTACTGCTTCAGGACCTCGGCGACCACGGGCAGGTACGGGTCCACGCCCCAGGCACGCGGAGCGGGGGCGATCGGCTCGGCCGGCCGATGGAGCGCGCAGACCACGGTGTCGCGGTGCACGCCGAGCTGCGTGGCGATGGTGCCGATCGTCCAGTGCTCGCGGTAGTAGAGGCGGCGGATGGTGGCTTCGCGGGTGGCGTCAGTCATGACGGACCTCGCGGCTGGCGCGGTCGGCGCCTCCGGCGTGCGCGACGCGCGTCGCGCGCAGCTTCACGCGCGGCGAGATGATCGGCGAGCGAGAGCCGATGGGCCGACGCGCAGCCGCAGCGCGCGCAGACGCGCACGGCTGGAGCGAGGGCGAAGGGCGCGTCGGCGACGGCGAGGGCGGTGGAGGGGCGAACCCGAGGAACGGCCTGAACATCGGTCTGCTCCGTGAGCGAGGTCGATTCGCCTGGCGTCGGACCGTCCGCCGCCGAGCTTGGCCCATCATCGAGCGGGCGGATCTTGTGGGAACTGTGATGACCCACGGAATCGCACACCGTGGGTCGATTCTGGGCCGAGCGGGCACGCTGCCGAGCCCTGTACCGGCGCGCCTGCTCGGCGCGTCGGGCGCGGCCCGCGTCGGAGCGCCGCCAGCGCCGGCGAGCCTTCGCGGAGGTCGAGAGTCGCGCCAGCAGGCGACACGTCGCGGTGCAGTAGTGGTGGCCGCGGAAGCAGCGGGTACAGAGATGGAAGCGCACGCCACAGCTGCGGCACGTGCGGATCAGCAGCGCGGTCGCGGGGTCGTGGGTCTCGGGTGGCGTCGGCGCATCGGGATGCGAGTGCATGGTCGAGCGCGAGAAACTGGACCTGCCGCCGCAGAGTCGGCACAAGGCCCGAAGAACGACGGCAACGTCGGCGGAAGAAGCGCCGGGCAAGGATGCGACCCCTTGTGGCCCGGCGCTTCGTCGTTTGCAGCCTGCCGATATCAAAGGCGAATTCCTGGAGCGACAGGCGGTGGCGGCCTGCGGCCGCTCCGCGCGCTCGCCGACGGCTCGCCCGTTCCGCGACCGCAGGCCGCCACCGCCGCCCTCGGCGCCGCAGCCCGCCGAGGCCCGCCAGAGCGGCGCCCGGACGAAGAGGGAGCCTCGCGACGCTGCGCGCCTCTCTGGCTCGCAGCTGCGCCGCGCCGCTACCGCGGCGGCGGCCTCAGCACGGCGGTGGGGGCAGGCGCCGACCCCGGACGTTGCCCCGCGATGCCGAAGGCGACACTACGATCGAGAGACGCTTTGGCGACGAGAAGTCTGGAAAAGTGCGGATTCTGACGACCGTCGACAGCCGGTGCGGCGACGCCCCCGGTCGGCACTGGCCACCACCGCCGCGCTGACGCCGCTGCCGCTCTAGCGGCTCCCGCTCACCCGCCCTGTAGCGGCTCCCGCTCACCCGCCCGAAGGTAGTTTCGCACCATCCGCCGGACACGCGCTGCCCGACGCCGGCGTGCCCCGATCCACCCGCCCGGCGTGCCCGATCCACCCGCCCGAGGGTAGTCTGCCCGGGCCAAGCTCGCGGCGAGCGGCCTCTGGAGCGGACGTCGACGTCAGCTCGAGTACACCGGCCTTGGCTTCCTCGACGAGCTCACCGCGTCGGCGTGGACGGAGAGCGCGGCCACGAGCGGCGCGCTCTCTGCGTCCCTCGCGAGCTCCTCGTCGACTCCCGGCGCCGGGGCGACGACGACGAGCTGGGAACGCAACGATCTCGGGACCATCCTCGGCGTCGGCGGGTGGGCCGCCACGCTAGACGGTGGCCGAGCGATCGCATCCGTGAACAGCGTCGCGGTCGCCTGGGACGAGCTCGGCCGCCAGGAGTCGTTCGGTGGTCGCACGGTGGTGTGGGACGACGACGACCTCCCCGAGAAGGTCACGACCGGCGGCGTCTCGGAGCACGACATTGTCGACGCGTTTGGTCGTGTCGTCGTCCGCGCGGGCGTCGTGCGCACGTACCTCGGCTCGACGCTGCTTCGCGAAGAAGCGGGCCCGTGGCGCCGCGATTGGTTCCCGACGGACGACCTCGACCGCCCGGTCGGCTACTCGGTCTACTGCGCGGCCCCGGACCCTGTCGATTGCGGCACGCTCCCGAGCGCGCTCGGGGCATCGACGACGCTCCCGAGCGGGGGGCTCGAGGCGACGTACCTGCTCGCCCAAACATTCCGCAACGACACGCTCGGTCTCGTCGACGGCGACGGCAAGCTCGTCGAGGTCTACCGCTATGGCGCGTACGGCGACCTCGAGGTGCTCGACGGCACCACGTCAGCAGCGTTCGCGCCCGCGACGGCGCCACCGTGCAGCTCCGCCGCCGGCACGTGCGGCTCGCAGTTCGGCAACCCCATCCTGTGGTCGGGCGCGCACTGGCGACCCACGGTCGGCCTCTACGACATGAGGGCGCGCCAGTACGACCCGCGCCTCCACACGTTCCTCTCGCGAGACCCACTCGGCTACGTCGACAGCTTCGACGAGTGGCTCTACGTCGGGGGAGATCCGTTCAATATGTGGGACCCGTTCGGGTTGAACGCGCGGAACGGGCAGGGCGTCCCTTGGGAACCGTTCCCGGTGCCCAACAGCGTTCGCGAAATCGCGAACTCCAGCTTCGGGAATCCAGACAGTCCGATGAACCGAGGGCTCGGACGGGCGTCCTCAAGTTTCGCGGTCGGCATGGGGACGCTTGCCCTACACCCGGTCGACTCGAGCCGGGGACTTGTGCTCGCTGGCGGTGCTTGCGTCGGGTCACCTTGGCAGTGTGGGACTCGACTGTCCTCTGCGGTGGTGCGCGTCGCAAGCACCGGAGAGGGACGCTGGGAGATTGCGGGTGGCTTGGGTTTGATCGCTGCCGGGGGGGCGCCTGGGGCGATTGAGCGGCTCGGTGCTGGGGCAGTGGTTGTTGAGGGTGCAGGGGGAGTGGTTGTTGAGGTTGGCGAGGCGGCCGGCGCTGGGGCGGTGGTTGTGGAGGGCGGCCAGGCGGCCGGCACTGCTGCCGGGCCCCTAGCCGGCACCGGCGGGGGGGCCACCAGTCTGTTTCGCGCCGTAACTCAGTCCGAGCTGGACAACATCGCGGCCGCCGGGGGACGGTTCAGCAATCCACCTGGAATCGAAGTGAAGTACTTCTCTACTTCGGCGCAAGGGGCGGCGTCGTACGCTCGGCAGGCAGCGCAGGCGTTCTCAGATGGCCCTTTCACGATCGTTGAGACGTCGATCGCGGACTCGCTCATCGCACCAACGATGCGCGCCACCGTCGACCGGGGGATCCAGACGATTGTGGTGGGAACGGAGGACCTGGGCGCGCTTGCGCCCGCGCGCGTCTGGAGCTATACGCCGCTCCCGTGAGGCAGTGATGGATACACTTCGCCCCGATGCGTTCGTCCGCGTGACCTTGAAGACCACCCGCGACGGTGGCCGAATGGGGCCGCTTCCGAGACCTCGATTCAACTGCCCAGTGTTCTTCGGCGACCAGCGAGAGCACGCGAATGACTGCATGTTCCTGGTCGAGGAGGCAGACGGCGAGTTGGTGCCGGGGGGGGCTCCACGTATCGTCCCTGTCAAGTTCCTGGCCATCGGGCTCGTGCGGGATGAACTCCGCCCGGGAAACACGTTCGTCCTGTGGGAAGGACGGGAGGTGGGGTGGGCGAAGGTGGTTGACGTCACGGATCCGTGAGATAGCCGATGACCGCCTCGTTCGGACCGACGACACGTTGGGCCGGGCCGTGAGGAGGCGGGCGCCGCGTCTCGGACATCGGAGCCAGCTAAGATGCGGCCAGCGCGCGGTGTCTGCTCTCCTTCCCGAAGGTAGTTTCCCCTGCTTCGTGACCCCATCTCAGCGACGAGACGATGGCAGGACGGAACATCCCGGCCCGGCGGCAGAGTTGCCCCGCGCCGCTGCGTCCCCTATGGTCGCCGCGCGGGTCGCGGAGGCCTGCGACCCCCAACTCCCCATCTAGCTGACATGGCCAACCCGACCGCTACCTTCGAGACCAACCTCGGCTCGTTCACGGCCGAGATCTTCCTCGCCGAGATGCCCATCACGGCGCAGAACTTCATCGATCTGGCCGAGAGCGGCTTCTACGACGGGCTGCACTTTCACCGGATCATCCCGAACTTCATGTGCCAGTTCGGCTGCCCGCACAGCAAGGACCCCCGCAGCGGTCGCGCCGGCACCGGCGGCCCGCCGCACGGCACCATCGCCGACGAGTTCCTGCCGACGGCGAAGTTCTCGAACGAGCCCGGCACGCTGAGCATGGCAAACACCGGGCGGCCGAACAGCGGCGGCTCGCAGTTCTTCATCAACACCGTCCACAACTCGTTCCTCGACTGGTTCGACAACTCGACGCCGTCCAAGCACCCCGTGTTTGGTCGCGTGAACGGCGGCATGGACGTCGTGAAGAAGATCGAGGCTCGCGGCTCCCGCTCGGGCGCCGTCGAGAACCCCGTTCAGGTCATCTCGATCAAGATCGCGCGCTGAACGAGCCTATTCGGCGGCGGCTGCGACCTCTCCGGTCGCGCCGTCCGCCGAATCGACCGCCGACGACGCCGCACCCGCGCGCAAGAACCGGCCGTGCCGTCGACGGGTGCCAAACCCGTCGGCAAACGCGCCGTCCTCGAACACACACTCGCCGCCGATCAGCGTCGCACGCACGGCGCCGTCGTTGCGTCTGACCATCCGCGAGACGCCCCCGAGCAGCTCCAGCGGAGCCTCGTGGTAGCCGTCGAGCGAGCCGTCGAGCCCGGCCGGGTCAACGACGACGAGGTCTGCGCGGTCGCCGACCCGCAGGTGGCCCGCGTCGACGTCGAACCACTCCGCGAGCTCGCCCGTCACACGCCGCACCGCTGTCTCCAGTGGCATGATCGGCGCTCCTCGCTCCGCCGCGTCGTGGACCAGCCGAAGAAAGGCGAGGGCGAAGTTGTAGAACGCCATGTTCCGCAGGTGCGCGCCCGAGTCCGAGAAGCTGATCTGCACGGTCGGGTGCGCGACCAGCCGCTCCAGAACGTCGCGTCGGTGGTTCGCGATCGTCGTTCGCCACCGAACCGCTGTCCCATGCTCGACCACGAGATCGAGGAACGCGTCGACCGGGTGAATCCCTCGCGCGTCTGCCACCGCGCCGAAGCTCCTTCCGATCACCGTCGCGTCGGGGCACTCCACGATCTCGGTGTCGTAGAAGTCTCGCTGCCAGACGCGCGGCGAGAACCGCTTCGCGTAGTCACGCCGAAAGCGCCGACGATAGGCCTCGTCGCGCATCAGCGCGTTCCGCGCGATCTGGTCCTTCAGGTGCAGCGCTGCCTCGCCGGCGCCAAACTCCTCGAAGACGACGAGGTCGATCCCGTCGGCGTACACCTCGAACTCCATCGGCACGGTCTGCCAGCGCATGTCGGCGCCCGCGACCGTGTTTGCAGCACCCACAAGCCCGGTGACGGCCAGAGCCAGACCGGGACTCGACTTCGCGTCTGCGGCCGTGATCAGCGTCGTCTTCAGTGGCTTGCGCACACCAAATCCCGCGCTCTCCAACACGAAGAGCAACGCGTTGACCTTTGTCGTGATGTTTGGTGCGCTCTGCAGCACGCGCCCGCGGCGGCGCAGCACCTTGTGGAGCCGGCGGTACTCGCCCCAGCTCCCATACGCCGACGGGAGCCACGCGCTGCGGTGCCGATCGCCGTCGAGCTTGTCCCACGGGTTCGTCATCGACGACATCCCTAGAAAGCCCGCATCGAGCGCCGCCTCGAGCCGCGACGCCATCTCCGCGTGCTCCGCCGCGGTCGGCCGCTCGCTCCCAGACACCGAGCGGTCCAGACCCAGCACGCTCACGCGCAGGTCGGAGTGACCGACGAACGCGGCGACGTTCGGGCCGAGCGGGCGAGCCTCCAGCGCCGCGATGTAGTCCTCTGGCGTCGTCCACGTCTTCTCGCGCTCCAGCAGCGCCAGCACCGGCTCGCGAGGGAGCGCCTCTACTCGAGAGAACATGTCCGCGCAGTCCAGCGCGTCGCTGAACACCGTCCCGAGGGAGCACGACCCTACGAACACCGTCGTTACCCCGTGCCGAACGGACTCCTCGAGCCCCGGCGCGCCGATCACCTCGGCGTCGTAGTGCGTGTGCGTGTCGAGAAAGCCGGGCATCACCCAGCAGCCGGCGGCGTCGATCGTCCGCGCGCCGACAAGGGGAGCCGACTCCACCGCCGCGACGCGGCCGCCGCGCACCCCAATGTTCGCGACCCGGCCGGGCGAACCCGTCCCATCGAAGTACAGACCGTTCGCGATGACGACGTCGTAACGCATGGCTGGCTCGGGCTCGGGACCGGCTGAGCATCACGCAATCGCCGGACGCGCGCAAGCCACCGGCGACGAACGCGCCCTTGCTCGCGCAGCCGGTCTGGGGCACAACACGCGCTCCACTCTCCGAGGAGTCGCATGCGCTTCGAGATCCGCCACACGTTCCCGTGCCCCCCCGAGCGACTGTGGGAGGTCACCGACTCCGAGGAGTTCGAGCGTCGGCTGGCCGAGGCTACGGGCGCGACGCGCGTGCTGCTCGAACAGTCCGTCAAGGACGGCTCCCGCTACACGAAGCGGCGCATTTCGATGAAGCGCGATCTGCCTGCGCCCATGCGCAAGGCCCTCGGAACCGACGAGATCTCCTACGATCAGGAGACATGGCGGCCGGTCGAGGGCGATCGGCTGCGCTGGCAGATCTCCCCAAAGGTCCTCGGGGACCGGTTCTCCGGAACCGGGACGACCACCGTTCGCGCCACCCCCGCCGGCTGCGAGCGGATCATCGCCGGCGACCTGCAGGTCAAAGTCCCGCTCATCGGGGGCGCGATGGAGAAGCGTCTCGTCGACGACGTGACGGCGTCGTACGAGCGCGCCGCCAAGATCGCGCTCGACATGCTGGCCGAGTAGCCGGCCACACGGCCCTACGCCGCACGGCGTCCGGGCGCCGGTACGCCGGCGCCGCCAGACGCTTCTGTGTCGCGGCTCCGCGACCTACGGCTCCGCGAGCGGCGTCACGTAGCACGCCGAGCTCTCGCCCGACGTGACGCATCCGAGCCCGTTGTCGCAGTCATCCGCGGTCTCGCAGCTCGCGAGGCAGACGTGCTCGCCCGCTGCGTCGGTCACGCAGACGCCGCCGGTGCCGCAGTCGCCATCGGCGCGGCACGGCGCCGAGCAGATCCCCGCGTACCCCTGCTCGTTCGCAGACACCGCGAGACAGACCAGACCCGAGCACTCGGCGCCATCGGCGCAGGCCACCTGGAACGCGCTGCGTTCGAGCGTCCCGGTGCACACCTCGTTCGCACACCGGCTGCCATCTGCGACGCAGTCGGGCGTGTTTGTGCAGGCTCCCCCGCGCTCGACCAGGCCGAGCGTGACCGGCACGCAGACGTCGAGCCCCAGAGCCGTCGACATGTTGTCGAGCGTGTCGCACTCGACGTTTTGCAGCGCCGCGAGGCACACGGCCGCGTCTTCGGCAGAGTACGTCTGCCGCCCCTCCGAGACGCTGACCATCGTTCGAGTCTGGCACGAGACGTCGAAGTTCGGCGCGCACGTCGCCGCCGTCATCTGAAACAGCTCCTCCGCTCGCGCGAGGTCGGCCTCGCCGAAGCAGCGGTACATCCAGTCGCACATCAGCTGCGTCGACTCGCGACACCAGGTGCGCAGCGTCACCTCCGATGGCGCGGCGTCGGCGTCGGTCTGCGCGTCACTGTCGGCGCTGCCATCCGGCGCCGCATCGGCGCCAGCGTCCGACGCGTCGGCCTGCGCCGCGTCAGACCCGTCTGGCGCGGCGTCTCCGCCACACGAGGCCGACAACAGAGCGGCGAGGAGGGCGGCGGGCTGGACGAGTTGGCGCTTGAACATAGGCCGTTCGTGGATCGAGCTGGGTGGACGGATCGGCTCAGGATTGGCGCAGGATTGGCGCGGCGACGCCGGTTCGAGCGGCCGCCTAGAGGCGCGCCTTCATCGCGGCGTACTCGGCCTCGTTCTCGCGCGTGGGCAGGTCGGACCGGCCACGCATCATCGCCTGGATCGCCGCCACGCGGTTCTCCGGGTTCGGGTGCGTCGACAGGAACTCGGGCGGATGTGCGCCTCCGCTGAGCTTGGTGAAGAAGTCGACGAAGCCCTGCGGCGAGTAGCCCGCGCGCACGAGGTAGCCGAAGCCGACGCGATCGGCCTCCGACTCGGCCTCGCGGCTGTAGCGCAGCATCACGCCCTGCTGCACGACCTGCGACGCGATCTGCGCGACCAGACCCGGGTCGCGCCCCAGCGCCATCGCCGTCGCCGCCTCGAGCCCGTACGCGGCGACCAGCCGCTCCGCGACATGCCGTTGCGTCACGTGCGACACCTCGTGCGACAGCACCGCCATCAGCTCTGCCTCTGTGTCGGCCGTCTGCATCAGCCCCGAGTACACGTAGACGAACCCACCCGGGATCGCGAACGCGTTCACGGTCTCGTCGTCGTCGACCAGCACGAAGCTGAAGGTGATCGCAGGGTCGCGGTCAGAGGCGACCGCTACGACCTGCGCGCCGAGCCGCGCGACGTAGGCCTGCAGCTCTGCGTCCGGGTGCATCGTCAGCTCCGAGCGCAGCTCGGTGTCGAGCTCGACGCCGAGGGCGATCTCCTGGTCGACCGGCAGCAGCACGCTGGCTGCGATGTTCTCGGCCGCTCCAACCGCGGTCTGAACGCCGGAGCACGCGAAGAGCCACAGCGAGGCGGCGGCGAACGCGACGAAGACGCGGCGACGGGTCGCGGGGGGCAGGGTGGGGGAGGGCATCCAGAGGCTCCAATCGATAGGTTCGCGTCAACGGACGCTCCCCTGCGTTCGCACTGCAAAGCGGTTGGCGCAAGTCGAACGTTCGCGCGACGGCAGCCGGCGGGTTCAGCGCGAGCTGCTCGACGCCGGCGCGAAGTGCAGCCGGACGCGCGACGTCTCTGCTATGCGGCGCCAGACCCTCATTCCCCGGGCCCGCAAGCGCTTCAAGGCCACCACGGACTCGCGGCACACCCTGGGGGTCGCCCCGAATCTTCTTGACCGCGCGTTCCAGGCGGCCGGGCCGAACCATGCGTAGGTAGGCGACATCACGTACATCTGGACTCGGCAAGGATGGCTCGACCTCGCCGTTCGCCTCGATCTCCACTCCCGTCGCGTCGTTGGTTGGGCCACTCCGGCCCTGAACGACCGTCACCTGGTTCTCGCCGCCCTTCGGATGGCACTCGGTACCCGGCGCCCGCCGCCAAGCCTGCTCAACCACACCGACGGCGGGAGCCAGTACGCGAGCGGCGATTATCAGAGTACGCTCACCCGTGCGGGCCTCGTGTGCAGCATGAGCCGCGAGGGGAACTGCTGGACAACGCTCCTGCCGAGAGCTTCTTCGCCTCTCTCAAGGTCGAGGAGATCGCCCATCGCGACTTCGACACACGAGACCAAGGACGGCTCGCAATCCTCGAGTACCTCCGCTGGTACAACGCCCATCGCCGTCACTCCACACTCGGCAACCTCTCACCCGCTCGCTTCGAAGCCCTCACATCACCTGCCCACATCGCCGCGTGACCTCTCGTCCACTGTCCGAATTCCTTGAGCCACCCCACTGCCACTGGACGGCGGTACGCGAGACCCGCAGCAACGTCGGCACCGCGCTGTCCAACGCCCTGCGCGGCATGGTTGCGGAAGAGAAGGACACCCCGCCCGAGGAGGACGAGGACCGCGGGAGGGCCGCGCTGACCGAGTTCTTCCATGAGGTCGAAGGGGACGAGACCCCCGTGGTCGTGACGCGCGTAGTCGACGCCATCGACGAGATCGTCCGCGTCGTCGTTTCCCGGCTGGCAGCCGACCTGGGCAGGCGACCGCGAGGTGAAGAAGGTAGTCCGCGGAAGGCGGTTCAGGTACAGGCTCCACTCCGACAAGGAACTCTTCGAGAAGGCGTACGGCTACATCGTGCAGTACTACTGAGAGAGGCCGGATGGGCGAAGACGCACAGTACCTCTTCTACGTTGGTGATGCGCTGCCTCCGAACCAGTCCGTTCCCTGGTTCAGACTGCAGCCTGACCACTGGGATGACTTCGGACAACAGACGCTCTTTCATCTAACACTGACGCTCCCGGACGAGGACGTCACGGTAGCCGTCGGCAAAGTGAAGATTCTCAGCCGGGAGCCGCCCGACGAGGAGGCTGGGGTCCGAAGATCAGCGACGATGCTCCCTCGGGCATTCAACGAACTCTCGTCGCAGGAGTTCTGTTCACTCGGTCAAACCTCCACATACTACTTCGCTCTCGCTGGCTTGGCTAGGCACGAGACAGCGCCGATCACTGCGTCGCAGGTCGTAGAGGCGTTGGCAGATGTCGGATTCGTCGACCCTGACGATGGATGGTGGCTCGGCGACGACCGCTACCAGTCTTCCCTCCTCCGATTCGCTACGGCCTACGCTGCTCGCCGCGACGCCGCTGCCCTTCTACGGGGTGAGAGTCCGACGTCCGACGACTCCGCGTCGCTGCCACTGCCGAACGTGTTGACCCACGTGGTGAAGCCGCCGGCGTACGACTTTCGTTTCGACGCGACGACGCGGCTTCCGGGGCGGGTGAATGTCCTGGTTGGCAGGAACGGGTCAGGGAAAACGACGCTGCTTGCGGATCTCGCGGATGACTTGGCCCGGACCCTCCACCGGGGCGCGGCGTGGCACCGGTACCTGCCCGAGTTCACGAAGGTGATCTTCGTGTCCAACACGCTGCTCGATGCAGACCGCCTCGCGTATCTCGTCCGGGACACCAGCCGGAGATACGAAATCGCTTTCATCGGTCTCGCTGCGAACTCGCGGGTCCCACTCGACGCAGCCATCCAAACTTTGTTGGACCGAGCGGAGTCAGGTGAACCGTGGGCTGAGGTCCTTGCGGAGGTCTTCCCGGATCCTGCTGCCTTGGAGGGCTTGTTGCCGGCGAAGAACGAGAGCGCGCTCGTGGCAACATTGGTGAACGCTCTTGAGGCGGTCAGCGGAGACGACGAGTGGAGGCGATTCGCTAAGGACCACTTCGATGACGAAGGACTGTGGCCGGGACTGGTGGATGAGCCACGACGTACCGTGCTGCATAGGATGAGCGCAGGCCACCGCTCGCTCGCTTTGGTCTACGCCGGGTTGTTCCGTGAGGTCGATCGTCGCTCCCTGGTGCTTCTCGACGAGCCAGAGAACTTCCTCCATCCGAGCCTCATATCTCGATTCCATCACCAGTTGAGCGACCTCCTTGAGCGGAGGAAGGCTTTCGGGATCGTCGCGACCCACTCACCCGTCTTCGTTCAAGAGACCGCTCGCCGTTTCGTGACGGTTATCGAGCGCGCCGGAGCGACGGACGCGCGTAGCACCCAGGGCCGACGGCGAACGGGAGCTTGGCTCTCTAGGCCGCAGTTCGAAACGTTCGGCGAGAGTATCGACAACCTGACCGAGTATCTCTTCGGGGTCGATTTCCGCGCGAGCAATTGGCGTTCGGTGCTCGTCGAACTCGCCAAAGCGGGTTGTACTGACGAGTATCTCGCTGAGATGCTTGGCCACAAGCATCGGCTACCTCCACTTGCCCGGACCTTCCTAGAACTCGCCCGTGCTCGGCACGCCGATAAGGTCAACGACTCATGATCAGGCTTGGGGCACCGGTTGACCTTGTGGACCCGGCCCCGTCGCAGGCCGCCTGGGCGGCGATGGTGCGGCGTCGGAAAGGACAGCCGCGAACACGGTTGCAGGCCATTGCAGGCACGGTTGGCGCTCGATTCCAGGCCTACCTGGCTGCGCAAGGGGACTTCACTCAGTTCGCGGCGAGCACGTGGCGCCACAACGATGGCGCAGTCGGTACGGACCTATATGAGTGCTATCGCTCAGGGCAGAGCATTGACGCAGCCGTCGTAACGTCAGCGCGCAGTGTGCAGGTCGGCTACTGCCCGTATTGCGGCATCCGCTTGGGCCGGAAGGCCTTTGACCGCAAAGACCCTTGTGACCACCACCTGCCGCGGTCGGTGTTCCCCGAGTTCAGCGTGTTCGCGCCGAACCTCGTTACGGCGTGTTCCTCCTGCAACGACACCAAGAACGACGACTATCAGTCGCCCGCGGGCACACGCCTGTTCTTGCACCCCTACTTCGACGATTGCCTACGGGAGCAGCTTGTCGCAGCCACGGTGGAACCTGTCGACGGTGGCACGCCGCTCGTACGTTTTCACGTCGTCTTTCCGACGCGGAGAGCCGAGGCGCCACTCGTCTACGCGCACATCGCTAAGCTCGATGTCCTTGCTCAGCTGGAAAATGAGGCTACCGCTCAACTACAAGCCCACCTCAAGGTCTGTGACGAAGATGCGGCAAGAGCCGCTAGGGCGCTCCGGGCAGCGGCCCAATCTGACCTTGCTGGTCGGCCCAACGACCCAGTGGCTCACGCGCAGCTGGCAGCGTCGGAGTCGCCTTACTTGGCCGAGATGATAGTGGCGTGCCGTCGGTGAGCGCGCCCTGACCTATGCAGCCGACCAGCCCACCGCCAATGCCATCTCGGCTGCGTCCTGGGGACGTGATCCTCATTTCCCGATCCAGGTGCTACGGGAGGCCGACCCTGGAGCACACGACGTCCCTCCCGACCTGGGATGCGCGTTTGGTGCCACGGGGACTGGCCGTTTCGGCAGAAGCTGTACCTGAACGCATAGCGCGCCGGAGGTGTCGCTCGAGAGTGGCGGGGACGTGTCGTCTCAGCGTGGCACCCGATTCGTCGGCTTGGTCTTGCGCTCTGATGCGCGTTGCCCGACGGCTTTCATCGCGACTCGCGACTCGCGACTCGCGACTCGCGACGCCGACCACGATGACACGGTCGATGGACCAGCCCCTCCGATGGGCCGACCCGCGGTGTGTCGTGCGAGCCGGTATCGCCGGCTAGCCGGGCCACGGGTCGGTGAAGCGGACGGCGTCCGGCCCTGCGCGTTCGAACCGCGCAACCCGGAACTCGAGGCCGTCGTCGGCGAGGCGTTCGTTAAGCCACGTGAGAGGTGACCGTTCGAGCGCGAACACCAAGGGGTGCAGCTCCTCGGCGAGCAGCCACATGACGGTGCGCTCCGCATTCCGAGCAGCACGGGCCCCGTCCCACTCCTCGGACCACGCCGCCGTCGGGTGCTCCGCGAAGCGTCGCAGGAGCTGCGCGTAGGTGAACGCCTCGGGGAGGATGCCCACGGTCGCATTGCCCTGGACCTTGAGCTCGACGAGGTGGAGCGTGCGCGACGCCTCATCGAACGACCAAAGGTCCGCCTGCGCGCCGTTGCCGGGGAAGAGGCGCGTATCCCTGGACTTCACGCCGTCGAAGAGCCCCAGCGGGAACTGCCGCTGCAGCGGCCCCATCGGGGTGTTCGCGTGCCCGGTGAGCAACACCTCCATCTGGTGCTCGGCAGTGCCTGCGTCGCCCGACGCCGCTCGTGGCCCAAGGGGCGCGTTCATGACCGCACCGTCAGGGATGCGCCAGGGCGCGATGCCTTCGACGCGGACGCGATCCCCGAGGGCACTGGAGAGTTCGGTCAGCATGAACCGGGCGCGCCTGGCGTGGGGGCCGTCCGGCACCGGGCCGTCGATCTCGATGACCGTGTTCAGGCGCTCGCCTCCCGCGACCTCGAACCAGTAGCACAGAGCCAACGCGTACCAGGGGACCGACGGGCCCAGGGTCTGGATGTTCTTGCCAACCGCGGTTCCCGGCAGCCGGGCGTGCAGCTCATCTCCCCGCAACGTCCACTCCGCGGCGCTGGGCAACCGGATGCTCTGCCGGCTGAGGTGGCGGCGAACAGTCTTCAAGACGACGTCGATCATAGTCCGTAGCGCTCCCGCATGTAGCTTGCCCACAGGGGCCACGCGTCGTCACCGGCGCGAATCATCTGGCCCGCCGGCAAGCTCACGATCCGCCCGGAGTCTGCGACGGTGGTGCGGTAGTGCTCCCAGTGGGGGAGCACGTCGGGGTTGTCATCGTGGTGAACGAGAACCAGCCACGCCTCGTCGATGCCGCCGTCCGCTTCCAGAGCGAGCGCGAGAGCGTGTTGGCGCATCGGTTGTTGGCGGTCGCCTGCGAACGGACAGGGACCATCGGAGCTGCCGGGGAAGGCCTGCGCGACCGATCCGAAGGCCCGGTCGAAGATCTCCCAGTACCGGCGGTTCCGTGCCTTCCCATAGGGCCGGGTCAGGTAGCACGCGGTCGGCTCCGCCAAGAACGTGGCGGCCGATTCGCACACATCTCGCCGTCGGTTCCCGCGACTCTCCCGCCCCCCACATGGCGTGAAGCCGCCTTCCGAGAGTTTCACCTCCAGGAGAATAGCGACCGAGCGGCTGTCGGCGCGAGTTCCCCAGACGACCGCGTCGATGGCGCTCGAGGACTCGTCCTCTCTGGGCGAATCTCCGTCGATCTCCGCCAGGTACCGTCCCGGTGGCACCCACTCGATGTCGACGCGATCGACACGTACGTCATCGAATCGGGCGCCCAACGCCGCAACGACCCACGACCCGGCGTCCGGGGGTAGGAAGAGGTTGAACGCGAAGACCATCGAGCTGTGCAACGCCGCGGCGTGCGAATGCAGCCGGATCCCCTTCTCCGCGACCAGGTTGAGGGCCCGCTCGCGGAGCTCGGGGTGCACGCCGTCGGTCCAATGATCCCACAGCGGCGAAACCCGCACGCTTGGGTCATCGTGCTCCGCCCGAGCCCGGTAGCGAAGGCAGTGTCCGAGGAGTTGGCGGGCGAAGGCCGTCGGTTCGAACCCCGCTCTACCGCGTCTCCTCGTGCCACGCGGCCGACTGCCAGCGCCGGAGTCGCGAGGCACTACCGGCTCCCAGCGTCCGGCGGAGCCGAGTTCGCGTCCGCCGGACCCTCGGGGAGCGCAAGTACGGCCTGATGGGCCGCGGCCATGACGCGCTCCGCTGCTCGCCGAAACCGCCTGGCGCCCATCGCCTCCTCGTCGAAGTCGACCGCGATCGCCGTCCTGCCCTTGACGTCGTCGATCACCTCGTGGGGGAGGGCGTCGCGGCCCAGCCGCTCCAGTTCCCGCAGAACCGCATCTTTCACGGCGCGTCGAGCGTCATCTTCCGGCGTTCCGTCTCGGCCAAGGATGACCAGGTTCAGTTTCGACACGGTGATCGCGACCACGCCCTCGGAGAGTGGTGAGACCGGAACGAACGATGCCCGACGCCTCCCCGTGCTGGCCTGGTGGAAGAGGTACCGACCGCCCTTCGCACCAGCCTCCGGGTTGTAGCCTTGCCTGTCGTACTTGGGGCCTTGAAGCTGCGACGGATACGCGGACTGAACGGTTCGGACGGCGTCCTCGCCGGCCCGAAGGAACCGTTGCCCAGGCGCGAGGTCGGTCCGAACCAGGCGCGCGGCGAAGAAAGCGGCGAAGACCGGGACCAGGGCGCCGCTGACGTCCTTCAGTGCGTCGGCAAGTGTCTCCCCGGAGATCCCGCGATACATCAGCCCCCACGCCACAGCGAACACGACGAGGAGGGCGGCTCCCCACTTCTCGAGCGCTTCTCGAATCCTCTCTGCGTCCATCGCCGCTCCCGGTCCATGCCGCGCGTGCCGCAGCATCCGCGCGGCTGCCTCGCCTGTAACACACGCAACGACGCGGATCCCGTGTGCCGAGCTAAGAGGGCGGCTCAGGACGACTCGGGCACCATCGACTTCCCATCCCGGCTCGACCACTCCTTGATGTCAGCGTTTACTCCGAAGCAGCACTGCTTCGGGCCATGCCCGGTGATTGCTGCAACACAGCGGAAGTGGCTCCTCGGGCTTCCGGCCGCGGCCGCGATACTGGCCCTGGTTGCTCCGTCGTCGCTGCCGCTCCCGGCTCTGCTTGGGATCCCGTGGGGTGGCGAGTTCATCGGGTCCGTGGTGAGTCGCCACGGAGTTCGGCTGACGCGGGTCTGCCTCGAACCCACGTCGCTGCGGTTCGAGGCCCACACGCCGTGCCGGTCGGAGGGTCAGAGACACCTCTCTTCCCGTCTGTGCGAACGGACGATCGTGGAGTTCCCGCACGAGAGCCTCGTGCGGGTTGCCCGTCACGCGGACGGGATTGAACTCTCGTCGGGGCACGTGTCGTCGCCTCCGACTGCCAGCTTGGCATTGGACCGGCGGACGAGTTCCTGAAACCAGATGGCGGCGACCGCCATCAGGCGCTCGTGGGCCGCACTGGATTCGCCGGTGTGCGTCAACCGGGCGGCGAGGGCCGCGAGGTGGGTGCCCACGTCCCGAACGCGCCATTCCACGAGCTCGGCGCCCCGGTCGGAGAGCATGCGGTCTCGGATCCACGTGACGCCGAGCCGCGCCCCGGTGTCTTGAAGCCGCTCGCACGACCAGGAATCCCAGCGCTCGGTCGCCCCCATGGAAAGTCCGCCGGTGGACGGCACGTGGTGCCCCGCGCGTTCGCCTCGGTCTGCAGCAGGTGCGAGAGATCTAGACAGATTCGACCCCTGGCGCGTCGCTGGCGGACGCGAGGAACTCCCAAACGTTCACCTCGCCCGGATGCCAGTCGATCGGAGGCCACCCGGATTCTTCGCCAGTACTGCTGGTGGTACTCGTCCTCGTCGACAACACCGAGACACCTCGTGGACGCAGCGTACGCCGCGCTCGAGGGCGGCGCAGAGCGCGGCAAACCTTCGTAGTCCCACGATGAACGCGACGCTGTCCTGAATCGCGCGGCGGCGCCCGATCAGCATGGCGTGCGCGTACGGGCCGCGATTCGTCAAGCCGTCCCGTCGTTCGACCGGCTGGTCCGGCTGGTCGCCGCTGCACTCCGCTAGCCGAATCCCGCAGCACCACAGGCGCAAGTCGAACGCTCGCGCGACGCGACCCCGCCGCGGCGTGCTTGTGTCGCGTGCCGCCGTCCGACTACCACCCGTGCCAGCGAACCCACGACACCCGAGGCCGCCATGATCTCACCGCTGTTCGACCCCGCCCGCTGGACCGAAGTCCCCGGCTTCGACTTCACCGACATCACGTACCACCGCTGCGTCGACCACGGCACCGTCCGGATCGCGTTCAGCCGCCCCGAGGTCCGCAACGCCTTTCGTCCCAACACCGTCGACGAGCTCTACCGCGCGCTCGACCACGCCCGGATGTGGTCCGACGTCGGCTGCGTCCTGATCACCGGGAACGGGCCGTCGCCGCGCGACGGCGGCTGGGCCTTCTGCTCCGGCGGCGATCAGCGCATCCGCGGTCGCGACGGCTACAAGTACGAGGGGAGCGAAGGCGTCGACGCCGCCCGACTCGGCCGCTTGCACATCCTCGAGGTGCAGCGCCTCATCCGCTTCATGCCAAAGATCGTCATCGCCGTCGTGAACGGCTGGGCCGCCGGCGGAGGCCACAGCCTCCACGTCGTCTGCGACCTCACCCTCGCGTCGCGCCAGCACGGAATGTTCAAGCAGACCGACCCCGACGTCGCTTCGTTCGACTCCGGCTATGGCTCCGCGCTCCTCGCGCGCCAGGTCGGCCAGAAGCTCGCGCGCGAGATCTTCTTCATCGGCGCCGACATCACCGCCGAGCGGGCCGCCCAGATGGGCATGGTCAACGCCGTCGTCGACCACGAAGACCTCGAGCGCGTCGCCCTCGAGTGGGCCGCCGCCATCAACTCGAAGAGCCCCACCGCCATGCGCATGCTCAAGTTCGGCTTCAACATGATCGACGACGGCATGGTCGGACAGCAGCTCTTCGCCGGTGAGGCCACACGGCTCGCCTACGGCACAGACGAGGCCCGCGAAGGCCGCGACTCGTTCCTGGAGAAGCGGCCGCGCGACTACAGCCGCTTTCCGTGGCACTTCTGAGCACGAAGATCGAATAGTGCAGAAAATGGCACTTTGCTGTTGCGCGAAGTGCCATCGGTGGCTATTTGTGTCGTCATGGAACACGACGACGACATCACATCCGGCGAGCTGACCCAGCGGGTCGTCTACGCCCTCTTGCACCCCCCCGTCCGAGTCGCGAACGCGCTCGGTCTCTCGCTTCGGCAGCTCTCCGAGCTCGTCGAGACGGCGTACTTCCAGGAAGTGCGCGCCGAGGGGGCGACACTCGATGCTGCGGCCGAGCGCCTCGGAATCAGCCGTCGCACAGCGTCTCGGCTGGCGACGCAGCTCCGCGAGCGGTTTCTGCTGCCGGAGCTGCGGCACAACCTGCCGCGCAGGCTGGAGTTCATGCTCAGCGCCGAGCCGCTGAGCGCGACGCGGCTCAAGCAACTCCTCGCAGACGTCGACGGCGACGACATCGACGCTGCGCTCGCCGCGCTCGTCGAGGAGGGCCGCGTCGAGCTCGTGGCCGGGCGAACGCCGACGTATCGGCCAGCGGCCGCCGTCCGCAAGCTCCAGCGCGACACATGGGTCAAGCGGATCGGCGGCCTTACGAGCCTCGCCGGGAACGTCGCCGACGCGGCCTATGGCCGCTTCTTCAAGGACGACCCGCGCTCGTTTGCACGAACGCTCAGCTTTCGCGTCGCTGCCGGCGCGGAGGCTCGGCTCACCGCGTGGTACGAGTCGGCGCTGCTGCCGATGGTCGTCGCAGCGGACCAAGAAGCAGATGAAGTGGGAGAAGCGACGTCCATGCAGCTCTCGCTGTGCTGGGCGCCATACGAGCTGATCAGGGAGCCCCATACGGGGGAAACGGAGGGAGCAGAATGAACGTGCGTGTGTTGTTCGGGATGATGATGGCGGGCGCGGTTGGGTGCGGCACGGCTGCCGAGAACGCGTCGGATCTGTGTGGCGCAGACGACGTGTTTGCGCTCGCGGGTGCGAACTACTGTGTCGTGATCGAAGAGGGATTCCTCGAGGCGGACTGCCCCGACGACTTCCCGTTCGGACGCGACTTCGACGGCGTGATCGTCTGCGGCGAGGAAGAGCCGCCAGACGAGGCGCGCGACGAGCTCGTCGAGCGCGGGCTCCTCGACCCCGTCTGCGAAGACGACCCTGCGACCGGCCGCCACTACGTGGCTGTCGGCGCGGCCTGCGACGTGGTCGACCTGTCGTGCGGCGATGAGGAGGAGCCGTTCCGCGACGACTGCGGGTGCGGCTGCCAGACGGTCGGCGAGTGCGAAGAGGGGGCGACCCGCACCGAAGACTGCAACACCTGCTCCTGCGTCGGCGGCATGTGGGCCTGCACGGGGCTCGCATGCGAGTGCTCTGCCGGACAGACGCAGCCCTACCGCTGCGACACGGAGTGCACGTGCGCGTCCGGCACTTGGGACTGCCCGGACGTCACATGCCCTCTCGAGGAGTGCCTCGCAGAGTGCGGCGACGGCTGCCCGGCGCCCGAGTTCCAGCCGTGCGGTGCCGACGGCGAGCTCTACTGCAACGAGTGCGAGATGAGCTGCCACGGCGTCGAGCCGGCCGCCGACCGCAGCGTGTGCTCCTCGCTCGAGACGTGCCTCGAGGAGTGTGGCGTGGGCTGCCCCGCGCCCGAGTTCCAGCTCTGCGGTGTCGATGGCGAGCTCTACTGCACCGACTGCACGATGGCGTGCTACGGCGTCGAGCTCGCGAGTGATGCTACGCTGTGCGACGACAGGCGCGACTGCGAGGCGGGCGACCTCTACGACGGGCCGTGCGGTCCCCAGTTCAGCTGCGTCGACGGCGCATGGGTCGGCCCGGAGACCTGCGAGCCCTACGACTGCGGGATGGACTGCCTCGAGGCCGGCGGGAGCGTGTGCGGCGAGAACGGCAACATCTACGTCACCGACTGCTGGCGCCGCTGCTACGGCGTCCCGGTCGCCGACTCGTCTGACGTCTGCGAGCCCGACATCGGCATCTGCGACATCTCGGACTCGCTGCCGACCGAGATCGACTGGGCGCTGGTAGAGCTCCCCGACACCTGCTCGCCACCCATGGACTCGTTCGAGGAGGTCCGCATCGTGACCGACGAGACCGCGCTGCTCGCGGCCTTCGAATGCTGGGAGGGGACCGTCACCGGCATCGACTGGGACACACAGCGCGTGGCGGTCGTCTCGTACTTCCAGCGCACGACGATGACGGTGATGGGTGCATACGACGAGGCGGGGCGGATCCGCATCCAGCTCGCCGCGGAAGCATACTGCGGCGGCGCCGCGCCGCCGACGGCCCTCGCCGCCGTCGCGATCCCGGCCGGCGACGCCGAGGTGTTCACTACGCCGTGCGGCTACGGCTCCTGCCCCATCGGGCCGCCGGTCCCTTAGCGCCGGACCCGGCCTTCTCGCGCGAGCGGCGCGTCACCCCGGCGGTGGCCGCCGCTCGCGGTCGTTTTGGCACCGCTGCGCCAAGGGCGGACCGCGTGGCGCCGCCACTTCCGACTACCCCCCACAGAACTCGTCGTAGCGCTCGAACCCGGCAAACGTCGCGGACTCGCCGCAGACGCGGCAGCCGGGATCACGAGCCAGCTTGAGCTCGCGGAACCGTTGGTCCAGCGCGTCATAGACGATCAGGCGCCCAATCAGCGGCGTGCCAACGCCAAGCAGCAGCTTCAGCACCTCGGTCGCCTGGATCAGTCCGATCGTGCCGGGAACCACTCCCAAGACCCCCGCCTCGTGGCACGCCGGCGCCAGCTCTGGCGGTGGCGGCTCGGGGTACAGGCAGCGGTAGCACGGCCCCTCGCCCGGCTTGACGACCGTCACCTGTCCCTCGAACCGATACACGGACCCGGTCACGCTCGGAATGCCGAGGTGCACACAGGCGTCGTTGACGAGGTAGCGCGTCGCGAAGTTGTCGCCGCCATCGACGATCACGTCGTAGCCAGAGAACAGGTCGACGACGTTGTCTGCCGTCAGTCGAACCTCGTGCGCGTTGACCAAACAGTCAGGGTTCAGCGCCTCGATCGTGCGCTTCGCCGAGACCACCTTCGCGACGCCGATGCGATCCTCCGTGTGCAGGATCTGGCGCTGCAGATTGGATCGGTCGACGACGTCACTGTCGATCACACCGAGTGTCCCCACGCCGGCGGCCGCGAGGTAGTACGCGGCCGGCGAGCCCAGGCCTCCCGCGCCGACCAGCAAGACCTTCGAGTCCAGCAGCCTCCGCTGCCCCGCCTCGCCGACCTCCGGGATCAGCAGATGTCGGCTATAACGCGACGTCTGCTCGGCAGTCAGTGTCCGCGGGACCGAGAAGCGAAGCCCCTGCTGCTTCCACGCGGCGAACCCGCCCGCCAGCGACCTCACATTCGTGTATCCGAGCGCAGCCAGCGTCGCGGCCGCGAACGCCGACCGCGTCCCGCCGCCGCAGTAGAGCACGAGCTCCCGAGACCGGTCCGGCACCGCTTCCTCGATGCGCAGCTCGAGCAGCCCACGCGGGATGAGCAGCGCGCCGTCGAGATGCCCCTCCGCCGTCTCGCTAGCCTCGCGCACATCGACGGGCGTCGCACCGCGCTCGAGCGCCGCCCGCGCGGCGTCCACGTCGATCTCCGTGATCGCGGAGCGCACATTCTCGAGCAGGGTCTGAAGCGTCGACATTCGGCAACCGGCTTGCACAGGACGAGGCCGCAGCCTCCGAGCCGCGACGCTAAGCGGGCGCACGCGACGTGGCAACCGGTGGCGGCGGTGGCGCGCGTCGCAGCGCGCGTCCAACGCGCACGCTTGAGCGCCACGGGGCGGCCCGCTACGCTCGAACCACGTCGCCGCGCCGGACCCTATCGCCCGCCGCGCGCCTCGCGCCCGCACCCGAGTCACCCATGCGCGCCCTCGCGACCCTCGCCCTCTCGCTCCCCCTCCTGGCCGCGTGCTCCTCACTCGGCATCGAGTCGGACCTCGGCTTCCAGGACCTCAGCCTCGGCGCACCGACGCTCGGAGAGCGGGCGCTGGCGACCGGCGCAGACATGCAGATCCGCGTTGTCTGCGGGCGGTGCGACACGGCCGACGTCACAGAGGCGACCAGCGAGGCGCCGTCCGTCCTCGAGGTGGTCGGCTTCGCCGATGACGTCGTCACGGTTCGGGGGCTCGCGCCCGGCACCGCGTTCCTGCGCGTGCACATCGGTGGAACGGACGACGCCATCGCGATTCACGTCGAAGACGCAGAAGACGCGACCATTCGGATGCTCCCCTGGCCCGACTTCGCGCCGCTTCCCGCCTCACTCTGGGACGGCGGCTTCGCGATGCTCTCGGGTAGCGAGATCGAGATCCGCGCCTTCCCGAAAGACGCCGCCGGAGAGCGGCTCACGGGCTTCGGCGGCGTGAGCTGGGCCGTCGACGACACCTCTGCTGCCGACCTCTCTCGCGTCTCCGGCCTCGGCGCCGACCAGGTGCAGGTCGTCGCGACCGGAGCCGCCGGGTCCTCGTTCGTCGTCACGCCCACTGTCGGCGACCAGAAGCCGATCCGCATCGTGGGCGAGGCCGACGTCGACCACCTCGAGGTCTACGTCGGGCGCGCGACCGACTTCTTGCTCCACGAGGGCGACGAGCTGGAGCTCGAGGCCGGCGCGGCGACCATCTTCCATGTCGTCGCGCTGACCGCTGACGGACTGTACGTGTCGGGCCCCGGCGCGACGCTCGCCACATTCACCGTCGGTGGCGACCTGGCTGGCACCGTCACCGACGCTGTCGCGACGCTGACGACGGACGGCGGCGACGATCCGCGCCTCGAGTACGACCGCGGCTTCCTGCTCACCGGGAGCCAGAGCGGGACCGCCGGTCCTCTCACCTTTGACTGGGCCGGCCACAGCGTCACGATCGCGCTGCGCATCGTGCCGGCCTCCTAGCCGCGCGGGACGGACTGCGCGCTGACGCCCGCGTTACGCCCTAGACGGCGTCTGGCTGCCGCTCTGGCACCGCCGCCGCGAATGGAGCCAGCGCGCCCGCAGCCGCCTCGGCGGCGACGACGCGCGGGAAGGGCGCGAGGTCGACGCCGAATCGGCGCGCGTTGTACACCTGCGGAACCAGACAAACATCCGCGACGGTGACCGCGTCGCCGACCGCGTGCGCGCCAGCTGTATCGGCGAGCACGGCCTCAATGGCCTCCAGCCCCATCCCGATCCAGTGGGCCGCCCAGCGCCGTTGCCCGGCCGCGTCGGCCCCGAGCTCGCTCTCGAGATACTGCAGCACCCGCAGGTTCTGCAGCGGCTGCGTCCCGGCGTTCACCAGCTCCGCGATCCGAAGCGCCTGCGCGCGGGCGTATGCCGCGGCGGGGTAGAGGGACGGGGTGGGGCGGGTCTGCTCCAGATAGTCGACGATCGCGAGCGACTCGCTCAGCCGCACGCCGTCGATCTCGAGCGACGGGACCAGCGCCGCCGGATTCACCGCGCGGTACTCGGCGCGGCGCTGCTCGCCACCATCGCGTACGAGGTGGACGGGCACCGTCTCGTAGGCCACGCCCTTACAGTTGAGCGCGATCCGCACACGCCACGATGCGCTCGAGCGCCAGTACGCGTAGAGCCTGGTCGGTCCCGGTGCCGTCATCGGGGAGCCTGCGCGACGCGCTGCGAGATCTTTCCGAAGATCGAGGCCCCGTCTGGGCCGAACATCTCGATCTCGACCCGGTCACCGAACTTCATGAACGGCGTCTTGATCGCGCCCTCGTCGATCTGCTCGATCATCCGCCGCTCGGCGAGGCAGCTCGAGCCCCGCGCGCGGTCCTCGTTCGAGACCGTCCCGCTGCCGATGATCGTGCCGGCGGTGAGCGGGCGCGTCTTGCAAACATGCTCGATCAGCTCGCAGAAGCCGAAGTGCATGTCGGGCCCTGCCTCGGGGTCGCCGAACACCTCGCCGTTGTACCGCGTGACGAGCGGAAGGTGAACGCGGCCGCCGCGCCACGCGTCGCCGAGCTCGTCGGGAGTGACGGCAAACGGCGAGAACGCGGTCGACGGCTTCGACACGAAGAAGCCGAACCCCTTGGCGAGCTCCTCGGGGATCAGGTTCCGCAGCGTCACGTCGTTGACGAGCACGACCAGGCGCACGTAGTCGGCGGCTTCGGCGGCCGTCGTTCCGCGCGGAACGTCGCCGACGATGACGGCGACCTCGCTCTCGAAGTCGATGCCCCAGGCCTCGGTCGGGAACGTGATGTCTTCGGTCGGCTTCAAGAAGGTACCGCTGCCGCCCTGGTACACGAGCGGGTCCGTCTTCAGCGTCGCCGGTGGTTCCGCGCCGCGCGCCTTTCGCACGAGCACGATGTGGTTGATGTATGCGCTGCCGTCGATCCACTCATACGCTCGCGGGAGAGGCGAGTGGAGCGCCGTCGGGTCGACCGGGCGGATGTCTTGCTGCGCGCCCGAGTTGAGCATGTCGTACCGAGCGCGGAGCCGCGGCTGCACGCGGTCCCACTGGTCGAGCGCCGCCTGCAGCGTCGGCGCGATGTCTGCGGCCGAGACGCAGCTCGTTCCGTCGCGCGAGACGATCACGAGCGAGCCGTCGCGGCTGCCGTCGGCTAGAGTTGCGAGCTTCACGGTGTGGCCTCCCTAGGCGGGGCGCGACAGCTCCGCGCGCATCTCGCGGATCGCCGTCGCGTAGTCTGGCGTGTTGAAGATTGCGTTGCCGGCGACGAACACATTGGCGCCCGCATCGGCGACGCGGCGGATATTGTCGCCCCGCACGCCGCCGTCGACCTCGATCGTGAGCGGCAGCCCTCGTCGGGTGGCCGTCTCGCGAAGCCGCTCGATCTTGCGCAGGCTGCTCTCGATGAAGCGCTGCCCCCCAAACCCGGGGTTCACGCTCATCACGAGCACCATGTCGACGTCCTCGAGCACGTAGTCGATCGCCGACTCGTGTGTGGCCGGGTTCAGCGACACGCCGCAGCGCGCCCCGGCGCCGCGGATCTGCTGCAGCGTCCGGTGCAGGTGCGTCGTCGCCTCGGCGTGCACTGTCACGATGTCGGCCCCAGCCGCGACGAACGCCTCCACGTAACGCTCCGGCTCCACGATCATCAGGTGCACGTCGAGCGGTGCCTCGGTCGCCCGGTTCAGCGCCTCGGCCACCAGCGGCCCGATCGTGATGTTCGGCACGAAGCGCCCGTCCATCACGTCGACGTGGATCCAGTCGGCGCCCGCCGCGACGACCGCGGCGACCTCGTCGCCGAGCCGGGAGAAGTCGGCGCTCAAGACCGAGGGGGCGATCAGGTGCTGGCTCGGAGACGGCAGAGAGAGCGGCATCGAGTCACTCCGTGCGGCGAAGTCGGGCGATGAAGAACCCGTCGGTCGCGGCTAGGTGCGGCCATAGCGTCAGCGCGCCGCGTCCGTCAACGTGCGCGTCCCACCCGACCCCCGGTTCGGCCGTCCCGGCGTCTGGCGACGCGACGGACCAGCCTTCCGTCCCGACGGCGTCCAGCACCCCCCAAGTCTCCTCCGGCGTCCACGTGCAGACCGTGTACACGAGCCAGCCACCCGGCCGAACCAGCGGCATGATGGACCGCACGATTCGAGCCTGCACCGCTGCGAGCTCGCGCACGTCGTCCGCAGAGCGCCGCCAGCGCACCTCCGGGTGGCGCCCGAGCGTCCCCAGCGCGGTGCACGGCGCGTCGACGATCGCCGCGTCGAACGGAGCCGTGTCGCGAAGCTCGGCTGGCGCCGGCTCGTCGCCGACCCGCCAGACGCAAGGAACCGCGCGGGGCGTGTCCGCGAGCCCCGCCAGCTTCGCCTCGGCGACGTCGACGGCGACGAGCGTCGCGGAGGGGTAGCGATCCGCCAGAGCGCGGGTCTTGCCGCCGATGCCGGCGCAGACGTCCAGGAGCCGAGGCTCCGCTCCCAGCGACCGCGGCAACGCCAGCGCCACCGCCTGCGCCCCGGCGTCCTGGATCGCGACGAGCCCGTCGCGGTGCGCTCGCGACGCCGCAACGTCGCCGCGGCAGACGAGCGCGCCCGGCACCCACGCGTGCGGGGTGACCTCGACGCCGTCGGACGCGAGCGCCGAGCTCGCGTCGGTGGCGCTGCCGCCGCGGACCCGGACGACCACCGGCGTCGGCGCGTTCAGGGCGGCCATCGCCTGCGCCGCCCCGTCGTCGCCGAGCTGTGCGAGGAGACGCTCCGCGATCCAGTCCGGCAGGCCGTGCGCGACCCCAAACGCGGCGGCGGCTGTCGCGCGTGTCGGCGGGGCAAAGATCACGCCGGCGTCGCGCTCAACCCGCCGCAGAACGCCGTTGAGGGCGCCAGACTGGCGGCCGAGCCCGTCGCGTCGCGCCGCGTCGACGACGGCGTTCACGATGGGTCCAGCCGGCCCGGTCGCGCTCCGCGTCGCGGCCCAAACACCAAGCCGAAGATACGCGCGGAGCGCGGGGTCCGTCGAGACCAGCCCTCGGTCCAGAGCCCGGTCGAGCGCGAGGTCGACGGCGCGCAGGTCGGCGAGTGTTCCATACACGCTTCGTGTGACCGCAGCCCGATCGCGTCCGTCGAGCTCTGCGCGGCCGAGCTCTGCCTGCAACACACGCTGACTGTAGCCGCCGTCGTCGGTGATTCGCGCGAGACACCGCGCCGCGACCTGCCAGGCCGTGGGCGCGCCTTCGCCGCGTCCCCGGGTCATCGCGTCTCCGCGTGGGGCGCGATCGCCGAGATTGTCATGGCGGCAGGCAGCGCGTGTGCCGCAAACGATGCCACGATCGCGGCGCCGACCTCGTCGGCGTGGGGGCCCAGGCTCAACGCCGCGACCGTCGGGCCGCCGTTCGCCAAACCAAACAAAAGCGCGCCCGCGCCCCTCGCCGCCGTCGCGGCCGGAAAGAACCCGGGCAGGCGCGGGCCGATCGCGGGACCGACCACCGCGTCGCCGTCACACCCGTGCAGCGCGCCCGCGTCGTGCGCCTGGAACGCGAGCGGAAGCGCCGACGAGAGCATCGCCTGGCGCACGTGCTTCATCACCGGGATCGTCCGGGGCAGCGCGTGCTTCGCGGCGTGGGCGTCCCACGCTAGCTCCGGGGTAACGACCACCACGCGAAGCTCGGGCCAGTCTCGCAGGGGCACTACCACCGGCGGATGATGCGAGGTCGCCCACCAAGCGCCGCCGCGGACCGCCGCGACGTAGTGAGGCCCGGCGTGCGCGGGTACGGTAGCGTGGGGCACCGGTTCGACGAGGCCAATCGCGAGCGCGCCGTAGCCGACGCCGATGTCGCCGACGACGCTGAGCGTCACGGGCCGCTCGTGACCGGCGCCCCGGCGGGGAGCGAGACCCCGCGCAGGCACTCCGTCGCCGCCATCTTCCGCTTGCCAGGGCGCTTGAGCTCGATCACCTCGATCACGCCGTCACCGCACGCGATGTGCAGTCCCGCGCCGGCGTCGGCGGCGACGATGGTCCCCGCGGCGGCCCCGTCGCCTGGTAGCGCGCTGACGCGGGCACGGAGCAGCGTCATCGGCTCGTCCCCACAGCAGATCATCACGCCGGGCCAAGGGCTCATCCCGTTGATGACGGACGCAACCGCGGCCGCTGGCGCCTCGAAGTCCACGCGACGGTCGCCGGCGCCGAGCATCTTCGCGTAGGTGGTCCGCGTCTTCGGCTGCGGAGCTGGGACCACCGTGGTGTCGGCCACGGAGTCGAGGGTCTCGACCAGCAGCTTCGCACCGACGATGGCGAGGCGATCGTGGAGCTCGCCGGCGGTCTCCTCATCGCCGATCATCAGGGCGCCCATCGCATACACCGGACCGGTGTCGAGTCCGCGCTCCATGCGCATGATCGAGACGCCGGTCGTCGCGTCGCCCGCCGCGATCGCCCGATGAATCGGCGCTGCGCCGCGCCAACGCGGCAGCAGTGACGCGTGGACGTTCACGCACCCCATTCGGGGCAGGTCGAGCACCGCTTGCCGAAGGATCTGCCCGTACGCGGCGACGACGAACAGGTCGAAGCCGGCGCGCAGCGGCTCCCACGTCGCCTCGTCGCGCAGTGACTCCGGCTGGTACACGGGCAGCCCGAGCTCCGTGGCGGCGACCTTGACCGGGGGCGCCGTCAGCGCGTGCCCACGACCCGACGGGCGGTCCGGTTGCGTGACGACCAGCGCGACGTCACAGCGGCCGTCGGCCGCGAGCGCCTGAAGCGACGGCACCGCGAAGTCCGGCGTGCCCATGAAGACGAGCCGGAGGCGGCGTCCCTCAGTCATCAATGCCGTCGGCGCGGCGCCGCGCCATGATCTTCGTGAACCGGTCCAGCGCCCGGCGACGAGCGAGCGGGCCGATCCGATCGATGAACAGCACGCCGTCGAGGTGGTCGATCTCGTGCTGAAGCGCGACCGCCAGCAGGCCGTCGGCCTCGATCTCGTGCGCGGCGCCAGTGCGGTCCTGGTACGCGACCCGCACGTGCCCCGGGCGCGTCACGCGCTCGTACAGCTCGGGGAACGACAGGCACCCCTCCTCCCAGACAATCTTCCCGTCGCCGTGGACTACCTGCGGGTTCACGAGCTCGAGCAGCGCAGCCGGCTCGTCCTGGCCGGCGCAGTCGATGACGCAGACGCGCTTCAGCTCCGCGACCTGATTCGCCGCCAAGCCCACCCCTTCTGCCGCGTACATCGTCTCGGCCAGGTCATCGATGAACGTAGCGAGCGCCGCGTCGAACGCCACGACCGGCGCGGCAGGCGTCGTCAGGGCGGCGTGTGGGTACTTGACGATGTGGAGCAGGCTCATGGGTTCCTCCAGACGCACGCCCTATAGGCGATGCCCCCGCCGGTGTCACCCGGTGTGCCCCGATCCGAGCCGCCCCTCGGAGCGCGCGGCGAGGACGTCGCGCGCGTCGACGATCGCCGCGCGCAGCTCGACGAGCTCCGCGTGGACGAGATCGGCGACGGCGCCTGGCACCCGCCCGGGCGCGAGCCGATCGAGCAGCGCGTCGGCGGCCGCATGGATCGATCCTGTCGACCCACCCTCGCGTACTCCGAGCAGCGCCGCGTACGGCTCGAAGCGGGCGATCCGCAGGCGCTGGACGACCTCGGCGTGTGTGACTGGCCCTTCGAGATTGGCCAGCGCACCGCCATTGCCTGGCCCAATCACGGGCGGGCGGCGGGCGCCCGGCAACGCCGCATCGACAATCGCTACGTACGCGTGCGGGTCCGCGACCACAGTGACCGAGGTCTCCAGCTCTCGGACCAGCGGGCCGGCCACGACGACGGCCAGCGACGGCGCGCGCCGCCGAGCCGAGGCCGCTCCCAGAGCCACCTCGTCTTCGCCACACCGCACGTCGAGCACGAGCCCGTGGGCGGGGCTCGTTCGGAGCCAGCCGAGCGCGTCGACCACGTCGTCAACGTGTCGGGCGTCGGCGCCTCGCTCCCGCAGCAGCGCGAGGAGCGGGGCCGCCCAGGCCGTGTCGGGGGTCGCGACGAAGACGATCATGCGGCGATCAACACCGGATGGCGCGACGGCGCAAGGCCGGCACGAGTTCGAGCGCGACGCGCAGCACACAACGGCGCGCTCGTGCGCGACGACTCGGTTCCCTCGCAACCTTGCGCAGGCGCCACCAGTCGGCGAAGACCGATCGGCGGGGTCGCTCGTTCTTCCACGAGCACGTCGCCTGTGCGCACGCCCTCACGCCGGTCGGAGCCATGAACGCCCTAGCCCACCTCGGTCGCCCGCTCGCCTGCGTGATCCCGCGCGTCCTCGTCGCCGCGATGCTCGTGGCCGCGTTCGCCGCTCCGACGGCGGGGGCCGCGGCGCAGCCAGATGTCACCCTCGTGACTCCGTCTGGAGACGCGGCCGTCCCCGATGCCTTGCGCCCCTGGATCCCATGGGCGCTGCGCGACGTCGCCGACGCGCGCTGCCCGCATGTAGACGGCGAGACCGCGTGCCTGTGGCCCGGTGAGGTCTCCATCGCCGTCGACGGTCAGGTGGGCTCGTTCGCGATCGAGCTCGAAGCCGCCGCGGACCTATACCTCCCGCTCCCGGGCGACGCGCGCTCGTGGCCGGTCGACGTCGAGGTCGACGGCGTCGCCGCGCTGATGTCGCCGGCCGCGGGCACGCCGCGGGTCCGCGTCGCGCGCGGCGCGCACCGCGTCACCGGTCGCTTCGCGTGGCAGCGCGTGCCGGAGGCGCTCCCGCTCCCCGGCGCCTACGCGCTGGTCGCGCTGCGGCTCGACGGGACGCGGATCGAGCACGTGCGGCGCGAGCCGAGCGGCGCGATCTGGCTCAACGCGGCGCCGACCGACGAAGATGAGAACGACAGCCTCGCGGTCGACGTCTGGAGGCGCTTTCTCGATGGGGTCCCGATGGGCGTCGTCACCCGCGTTCGCCTGCGCGTTGGCGGGAACCCACGCGAGGTCGATCTCGGCGTTCCGCTCCCGGCGCCGTTCGAGGTCTGGCGCCTCGACTCGCCGCTCCCGGCGCGGCTCGACGAGGAAGGGCACCTGCGCGTGCAGCTCCGCGCGGGGGAGTGGGTGGTCGAGGTCTCTGGCGCGGCGCTCGAGAACGTCGCAGCGATCACCGCGACGCTTCCCCCCGAGCCCTGGCCGCGCGGCGAGACCTGGTCTTTCGTCGCCAACGACGGGCTCCGCTCCGTCCGCCTCACCGGCGCCTCGCCCGTGGACCCCGCACGCACCTCCCTCCCCGGGGAGTGGCGCGACGCGCCCGCGTTCGCGCTGAGCGACGGCGACGCGCTCGCGGTCACGGAGCTCCGGCGTGGCGAACCCTCGCCGCCTCCGCCGGCGCTGTCGCTCTCGCGAATGATGTGGCTCGACCGCGATGGGCGCTCGCTCATCGTCCAGGACAACCTGAGCGGATCGGCCTACGAGGGCGGCCGCATCAACGTTGCGGCCCCCGCCGACGTCGGCCGCATCGCCCTGGGGGGATCGGGCCAGGTCGTGACCACGTTCGACGAGGCGACGGGTGTCGAGCTTCGCAGCGGCCTCGTGTCGCTGTCGGCCGACCTGCGCTACGACGACGCCAGCGGGCAGGTACCGGCGGTCGGTTGGGACCAGGACGTCCAGTCGCTGAGCGTCACCCTCCAGCTTCCGCCCGGATGGCGTCTCCTCGCCGCGACCGGGCCAGACGAGGCGGCCGGCGCGTGGATCGACCGGTGGTCCCTCTACGACCTGTTCGTCCTCCTCGTCACCGTGGTCGTCGCCGCCCGCATGTTTGGTCCGCTCGCGGCCGTGGCCCTGCTTCTCGTCGTCGGGACCGCCTGGCATGAGCCCAGCGCCGTCCGAGGGCTGTGGCTGGGGGCGCTCGTCGCCACCGCGATCGCCCGCGCCGCGCCCGCCGGCCGGCTGCAGCGGTTCGCACGGCTCGCCCGCGTCCTCACCGCCGTCGCGCTCGCGCTCGCCGCCGCGACGTTTGCGTGGGTCGAGCTGCGCACAGGCCTCTTCCCGAGCCTCGAGGCCGGCGACCCCCGCTGGGGCGTCTCCGACGACTTGTCGAACCTCGCTACCAACGCAGCGCGCGACTCGGCAGACTACTACATGTACGAGCAGGCAGCGATGGCGCCGCCACCCGAGGCCACCCGGGCGTTCGAGGAGCTCGACGGGATCGCTGACCGCGGCGGATATGGCGGCGAAGTCGACCGTCGGAGCCTCACGAACGCAATCGCCGGGAGCTGGGACACGCGGAACGTCCCCACCCCCGGCCGCACGCAGACCGCGCAGATCGACCCGAACGCCGTCGTTCAGACCGGGCAGGGCATCCCAAGCTGGAGCTGGAGGATCTACACGCTGAGCTGGGCCGGGCCGGTGACGAGCGGCGAGACGTTCCACCTGTGGCTCCTCCCGCCCGCGCTCGACCTACCGCTCTCGCTGTTTCGCTCGCTGGGCGCGCTCGCGCTCGCGCTGCTCTTCCTCGGCGGCTCGGGCGCCGTGAAGGACGCGCTGCGGCGCGTCCGCTCGGTGGGGACAGCCGCGGGTGCGGGGCTGCTGTTCGCCGCTGTGCTCGGCGCCGCGCCGCCTGACGTGTCCGCCTCCGAGCTGCCCACACCCGAGCAGCTCAACGAGCTTCGCGCCATGCTCCTGCGCCCTCCGCAGTGCGCGCCCGCGTGTGCCGAGACGCCGGCGATGGCGATCGCGGCGTCTCCACAGGGGCTGCGAGTCGACGCCGAGGTGCACGTCGAGGCGTCGACGGGGTGGCGGCTCCCGGGCCCCGACTCCGCGTGGATGCCGACCGAGGTCACCGTCGACGGGGCTCCGACGACCGCGCTGTTCCGCGACGCGTCCGGCTACCTCCTCGTTCGGCTCGAGCCCGGGCGGCACCGCGTCGCCGCGACGGGCCCGGCTGCGGCCTCGGTCGCCCTTCAGTTTGCGCCGCCCCCACGGACTCTGACCTGGTCGCTCGACGGCTGGACGCTCGACGGTTATCAGGCCAGCGAGCCGCCCCCGCCGTCCGTGATCCTCCGGAGAGTTCGTGCGGCCGCCGCGACCGACGACGCCCCGGAGATCGGCGGGCCGTCCGGCGTCGCCCCGATGTTTGCCGTGACCCGCACGCTCGATCTCGGGGTCCCGTGGATGACGCACACGAGCATCGCGCGCATCGGCAAGCTCGACGAGACCGCCGTCGTGCGCGTCCCACTCCTGGCCGGTGAGCGCGTCACCACACCAAACACCAGCGTAGACGCGGGCTCCGTCGTGGCGAGCTTCGCGCCGGGCGTCGGGGTGATCGAGTGGGACGCCACGCTCGCCGAGTCGGAGTCCGTCTCGCTGACCGCGACGCAAGACGCCCCGTTCACCGAGACCTGGTCGCTGCTCTGCTCGCCCGTCTGGCACTGCAGCGCAGCCGGGCTCGTTCCAACGGTGAACATCGTCGCCGGATCGTGGGCGCCCGTGTGGAACCCCTGGCCCGGCGAGACCGTCGACATCGCGCTCGCTCGGCCGACCCCGATCGACGGTGCGAGCCTCGCCATCGACAGCGCCGAGCTCACCGTCACACCCGGGCGTCGAGTTCGCACCGCCACGCTCGACCTCAGCATCCGCGCCAGCCGCGGCGGCGAGCAGCAGATCCGCCTCGACTCAGCCGCAGAGGTGCGGTCGTTCTCGATCGACGGCGCGGCGCGGCCGTTCGAGCTCGTCGACGGTGTGCTGGCCTACTCGCTCGAGCCAGGCACGCGCGCGGTGCAGGTGAGCTGGCAAGAAGACGTAGAGGCCTCCGCGGCGCCGACGCTCCCCCGCGTCGAGGTCGGCGCCCCCGTCGCCAACGTACGGATCTCCGTGCAGGTGCCCCCAGAGCGGTGGGTCGTCTGGACGGCAGGGGGGACCTGGGGACCCGTGGTGCAGTTCTGGGAGTTCGCGTTGCTGCTCCTCGTCTTCGCCGTAGTCCTCTCGCGCACCGTGCCCGCGCCGCTCGGGGTCGTGAGCTGGTTCCTGCTCGGGCTGGGTCTGACGCAGGTAGGGGAGGGCGCGGCGCTGGCGCTGCTCGCTTGGTTCGCGCTGCTCGCCTCTCGGCCAGCGTGGAGGGTGCGCCTCAGACCGCTTGCACACAACGCAGTGCAGGTGTTCGCCGTCGTGCTCACGCTGATCGCCGCGGTGTTCCTGCTGAAGGCCGTGGCCTCGGGCCTGGCGCTGCGCCCGCCCACGATGCACGTCGGCGGCGGGGGTTCGTCGGACTCGCTGCTCATCTGGACGGACTACTCAACTGGTGAGACCCTCCCGCAGCCGACGCTCGTGTGGCTGCCGATGTGGGCGTGGCGCGTGACCATGCTCGCGTGGTCCGCGTGGCTCGCGTTTGGCGTGGTGCGGTGGGCCCGTTGGGGCTGGGCGCGGTTCAACGACGGCGGCCTCTGGGCCCGCTGGAGCGCGCTGGAGTCCGTGCACTCCTCCGTCGACGCCGCCCGTTCGGCGCTCGCCTCCGTCAAGGAGCGAGCCGTTGCCAGGGCCGCAGCGACCCCCGCGAGCGACGCAGCCGACGGGTCCGGCGAAGCGGCGCCTGCGGCCGAAGTCGGCCCGCTCGAAGCGGCGCAGGGTCCCGCCGACGCAGGTGAGAGCCGCGGCGAACAGGACCACGCTCCAGGCGCCGAACCGGGGGCACCGGCCGTCGCGGCGCCGCGCTCGTCAGAGGAGCCGTAGCGCGTCGACGTCGACGCTCCAGCGCACGTCGCGTTTGGTCGCGCTCGTGGCAGCCAACCCCGCGGCGCGTGCGGCCCGGGCGGCCGCGTGCACCGGACCACGCTCGGCCCCGCGCACCAGCGCCTGGACCCGGTAGCGGTCCCGGACGCGCGCGATAGGCGAGTCGGCCGGGCCCAGGGTGATCAGGCTCGGGCCTCCGGCGCGGCGCGCGGCGTCGAGCAGTCGCTCCGCCGTGGACCACGCCGTGCCGTAGTCCGGCGAGTCCGTCCGGATCACGAACAGGTGACCAAAGGGCGGGTAGACGAGACGCCGCCGAAACTCGAGCTCACGCGCCGCAAACGCGTCGAAGTCGTGCCGAGCGACGGCCTCGAGCACGAAGTGGCCGGGCCGATACGTCTGAACGACCACGCGGCCGCGAAGCTCCGCGCGCCCGGCTCGCCCCGCGACCTGCGACAGGAGCTGGAACGTGCGCTCTCCGCTGCGAAAGTCCGGGAACCGCAGCGCCTGGTCGGCATCGACGACGCCAACGACCGTCACCCGCGGAAAGTCGTGCCCCTTCGTCACCATCTGCGTGCCCACGAGCACGTCGGTGTCTCCGCGGCGGAACGCGTCGAGGATGCGCGTGAGGCCGCGTCCGCGCGACGTGTCGCGGTCGAGTCGGCCGACCCGCAGATCGCCGAACGCCTCCTCGACGAGGGCTTCGATCTTCTCTGTCCCAGCGCCCTCGCGCGCGAGCTCGGGCGAGCGGCATGTCGGGCACTCTTTCGGCGCGCGCGCCGCAAAGCCGCAGTAGTGGCAGGCGACCTCGTCGCGGCGCTTGTGGTACGTCAGCGAGATGTCGCAGCGGGTGCAGCGCAGCGACTCGCCGCAGTGTGTGCACACGACCGTCGGAGCAAACCCGCGTCGGTTGATGAACAGGATCGCCTGCTCACCGCGCTTCACCGCCTCTCGGACCTCTATCGCCAGCGGGGCGGAGACGAACTCCGACGTGGAACCCGGCTCGGGCGCCTGGCCGGCCATGTCGACCAACTCGACGTCCGGCATCGGGCGGCCCGCCACGCGAACCGGCAACTTTGCCAGTCGATAGCGGCCGCGCTGAGCGTTCGCGAGCGACTCGAGGGAAGGGGTCGCGCTGCCAAGCACACACGGGACGCCGAGGCGGTGCGCCAGCACGACGGCCGAGTCCCGCGCGTGGTACATCACGCCGTCCTGTTGTTTGAAGCTCGGGTCGTGCTCCTCGTCGACGATGATCAGGCCGAGGTCGGCGATCGGGGCAAACAACGCGGAGCGTGCGCCGATGATCACCGAGACGTCGCCGCGCCGAATCCGTCTCCACTGGTCGAAACGCTCGCCCGCCGAGAGGGCGCTGTGTTGAACTGCGATGTCGGCCCCGAGCGCGGCGCGGAACGAACCGACGAACTGAGGCGTCAGCGCGATCTCGGGGAGCAACACAAGCACCCGCTGCCCGGCTGCGACGACCGCACGGGCGGCGCGGACGTAGACCTCCGTCTTTCCGGAGCCGGTCACCCCATGTACGAGCACGACCCGAGGCTCTGCGGTTCGGGCGGCATCGATCATCTCGACGGCCGCTGCCTGGTCTGCCGTGAGCGCGGGCTCGTGAGTTCGCGGCTGGACGGGCGCGGCGAAGGGGTCCCGCAGCACCTCCTCGGTCTCGCGCGCCAGCACGCCGCGCTCGACCAGCGTGTCGAGCACCGCGCGGGCGACCCCGAGCTCGGCGCGAAGCTCTTCGGCCGTCGCGGTCTCGTCGCGCACCAGGAGCTCCACGACGCGCCGCTGCATGGCGCCCAGTCGCTCGGGGATGACCTCGAGCCGATATCGCTCCGTTGTCCGGGCCTGCGTCTGCGGCGACGCCGCGTAGGTCGAGACGACGCAGCCGGAGGCCTCGAGGGCGTCGAGGTCGGCGTGCAGTACCCCGCGGAGGAGCCGCACGGCGTCGGAGGGCGCGAGTGGCCGCGCCTCGGACCGCATCGCGGCGTGGAGCGCGGCCGCCGCGTCGCCGAGCGCCGGATCCGGTGTCCGGTCGACCGCCTCGACCCAGCGGCTCGCCGCGAGCGCGCCGTCGGGGGGGAGCGCGAGCCGCGCGACCTCGCCGATGGGCGCCAGGTAGTAGCCCGCGATCCACTCGAGCAGCGCGAGCTGCGCTTCGCCCACGGACGGCTGCGCGTCGAGCACGTCGACCAGCGGACGTACGCGCGCGGGGTCGACGCCCGCCGGTGCGGCCGCGCTGGTCGCGACCACGAGCCCCGTCTTGGCGCCGCTCCGAAACGGGACAACCACGCGGGTGCCCCGACGCACCTTGCCCGCGAACGCATCGGGCACCGAGTACGTAAGCGCCGTGTCGAGCGGGACGTCGACCGCGACCTGCGCGAACGCAGTCACAGCAGTACGTGCGGGAGTCGTCCGAGATCTGGCGATACGGAGGGCGGGGCTGCGCCGACGCCGCTCGTCAGCGGGGCGAGCTCGTCCGCGGACCGCGCGACGTCGGTGACGGTCACGCGCGCGACGCGGGTGGAGTCGCGCCAGACCTCGACTTCGGTCGGCATCCAGCCGCGTCCCGTGTCGCCGTACTCGAGCACGCGGGCGTAGTACGTCGCCCGCCCGTGGCGCAACCGGATCTCGCGGAGCCGTCCGACGTCGGGCTCGACCAGGACGGCCGCCTCGGCGGACCCGAACGCGGCAACGAACTGTCCGCTGTTCTGTTCGGGCCCCCAGAGCACCTCGAGCCCCAAACTCGCGTCGTCGAGCGTCGCCCCGAGGGCGGCGAGGGTGTCGTCGAGTGGACCCGCGGTCAGGAGCGCTGCCACGAGGCGGAGCTCGAACGCGAGCGAGAGGTCCGAGACACTCCACGACGGCGCCCCGTCGAGACCGCTCAGCTCGAGCGACGCGGCGATCGCGTGCCAGGCGACCCCGTCGGCGTCCCTCAGGGCGACGGCGGGACCTCCAAGCGCGGCCCTCACCGTGTCGGCGTCGCGGAGCGCGCCCGGCGCCTGTTGTGCGTCTGCCGCCGCGGCGCCGCCGATCACGAGGCACACGCACGCGGTGACGACCGCGCGCCGCCTCACTTGTCGATCGTCTCCAGGTACGCGCGCAGCGCCGGTCCCAGGTCCGAACGCTTCAGGGCGTACTCGATGTTTGCCTTCAAGAAGCCAAACTTGTCGCCGATGTCGTGGCGCGTCCCCTCGAACTCGTATCCGACGAGGCCGCGCTCCGTCGCGAGCGCCTGCAGCGCGTCCGTGAGCTGGATCTCGCCGCCGTGTCCCGGACGCGTCGCCTCGAGGTAGCCGAAGATCTCGGGCGGCAAGACGTAGCGGCCGATGACGGCGAGGTTCGACGGTGCGTTCTCGGGCCTCGGCTTCTCTACGAGCGTAAAGACGCGATGCGTGCGCTCGTCCATGCGATCACCCGCGATGATTCCATACATCGAGGTGTCTTCGCTCGGCACCTTCATCAGCGACACGACGCCGGCGCCATACCGCTCGTACTGCTCGACGAGCTGAGCGGTCGCCGGACGCTTCGCGTCGATGATGTCGTCGGGGAGAAGCACGACGAAGGGCTCGTCGCCGATGGTGTCCTTCGCGCAGAGGACGGCGTGCCCGAGCCCGAGCGGCGCCTTCTGGCGGATCGCCACCGCGCGGACCATCTCCGAGATCCGGTCGATCGCCTCGATGAGCTCGGTCTGCCCCCGGCGGCGCAGCGTGTCCTCGAGCTCATAGCTGTGGTCGAAGTGGTCCATGATCGCGCCCTTCGAGCGCCCGGTGATCAAGATCACCTGCTCGATCCCGGCCGCCACGACCTCCTCGATCACGACCTGAATGGCCGGCACGTCGACGATCGGGAGCAGCTCCTTCGGCACCGCCTTCGTCGCGGGAAGAAACCGCGTCCCCAAGCCCGCCACCGGGATGACTGCCTTGCGAACCTTGCTCATCTGGGACTCCTGTGTCAGTCGGGCGCACCAGTTAGGCGAAATCTCCGCGCTTGTGAAGCACGCCGCGGGCCCCTCCGACGCACCTCGCCCGCATGCTCTACGTCCTCGACGGCAGCTACTACGTCTTCCGAGCCTTCTATGCGCTGCGCGAGATGACCAACTCGCGCGGCTTCCCGACCAACGGGCTCTACGCGTTCACCAACATGCTCCTGAACGTCGTTCGCGACCGCGCACCGAGTCACCTCGCCGTCGCGTTCGACCCGCCGGGGCCCGTGTTTCGCAACGAACTCTTCCCCGACTACAAGGCAAACCGCGACGAGACCCCAGAGGCGCTCGTCCCCCAGTTCCCATACTTCCGCCGCATCGTCGACGCCCTCGGGCTCAACGTCCTCGAGGTGCCCGGCTTCGAAGCCGACGACATCATCGCAACCCTCGTCGAGCGCGCCGAGCGCGCCAACCTCACCACCGTCGTACTGACCGGCGACAAGGACCTCTACCAGCTCGTCTCGGAGCGCACCACGCTCGAAGACTCCATGCGAGACAAGCGCGTCGGGCTCGCCGACGTCCTCGAGCGCTTCGCCGTCGCCCCCAACCGCGTCGCTGACGTCCTGGGCCTGTCGGGCGACACCTCCGACAACATCCCGGGCGTCCCCGGGATCGGCGAGAAGACCGCCGGCAAGCTCGTCGCCGAGTTCGGGAGCCTCGAAGAGGTCCTTGCCCGCGTCGACGAAGTCTCGGGCGTCAAGCGGCGCGAGATGCTGCGGGAGCACGCCGAGATCGCGCGCCTGTCGAAGGTGCTCGCGACCGTCCGCCGCGACGTCCCCATCGACGTCGAGCTCGACTCGCTTCGGCTCCGGACTCCCGAGATGGGCGCGTTCGACGCGCTCTGCGAAGAGCTCGAGTTTCGCCGCTTCCCACGCGCGGCTCGCGAGGTCTTCGCCGTCGCCGCGCCGCCACCGCCAAGGCAGTCCGGCCTCGGTCCGCTCTTCGACTCGCAGCCAGACTCGCCGTCGAAGCCGACGCAGACGCCGACGACTCCTGTCGCGGACCTCGGCCCGACGACAGCGAACGAGACCGCCACGTTGGCCGATCTCGTCGCCCTCCTCGCCGGCACGGCCACCGATGCGTCGCTCGCCCTCGAGATCGTGACCGACGGGGGAGACCCCGACCAGGCGGCCTGGGTAGGGGTCGCGGTCGCTGTGCCAGACGGCGCCCGCGGCGTCCGCGCCGCGTACGTCCCGATCGGACACAGCGACCTGTTCGCCGCGCAGACGAGCGCCCACGAAGTCGTCGGCGCCCTCCGAGACGCTGTCCAGGACGAGGCCAGGCCCAAGGTGATCGCCGACGCCAAGCGGGCGGAACGACTGCTCGCGTCGGCCGGTCTCCAGCTCCGCGGCGTGAGGTTCGACCCCTCGCTCGCCGGCTACCTCGTCGACCCGAACGCCCGCGCCTTCGACGTCGCGACGCTCGCGCAGGAACACCTCGGCGTCGCCTCGGGCGACGAGCGCGGCGAGCGCGGCCGCCCGTCGACGCGCGCTGCATCGGACGCCGGCACCTCAGCCTGCGCCCGCGTCGACGCTGCGCTCCGACTCGAGCCCGCGCTCGGCGCCGAGCTCGCGGGCGCGCCGCGGCAAGTCCACGACCAGATCGAGCTCCCGCTCACCCACGTCCTCGCCCGTATGGAGTCCACGGGCGTCTGCATCGACCTTGAGCGGCTGGCCGCGATGAGCGCCGAGTTCCACACACGGATCGACGCGCTCACGGCCGAGGTTCACGAACTGGCGGGTCGGTCGTTCGCGATCAACTCGCCCACACAGCTCGCGACCGTCCTCTTCGACGAGCTCGGCCTTCCGGTCCAGCGCCGCGGAAAGTCCGGGCCGAGCACCGACGCGGCCGTCCTCGAGGTCCTCGCCGAGCACCACCCGATCGCAGAGCGCGTGCTCGACTACCGAGAGGTCACCAAGCTGGCGTCGACATACATCGACGCGCTGCCACGACTCGTGCGCCGCGAGACCGGGCGGGTACACACGACGTTCAACCAGTGTGTCGCCGCGACCGGACGCCTCTCCAGCAGTGACCCGAACCTGCAGAACATCCCGATCCGAACGTCCGAAGGGCGTCGAATCCGAGAGGCGTTCGTCGCCGCCCCCGGCTGGATCTTGTTTGGCGGCGACTACTCGCAGATCGAGCTCCGCGTGCTCGCGCACATGTCAGAGGACCCGGTCCTCATCGACGCGTTCCGCCGCGGCGAGGACATCCACCGGCGAACCGCCGCCGAAGTCCTCGAGATCGCACCCGACGACGTCACCCCCGAACAGCGGTCGCAGGCGAAGGCCATCAACTTCGGGCTCATCTACGGCATGGGGGCGCGTCGGCTCGGAAAGACGACCGGATCGTCTCACGCCGACGCGCAGGCATACATGGACCGGTACTTCCACCGCATCGCGCGCGTGCAGCCGTTCATGTCACAGCTCGTGCAGGACGCGCGGGCCAGCGGGTACGCCGAGACCCTCGCCGGACGCCGTCGACCGATCCCCGAGCTCGCGCGAGGCACCAGCCGACGAGAGTTCGCGCTCGGGGAGCGGCTCGCGATGAACACTCCGATCCAGGGGACCGCGGCCGACATCATGAAGCTCGCGATGATCGCCGTGCAGAGGGAGCTCGACGCCGCCGGGCTCCAAACACGGATGTTGCTGACCGTCCACGACGAGCTGCTGTTCGAGGCGCCACCCGCCGAGCTCGACCGCGCGATGACGCTCGTCCGCTCGGCGATGGAGGGGGCAATGCAGCTCCGCGTCCCGCTTGCCGTCGACCTCCACTCCGGCGGGAGCTGGGCCGAGCTCAAGTAGCCGACGCCGCGTCGGCTGGGGCGCTGCCGGCCGGGACGCGCACGGTGAACGTCGTGCCAAACGACGTCGACGAGAAGGCGATCGTGCCGCCGTGCTCCTCGACGAGCTTCTTTACGACGGCAAGACCGAGCCCGCTGCCACCGACCTTCCCCGACGTGACGAACGCGTCGAAGACGTGCGCCTGGATCTCTGGAGGGATGCCGCCGCCCGTGTCGGCGACGCGCACGACGAGCACGTCGCCGTCTCTCGAGAACTCGACGGTGAGCCGACCCCCGCCCGGCATCGCGTCCCGCGCGTTACGCGCGAGATTGAACACGACCCGCTTCAGCTTGCCGTCGTCGACGCGGACGTCGCCGCGGTCGGCGGAGCGGACCTCGACCCGCACCTCCGTCTCGGCGCACTCCATCTCGAGCAGCTCCCGGATCTCGTCGACCAGCGTGTGCAGGTGGACGTTCCGCAGATACAGCGTCGTCTCGCCGCGCGCATACGCGAGCAGCTCCCGCGTCATCTCGTTCATCTGCGCGAACTGCTGCGCAACCTTCGCCGCGAGGTCGCGCCGACGCGCCGGGTCGTCGGAGCGCGCCATGAGCTGTACGTAGCCGCTCGCGATCGCGAGGGGGGTGCGTGAGTCGTGGATGACGCCGCTCAGCATCTGGCCGATCGCCGATAGGCGACCGTTCATCTCGCGACGCTTGCGTTCGAGCGAGCGAGCGACCGCGCGGCTGATCTCGCCGGCGACCAGGTCCATGAGCTTGAGGTCGTCGTCGTCGTACTCCGGAAAGTCTCGCTCGTCGTCTGTGTCGCGGGCCCGGTTCACGAGCTCGACACAGCCGAACCGCTCGCCCTCGACCGTGAGCGGCACGGCGGCGACCGACGTCACGGGCAGCGAGCCTAGCGACGGGAGTCGGCCCGTCACCGCAGCCGCGTCGGGACGGGTGGGCGACATCGCACGACGTACCGGCTCGCCGTTGTCCATCACGAGGGCGCGGATCGACGGGTCCCAGGTCCGGCGCGACGGCGCGAACTCCTCCCCTCGACTCCTGCGCGCCCAAGCATACTCGACGAGCCGTGAGCCCTCGACGAGGGTCACGGCGCATCCATACGAGACGACGGTGTCGGCGAGCGTCCGGGCCACGACCGCGATGGCGTCGTCCAGGTCGTCCGCTTCGGCGACGCGCTTGTGGATCGCGTGGAGCGTGTCGAGCCGTCGTACCTGCTGCTCGAGCTGTCGGCGCGTCCCCTCCAGGCGCATGTTCTGGTCGCGCGACGCGAGGTACAGCTCCTGATTGTGGATCACGATCGCCGCGGTGTTCGTGATCGCGCTCAGCAGCGCCTCGTCCTCGACCGTGAACCAGCCGACGCGCTTGTTGAGCACCTGCGCGACACCGATGATGTTGCCGTCGGGGTCGCGCATCGGCTGGCAGAGCAGGCTCCGGGTGCGAAACCCGGTCTGGTAGTCGTGCTCCGGCGCAAACCGGGGGTCCTGGTAGGCGTCTCGCAGGTTGAGCGACTTGCCGTGGTGGGCGACCCAGCCTGCGACACCCGTGCCCGGCGCGACGCGGACCTCTGTCATGCCGTCGTGCGCCACGACGCGGCTGTAGAGGTAGCCGGTGTCGGCCTCCCGCATGAACAGCGTGGCGCGCTCTGCGTTCATGATCAGCGCGATCCTGTCCATGATGTACGACAGGAGATCGTCTTGGCGAGTGTGGGACCCGAGCGCGGCGCAGATCTCCTGGATCCACGCCGACCTGTCCTCGGCGCGTGAGAGCTGAGCCTGCAGCCGCGCGATCGCGTCGCTGGGCGCGTCGTCACCCACCGGCGGCTCGTAGACCGACGCCGACGGGGGAGGGGTGTCTTTGGGCTCGCGCATGGGGGAGACTGCCAGAGGGGCCCACCCCGAACTGTATCACGGGCGCCGCGTCGAGGGCACCGATTCAGCGCGCGCGGATCGCCGATGCCACGCCCGCGGCCTCGCTCGCCCCCGCGCGGCTCGAAGCCGCGAGCGCGTCGAGCTGCGGCAGCGCGTCGGCGGTGCCGCAGTGGCGGAGCGTCTCCAGCGCCGCCAGGACGACGGCCGCGCTCTCGTCGTCCAGCGCTCGTACGGCAGCCTGCGAGACGTAAGGGTGCGGAAAGCCGATGCGGAGGTTCTGCAGCAGCCGCAGCTTCTCGTCGTCGCTCGCGTCGCCGTCGAGCTCTCGCCCCATCCTCAGGGCCGCGCGCTCGAGGTCGACGAGCGTCGTGTCGGCGTCGCCCTCGCGGCCGAGCTCGAGCTGCAGCGCAGCCAGCGTGGGATAGGCGCGCAAGTAGCTCGGGTCGACACGGATCGCGCGCTGGAGCGCCGACTCGGCCTCGGGCCGGCGACCGGCGTCGAGCAGCGTGTTGCCGAGCACGAACTCGAGCTCGCCGCTCCCCGGCGTCGACGCGCGCAGCCACTCCAGCACCTCGAGCGAGGCGTCCAGATTCCCACGGGAGTGGTAGAGCTGAGCGAGTATCAGCATCCCGATCGCCTTCGGTTCACTCGCCGACGCGGTCTCGCGGAGCGCAAGCAGCGCCGTGATCGCCGTGTCGGCGTCTCCTCGCCCCAGGGCCTCGCGAGCGCTGGCGAGGAGTCGGGGTTGGTCGTCGGTCGTCGCTGCGAACCGCGTTGGCGGCGGAAGGGGTACCTCGGCCGCCGCCGACCGCTCATCGACGGCCGGAGGAGCCGACGCGGCGGGGGGAGCGTCACGGTGGCAGCCGACGAAGAGCACAGACGCGGCTGCTACGCGCGAGAGCACCGCCGAGCCGCGCGCGCGGGTCAATAGACCAGCGCGCCTACGGCGGCGAACGAGTTGCCGTCGAACACCGCGCCATAGCTGCGCGCGTCGTCGATGATCACGATACGCCCGCCGAGCGAGGTCTGAACAACGCCGATCGCCGACGTCGATGGCCCGAGCAGCAGCTGGTTGTTGTCGGAGCTTCGCGCCCGGAAGTTCGAGTTCACCACGACGTCGATCGAGAAGCCCCGCGAGGCGAGCGTACGTCCGCCAAACGTCGGGTCGCACCCCTCGGGCTCACACGTCAGCGCGTGCGGCGACGCCGGCGGGTCGACCGAGAACGAGACGCCATAGGGCGACGAGTAAGCGTGACCGAGCGCCACGCGAGCGACCCACCGGTCGGCGTCGGAGCGAAGCACACACTGCCCGCCCTCGGTGCGGTACGGCGACGTCGACACGGCGCCGTCGCGCGCGACCAGCCATCCGCCAGCCCGTACCGTGACCTCGAGCGGCTCGCCGCCGCAGCCTACGGGAAGCTCGTCGATGGCGCCGGGGTCGGGGAGCGCCACGGGAGCGCCGTCGCAGCCGGCCGCGAACGTCGCTACACGCAGGCCGTGCGCGTCGAGTCCGCAGACTAGCAGCTCACGCGCTCGACGGTCGCTCGAGTCGCGCGCGAGCGGGGCGCACGCAGAGGACGCACCGGAGCCCGCGAAGTTGCCGCGCTCGATCAGCACCGTGTCGCCGGGAAGCACGCCGAGAGAGCAAACATCCAGCGCCGTCGAGCACGCGCTCGGGCACAGCGCGCAGACGTCGAGCCCCGCGCTGCACACGTCTGCGTCGCGCGTGCACGCTGCCGCCAGATCCGGGCACCGGTCGGCGTCGACGATGCCCGAGGAGCAGACCTGGGTCGGCGCGGACTCGCACGGGTCGTCGGCGGCGAAGCGGATCCAGCCGGTGCCCGCAGTCTCGGACGCGGATAGGATCGCGTCGGAGCGATTGGAACCCGCGATCTCACCCTCGAACTCGACGCGCCAGGTGCCACCGGCGATCGCGTAGTCGTCGGGGATCTCGACCTCCGCGAGCGGCGTGTCGTCGCCGAGGCCGACACCGATTCTCGACGCCAGATCGACAAACTCGCTGGGGTCTCCGGTGGAGTAGTGCGAAGCGTCGGCGCTCACGTCGTCGCCGCGCCGGCGCACGAGCGACGGCGTGGCCGGGTCGTCGCAGCCCACCGGGTTCGGCGCCGAGACGCTGCCGACGAACGGAATCGAGCACCCCAAGCGCTCGACGGTCGCAGAGGTCGACAGCAGGTCGATCGGCCGGAGCGGCGCGTCATACCAGCGCGTGTCGTCGCCAGCGATCGTGTACGTGTCGTCGAGGATCAACGTGTCCGCAAATGAGTTGTCGCCGGCCACGTGGACCATCCGGAGCGTGCGCTCATAGGCGTCCCCGGCAGAGGTCACTCCCGAGACCCGAGCTGTCTGCGCGGCCGCCGCGAACGGGAAGGGCGACGAGAGCAGGATGCCCGGGCCGGGTCGACGGTCGTTGCCGACGCCCGCAGCCACCGGCGTGAGCGTGGCGGTGTCGAACACACGAGCGTCGCCGCTGGCGCGATCCACGACGACCAACAGGTCCTCGGTGTCGGTCAGGACGAGCGCGACCGGCTGCGCGGGGCGCGGGGGGGACTCGCGGTCGGAGCCGGGCGCGAGGCAGTCCGGATCGTCGGGCCAGTCGACCGCGCCGTCACCGTCGTCGTCGACGCCGTTCGAACAGCGGGGCTGCGCGGTCTGATCGGTTGCCTGGGAGGCGACCTCGATCCCCGAAGCCGTGAACTCGGTCACGTCGTCGAACGCCGCTCCCTCACTTCGATCGTCTGCGGCCACGCAGTCAGGGTCATCGCCGTCGACGGCTCCGTCGCCGTCGTCGTCGATCCCGTTGGTGCAGGCGCTGAGGGCAGTGGGGCGAACGCAGGGCTCGCTGTCGCACGTCGCCGAGAGGTCCGTGACCGCGAGACCGGCCTCGTCGTCCCCGTCGTCGATGCACTGCGGGTCGTCGCCGTCGATGAGCCCGTCGCCGTCATTGTCGACGCCGTCGGTGCACGGGTCGCCGAGCGGCAGGAGGGCGGCCCAGCACGGCGTGCCGCCGCAGAGGTCGTCGACGGCGGGTGGGAGGAGCGCGCCAACGTGTACGGGGCCGCCGGCGGTCAGAGCCGCCCAGATGCGTCCGGACCCATCGAGCTGCACATTGGTGACCGGGCCCAGGCCGTCGAGCGTGGCGCCCCACGACAGCGTCGCCGACGTGGTGCACGACGCCGCGCGCGTCCGTGGCGCCGTCGAGCCGCAGCTGACATCGAGTGTGCCGACCCGCAGGGAGCCCGCGAGAGCGTCGTCGACGACGAAGACGACCCCGGTGTCCGTGGAGCGCGCGGCAAACAGGCTGGCCGGCGTGTCGAGCTCGACCGCGAGCGCGCCGCCGCCATCGCCGCCGACCGCGGTGACGTGCCCACCGAACGTGTCTGCCACAGACAGCGACGGGGGCGACTCGGACAGGGTCAAGAATACGCCGGGGATCGACGTCGCCTCGACGGAAACAGGACCCTCGGGGACTACGACGCCGGTCACGCCAGGGATCGCGTCATCCTGGTCGACCAGCGACGTGCTGAGCGCGCGCACCGGGACCGACAATTCGTGAAGAAAGCGGTCGCCCCGGTTCGCCACCGCCGCGATCACCCGCTCGGCGCCGCTGCACGTCTCGCCATCCACCAGCAGCGTGGACTCGCCGAGGGTCGTCGTCGATAGGCACAAGCGCTGGAGCGCGACCCCGGACGGAGAGTCCAGCGTCGCCGGTGCGGTCGGGCGCGGGTTCTGGCATGCGGCGGTCAGCAGCAGCGCCGCCGCGGGCGCGAGTTGACGAGGCGTCAAGGTGAGCTCCGCGTCACCGTTCGGAACGTGGGCGACGTCGGGTCCAGATCGACGCGGGACACCGCGTGGGCCGCGAACATGCCGACGAAGAGGGCGTGCCGCTCTGAGTCGAGCGCGAGTCCGTAAGGGTCACCGTCGAGCGCGATCGTTGCCAGCTTGACTCCCGAGGTAGCGTCGAAAACGCCGAGCGCCTCGTCGCTCGAGAGCGACACATACAGCACATCCCGATCGCCCTCGCGCGCCACCACCAGCTCACCGGCGCCGCCGTCGACGTCGATCCGCCGGAGTACGTCCGCGCGCGGGAGACCGTCGTCATCGAGCGTCATGTCGACGACGAAGATGGCGCCCGGTGTGCGGGTCGACACGTAGGCGGTCCCGAGGTCGCCCGAGAACGCGATGTCACGCGACTCCGCGAGGCTCACGCCGCTCCGGTTGACGGCGTGCACCGGGAGCAGCGCGAGCGACGTGACCGCAGCTTCTACGACCACGCCCGACTCGGGAGCCGCCGGATCGAACACCGGCGTCACACCGCGCACGCCCTGGCTGAACCGGCCGGTCACCCAGGTCTCGCCGCTCGTCGGCAGGTAGCGCACCGCGCTGGCGCCCCCGGACGTGAGCTCGGACCGGACGCTCGACTCGCCGAGGGCGCTCGGGCCCGCCGACCAGTCGAGCGTGACGTAGCTCAGGGCGCCGCCGAGCCCCGCCACTGCGACTAGCTCCGTGGTCTCGGGCGAGTCAGCGGAGAGGGGTATCGAAGCCACCGAGAACGGGTCGCCGGGGAGGTCCAGGATGCGGCACGGGAGCCCGTCCTCGCGCCCCTCGCAGCGCACGGTCCGCCCGTCGTCTGCGAGCGACAGCGCCACGAGCGACTGGTCACCGCGCACGGCGACGTAGAGATGTGACGGGTCCGCCGCCGCCGACAGCGCGACGCCGCCGGCGAAGCTGCCGATCCGGACGCCGCTCGACGACACCGGCGTCAGAGTCTCGGCGTCGAGCACCACGACCGACCCGCCGTCGCGCTCGCGGAACGAGACGTCGAAGTTCGAGTTCGTCACGTAGAGGTAGCGGCCGTTCGGGTGCACCGCGAGGCCGACCGGGTAGCGAATCTCGTCCAGAGAGGGTGTCGGCCCCTCGTACTCCGAGCACCCCGAGAGCGCGCCGAGGCTCAGCGCCGCAGTCACGAGGAACGCCGCTCGTCGCGTCGTGGTGGGGCCCGATCGATGGGGGCCGAGCCGAGCCGCTAGGGGCCGAGCCGTGTGGGGCCGAGTTGTGTCCGAGCCGTGCATCGCCGCTCCGATACCAGCAGAGCCAATGTGAGTCGAGCACCGCCCGCGCACGTCAGTCACCGCTGCGCCGCCGCGACGCGCGCGATCGGGACCCGGTACGGCGAGCACGAGACGTAGTCGACGAGCCCGCGCTGCAACCACCGCACGCTGCGCGGCTCGCCGGCGTGCTCGCCGCAGATGCCGATCGTGATCTCCGGCTTCTGCTTTCGGGCAAGGCGACACGCGAGCTCGATCAATCCGCCGACCCCGTCGACGTCGAGCACCACGAACGGGTCGTCCTTCACGAGGCCGCGTTCGATGTACGCTGGTAAGAATGTCGCGACGTCATCGCGCGAGAATCCAAAGACCGTCTGAGTGAGATCGTTGGTCCCGAAGCTCAGAAAGTCCGCGTGGGCCGCGATCGCGTCCGCCGTGGCGCAGGCGCGGGGGAGCTCGATCATGGCACCCACCGGGATCGCCCGAAGACGCTCGCCGCGCTCTCCGTACTCCCCCGCCACCGCCTCGATCCGAGCCCGGATCGCGACCAGCTCTTCGGCCATCGACACCAACGGCACGAGGATCTGCGGGCGCGGGTCGAGCCCCTCGGCCCAAAGTGACAGCGCCGCGTCGAAGATCGCCCGCGTCTGCATCTCGTAGATCTCCGGGTGCGAGATCGCGAGCCGGCAGCCGCGGTGGCCGAGCATCGGGTTCTTCTCGTGCAGGCGCGCGACGAGCCCGCGGATCGCCGCCGGCGGGCGCCCCATGGACCGGCCGAGCGCCTCGATGTCTTCGCGGCGCTCCGGCAGGAACTCGTGCAGCGGAGGGTCGAGCAGCCGAATCGTGACCGGCAGCCCGTCCATCACCCGAAAGATGCCTTCGAAGTCGCGGCGCTGGAACGGGCGGAGGCGCTCGAGCGCGGCCGCGCGCGCGGCCGGGGAGTCCGCCACGATCATCTCGCGCATCACGTGGATGCGGTCGCCGTCGAAGAACATGTGCTCGGTCCGCGCCAGCCCGATGCCCTCCGCGCCGAACCGGCGACCCCGCTCCGCGTCCTCGACGGTGTCCGCGTTCGCGCAGACACCGACAGTGCGCCGCTCGTCCGCCCACCTCAGCAGCGTGTCGAGCGCCGGCGACATCGAAGCTTCGACCGTCGCGATCTGCCCCAGGAGCACCGACCCGGTCGAGCCGTCGAGCGTGATCGCGTCGCCGGCCGCGAGGCGAACGCCGCCGATGGTCACGGTCTGGCCGCGCAGGTCGATCTCGAGGTCGCCGCAGCCGGCGACGCACGTCTTCCCCATCTGGCGCGCGACGACGGCCGCGTGGCTCGTGATCCCGCCGCGCGCGGTGAGCACGCCCCGCGCCGCGATCATGCCGCGGATGTCGTCCGGCGTGGTCTCGTGGCGAACGAGGATGACGCTGCGGCCGGCCTCGTGCGCCGCTTCGGCGTCGGCGGCCGTCAGCACGATCGCCCCCGTCACGGCGCCAGGACTCGCCGCCAGACCCTTCGCGAGGAGGGTCCGCGGCGCGCTCGGGTCCAGCGACGGGTGGAGCAGCGCGTCGAGGCTGCGCGGGCGAATGCGCGCCAGCGCCTGCTCCGCCGTGAGAACACCGGCGTCGACGAGCTCGACCGTCGCTCGAACCGTGCCTGCGGGTGACAACGTCGCTTCGCGACAGCCGAGCAGCCAGAGAGCGCCGCGCTCGACGCCGAACTGCACCTCCTGCGCGGCGCCGAAGTGCCCCTCGAGGACGCCGCCCAGCGCTCCTAGCTGCTGCCACACGCCGGGCATCAGCTCCTGCAGGCTCGTCTCTGCCAGCCCAATCCCGGAGATCGGCTGCGGCGTCGTCGGCGGCTCGCCGCCGCGACGCCCGCGGACGAACTCACCGCACCGCTGCGGGGCACCGGTCACGGGGTCGCGCGTACTCATCGTGCCGCTCACAGAGTCGGCACCAAACTCTGATTGGATCCACACGTGGACGACAGCGGCCGGAGCCCCGATATGCTCCGTTCCGCTGGCCGCGCGCAACGCGAGACCTTCTGGTCCGCGCCACGCTCGGGCCGTGGCCCGGAGCGCTGCCTCGATCTGGGCGACGGGAGTCGCAGGGATCGGGTGACCCGTGTGCTCCAAGTACAGCCGCTCGTAGCGCGCCGCAAGCGAGTCGAGTTGCTCTGCGTTGAGCTGGTGGTCGTGGCGAACGCCGGCGGCGCTCTTCTCGGCGTACAGCTCCTCTTCGAAGTAGTACGGGTCGATGCCTCCGACCGCGGAACCAAACATCTGCGTGAACCGACACCGTAGCTCGGCGGCCGCGCGGCGGTCACCGAGTCGAGCGCCGAGCGCGGTTGCCGCGGCCTCGTCGAGCCCGATCCCGAGGATCGGCTCGAGCAAGCCGCGTGCGGCCACCGGCGGGCTCGGGCGAAACACGAGCAGGGGCGGCGCGCCGTCGGTCGATGCGTCGCGTAGCAGCGCAGAGACCGCTTCGTCGAGAGCGGCGCCGTCGACTCCGCCGGAGCCACTCCCGTGCGCCGCGGTCACGACGAAGCCGCGCGGGACGGGCAGCCCGAGACCGGATAACGCGCTGAGCTCCGCCCCCGGATGCCCGGCCAAGTCTACGCCGAGCGACTCGCCCTGCGCATCACCCCCTCGCAGCTCGACGACGCGAGCTGCTGTGGGGGCTTGCGTGGGCGAGTGGGCGCTCATCCCTCGCGAGCCGCGCGGCTCTCTGTTTGCACGCGCGAGAGGTCGGCGAACTGGAAGAAGAGCGCGCGCACGCCAGACAGGAGCCGCAGCCGGTTGTCGCGGACGGTCGGGTCTTCAGCGTTGACCAAGACGCCGTCGAAGAACCGGTCGATGCTCGGCTTCATCGCGATGAGCGTAGCGGCCACCGCCTCGAACCGGCGGGCGGCCACCGCGGCGGACACCTCGGGAGCCGCCGCAGCCACGGCCGCCGCGAGCTCACGCTCGGCGTCGTGCTCGAACATGGCGGCGCTGGGCCCGACCGCGAGCGTCTCTGCCGAGACGCCCTCGTCGGAGGCCTTGCGCAGGATGTTTACCGTGCGCTTGAACGCGGCGGCCAGCGGCTCGAAGTCTGCGTTCTGCCGCATGCGGTCGAGCGTCTGCGCGCGGGCGGCCGCCGACGCGAGGTCGGCGCCGACCGACTGTGCGACCGCGTCGGCGATGTCCGTCGCCGACTCGGCCGCGAGCAATGCGCGGAGCCGCGCGACGACGAACTCCACACACTGGGCCGTGATCGCCGCAGCGTCGATGCCTGCCACCGGCTGCAGCGCGACGGCGGCCGCGAAGGCGCTCGGCAGGTCGAGCTGAACGTCTCGAACCATACACGTTCGCAGCAGCCCGATCGCCGCGCGCCGCAGCGCATACGGGTCTGCGCTGCCGCTGGGGACCAGGCCGAGCGCGAAGCAGCCGGCGATGGCGTCGAGCTTGTCGGCGAGTGACAGGATGACGCCCGCCGGGCTCGTGGGCGGAGCGTCGCTCGCGCCGCGCGGGCTGTAGTGCTCCTCGATCGCCGCGGCGACGCCCTCCGGTTCCCCGGCGAGGAGCGCGTAGTAGCGACCCATCGTCCCCTGCAGCGTGGGGAACTCGTAGACCATGCCCGTCGTCAGATCGGCCTTGCAGAGCGTCGCCGCGCGCTTGGCCGTCGCCGCGTCCGCGCTCGAGAGCCGTCCGGCCGCGAGCGTCGTGACCTGCGCCTCGATCCGTGCGGCGCGGTCGCGCAGCGAGCCGAGCCCGTCGATGTAGCGGATCGACTCGAGGCGAGGCAGCCGCTCCTCGAGTGTGTGCTTGCGGTCCTCGCGATAGAAGAACTTCGCGTCTTCGAGACGCGCGAGGAGCACGCGCAGGTTTCCGCGCACGACCACGTCGGGGTCGGGCACGACCATATTGCTGACGAACACGAAGAGGTTCGTCAGACGCCCGGCCGCGTCCTCGCTCGCAAAGTAGCGCTGGTGGCTCCGCATCGAGGTGATCAGGACCTCGCGCGGGACCTCGAGCAGCTCTTCGGGGAAGCGCCCAACCAGCGCAACCGGCCACTCGACGAGATGCTTCACCTCGTCGGCGAGCTCGGAGTCCTCGATCAAGTTCGCGCCGGCCGAAGCGGCCGCGGCGGCGACCTCGCGCAAGACGGTCGCCTTGCGCTCCTCGACGTCGACGACGACCTTCGCCGCGCGCAGCGCGGCCTCGTAGTCGTCGGGCGACGCCAGCGTGACGGCGCCGGGCGCGAGGAACCGATGGCCGCGCGACTCGCGTCCGGCCGTGACGCCCGCAAACGACATCGGCAGCACCTGCTCCCCCAGCAGCGCCACGATCCAGTGGACCGGGCGAGCAAACGACACGGTCTCCCAACCCCAGCGCATCGACCGCTTCCACGGGATCGAATCGAACGCCGCGTTGAGCGCCGCGCCGAGCACGTCTGCCGCGCTCGCACCCTCGTGGCGCACGGTCGCCGCTACGTAGTCGCCCTTCGGCGTCGAGACGCGAAAGAGCGCCGACGGGTCGAGGCCCTTGCCGCGCGCGAAGCCGATCGCGGCCTTCGTAGGGTTCCCCGCGTCGTCGAACGCGACCTTTGCGGCCGGCCCGGTGACGGTCTCCTCGATGGTCTCGGCGATCGCGGCGACGTCGCTGACGCGGAGCGCGAGCCGTCGCGGCGTCGCGAAGCCCTGGACCGGGCCGATCGGGAGGCGCGCCGCGGCGGCGGCCCGTTCGACGTGGGCGACCAGTGCGGCGAGCGCGCCGTCGATCTCGCCCGGGGGAAGCTCTTCGGTGCCAATCTCGAACAGCAGCTTCACGCGGCACCTCCGTCGTTGTCTGCGGGGGCGGCGACGAAGCGGGCGCGGAGGGCCTCGTCACGCAGCATCGGGTAGCCGAGCGCCGCCCGCTTCGCGACGTAGGCTTCGGCGGCAGACTTGGCCATTCGGCGAACGCGAAGGATGAACTTCTGCCGCTCCGTCACCGAGATTGCGCCGCGCGCGTCGAGGACGTTGAACGCGTGCGAGCACTTCATGCAGAAGTCGTAGCCCGGCAGGATCAGCCCCTCGCCGAGCAGGCGGAGCCCCTCGGCCTCGTACTCGTCGAAGTGGCGGAAGAGCAGGGCGGTGTCGGCCTGGTCGAAGTTGTAGTGGCTGAACTCGACCTCGCCCTGCAGGTGCACGTCGGCGTACGAGACGCCCTTCGTCCACTGCAGGTCGACGAAGGTCTCGACGTCTTGCAGGTACATGCAGATGCGCTCGAGACCGTAGGTGATCTCGGCTGGGATCGGAGCGAGCGCGACGCCGCCGACCTGCTGAAAGTAGGTGAACTGGGTGATCTCCATCCCGTCCATCCAGACCTCCCAGCCGAGGCCCCAGGCACCCTGAGAGGGGGCCTCCCAGTTGTCCTCGACAAACCGGATGTCGTGGCGCATCGGGTCGATGCCGACGGCGGCGAGCGAGCCGAGGTACAGGTCGAGGACGTCCTTCGGACTCGGCTTCAGCAGCACCTGGAACTGGTAGTAAGCCCCCCAGCGGTTCGGGTTCTCCCCATAGCGTCCGTCGGCCGGCCGTCGGCACGGCTCGACGTACGCGACGCTGAACGGCTCAGGGCCGAGCGCGCGGAGAAAGGTCGCAGGGTTGAAGGTCCCAGCGCCCTTCTCGATGTCGTAGGGCTGCTGAAGGACGCAGCCGTTGCGAGCCCAGTAGCCCTGCAGAGTGAGGATGAGGTCCTGGAAGTACATCGCCAGCGGGGGGGGAGAGCGGGGCCGTCGCCGCTACCACCGGGCCGCGCGCAGGTCAACGCGCCGCGTCGGACGGCCGCCGGGGCCCCGCCCCAGCCCCCGCCGGGGCCCCGCCCGAGGGAAGTTCGGGGCGGCCCGCCCGAGGGTAGTTTCCCCGCCCGCGCCGGGGCCCCGCCCGAGGGTAGTTCGGGGCGGCCCGCCTTCGGGGCGGCCCGCCCGAGGGTAGTTTCCGGGCGGCCCGCCCGAGGGAAGTTCCGGGCGGCCCGCCCGAGGGTAGTTTCCGAGGGTAGTTCCGGGCGGCCCGCCCGAGGGTAGTTTCCAGACGACCCGGGGGCCTCGACGTGAATCGCGTCGGCCCGCACGTACACGCAGGGTACCTGCCCGAGGGCAATGCCGTGACACCCGCCCGGGGTACACCCACCCGCGGGCGATGCCGTGCCACCCGATGCCGTGACAGCTGCCCGAGGGCAACGTCGCCGACGCCCCCCTCGGGGTACTCGATGCGCGGGCCCCCCGTTCCTACTCACCCGGCGCCAGTTTCGTCGCTCGCCCACGCACCGCTCGCGCCTCCATGTCGAAGACGCGCCACCCGATGCTGGAGGCGCTCGATGACACCCCCGCGACAGATCCTCCCGAACACGAACTTCGAAGTCTGCACGCGCACGTTCGCGCGAACATTCCGGCTGCTGCCGACTCCCACGATCAAGAACGCGATCCTGTACATCGTCGGAGTCGCCGCCCAGCGGTACAACATTGCGCTCTACGCGATGGTTGCGATGACCACGCACTACCACCTCGCGGGGCGCGATCGCGACGGTCGACTCCCGGAGTTCATCCAGTACGTGAACTCACTGCTGGCGCGCGCGCTGAACGCTGAGCAAGGTCTGGACGACAAGTTCTGGTCGGGCGACGGGTATCACCTGCTGCGCCCGGAGTCGGCGGACGACCTGCTGCGGCGCCTCATCTACATCACCGCCAATCCGGTCGCCGCCGACCTGGTGAATCGAGCGACCGACTACCCAGGCCTGCTCACTCGGCCCCGCGACATCGGCACCAACATCATCGCGAAGCGGCCGGACTTCTTCTTTCGCGACGGCGGGACCATGCAGGAGTCCGTCGAGCTCTGCTTCGAGGTCCCGCCCGAGTTTGCGCACCTCGGTCGCGACGAGTATGTCGCGCTCCTGGAGGCGAACCTGCGCGCAAAGGAACAGGAACTCCGCGCCGAGCGAAAGGCGGAGGACCGTACTGTGATGGGCGCCGACCGTTGCCGGCAGGCGGCGCTCGGTCGCCACATCACGAAGTTTGAACAGTGGTTCCGACTGCGTCCCACGATCGCGGCGCGCGTAAAGCGCGAGCGCATCGCCGCGATCCGTGCGCTGCAGGCGTTTCGAGAGAGCTACTACGTCGCGCTCAAGGCTTGGCGCGATGGGCTGGACGCCCTGTTTCCGGTGGGCACATGGTGGCTTCCTCGGTTTGCCGGCGCGGCCGTCGGCGCAGCCGTCGGCTGACCGCCGCTGCCTCGAGTCCGAATCTCCGGAGGGCTCCGCGGCGCCGTAGGGCGCGGCGGATTCGTGCGCGTGCGGCCGCGCTTCAGGCTGTGACGGACAGCGCCTCACGCGCTGCGGCAGCTCGTCCTCGCGTCCCAGTGCCCCGCCCGCGCCCCGAACGCGCAATTCGGAGGGGAAGCGCAGGCCACACCGCTCGCAGGGTTGGTCACTCCGCCGCACTACCCTCGGGCGGGCTGTGGGGCCCGGGCGGGCTGTGGGGCCCGTCGGTCGGGCGCACTACCCTCGGGCGGGCGGGCGCTCCCCTCGGGCGGGCGACGGGGCGGGCGACGGGACTTGGGCGCTACCCCCGGGCGGGCGGGCGGTCGGGCGGGCGGTCGGGCGGGCGACGCGAAACCTATCACCCCACCGCAGTTGCCCTCCCGCGCGCAGGTGGTAGATGGTGCGCTACCGCGGACCCTGCCGCGGCGCACCGAGTGAGCTGGATGAGCGACGTCACCGACTGGAAAGAGACGATCCTGCTGCCCGAGACCGCGTTCCCGATGCGCGCGAACCTGGCGGCGCGCGAGGCTGAGACGGCCTCGCGTTGGAAGGAGCAGCGGCTCTACCACCGCATGCTGGAGGCGCGCGCAGACGCGCCGGCCTTCACGCTGCACGATGGGCCGCCCTACGCCAACGGCGGCATCCACCACGGTCACGCGCTCAACAAGATCCTCAAGGACGTCGTCGTGAAGTACCGGCACCTCGCCGGCTTCCGCGCCACGAACATCCCGGGCTGGGACTGCCACGGGCTCCCGATCGAGCAGAAGGTCGACGAAGAGGTCGGCGCCGCGAAGGCCGGGATGTCGGTCGTCGAGTTCCGTGCCCGCTGCCGGGCCTATGCTCAGCGCCACGTCGATCTGCAGCGGTCGCAGTTCGAGCGGCTGCTGTTGCTGGCGGAGTGGGAGCGCCCGTATCTGACGATGTCGTACGACTACGAGGCGACGACCCTTCGCGAGATCGGTCGGTTCATCGACGGCGGCTACGTCTACTCGGGCCTCAAGCCGGTCCATTGGTCGTGGGCCGCCGCGACCGCCCTGGCAGACGCCGAGGTCGAGTACGCCGCGTACACCGCGCCGAGCGTCTACGTCCGCTTCGCGCTCGAGTCGCCCCCTGCCTGGCTGGCGGACGCTGCGGGCGGTCGCGCGGTCGACGCCGTGATCTGGACGACGACGCCGTGGACGCTGCCGTCCAACGTCGCGATCGTGCTGCACCCGGACATGGAGTACCAGCTCCTCGCGCTCGACGCCGGCGCCGCGATCATCGTCGCGACCGAGCTGTCGGAGTCGGTCCGTGCAGCTTGCGCGCTCGGCGACCTCGAGGTGCTAAGCACGTTCGCGGGGGCTCAGCTCGTCGGGACCGGCGAGGCGGATGCTCCTCGCCTCGTCGCACGGCACCCGTTCATCGACCGGACCTCGGTGCTGCTGCCCGCCACATACGTGACGGCGGAGCAGGGAACGGGGCTCGTGCACACGGCGCCCGGCCACGGCGCGGAGGACTTCGAGACCGGCCTCAAGTTCGGGTTGCCGGTTCTCGCACCGGTGGGCGCCGAGGGGCGGTACACGGCAGAGCTGGCCGCGATGGGACCGTTTGCTTCGGGGCTGGTGGGCAAGCACGTGTTTGCTGCGAACCCGATCATCTCCGAGCAGCTCGCGACATCGGGACGACTGCTCAACCGCCCCGGCGAGACCGTCAACATCGCGCGGTACCCCCACTGTTGGCGTACGAAGAAGCCGCTGATCTTCCGCGCGACGGCGCAGTGGTTCATCAACGTCGACCACGACCGTCTGCGCGAGCGCTGCCTCGAGGCGATCGGCGAGACGCGCTGGATCCCGCACTGGGGCGAGAACCGCATCCGCGCGATGATCGAGGCGCGCCCGGATTGGTGCATCTCGCGCCAGCGGGTCTGGGGCGTCCCGATCCCCGCGTTCGTATGCGGCGGCTGCGGCGGCCATGTCCTGTCTGGGGACGTGGCGCGCCATGTCGCGGAGCTCTGCGAGACACGGGGCGCCGATGTGTGGTTCGAAGAGGGTCCCGAGGCGCTGACCCCGCCCGGGCTCGTCTGCCCGTCGTGCGGCGCGGGACCATCGCAGTTCGAGAAGGTGACCGACATCTTGGATGTTTGGTTTGACTCCGGCGTGAGCTGGGCCGCCGTGCTGCGCGACCGCGAGGGGCTCGGCGAGATCGCCGATCTCTACCTCGAGGGCTCCGACCAGCACCGCGGCTGGTTCCACACGTCGCTGCTCGTCGCTGAGGGGACCGCAGGACACGCGCCGTACCGATCGGTCCTCACCCACGGCTTCATCGTCGACGCAAACGGACACAAGTACTCGAAGTCGAGCCCGAACTTCGAACCGCTCGACAAGATGCTCGCCGAGCACGGCGCCGAGGTCCTGCGCGCCTGGGTCGCCATGGTCGACTACCGGCACGACATGGCGCTCGCGCCCGAGCTGCTCAAGCAGACGTCCGGGGCATACCGGAAGATCCGAAACACCGTTCGCTTCTTGCTCGGCAGCGTCGGGGACTTCGACCCCGCAAGGTACCCGCTCGAGCAGCAGGCGCTCGACCCGCTCGACCGTTGGGCGCTGTCGAAGGCGGCGGACTTCGTGGAGCGCGCTGCGGCGGGGTACGACGCCTGCGAGCTCCACGCGGTGTTCCACACACTGTTCGAGTACTGCAACGAGTCGCTGAGCGCGGTCACGCTCGATGTGCTCAAGGACCGGCTCTACTGCGAGTCTGCCGACGACCCGCGCCGTCGGGCGTCGCAGGCGGTGCTCTACGCCTCCCTCCGCGCCGTCGTGATCGCGATGGCGCCGATCCTCAGCTTCACGGCCGACGAGGCGTGGGGCTTCATGCGGCTTCTTCCGACGGACGCCGACAACGTGTTCCTCTCGCGCTTTCCTACGCCGGACGGCTGGCGAGACGCCGAGATCGAGGCCCAGGTCGCCGCGGCGTTGGCGATCCGTGCGCGCGTCCAGGAGCAGATCGAGGCGCGGCGTCCGAAGACGAAGGGTGAGCAGGTCGAGGGCCAGATCGGCTCATCGCAGGAGGCGCACGTGTCTCTGATGGTGACGCCGGCGGCGCACGCAGCGCTCGGCCCGGTCGTCGAGCACCTACGGGAGCTCTTCATCGTCGCAGCCGTCGACGTCACCGTTGGGGAGGCCGCGGACGCGTCGGGTGTCGATGTGGCGGTCGCTCCGTCGCACGACCCGCGCTGTCAGCGCTGCTGGAACCACCGACCCGACGTTGGCGGGGAACACGCCGACCTGTGCGGCCGTTGTGCCACGGTCATCGAGGCAAACGCATGAGCCGATACATCTTCTTCTTCGTTGTCGCGGGTCTGGCCGTCTTCGCCGATCTAGGCACGAAGCACCTCGCCGAAGAGCAGCTCGCGTCGGTGACGCGCCGCTGGGACCACCCGATGGAGCGCGTCGTGGCGGGGGAGCGCGGAGCGTCGCTCTCGGTCGCCGAGTGGGTCGACGCCGAGTTTGGAGCGGGCACGTCCGAGGCTGACCCCGCGGTCGTTGCCGGCATCTTTCGGCTCGACGACGCGGGCGGCCGCCTCGGGCCGCTTCCGATGGTCGCCACAGTGGCGGCCGGCGATCGGCTCGAGGTGCAGCACCGCGAGGTGGTGATCGTGCCGGGGTTCTGGAACCACGTCTATGTGCAGAACTTCGGGGCGGCGTGGGGGTTCCTCGCCAACCACGACGAGCGCTTCGTTCGCCCGTTCTTTCTGGGCGTCGCGCTGATCGCAGTGGCGTTCGTGATGTCGCTGTTCCGGAAGACGCGCTCGGACCAGAAGCTGATGCTGCTCGCGCTCCCGCTCATCGTCGGCGGTGCGGTCGGGAACTTCGTCGATCGTGCGCGGTACGGGTACGTCGTCGATTTTATCGACTGGTACGTGACGACGGGCGGCCGCGAGCATCACTGGCCTACGTTCAACGTCGCGGACGTGTGGATCGCGATCGGGGTCGGGCTGATGCTGCTCGAGATCGCGCTCTCGAAGGAGCCCGCGCCGTCGACGGCCGCCCAGACTTCTTCGGCGACGCCGTCGGACGAGGCGGCCTGACGCTCGCGGACCCCGAGCAACGCCGCTCGGCTAGATGCCGGCGAGCGCCTGCTCGAGGTCTTCGACGAGGTCCTCGATGTCTTCGACTCCCACGCTGAGCCGCACTAGCCCGTCAGAGATGCCGAGCTCGGCGCGGACGTCGGCGGGGACACTGGCGTGCGTCATGATGGCGGGGTGCTCGATCAGCGACTCGACGCCGCCGAGCGACTCTGCGAGGGCGAACAGGCGCGTGCGCTCCAGAAAGGTGCGCGAGGCGTCGAGGCCTCCGGCGAGCACGCAGGTGATCATGCCGCCCGGTCCAGACATCTGTCGTTTGGCGAGTTCGTGCTGCGGATGGGAGGGGAGACCCGGGTAGATGACGCGCTCGATGGCCGGGTGAGCCTCGAGGAGCGTCGCGATCCGGAGCGCGCCGGCCGCGTGGGCGCGCATGCGCAGGCCCAGCGTCTTGAGCCCGCGGAGGACGAGGAACGAGTCCATCGGCCCGAGCACTGCGCCGGCGGAGTTTTGGATGAACTTGATCTGCCGGTCGAGCTCGTCGTCGTTGGTGACCGCGATGCCGGCGACGACGTCGGAGTGGCCGTTCAGGTACTTCGTCATCGAGTGGACGACGATGTCGGCGCCGAGCTCGAGCGGGCGCTGGAAGACGGGGGTCATGAAGGTGTTGTCGACGACGACGCGAGCGCCGTGCGCGTGTGCGCGCTGGGCGACGGCGGCGATGTCGACGAGCTTGAGCATCGGGTTGGTCGGCGACTCGATCCACACGAGCTTCGTGTTTGGTCGGACGTGCGCGTCGAAGTTCTCTGGCGCGGTCAGGTCGACGAACGAGAACTCGATGCCGAGGCGGGCGAGGACCTTTGTGAAGAGGCGGTAGGTGCCGCCGTAGAGGTCGTCGCTGGCGACGACGTGGTCGCCGGCGGAGAGCGTCTGGAGGACGGTCGCGGTGGCGGCGCACCCGCTGGCGAACGCGGCGCCGTGGCTTGCACCTTCGAGCGCGGCGACGCAGTCTTCGAGCGCCTTGCGGGTCGGGTTGTGCGTGCGCGAGTACTCCCAGCCAAGGTGAACGCCGGGGCTCTGTTGAACATACGTGGATGTTTGGAAGATCGGCGTCATGATCGCGCCGGTCGAGGGGTCGGGCTCCTGTCCGGCGTGAATGGCGAGCGTGTCGAGGCGGTGTTTGCGATGTGTCATGGGTCGAGCTCGTGTGGGAGGTGAAGTCTGGGGGCGCGGTGGTACTGCACCGGGGAGTACGCGAGGAAGTTGGTGACGCGCGAGGTGTAGAGGCAGGCGTAGCGCTCGGTCTGTTGACCGAAGATGGAGTGCTCGTTGCCTGCCTTCATGAGGGCGCCCCAGCGGGGGTGAAAGTGTGCGTCGACGCGGTCGGCGTGCGCACGGATGTCGGCGACGAGGTCGCGGGCGCGGCGCGCGAGCCGGTCGGAGTTTCGGACCGTCTCGGCGGCGGCGTGGCGCCACTCTTCGCGCTCCTGATCGGTCCACGCGTCGAAGCCGACCTCGTCGGGGTGCTGCATGACGAAGCGGACCTCGGTCTCGAGGAGCATGGCTTCGCGGACGGTGGCGAGCTCGGCTTCGGCCCGCTCCCACGCGTCGAGGTCGGCCTTGACGGCCGCGATCGTGGCGACCTCTTGCTCGAGCTCGGGGATGATCATGGCGGTTCGCCACTTCGAGTCGCGCTTGCTTCGGAGGATATCGCCGTAGAGGTGGTCGCCGACGTAGAGGATCTCGTCGCCTTCGGCGCCGATCATCCGGGTGAACTCGCGGAGGTTTCCGTGCTGGTAGACGACGTTTCGGCGGAGCTGCGTGTGTTCCTCGCCGGCGACGCGGCCGTCCTTGTCGAGGATGGCGAAGGGGGTGTCGAGCTTGAAGAAGTCGGGCTTCTTGGCGCCGGTGACGACGACGTCGAAGTAGCCCATCCAGTCTTTGTAGTCGGCGGGCCCGTTCTCGAGCAGGTACGCCATGACGGCGTCGGTGTAGTCGATGTATGAGTTGGTCATCAGGAAGAGCTTCTTCCCGGCCGAGCGGAAGCGGTGCAGCGTGGCGCCGAGTCGGCGGTCCCGCTTGATGTACGTCGGGAGGTCCGCGAGGACGATCGACTTCAGTGAGCCGTCGGCGTGGATCGAGTCGACGGCGTAGCGGACGTGCACGGCGAGCTTCTCGAAGTCGACGTGCGTGCCGATCCCCTCCAGGTAGTCGACCATCGCCGAGTAGACGTAGGCCTCGGGCACGTGGAACAGCGTGTCGAGGACGTCGTAGCGATGCTGGGACAGGACTGGCGGCGACTTTCGGTACGCCTCGACGTCGTCGTGCGGGAGCTCGGCGAAGCCGTGCACGCCGCGGTCGACGTGCCCGTGGGCGTCCATCTTGAGCACGTGCCCCAGGGCGCGGTCGATGACGAGCCCGCGGATCGCGAACGACGGGTCGTACGCGATGTCTGCGACCTCGGCGGGGTAGCCAAAGCGCTCGACTAGGCGAGTCATCGACAGCCGGTGACAGAGCGTGTCGAACGCCTCGACCTTGTAGACGGCGAGGGTGTAGTCCATGTCGAAGCCGATCCACTCGATCGCGGCCTGGTTCAGGTCGCGGTTGCAGTAGACGTGGCGGTATCGGCCCTCTTCGGCGCGGGCACCGAGTCGGAGCAGGAGGGCGATGTACTGGTGTCGGTCGGCGTCGGGAGTCGCCACGGTCACCTCGTCTGGCGGTGCGGCGCGCGTGGGGCCACGCGCGCGGGCATCGTGCGGGGTTTTGCCGCCGCGAGCAACTGGAGTACGGTGACGCGTTCTCGGTCCCGGATCGTGAGGACGCGGTGGCGAAGTCGTGCAGATCGGTTCTTCGGACGACGGTCGTCGTCGCGCTCGCCGCCTGCGGGGTGGTCGTCTGGTGCCCCTTCGCCAACGCGCAGGAGGAGCTCTGGGTCGACGCCGAGGGTGCGCGGTTCGGGCCGGACGATCCGCTGACATTCGGCGCGTTCCGAGAGCTCGCGGCCGACGCGTCGCCCGCAGTAGTCAGCCTGCAGGTGGTCGTGTCGCTGCGGGATCGCGGCGAGGGGGTCGGGACCGCGAGGAGTGACGGGAGCGGGTTCATCATCAACGCGGACGGTCTGTTGCTGACGAACGCCCATGTGGTCGAGGGCGCGCGCTCGATACGCGTCGTCCTTCACGACGGGCGCGAGCTTCAAGGCGAGCTCGTGGGCTCGGATGAACGGACGGATCTGGCGTTGGTCCGCGTAGCGTCCGATGACCCGCTGCCGTTCGTGGCCCTGGGGGACTCGAGCGAGCTTGCGGTGGGCGACTGGGTGGTCGCGATCGGCAACCCGTTCGGCTTTGACCACACCGTGACCGCCGGGATCGTCTCGGCTTTGGGCAGGCGCGATGTGCATCCCGATGGGCGCGACCTGTACGAGGACTTCATCCAGACGGACGCGTCGATCAACCCGGGCAACTCCGGCGGGCCCTTGCTCGACGTGAACGGTCACGTCGTCGGCGTCAACTCGGCGGTTCGGCTGTCGGCGAACGGGATCGGTTTCGCGATCCCGATCAACATGGCGAAGATCCTGATCCCGCAGCTTGCGAACGGTGAGATTCAGCGCAGCTGGCTCGGGCTTCGGGCCGCGGCCGTGCCGACCGGCGTGGTGACGCCGGCCCCGCGCGGCGCGTACGTCGCGGAGGTCATCCCGGGAGGTCCGGCGGCCTCTGCGGGGATTCAGCGCGGCGACGTCATCGTCGAGTTCGGCGGACAGGCGCTGCGCGAGCACCGCGAGCTGCCGTGGCTCGCCGCGACGGCGGGGGTCGACGCGGCGGTGCCGGTCCGCCTGTATCGTGGGGCGACGGAGCTCGACCTGACCGTCACGATGGGGCGCCTTCCTTCGGAGTCGACCGGAGCGACGCTGGAGGGCGTCGAGAGCGCCGTGTCCGTGCTCGGGCTTGGGCTCGCGGACGTGAGCGACGAGCTTGCGCCGATGCTCGGGATGACCGCCGGGGCCGGCGCGGTGGTGGTTACGGTCGACGCTGGGTCGCCGGCCGGAGCGGCTGGTGTGCAGGTCCGAGACGTCATCGTCGCGGTCGGTGATGAGAGCGTGAGCTCGGCGGCCGATGTCGAGGCCCGCCTCAACGCGGCGGCCGCTGGTGACCTTGTTCGGCTGCGACTTCGTCGCGGCACGGCGACGGCCTTCGTGGCGTTCTTCCGGTAGGCGCCGCGTCGCGCTACCGCGGCCGGCGGCGAGGTGCTAGTCCAGGAGCATGAGCTTCGTCGCGCAGCCAGAGTCCGAGGAGTCGAGATCGCGAGTCGCTTGTGCGCAGGTGCGCCGATGAGCTTCGCATCGATTCGAGGGCACCAGCGGGCGCTCGACATCCTGAAGCGAAGCATTCACGCGGGGCGCGTGCATCACGCATACCTGTTCGCGGGGCCAGACGGTGTCGGCAAGCGCCGGGTTGCGCTCGCGCTCGCTGCGGCGGTCAACTGCGCCGCACCTGTGGACGGCGACGCGTGCGGGCAATGCGGGAGCTGCCATAAGGTCGCGTCCGATACTCACCCAGACGTGCTCGTGGTCGAGCCGGACGGGCGGTTCATCAAGATCGATCAGGTTCGCGACCTGCAGGCGCGGTCGCGGTACCGGCCGTACGAGGGCGCCCGCCGAGTGTTCGTGATCGATGGCGCGGAGCTCTTGCGCGACGAGGCGGCGAATGCGCTGCTGAAGGGGCTCGAGGAGCCTCGGGGCGACACGATGTTCGTGCTCGTATCGTCGCAGCCGCAGCGACTTCTCACGACGATTCGCTCGCGCTGCCAGGAGCTGCGATTCGGCAGGCTGCCCTTGACGGACCTCGGGGAGCTGCTCGCGGCGCTCCGTCCGGAGGCTTCGGGCCCGACGCGGGAGTCGGCGGCGCGTGTGGCCGAGGGTAGTGTGTCGGCGGCGCTCGTCGCGTTGGAGTCGCCGGTCCACGCGGCGCGGCCGGAGCTCGTGGGTCGGCTGCTGGCGCTGCGGACCGAGGGTGTGGCTCCGGCGCTGGCATGGGCAGAGGAGCTGACGCGGCCCGGCGCGCCGACGCGCGAGGTCCTCGGCGTGTTTCGTTCGGCGCTGCGCGACGCGGCGCTGGTCGCGGCCGGGGCCTCGCCGGACCGTGTGTTGAATGCCGAGCTAGCGGCGGCGATTGCTGGGCTCGCCGCGAGCGAGTCGGCCGCGGCGCTCGTTGGCGCCACGGAGCGAGTGGGCGAGGCCGAGGCGATGCTGGACGGGAACGTGAACCCGAGGATGACGATGGAGAGCCTGCTTCTCGCGCTGACGCGCAACCCCACGCGCCCGCTCGCGCCGGGGCTGCGATGACGGGCGCGCGGGAGCCGGGGCTCGTCCCAGGGACGCAGGTCGTTCGACCGGCGTTCGGCGGGCGGCGTTCGCTGACGCACGTGGCCAGGGCGCGTCTGGTCGAGACGCGCGCGGCGGTCGACGTGGACTTCGGCGAGCGCTGGGCGCCGGAGGGGGCGCTCGTCGTCGTCGCGACGCCAGACGGCGAGACGCTCGCGCGGACCGTCGCGCCCGTGGCGCGCCGGCTCGTCGGTTCCAACGACGTCGTCCGCTTCGTACGCGTTGCGTCAGACGCCGACGTCGCGGCGCGCGAGGCGGCGGCGCAGCTCGCGGACCGGGCCGCGAAGGCGGCTGTGCGCGTGTCGCGGCGCCACCGTCTACCGGTGAAGGTCGTCGGCGGCCATGTGCCGCTCGACCGGTCCAGAGTCATCGTCTACGTGTCGTCGGAAGAGCGCGTCGACACCAAACGCTACGCGCGCGATCTCGCCGCAGAGGTCGGTGGACGGCTCGAGCTGCGGACGATCGGTGTTCGCGAGGGTGCCGGCGTGATCGGCGGCTTGGGTCCGTGCGGGAACGATCTCTGCTGCTCGTCGTTCCTGACTTCGTTTGCGTCGATCAGTGTGCGGTTCGCGAAAGACCAGGGTCTCGCGCTCACGCCGCAGCGGATCACCGGGATGTGTGGTCGCCTGAAGTGCTGTTTGGTCTACGAGCAGGCGACATACAAGGAGATGCGCGGCTACGCGCCGAAGCGCCGCATGGGCGTCTTCACGCCCGCCGGCGCGGGGACCATCCTCGACGTCGACGTGATCAACCGCCGCGTGCTCGTTCGGACGGCGGACGGAATGTTCGCCGGCTTTCACGTCCGCGACGTGACCGTCCTCGACAGACCGCTGACGCCCGAGGAGCTGACCGCTGGTGGCCCGACGAAGGAAGAGGCGATCCTGAACGCGCGACGCCGGCGTCGGGGCGGTGAGACCACGGGCACGATGACGCGCGAGGCAGCCACTGTGCTGTCGGAGGAGTACATCTGGGAAGACACGGAGGGGACCTTCGACCTCGGAGCGGGCGCGAGCGGTCCGGCGGCCGACGCGGCGTCGCCTGCGAGCCCGAGCGGTGACACACCGGCAAAGAAGAAGCGCCGCCGCAAGAAGAAGCCGGCGACGGCGGCGCCCGGTTCCGCCGCCGGGACGCAGGAGCTAGCGCCGCTGTCGGCCCACCCGGATGCCCCAGACGGAGACGACGACGGGGATGCCGAAGGTGACGACGGCCCCGACGACGCCCCCGGCGCGGACGGCGCAGCCGCGGTCGGCGCACCGAAGAAGAAGCGGCGGCGCCGTCGACGCCGCAGCGGGGCTGGTGGCGGCGGCGCCGGTCCCGGTGGCGATGTGGGGCCTGCGTCCGACGCGTGAGCGGAGAGGACGCACTGGCGACGGCCGCGGCGGCTGGGGACGCGGCGGCGCTCGACGCCTTGGAGAGCTACCTGCGGTCGTCGGACGCGTACACGCGTGGCCGCGCTGCCGAGCTGCTGTCGACCGCGCCAGATGAGGCGATCGCGGGTCGGGCGGAGGCGGCTCTGGATCTCGACGCCGCCAGCCTTTGGTGGCGAGTGCTCGCGCTGCGGGCCGAGCGCGCGTCCGGCCTCCCCGCGGGCCTGTCGTCAGAGCGAATCCCTGTTTGGCTCGCCCGCTTGGCCGCGGTCGGGCCGTCTGCAAGCGACGCCGTATATCAGGCGCTCGCGGCGGTTCTTGCCGCGGACCTCGACGCAGACGACGTGATCGCGGCCGTGACGGCATGGTCCCGCGCAGGCGACGGTGAAGTGCTGTTGCTCGCCCAGACGATCCTATCGCGCTCGAGGTCGCTCGACCCACAGGACGGCGAAGCGCTGCTGGCGGTTCATGGGATCGCTAGGTTGGGCGCGCTCACTCTCGCCACTTCTGCGGGCATCGCGGGTGCTGCGGCCGCGCTCGCCGCAGAGGCCGCGCGCGGCGGGCCCTACGCGTTCGTCGCGCTCGAAGCCGTCGAGGCGAGCCGCGACGCGGCCGCGATCGCCCCGTTGCAGCGGAGCTACTCGCGCTGGTTCCCTGGGTCGGTGGGCGCGCGAGCCGCAGCGTCGGCGACGGTGCTTGGCGATGCGGACGGCCTGCGCCGCCTCCGCGCGCTGGCGTCATCGCGGGTGCGGGCGACTCGCGCGGAGGCGCTTCTACAGCTCGCCCGCGTCGGGGACGGCTCGGACTGGGATCTCGTGGCGCGCGCCGTCATGGCAGGCCGTGATCGCGCGCTTCCGTACGTGGTCTCCGAGCTGTGGCGCGTGGAGGGGGGTAGGGCGAAGGGGCTCGTACTCCGAGTGCTGACGGAGGGACGGGACCCAGAGGTGCGCGCGGCGGCTTGCGATGCCGCCGCACATTGGGTACCCGACGCCGGCGTCGTCGCGGCGCTCGAGTCCGCACGCGCCGCCGAGCAGCCCGACGTACGGGCCGCCGCGACCGCGGCCCTGAGAGGAGCCCAATGACCGTCCCCAGCGTGTTCGACACCCACTGTCACCTTCAGAAGAAGTACTACGACGACGTCGATGCCGTCGTCGCGCGCGCACGCGGCGCCGGTGTGTGTGGGATGGTGACCATAGGCTCGGCCGGCTCAGTGGCGATCGCCGAGGAGGCGGTCGCGCTCGCGGAGTCGCACGCAGACGTGTGGGCGACGGTAGGGTTCCACCCGCACGAGGCGGCGGCCGTCGGGCGCAGCGAGCTCGAGGCGATCGAGTCGCTCGCGACGCACGAGCGCGTGGTCGCGGTCGGCGAGATCGGCCTCGACTACTACTATGATCGGTCTCCGCGCGACCGGCAGCGTGAGGCGTTCGCCTCGTTCGTCGACATCGCTCGCCGAGTGGGGAAGCCGGTTGTCATTCACAACCGCGAGAGCGACCGTGATTGTATGGACATGTTCCACACCGAGCGGATTGGCGACGTGGGCGGTGTCGTGCACTGCTTTACGTCGAGCTGGGAGCTCGCGCGCACGGCCCTCGACAACGGCATGTTCCTCGGATTCACGGGCATCGTGACGTTCAAGCGATCAGAGGAGGTCCGCGACGTGCTGCGCCGCACGCCGCACGACCGCGTCGTCGTCGAGACAGACAGCCCGTATCTCGCGCCGGTTCCGTTCCGCGGCAAACAGAACGAGCCAGCGTGGGTCGCGCACGTCGTCCCGTTCGTTGCTGACGCGCTTGGCCTCTCGGTCTCCGCGACTGCGGAGCTGACGACGGCGAACGCTCGACGGCTGTATCGGCTGGGCTGACGTTCGATGGTTCGAGCCGCTCGCGCGCCGCACGTTCGCGTACGTGTGCGTGCGTGTTCGTGCGTGTTCGCTGCCGCGCTCGCGAGCGCCGCCTGCTTCGGCCACTCGGCGCCGCCGGCGTCGCCGGGCAGGTCGGATATCTCGGGGCAGCCGGCCGAGGGGTGGTGGGCGCTGCGTGGGGTACCGGCGCGCGGCTGCGTCGACGGCGACGGTCAGGAGACGAGCGCCGGCCCGGGAGACGTCGTGACGGTTCGCGTGTTGGTGCGGGGCGGCGGTCTCTTGTCGCCGGTGCGCGCCGAGCGGGGTGAGCCGGCGCTTTCGTGGCCCGCCGGGGCGGCATCGCCCGAGAGCGGCGGCGTGGCAGAAGTGGCCCGCGCAATCGGCGTCGTCACGCGGCAGCGCATGCATCAGACACGCGTGTTCGAGCGGCTGTCACCGTCGCAGGCTTGGGAGCGAGGCGAGGGCGACTGCACGGAGTTGGCCGACGTCGGCGCCGCGCTCGCTCGCGGGCTCGGCTACGAGTCACGCGTCGCTGCGGGTGTGGTGGACGTGGATGGGGCGCTGCGGTTCCACGCGTGGGTCGAGCTCGCCACGGACTCCGGCTGGTGGGGTTTCGATCCGACGCTCTCGGCAGCCCCGGTGGGCGTGCGCTGGCTGCGACTTGATTGCGGGGCCACTGCGGGACAGCTCGGCGCGCTGGAGGCGGCGGGGGCCGGCGTCACGGCGGGTGCTGGACAGACGGCTTCTGCGGCGCTCGCCGCGCTCCAGGCTGGGCCGAGGTGACGGGCGGAGGGGTCGACGGGGCACGCCTTCGGCCACGCGAGCGCCATGCGCTGGGTGTCAGGCGCGGTTGGCGTGCCGAAAGACGAGCTGCTTGCGCTCGGGGTCGAGGTCGGCGGCGATGGTGTCGCCGGGGCTGAAGGTCCCGTCGAGGACGAGCGTCGCGAGGGGGTCTTGGACCTCGGTCAACAGCGCGCGCTTGAGGGGCCGTGCGCCGTACTCGGGCTGGTAGCCGACGTCGATGATGTGTCCCTTCGCGGCGTCGGACAGCTCGATTCGGAGCCCTTGGTCGGCGAGCAGGCTGTCGAGCTTTCGGAACAGGATCTCTGCGATTCTCGCCATCGCTTCTCGGTCGAGCGCGTTGAAGACGACGGTGTCGTCGAGCCGGTTCAGGAACTCGGGCTTGAAGTGATCGCGCAGGATCGTGTGGACCTTCTCGTCGAGCTCGGCGTAGGGGATGCGGCCGGTGAGGTCGAGGATCTGCCGAGCCCCGACGTTGCTGGTCATGATGATGATTGTGTTGGTGAAGTCGATTTTGCGGCCCTGCGAGTCCGAGAGGCGGCCTTCGTCGAGCACCTGTAGCAAGATGTTGAAGACGTCGGGGTGGGCCTTCTCGGCCTCGTCGAACAGCACGACGCTGTATGGCCGGCGCCGGACGGCCTCGGTTAGGATCCCGCCCTTGTCGGAGTCGACGTAACCAAACGCCGCGCCGATCAGCGTGTTGACCTTCGACTGCTCCATGTACTCGGACATGTCGATGCGGATCAGGGCGTCGCCGGAGTCGAAGAGGAACTCGGCGAGCGCCTTGGCGAGCTCGGTCTTTCCGACGCCCGTCGGCCCGACGAAGAAGAAGTTCCCGATCGGGCGGTTGCGATCCTGGAGGCCGGCGCGCGACCGCCGCACGGCGGCGGCGATCGCGGTGACCGCCTGCGGCTGTCCGACGACCTGCGCGCCGAGGCGCCCTTCGATGGCGAGGAGCTTCTGACGCTCGCCTTCGAGCATCTTGGTCGTCGGGACTCCGGTCCAGTCGCCGACGACGAGGGCGATGTCCTGCTCCGAGACCTCTTCGCGGATGAGGCGACCGGTCTTGTGCAGCGCGTCGAGGCCGGCCTCGACATCCTTGAGCCGCTCCTCGAGCTTAGGGAGGACGGCGTAGCGCAGCTCGGCGACACGTCCGAGGTCGCCGTCGGCCTGCGCCTGGTCGACGAGCCGCCGGGTGGCGTCGATCTCGGCCTTTCGCTCTGCGAGCGCGTCGAGGAGCGCCTTCTCCTCTGCCAGGCGCGCTCGCAGCTCGGCGATCCTCGTGCGTGTTTGTTCGACCTCGGCGGCTGCGCCCTCGGCTCTCGCACCGCGCCGGTCGCCTGCCTCGACCTCGAGCTGCGCGAGCCTTCGCTCGAGATCGGCGAGCTCGCTCGGCTGTGAGTCGATCTGGAGCCGGAGGCGGCTGGCCGCCTCGTCGATGAGGTCGACGGCCTTGTCGGGGAGCTTGCGGTCGGTGACATAGCGTTCGCCGAGACGTACGGCGGCGACGAGCGCGTCGTCGAGGATTCGGACCCGATGGTGGATCTCGTAGCGGTCCTTGATGCCGCGGAGGATCGCGATGGCGTCGGCCTCGCTGGGCTCGTCGACGAAGATCTCCTGGAAGCGCCGCTCGAGCGCCTTGTCGGACTCGAAGTGGGCGCGGTACTCGGCGGGCGTGGTTGTCCCGATGATCGTTACCTGCCCGCGCGCGAGGGCCGGCTTGAGCAGGTTTGCGGCGCCGCCCTCGGTGGCGATGGTGTGGATCTCGTCGAAGTAGAGGATCACGGATCCGCGGGCGGCCTCGACCTCGGCGAGGAGTCCTCGGATTCGCTCCTCGAACTGGCCGCGCAGCGTGGTCCCTGCGACGAGGGCGCCTAGGTCGATCTCGATGAGTCGCTTGTCGCGAAGGCCGAACGGGAGGTCGTCGGAGACGAGATGGTGCGCGAAGCCCTCTACGACCGCTGTCTTGCCGACGCCGGGCTCTCCGACGAGGATGGGGTTGTTCTTGGACCGGCGGCCGAGGATCTGCATCATTCGGCGGATCTCGACGTCGCGGCCGACGATGGGGTCGAGCTCGCCGGCGCGCGCGAGGGCTGTGAGGTCGCGGCCGAACTGCGCCAGGATGCCTCCGGCCGGGGACGGGCCGCCGTTCCGGGTTCGAGAGCCGCTTGGAGCTGCCCCGGTCGAGACCGGTGCGACTGGGTCGGTGGTGGGGGCGGCGACGGCGGCGCCCTCGTCGAGGAGCGCGTCGCGAAGCTCTCGGATCGCGAACCGGAGGGCGGCGCGAGTCACCCCGGCCGCCTCGAGCGCCCGTCGCCCGGGTTCCGGGGGCCCGTCCGCGATCGCAGCGAGCAGGTGGGGGGTAGACACGTGGGCGGCCCCGTCGCGCGTCGCCTCGCGCGCCGCGGCCTCGGTCAGGGTCCGGAGTCCCGCGTCGGGTGGCGCGGGGGGGCGGGCGGCGGCGCGAGTCTTCGCGAGCTGGGCGTGAACGCCCCGCTCGATCGCCTGCGGGGCGGCGCCGAGATGGCGGAGTAGGCGTGCTGCGTTCCCGTCGGCCTCAGAGACCAGGGCGACGAGGAGGTGGGCCGGCGTGAGTGCGGCGTGTCCAAGCTCGCCGGCGTAGGTTGCGGCGGCAGAGAGCGCTGCGCTCGCGCGCGCCGACAGGCGGATGGGTTCCATAACGGTTCCGGGCGGGGTTGCGCGCGGGGCGCCGAGCGCTCCGCCGGGGTGCGCGGGCGGAGCGGCGCGCGATCAGCGGACGCGCTCGGTGTACGCGACTCGGAGCTCGTAGAGGACGGTGCGGAGGAGTCGGTCCTCGTCTTCCGTCAGGTTGCCCTTGGTCTTCTCCGCGAGCACTCCGAGCATGTCGATCTGGTAGCGAGCGCCGTCGAGATCGGTCTGCATCCCGTTGGCGTCGGCCTTGATCCCGAGCAGGATCAGCGCGCTCTCGTGAAGGGAGAGGGCAATGGTCGTGAAGTCGAGCGCGGGCGTCGCGGCGCTGTCGGCCGCGGTGGTGGCGGCGTCGGGTGCGGAATCGGACGACATCGGACCTCGGTGGGCGTCGCGGCGGGCCGTCGTAGGCCTGCGCTTGGGAAGCTCTGGCTTTTCTCTGCCGTAAGAACGCCGTATCTTAGCCCCGCCTATCGCTCACGCAACCAGACTCCCGCATGTCGAGCCACCGCCGCGCGTTCTCCCTCCTCGGGCTCTGCCTCTGGCTCGGCGCTTGTGCGACCGCGAGCGGCGGAGGAGATGCGGGCGGGTCGGGCGATGCGTCCGACTCCGACGGGGCGGACGATGGGTCGGGCGGCGACGCCGGCGTCGACGTTCCCGTCGAGACGGGCGAACCCGGCGGGTTCGGAGTCACGTGCACGAGCGGCGCGGACTGCGCGTCGGGGATCTGCATCGAGGCGCTCGAGGGTGGTCTGATCTGCACCGAGTTCTGCTTCGATACCTGCGAAGAGGGGTATGAGTGTCGGCTGATCGCCAACAGCGCCGGCGACCTCGTCCGCATCTGTTTTCCTCCGTACGACGACCTCTGCCGTGAGTGCGACTTCGACCGCCAGTGTGGCGGTCTGGCGGACCGTTGTCTGACGCTGCTGGACGGGAAGTTCTGCGGCAAGGACTGCAGCTCCGACGGGCTGTGCCCGGACGGCTTTACCTGCGGCGACCTCGAGGACGGTGGCCGTCAGTGCATGCCGGAGTCGTTCGTTTGCACAGGGTGCGCCGACGAGGACGGCGACCTTCACGGTGCGGGGCCCGATTGCCTTGGCCGCGACTGCGACGAGACGAATCCAGGCATCTTCGAGGGCGCTCCGGAGCTGTGCGACCTCGCGGACAACGACTGCGACGACGAGATCGACGAGGACTTCGACCCGCAGACCGACCCGATGCACTGCGGCGGCTGTGGACGGGCGTGCGACTTCGACTTCGCCGACCCTGGCTGCTCGGCCGGAACCTGCTACATCGCGGGGTGCCTTCCCGGGCACTACGACCTCAACGGCAACCGCGAGGACGGCTGCGAGTACGAGTGCACCGACGAAGACTTCGCGGTCGAGGACCGCCCGGACCCGTCGTTCCTGGACACGGACTGCGATGGGATCGACGGGAGCCCGGCGCGCGCCGTGTTCGTCGCACCGTCTGGTGACGACACGAACCCGGGGACGCCCCAGCGCCCGCTTCGCACGATCTCGCTCGCGATGGACGTCGTAGCGGCCGACCCGTTCCTGGACTCGGTCTATGTCGCCGAGGGGGTGTACTTCGGACCCGGTGACGGATCGGGAGGCTTCCTCCCGATCCGGATGATCTCGGGCGTAAACCTCTACGGCGGCTACGAGGTTGGAACCTGGCGGCGCAGCACCGACAACATCACCCGGATCGCGGCGACCTCGCCCGCCGTGATCGCCGAGGGTCTGGACCAGCCGACCGAGATCGGAGGGTTCCAGATCGAGGGTGCCGCGGGGAGGACGCTTCCGGACGGCCGCGGCGAGACGTCGATCGGCCTGCTGGTACGCAGCTCTCCCGGATTGACGATTAGCAACTGTCAGATCTCTGGAGGCGTCGGAGGGCAAGGCGCGGACGCAGAGCTTGGGCGCGTCGGGCTGGCTGGGTCGGGCGGTGGCGCCGGTGGCCGTGGTGAGGTCGACAGCTCGGGGCTGTGCTCCGGCAATCCGGCGCCGGAACGCGGCTTCCAGGGGGCATCTCCCTGTGGCTCCACGGGAGGGCTCGGCGGAAGCGCTGCGCGCGCCGGAGGTACGGGTGGCGCGGGCGGCGGCGGCCTCGGGCCTGGCGGCGGTGGCGGCGGCAGCGGCGGCGCGGGCGGCAGCGAGGGCTTCTTTGGCGACTCGGACAGCCCCGGTCGTCCGGGGACAGGCGGCGCGCGGGGCGCGGATGGTGCACCAGGCGAGCCGGGCGTCGGCGGCGCGGCCGAGGGTGACTTCGACGCGGGCGACATCTTGCGTGCGGGGTCCGGCGCGAGCGGCGGCGACGGGGGCCCGGCCGGCGGCGGCGGTGGGGGCGGCGGCGGTGGTGGTGCCTACGGAGGCTGCGGTGGGTTCGTCGACACGTGCGACGGATACGGTGGCGCGGGCGGCGGTGGGGGCGGTGGCGGCTGTGGCGGCCACGGCGGCGTGGGCGGCGGCGCCGGCGGCGGCTCATTTGGCCTTTACGTGATCGATTCACCCGGAGTGATCGTTCGCCGCAGCACGCTTCTTGGCGCGGCGGGTGGCAATGGCGGCGACGGTGGTCGCGGCGGAAGTGGTGGGAACGGCGGTGACCCAGGCCCGGCGGGCACGACCTCGTGCGACGGTGGCGTCGGAGGACTCGGCGGCCGCGGCGGCGACGGTGGCGACGGTGGCATGGGCGGCGGCGGCGCGGGCGGCAGCAGCTTCGCGCTCGTCACCGTCCGGTCCAGCGAGGTGAACCTCACCGAGACGGTGCTGACGTTCGGCGCCGTCGGTCCCGGAGGCGAAGGCGGCACGGCAGGCGCGCCCGGGCTGCAGGCGGAGACGAGAAACTACTGACGCTACGGAACCGCGGGGCGCGCGCGATGTCTGCATCGTAGACCCCGCCCGAAACCGGTGCTCCGATGGCCCACGCGCACAGGATGATGATGCCGCCCCCGACGTGGACTCCGGGCGGCGTGCGCCCGCTTCGCGTCGACGGTCGGGCGCTGACGATCCCCCTGTCGCTGGTGGTGCTGGCGACGCTGTTTTTCGTGCTCCGCGTGCCGCTTGCGGTGATCGCACCGCTCTCGTTCCTGGTGCCGGCGCTGTACGTCGCGTCCTCGGTCTACGTCGCTCGCCGGTTGCCGGCGTTCGAGCATGAGTTCAATCGTCTGCTGGTGCGTGCGGATGCCGACTCACTCTGGCGTCTCTATCAGCGGGAGCGGCTGCTCCGGTTCTGCGCCCCCGCGTGGCTCATCCTCACCAAGCTCGGACTGATCTTGACCCTTCGCGGGCAGTTCCGCGCGGCGAGCGGAGTGCTCGAAGAGGCATACGAGCGGTCACCGAAGCGTCGCCGCGCCGACCTGCTCGGCCCGCTCGCGCGCGCGAAGTACGAGCTCGGCGATATCGATGCGCTCCGCGAGCTGGCGAGTCAGTGGCGGGCGCGGTCGCCGTTTCCTGGGGCCGCGAGCGTCTACCTCGCCGCGGCGTACGCCGCTGACCCGCGGGAGGATCGGAGTGAGGCGCTCGAGCTGCTCGAGGAGGTCGGCGGCGGCCTGAGCGCCGACGAGCGGCGGCTTCGGGACCGCCTGCTCGGCCAGCTCACGCGTGGCGACGCCGCGGGCCCCGGGTAGTCGCGCGTCAGCCGGCGCGGCAGGTGACCCACAGCGCGCCAACCAGCACCGCGGCCGAGGCGAGCCAGCGCGGGACGGAGACGAGGCGGGAGGTAGACGGAGCGACGCCGGGTCCCACGGCCGTCGGCGGTCGTGCCGGGACGGAGTGGTTCGGGATCGGCTCGGGTCGGCCCGACTCCGCGGTCTGCCGTGAAGCTAGCGTGGCCGCCTTCGGGGGGGCGCCGGGGTTCGCGAGCTCGGCGGAACTCGGCGTGTCGGGCCCACGGGTCGCGGGCGGACTGGGGGGGCCGCCTCCGACCGCCCGAGCGAGCCAGGGCGCGAGGAGCACGGCCGGGCCGAAGCCCGCCGGCGGCGGCGCGGGAGTCGGGAGGGAGTCGTCGTCGAGCCAGGCGCGCGCGGCCCCCGCGGACGCGAAGCGCTGCTTCTGCAGCGGTTGCAGGGCACGCGCGACGAACAGCGTCAGGCCGTCGCCACGCTGGCGCAGGGCGGCGGCGCCCGCGGGAGAGAGCGGTTCGGCCGCGTTCGAGGCGGGCTCCTCGCCGGTGGCCATCCACGCGACCAGTGCTCCGAGCCCCCATACCTGCGCGCGCCGCGTCGCGAGCCGGCCGCCACGGTCACGTGAGAGTTCGGGGGCGGTGTAGCCGGGGCTGCGTGTGCCGACGTCCTCGAGGTTGGGGGCGCCGCCGAGCGGCGTGATGTGGCGAAGGCCGACCAGGGCGATGTCGCCCGAGTCGTCGATGATGACATGCTCTGGACCGGGCGACCGGTGAATCAGCGACGCGGACTCGAGCGCGGCGAGCGCGTCGGCGACGGCTCGGGCCACCTTCAGCACGCTATCGCCCGACAGGGGACCGGAGCGACGCACGAGTTCACGCAGGTCGACGCCTGGATGCCACGGGGTGACGAGCGCGACGGTGCCATCGTCGGCGACCAGCGATCGGCTGTCGCGCGCGGCGGCCTCAACGCGTTCGGCGCCGAGCTCGGCCAGGGATGGCGCGAGCGCGCGCACCGCGACGGTCTCCCCGTGCAGGTGCGCTCGCGCGACGTTGGGGCCCAGGCGCTCGATGAGCTCGAGGTCCTGCACGGTGAGGCGGTTCTCTGGACGATCGCGGAGCATGGGTCGCGCCGTACTCGGCGAACGGTGCGTGGTAAAGCGGCGGGCGGACGCCGCGGCGGTGAGTGGGGCGGGGAGGCCAGCGTTCGGAGGGTTGGCTACGCGCGGCTTCCCGTCGGTCGACGCGTCGGCTAGTGTTCGAGCGAACCCTCGACCGAGGCAGCTCCGTGTCCGACGTCCGCATTCTGGTGGTCGACTCCGATGAGGTGCACGCGGCGCGCTGTCGCGCGGTGCTCGAGGACGCGGGCTACGGGGCGGTCGTCGCGAGCGACGCGAAGGCAGCGCTGGCTTCGCTGCGTGCGTGCGGCGCGGTTGTGGCTGATCCCGTGCTGGTCGACGGTCGCGGTGGGGAGGTGCTGGCGGCGGCGCGTGCAGCGGGTACGCCGGCGTTCGAGATGAGCGATCTGTTCGTGGGGGCGACGAACCGGGACATCGCGATCGCGCTGGACGGTTGCGCGGACGCTTTCGCGAAGCCGCTGGACGGCGCGGCGCTGCTGCCGTGGCTGGAGCGTCTGTTCGGGCGCCCGCAGCCGGCGCCGGTGGCGAGTCCGGCGCGGGACGGTTGGGCGGGCGAGCCGACGTCGGTGTCGAGCGCGCCCGGCCGGGTGGACGAGACGCCGACCCCACCGACGGCGATCGACCCGAGGTCGATGGTATCGATCGCGCCGACGGCGGCTCCGTCGCAGCTCGCGATGGCGACGCGCCCCGTGGGCCCGGTCGCTGGCGGGCCGGCTCCGGCAGGCGTGGGGGCACTCCCGCCGGCACTGGACGCGGCGGCGGTTGGCGCGCGGGGGACGCTTGCGGTGTCGAGCTTCGCGGCGGTGTTCGCGAGCGCGATGCGGGCGGGGTTCTCGGGCACGCTGGACATCTGGCGCGACGGTGAGCGGTGCGCGGTGTCGTTTGCGTCGGGTCGCGTCGTTGGCGCGCGCAGCGACGCGCCGGAGTGTGGGCTGGCGGCGGTGCTGATCTCGGACGGGTTGCTGCGTGAGGATCAGCGTGACGCGATCGCGCGGAACCTCGGTCCGGCGGCGCTCGAGGACGTCGCGACGTACGTGGACGCCGGGTTGATCGAGTCAGCCGACGTGGGCTCGCTGGAGCGTGTGATCGTCGCCCGCCGGGTGCAGCGTCCGTTCGGTTGGGTGAGCGGCGAGTTCGCCTTTGTCGCCGGCGTCCCGGCGCCGACGACGTTGGTGACGGAGCCGCTGGAGCTGCTATGGCGCTGCGTGGTGAACGAGGTGCCGCCGGGCTGGCGTGAGTCGGCGCTGTCGCGGTGGGTCGGGCGTGCTCCGCTGTGGAGAGTGCCGCCGCCGACGCGGGATCAGCTCATGCTGATGCAGTGGGAGCGAGGGTTCGTCGGGTCGATCGACGGCTCCGTGAGCCTGGGGTCGCTGCTGGAGTCGGCGCGCGACGCGGAGCGCGCGCTGGCGTTGGTCTACGCGCTCGTTGCCGCAGGCTACCTGGCCTTCGGCGGCTGAGCGGGGAGTCGAGAGGCGGGGCGAGGTGTGGCGCTGGCGCGCGCGAAGGGTGTGGCGGCGCCGCAGCGTTCGGGGTAACGGAAGCGCGAGGGAACAGGCCCGAGCGACGAAGGAGCAGCGATGGTGAAGAAGGCCGAGAAGATCTGGTTGGACGGCGAGTTCGTGAATTGGGACGCCGCGAACGTCCACGTTCTCACGCATACGCTGCACTACGGCCTCGGTGCGTTCGAGGGGATCCGATGCTACGAGCGTGCGGACGGGCGTAGTCAGGTCTTCCGGCTGCGCGAGCATGTGCGCCGGCTCTTCGAGAGCGCGCGCCTGGCGCTGATGAAGATCCCGTTCACCGAAGAAGAGGTGCGGGAGGCGTGCAAGGAGACGCTTCGGGTCAACGGGCAGCGCGGGGCCTATCTGCGCCCGCTCGCCTTCGTCGGCGACGGGGCGATGGGACTGAACGCGATCGACAACCCGACGCGGTTGGCGATCGTGACGTGGGAGTGGGGCACCTACCTGGGCGAGGGCGCTCTGGAGCGCGGCATTCACGCGAAGGTGTCGTCGTTTACGCGCAACCACCCGAACTCGCTGCTCTCGAAGGGCAAGATCGTCGGGCACTACGTGAACTCGATTCTCGCGAAGCGGGAGGCGGTGCTCGCGGGGTACGACGAGGCGATCATGCTGGACCACCAGGGGTTGGTGTCGGAGGCGTCGGGCGAGAACATCTTCATCGTGCGCGACGGTGTGGTGAAGACGCCGCCGTACTCGTCATCGATCCTCGGTGGGATCACGCGGGACTCGCTCATCCAGATCATGGGGCGGCTCGGGATCCCAGTGACGTACGGGTCGTTCGCGCGGGACGAGCTCTACCTCGCGGACGAGGTGTTCTTCTGCGGGACTGCGGCGGAGGTGACTCCGGTGTGTCAGATCGACAACCGGGTGATCGGCGCAGGGAGTCGCGGGGACGTGACGCGGCGGGTCCAGGACTTCTATTTCGACGTGGTGCGCGGGAGCAGCGACGCGTTCGGCGAGTGGCTGGACTGGGTTTGATCGGAGCATGACCGGCCGCGCGCGCGAAAGGCGGCCGGCGCGGCCGGGCGCCGCGCTTGACTGGTATCGGGGGGCCCAATAGGGTGCTGAGCGCTCAGACTCACACCCTGTGTGGCAGCCATGACTCGACCCGACTGGCGTTGGACTCGCCCTCTTCTCATGACGCTCGCCGCGGGCGTGTTCGCCTGCAGCGGCTCGGGCGGCGGAGGCTGCGGAGGGTGCGGAGGCACAACAGACGGGGGCGCGGCCTACGAGTTCCCCGGAACTTCGGCGGAGCACGTCGTATTCCGCGGCGGCCAGGTGCACGTCACGCAGTCCGGGCTCGACCGGATCTCGAGCAACCTCGAGCCGTTGATCGGGAGCTTCCTGGGTGACGGCGGGCTCTCGTTCTGCGTGCCGCCGACGGACATCACCGTCGCGACGCTCTGCGGCTCGGAGCGCTGCGACGACGGGAGCGAGGGCTGCCAGGTGTCGGCGGCGCTGGAGAACGTGCGGATCATCCCGACTCGGACCGAGGATCCGGCGGCGAGCGACCGGATCCGCGTGGAGGTGACGCTGCGGATCAACGAGCGGCTGACGACCAGCGGCCTGATCTCGTGCAACATCGATCTGGGTGACCGCGGCGGAATCCCGGTCGCGCTGAATGCGTACCTCGACGTAGACCCACCGGAGTGGGAGCGCGTGCACGCGCGCCTTCCGGGCGAGGAGCTGGAGTTCGACGTCAACGACATCTCGATCGACTTCTCGGGCGGCGTGTTCGGCGCGTGCAACATCCTCGATGTCGCGACGCCGTTCATCACTGGTCTAATCGAGGATCAGGTCACTGGTCCGATCAACGACGCTCTCGGGCCGCTGTTGTGCACGCAGTGCGCGAGCACGGCGGAGTGCCCGGGTGGTTCGGAGTGCTCGGCCGACGGCGTGTGCCTGTTCTCCGGCACCGAGGAGTGCGTGCCACTCAGCCTCGGCGTAGAGACCGAGGTCGACCTCGGCAGTCTGCTGGCGGATTTCGCGCCGGGGCTCGATGCGAAGCTCGGCGTGTTGGCCTACGCGGCGAACTACGCGGACGCGATGGGCCCTCCGGGCTCGGGCGTCCCCTACGAGGGCATCGACCTGGGGCTCGAGATCGGGTTCTACTCCGAGGCGAACCCGTGCGTGCCGTACGCGCCTCCGCCGGCAAACGACGCGCCGGCGAAGTCCCGCGCGATCAACGCTGACAGAACGCCGGGCGGCGACGACTTCGCGGTTGGCATCGGTGTCGCGCGTTCGGTGCTGAACATGGCGCTCTGGGGCGTCTATCGCTCCGGTACGCTGTGCCTGTCTGTCGGCACGGACACGATCGCGCAGATCAGCTCAGGCACGTTCTCGGTGCTTCTGCCGTCGCTTGGCGACCTGACGGGCGGCGCGAACCGGCCGATGTTCATTCAGCTCCGTCCTCAGGAGCCGCCGACTGTCACGCTCGGTGCCGGTACGGTCACTGCTGACGGCGAGATCGACGACCCGCTGCTGGTCGTGAACCTGCGGAACCTCGACATGGACTTCTACGTCTACACCGAGGACCGCTACGTGCGTCTCCTCGAGCTGAACGCGGACATCGAGGTTCCCCTTGGGCTGGACGCGAACTCGAGCGGACAGATTGTGGTGCTGCTCGGTGATCTGACAGAGGCGATCACGCGTCTCGAGGCGACGAACGGGAACCTGCTGTCGGAGGCCGACGCTGGCCGCGTCGCCACTCTCCTCCCGACCCTGATCGGGAGCCTCCTGCCGTCGCTCGCTGGCGGTCTGATCCCGCCGATCGACATTCCGCAGATCATCGACGGCGTGAACATCGTGATCCCGCCGGGCGGGATCACTTCTGTCGATGAGAACCAGATGCTGGCGATCTACGCCGACCTGAGCTTCGGCGCTGCGAAGGAGGGCGACGCGCACGCGGAGATCGCCGATGTGACGGTCGAGCAGCCCTCCTTCGAGGAGGTCGAGGCGATGGTCTCGGCTGCCAACCACCAGGGAGCTCCGCTCGAGCTCGCGGCGCTGACCCCTACCGTCGCGCTGACCATGCTGCCTTCGGATGGCGAGCGACACGAGTACAGCTACCGGATCGACGGTGGGATGTGGTCGCAGTGGCGCGCCGGCGACGTGGTCGAGATCCGCGACCCTCGGCTGGTGCTTTCGGGCGACTACTCGATCGACGTGCAGACGCGGCGGGCCGGCGAGCCGTCGTCGACGGGCGTTGGGTTCGCTTCGACGGCGGTACGGATCGACATGGTGCCGCCGACGCTCTCGGTTCAGCGCACGGGCGGCGTCGCGACGGTGCAGTCTTCGGACCTCCCTTCGGA
>JACKDJ010000009.1 GCA_020633625.1 Myxococcales bacterium
TTGTCGCGGCGGCCCGAGCTGCCGACGTGACAGCGGACGGCGCCGCCCCTGTGGACGCCGGCCGTGAACGGGAGCGGTTGTCCTCGCACCAGCTCGGCGTTCGCTGTGATCGCTGCGAGGTCGAACGCGAACGCGAGCGCTGCGTCGTTCGTGGGGAACACAGCAAACACGGCGTCACCCATGAACTTCTCGACGTCGCCGCCGTGCCGATAGACGGCCTCGGCCGCCGGCCCGAGCCGAGCGTTGAGCGCCGTTGCGACCTCGGGCGCGGTCAGCTCGCCGCTCAGGCGAGTAAACCCGCACAGGTCGGCGAAGACGTATGTGCGGTCGCGCTCCGGCTCTACGATCACGTGCTCCCCCTCGCCAGCCACGCCGTCGAGCGTCGACCAGGCAGAGCGTCCCGTGTAGCTGCGCAGGACGCGCTCGAGCGAGATGGCGCGCTCCGTCGCAGCGCCGAGCTGGCGCAGGACGACGCGCTGCTCGAGGAGCGACTCCGTCACACGGGCGAGGCGGAGGAGGGCGTCGATCTGACGGTCGGTCAGCTTCGACGTCTCGTGGTTGATCACGCAGAGGGTGCCCACAGGGAACCCGTCTGGGCTCATCAACACAGCGCCGGCGTATGCCCTCACGTTCGGCGCGCCGAGCACGTACGGGTTGTCGCAGAACCGCTCGTCGACCTGCGCGTCTGGCACTTCGAAGAGGGGCGCGTCGCCGACGATCGCGTGCGCGCAGAACGCGAGCTCGCGTGGCGTCTCGCTGCCGTCGATCCCGACCCGCGACTTGAACCACTGCCGGGCGGCATCGACCAGACTGACCAGCGCGATCGGACGCCCCGTGATCCCCGCCGCGAGATGCGTGATGTCGTCGAACGAGCTCTCGGCCGGCGTGTCGAGCACGTCGAGCCGGCGCAGGGCCGCGATCCGTGCGTCCTCTTCGGGGTGAAGCGGTGGGGCAATCACTGCGAGCTCCTACGTGAGCGCTGCGCCGAGGGGTGTTCGGCAGCCTCAATCGGTATGGAGCCTGTGCCCAATGCGCAACGGCCGCTGCGCGTCGTTGGTAGGCCGCGCCGGTCTGGGTGCCGCTTCCGTCGAACCGCATCGCGCTCGGCGGTCGGCCGGTCGCCGCGCTCCCTTGGCAGGCCTGCCGCACCCCCCGCCGCGCGGCGCCGAAACGCTAGGGAGTCACGTTCTCGAACGTGAGCCCCAGCGCGAAGTCGAACGTCGCGTCGCCGCCAGCGACGTTCACAGTCGTGGCGACGTCGATCGGAGGCCAGCCGGGCAGGAGCTCGCAGTTGAAGTGGATGGCGACGGCCTGGGAGGCGCCGGCGGCGACCGGGAAGGGGCTCTCGGGCGTGAACACGATCTGCGGGAGCTCGTCGGCGGTGCCAACCGTGATGTCGGCGGCTGCGTCGGTGTCGTTTGTGACGGTCACGGTGCCGAGCGGCTGAAGGCAGTCGGTCGTGCCGACGTCGTGCACCTCGTCGATCGCTGTTGCGGCCTGCCCGTCCTTGTCGGTCAGCGCGAAGGTGACGGCGCCGGGCGGCTGGTCGACGTTCTCGAAGGTCAGGCCGAGCGGGAACTCGATCTCGGCGTCTCCGCCGGCGACGTTGACGGCCGTGTCGATGTCGACGGGCGGCCAGCCGGGCAGGAGCTCGCAGTTGAACTGGATCGCGACCGTCTCGGATGCGCCCGCGTCGAGCGTGATCGGGCTCGTCGGCGTGAAGACGACCTGCGGGAGCGCCTCGAGCGTCGCGAACGTGATCTCGGCGCTGGCGTCGCTGCCGTTGTCGAGGAAGAGCGAGCCGAGTGGCTGCAGGCAGTCCGTCGTTCCGACGACGTGCACGTCGTCGATCGCGACGGTCGGCTGCCCCGCGCCGTCCGTCACCGAGATTGTGACTCCGCCGACGCTCGGCGGCTCCGTGCAGCTGCAGTCCGCCCACGCGCTGCCGTCGGCCTCGCACACCTGGGCGCCCGTCTGACCGGTGCTGCACGCGCAGAGCTGCGTCGCGCCGGCGGCGCAGATCGCGCTGCCGCCGTCCTGCACCGCGGCGCCGGAGTCGAAGACGACGATGTCTTCGCTGCCACTGCATGCGGCGAGGATGACGAAGAGGGCGGCTGCGGCGCGGTGAGGGTGTCGGAGCATGGGGATGCCTGGAGCGAATGGAGCGGTGGTGGGTGGGGGAGCCGCAACGCTCCCCGCCGCGGCGGTCGCTGTCAAGCCGCTTCCCGATTGCCGAACGCCGGAGACGCGGCCGCGATCCTCGAAGGGTCCCGCGCGCTTGCGTGAGCGGCGCCCGCGCGGTACTGTCGCCGTGTCCTGCTGCTCCTGGAGTCCCATGCGCAAGCTCGCCCTGCCCATCCTCGCCGTTACGCTCGGCGCGTGTTCAGCCGACCTCGCTCCGTCGGACGACTCCGCGACGGTGGTCACCGGCCAGTCGGTCACGGTCACCGCCGACGACGGGACGGAGTTCGAGGTCTCGATCGAGCACGACGGCTCGCTGACGCCGGCCGACGAGGCAGCGATCATCGGCCGCATCGACGTGATCGCGGTCCCCGTGGCGCCGTCGGCCGAGAGCCCGTTCGGCGTGGCGGGCGGCACGTACGTCCCGCCGGTCGACCCGCGGCTCGTGCCCACCGACGCCGTTCCGGCGCGGATCTGGGTCACCGGCGACGCCGACGTGATCGTCGGGAACTACCGCTGGGACTGGATCGACAACCTCGACGAGGCCGACATCGAGGCCAGCATCGAGCTCCTCTGCCCCCCCTGGCACTAGGCCGGACCGCGGCGGGCGAGGGGCATCGACTCGGGGCCGCCGCCCGGCCTCACCTCGCCACCCCAACGGTGAGCCCGTGACGCAGAAGCCCGGCGACAAAGTCGTCCGCGTCGACTTCGCTCGCCGCACCCGCGTCGACGACGACGGCGTCGAGCACGCGATCCCGGCCGCGAGCGCCGAGCCAACCCCGCCCGCGAAGCCGGCCGCGGAGCCCGCGCCGAAGCGCCGCGGGCTCGAGCCGATCCGTGACGAGTCGAAGCTCGCGTGCTTCACTCGGATGGTCGACGCCGGCCTCGTCCTCGTCACGATCGATGCGCGCGCGCCCGGCGTCAGCGTGCCCGCGAAGTTCCGCGGGATGCTGCAGCTCAACCTCAGCTTCAGCCACCGCTTTCACATCGCCGACTTCGAATACGACGACCTCGGCATTCGCGCGACGCTCTCGTTCGACACCGGCGACCACAAGTGCATCGCCCCGTGGAGCTCCATCTACGCGATGAGCTCCGAGGCACTAGAGGAGCGCCGCGTGTTTCCCGAGTCGTTCCCCCAGGAGCTGCTGGCCATGCTCCCTGCGCTCGCTGCCGCGGCAGGGGTGGATTCGGGCATGGGTGACGCGGGGGACAGCGGCGTCGGCGGCGAGCCGGACGACGGCGAGGAGTAGGGCGCGGGGCGGCCCGGGGGCCGGATAGGGGGCTGCGGTTGTGTTTGGCGGGGGGGCCGGCCTGCGGCCGGGGGGCGCGCCGGGGCGCGCCCGTGATCAGGCGGCGGCGGTGGCGGCGGCTCGGATCACGCGTAGGGTGTTGTCGCGGAGAATGGCGGCGATGTCGTCGTCGGTGTAGCCGCGGCGCAGGAGGGCCGCGGTTACTCGGGTGATGTCGCGGCAGTCGCGGTGGTCGGCGAGGATGGCTGGGAGCCAGCCGTCGTAGTCGGAGCCTGTGCAGACGTGACGGACGCCCACGCGCTGCACGATGTAGTCGATGTGGTCGGCCACTGCCTCGGAGGTGGCGTCGCGGCGGCCCGTCAGGAACTGCGGCCCGAAGATGATGCCGATCGCGCCGTCGCTCGCTGCGACCGCGTCGATCGCCGCGTCTGACAGGAGGCGGGGGTGCTTGTGTACGCCCTGCGCACCCGAGTGCGTTGCAAACACAGGCGCACGGGAGAGCTCCGCTGCCTGGATGGCGCATGGCATGTTCAGGTGCGCGACGTCTACGACGACGCCGTGCGCGTTTAGCCGGCTCACGAGCTCGACGCCGAACGGCGTCAGCTTGTCGGTCTCGTTTGCGCCTCGCCCCAGCGCCGGGGTGGCGGCGCTGTTCTTCGAGAAGTGCGCGAGCGTCATGTAGGCGAAGCCGCGCTCTAGCAGCTTGTCGAGCGCGTCGAGGCTGCCGCCTAGCAGGTGGGCTCCCTCGAGCCCCGGGATCAGGGCGAGCTTGCCGGCGCTGGCGGCGGCGTCCCAGTCTGCGGCGCTGCGCACGCGGAAGGTGCGCTCGTCGGCGGCGCAGATCTCGTCGATGCGGTCGATCTGACGGTGGCACTCGCGGACGCCGGCCTCGGACTCCCACGGAAAGTAGTGAACGCCGAGGCAAACGCCGAGGAAGTTTGCTTCGATGAGGCGGGGGATGTCGGCGTGCCAGAACAGCGGCTGGCCGCGCATGCCGGCGCGGTGGGCGCGCCGGATGTCGTAGCCAAACAGGCGGTCCTGGATGATCGAGTCGACGTGGAGGTCGATCGCGCCGACGCGCGCATGCAGGGCGCGGGCCCGGGCGAGGTGCTCGTCGTCTGCGTCGCCGGGCCGCCGGGCGACCGGCTGGGTCGCGTTGCGCGTCACGGCGCGAGCTGCTCGATGTCGTAGCGGGTCTCGGAGCCCTCTTCGGTCAGCGTGAAGCTGGCCCGGGTGTTGGAGAGCGTGCCGACCGGCAGCGTGCCGTCTTCGCCCGGTGGCTCCGGGCTCCACTCGAACTCCACGGTGAACGTGTCGCCCTCGACCGGACCCGGCTCGGCGCAGAAGTCGACGGGGTCGATCGTGTAGAACGTGCCGGTCCACGTCGACCGGATCTCCTCGCCCGGCGCGAGCTCCAGGATTTCGGCTTCGGGGTCGCACGGCGTGCAGTTTGGCGTCGAGCACTCGCAGACGGTGCAGCTGTTCTGGATGCGGATGTAGCTGTCGAGGCTGCCGGCCTCGAGGACGCGGTACCAGGTGGGGATGCCGAGCGGGTTCGCGAGCTGCACCCAGCGGGAGAGGCCGCCAGGGTTGGCGTTTGCGAGGACGAAGGTGACCGAGCGGGCGGGCGGCGCGTCGGGCCCCAGGTCGGGCGTCGTGTCGGGGCCGCCGGTGTCGGCGGCGACGTCGTCGCTCGTGTCGCTCGCGTCGCCGGCGCCGCTGCCGTCGTCGGCGCCGGCGTCGGCGGTCGTGTCACCGGTGGCCGTGTCGCCGCTGGTGCCGGCGTCGAAGTCGAACGTCTCTTCGTCGCCGCAGCCGGCGAGGGCGAGCACCAGGGCGAGCGAGAGGCCGGCGCGTGTGTGGTTCATGGGGGTCCTAGAGATCGGCGATGTTGAAGAAGACGGAGACGCCGCGGGCGTCGATGTTTGCTTGGAATGTTCCCATCTCGGGCGACTCTCCGCGCTCGCCGGCGAACATCTGGTCGTAGTTCACCGTGAACTGCAGCGTGTCGAGCAGGGCGTTGACGAGCGGTCCGGTCCCCCAGGCGTCTTGGCTGAGCAGGCGCCCGACGCCCTCTCCAGACGTGACCTGGACGTCGCGGATCGAGAAGGCAAACACTCCGGGCTCGACGGTCAGGCCCATCGCGGCAGAGAGGTTCGCGGTGCCGCACAGGTTGTCGGTGCGGTAGAGCGTCGCGCCGGCGCGCAGGAGGCCGTCGTCGCCGCTGGCGAGCGTCTGGAACGTGACCTTGGTGCCGCCGCCCGAGACGGCCTGCTGGCCCGTGGCGTCGAACTCGCTCGGGATGACGCTCTCGTAGTTCATGCGGCGCGTCATCGAGAGGAGCAGGCGCGGGTCGAAGATGAACCCGACGTCGGCGCCGTTCGGGAGCTGCGTCTGCATGGTCATCGAGGGGCCGTCGGCGACCTTCAGGTTCGACTGCATCGCGACGACGATCGTCTCGGTCTCGGGGTAGACGAAGGGTCCACGGCCGGCGAGCTTCACGCTGCCCTGGCCGAGCGCCCACGTGTCGAACGTGGCGATGCGGGCGTTCTCGAAGCGGCTGCGGAGCCACTGCGACAGGAGCGCGTTGACGATCGGCTCGATGGTCGAGAGGGCCGTGTTGAACGTCGCGTTGTTGACGTCGAGCTGCAGGCCCGTGACGTCGAGCTCCTGGAACGACGCGACGAAGGCCGTCTGCGCGCCCTCGACGGGCACGAGGCCGAGGGGCATCTGGGCCGAGAGCGTGCCGCCGCCGAGCTGCGGCGGGTCCTCGGTGAAGCCGACGCCGACGGCGAACGGGACGGCCGCGGCGAAGCAGCTCGGGCAGCGGGTGTCGCCGCCGATTGCGAGGGTCGGGATCGACGGCTGCAGCGCCACCGTCACGCTCTGCCCGAGCAGGCGGAACGACTGCCGCAAGACCGGGAGCTCCGTGTCGCCGAGGCGCCGGAAGAGCTCGTTGACGGCGCGCTGGTTCAGCACGACGCCCATCGCGAAGCCGTCCGGCGTGGCCGGGATGGCGGCGGCGAGCTCGCCGGACTGCGCGATCTCGACCTGGTAGGCGGAGTCGTACGAGGCGCAGTCGCCGTTGAGGACCTGCGTCACGGACGAGAGGTCGCAGGCGGCGCCGGCCAGTGCGGCCGCGGCGGCGAGGGCGAGGGGGGAGCGTGCGTGCTTCATCGTGTTCGTCGGGGGTGACGGCCGAGACCGTATAGCGCGAGGGGCTCCCGAGAGCCAGCGGGGGGCCGGCAGTCGGCCCAGAGATAGACGTCCCACCGCGTCGGGTGTTCAGCGCGAGCGCGAGGGCGGCGCCGCGCCTGGGACCGCGGTGGCGCGCGCTCAGGTCGTGGGTCGGCCGAGCACGCGGTGGTAGGCCGAGACGAGCTCGCCGTAGAAGTAGGGCTGCGAAAACCGAGCGAGCACGGAGGTCCGGGCGCGCGCCCGCATGTCGGCGTGACGCGCACGGTCCTCGACCAGTGAGCGCATCGCGGACTCGAGCGCCCGGGCGTCGCGGACGGGCACCAGGAGGCCGTTCTCGCCGGGGACGATCACCTCGTTGCAGCCGTTGATGTCTGTCGCGATCGCCGGCAGCGACATCGCGCCCGCCTCGACCAGCGAGTTCGGGAGCCCCTCGCGGTAGCTCGGCAGCACGTAGACGTCGGCGTAGGCCATCGTCGGGCGGACGTCGTCGACCCAGCCGGGGGTGACGATCGCAGGATGGGCCTGGATGGCCGCGTCGGTCGCTGGCGAGAGCGGGTCGAGGTCGCGCTCGTAGTCGCCGAGGAGGACGAGGCGCGTGTCGGGGTGGTCGACGTGGAGCTTGGTGAAGGCGTCGACGAGTTCGTGGATGCCCTTGTCGCGGACGATGCGCCCGACGAACACGAAGACGAACGCGTCGGCCGGGATGCCGAGCTCGGCGCGCAGGGCCGCGCGCTGGTCTGGCGGCCACAGGTCGCGGTCGAAGCGGCCGGCGTCGACGCCGTTGGTGGACCCGTGTCCGACGACCTCGATCGGGCGACGGGTGAGGTGCTCGTGGATCCACGAGCGCAGGCCCGTGCTGTTGCTCCAGAGGTCGGTCGCGAGGGCGTAGGTGACGCGCTCGGTGACGGCGAGCACCTGCGCCTTCTTTCCGGTCGCCTCCATGAGCGGCATCCCGACGACGGAGTGGATGCGGTGCGGGACGCGCGCGGCGGCGGCGGCCATCATCCCGACGAGGCCGGCCTTCGGGGTGTAGGTGTGGACGATGTCGGGGCGAAGGCGGCGGAGGTAGCGGGTGAGGGCCGCGAGCGCCTGGAGGTCGTCGCGCGGCGTGATCTTGCGCGTGAGGGGGATCGTCGTGACGGGGAGGCCCTCGCCGCGCTCGACACGCTCCTTGCCGGCGCCGGGGCCGCAGACCAGGTGGACGTCGAACCACTGCGTGAGGTGGCGCGGCTGCCCCTCCAGGAAGGCCGCGATGGAGATGGGGACGGTCGTGACGATGACGAGCTTCGGCTTCATGCGCGCCGCGTAGCGGCCGCGGGGGCGGTGGTCAACCGGCTGCGGGTCCGTTGACCGCGGACTGAAACATGTTCTAGTGTGCCCGCAGACGACGTTGGCCGACGAGCGCGGCCGAGACCCGGAGCGAGGCGATGGCGCGACAGACTTTCGAGGGCTTTCCGCGTGGCTGGTTCATGGTGGCGTTCTCGGACGAGCTGGGCCCCGGCGGCGTGCTGAAGCTGAACTACTTTGGGCAGGCCCAGGTGGTGTTTCGCGGAGAGGACGGCGTCGTTCGCGTGATGGACGGGTTCTGTCCGCACCTCGGCGCGCACCTCGGCGCGGGTGGCAAGGTGCTCGGGAACTCGATCCAGTGCCCGTTCCACCACTGGGTGTTCGACGGCGACTCCGGGCAGTGCACGAGCATCCCGTACTGCGACCAAGGGGCGCCGAAGCGGGCGCGGCTCACGAAGTGGACGTCGGTCGAGCGCAACGGGATGGTGTTCTTGTGGTTCGACCCGGCGGGCGGCGAGCCCGCGTTCGACGTTCCGTACCTTCCGGTGCACGAGAGCGACGAGTGGATGCCGTGGAAGCACAGCGTGATGCGCATCAAGACGCACTCGCGCGAGATCGTGGAGAACGTGGTCGACGTTGGCCACTTTGCGCCGGTGCACGGGACGCACGTCGAGAAGTTCGAGAACGAGTTCGTCGATGAGAAGGCGATCCAGCGCTCGGGCGGCATCGCGTACCCGCGCGGCGGCGGCAAGGACCGCTTCACGATCGAGGCGACGTACTACGGGCCCGGGTACCAGATCTCGGACATGCACGGGTACCTGCCGTGTATGCTCGTGAACGCGCACACGATGATCGACGAGGGGACGCTGGACCTGCGCTTCGGCGTCGCGCTGCGGCGCGGCGAGGACCCGGCGCTCGTCGAGCGGATGGCGCAAGCATACATCGACAACTTGACGACGGGCTTCCTCGAGGACGTCCAGATCTGGGAGAACAAGTGCTTTCGCGAGGTCCCGCTGCTGTGCGCGACCGACGGGCCGATCATGAAGCTGCGGAAGTGGTACTCGCAGTTCTACCCGGCGACCGAGGCGGCCGCCGAGTAGCCGCGCGCCTGTCGCGCTCGGGTCAGTAGACGCCGGGGAAGACGCGCTTGCGCTCCCGCGGGTAGTCGGGAAAGCGGTCGAGGTACCAGCGGTGCGTCTCGTTTGCTCGCGGGACGAGGTTGGCGAGCGTCCACGCGAGGAAGGCGGTCGTCGGGAGGCACCACGTGGCGAGCGCCCAGCCCGTCCACTCGATGATCTCGCCGAGGTAGTGGGGCGAGGAGACGAAGCGGAAGCCGCCGCCGTGCGGGATGCGGTAGCCGGTCTCGCCGGGTGCGCGGAGTCGCCGCAAGATCGCGTCGCTGTCGTGGTTGAGCCAGAACCCAAACACGAACAGCGCCGCGCCTGCGAGGAAGCGTGGGTCGAACGCCCAGACCATCGTGTGGGCGGGGCCGAGCTCGAATAGCCACCACGACTGGAGCCAGGAGATCAGGATGTTCGTCGTGAAGGCGAGGGCGCAGACGATGACCGGCATGCGCTTGCCGGCCGTTGGCAGGCGGAACGGGTAGATCCAGCCGCGATAGACGTAGTGCGACAGGAACGCGCAGAGAAACGCGACGTCGACGGGGCCTTTGTGGGAGCCCAGCGCGAAGGAGAGCGAGAAGACGACGATAGGCGGCGTCTCCATGATCGCCCAGCCGATGTGGTTTGGCAGCGTGGGTCCCCAGCCGTCGCGGATGTGCTTTCCGTAGGGCGCCGAGATGAACTGGAGGACCAGGAACGTGACGGCGGCGAGGCCGAGCCACGCGAGCGTGAGGGTGTGGTGCAGGGCGGCGACGTCCACGTCAGTAGCTCTCCATGCCGGTCTGAAGCGACTCGCCGCGCGTGTCGCGCTTGGCGCGGTCGAACAGGACCCGCTGCGCGTTGCCGTACAGGAAGGCCTCGAGGACGCCGTCGCGGAGGACGAGCTCGCGCGCCTCTCGGACGGACCGCTCGATGGTGAGGACCGGGTGGTCAGAGGCAAACATGATCTTCTCGCGGCCGCGCGTGTTCATGTAGTGCAGCAGCTCTTGCGGGAAGTAGCGCGGCGAGTAGGCCGACGTCATCAGGTAGAGGTTGCGGTACTTGATCATCAGCCGAATCGCCTCGGCCCACCAAGGGTCGGCCCCGTGCGCCATGATGACGGTCAGCTCCGGGAAGAAGAGGCAGACGTCGTCGAGGTGCATCGGGTACTGGCACATGCCGGGCGCGGGCGGGCCCGGGATGCCGGTGTTGACCGAGATCGGGAGGTCGAGCTCGCAGCACTTCGTGTAGATCGGGTAGTACGCGCGGTCGTTTGGCGGGAGGTTGAAGAAGAAGGGGACGACGCGCGCCAACACGACGGGGTGCGCCCGCGTCAGCGCCTCGAGCTCCCGGACGGCGCGCATGCCGAGGCGCGGGTCGAGCGAGATGGAGAGGACGAAGCGGTCGGGGTTGGCGGCCGGGAAGGAGAGGATGCGCTCGTCTTGCTCATGGGCGCGCATCGTGATGACGGCCTTCTGCACGCCGGCGGCGTCCATCTTGTCGAGGAGCGACTCGGGGGACTCGTCTTCGAACATCGCCTCGCCGCGCTTGAAGTAGTCCGTGGCGACGCGATCGAGGAAGGCGGGGCGCGAGATCGAGCCCATGTTGACGTTGACGAACGTGTCGATCGCTGGCACTCGGTCGCTCATGGCTGCCTCGGCGGGGGTGGCCGCCCACGGTAGCACAGCGCCGGCGGTCCCGCATGTGCGGCAGCGCGGCGCGCGGAGCGCAGCAGACCATGACGACCCCCACCCCCACGCCGCCCTCGGCGCCGCCCCCGCTCGTCTCGCCCATGCTGCGAGCGCTGCTGCCGATGGTGTTGATGATGTGGGTCGGCACGAATGTAGCGTACCGGATGGGCGCGAGCGGCGTTCGGCTGCGCGGCTCGTCGACGACGTCGTTCGACCGAGAGTTCGACCGGGAGCTGTATCGGATCGACGACACGTTCGGGTTCGAGGTGAACGACGTCGGCATTCGCGTCGTGCGGTACTCGCCGGGCTGGCCGCCGTTCAACCCGATCTGTGGGATCTGGACCGCGGGCGCGTGGCTGCTGCCGCACCCGAGCCGGCTGATCGGCGACGTGATCGTCGAAGACGAGCCGTATGGCTGGGAGGACTATCGCGGGCTCGACGTGTCGACGGGGACGCTGTTGACCGAGGCGGACCTGATCGAGCGCGGGCTCGTGGCGTCGGTGGGTGGCCCGCGCGCTGCCGGAGCGCCGACGGGCGGGACCGACGCCGCTGCGCCGGCGGGAGGAGGCAAGCCGGACGCGGCGCGACGGCCGGGCGTCGTCGCGAAGCCTCCGTCAGCGGGCGCCCAGCCGCCTGCGAGCGCGGCGGCGGGACGCGCGCGACCGTCGACGCCGGCCGCGGCCCCGGTGGCCCCGATCGTCGTGCCGGCAGGCGTGGTCCCCGTCGAGCTGACTCGACGGTACCTCGCCGAAAACTACGGGCGGCTCGCGTACATCAACGAGAGCTGCATGACGTTCAACGGCGCGTACATCATCGTGCTGATGCTGTTTGGTCTCGCGGCGGCGGCGACGGCGATCCCCCGTTCGGTCCGGCGGCGCCGGGCGGCGCGCGCGGCGTCGGCTCAGTAGCCCTGGAGCGTGGCCCACCGCGCGCGGTGGTGGGCGGAGTCGCCGAGCCAGGTGTCCAGTCCGCGGTGGGCCTTGAGGTAGAAGCCGATGTCGTACTCGTCGGTCATGCCGACGCCGCCAAACATCTGGATGCCCTCCTTTGCGGCGAGCTCGAGGGCGTCGCAGGCCTTGGCCTTGGCCATCGAGGCGAGCCGCGGGCCGTCGGCGGCGCCGGCGTCGATGGCGCGCGACGCGGTGAGGACGCCGGAGCGGGCCAGCTCGACCTTCGCGAAGACGTACGCCAGCCGATGCTGGAGGGCCTGGAACGATCCGATCGCGACGCCGAACTGGATGCGCGTGCGGACGTAGTCGAGCGTCAGCTCGAGGGCGCGGGTGGCGGCGCCGAGCGCGAAGGCGGCGACGCCGACCGCGCCGCGGTCGAGCGCGCCGTCGAGCTGAGCCAGGCCGCCGCCGAGCTCACCGAGGATGTCGGCGGGGGCGAGCCGCACGCTGTCGAACCGGACGGTCGCGGCGTCGCGCCCGTCTACGCGCGCCTCGGGCGTCCGGGTGATGCCGGTGGCGTTCGCGTCGACGACGAAGAGGGTGACGGCGCCGTTGGGTCCGCGCGCGGCGACGATCAGCGTGTCGGCGAGGGTGACGTCGAGGGTGTGGGACCGGACGCCATCGACGATGAAACCACCGTCGACGATCCGGGCCTGGACGCAGCCACGGTCCGGGGCGTCGTACCGCCCGCCGTCGGCGACACACAACGCGCCGATCCGCGTGCCGTCGGCGACCGACGCCAAGAGCTGGTCGCGCTGCGCGTGTGTGCCGAGGAGCTGGACGGCCGACGCAAACAAGACGGCGCTCGAGACGAGGGGCTCGGGCGCGAGCTGTCGACCGGCGGCTTCGGCGACGAGCGCGAGCTCTGTGAGGCCCAGGTCGAGCCCGCCGTGGCGCTCCTGGACACACAGCGCGGTCCAGCCGGCCTCGGCCATCGCGGCCCAGCACTTGCGAGACCAACGCTCCGGCTGGCTGCGCAGCGTCCGCAGTCGGGCGATCGGCGCTTGCGTCTCGACCAGCTTCCGCGCGGAGTCGGCGATCTGTGTTTGGTCTTCGGTGAGTGAGAAGGCCATCAGGGGAGCCCGAGGACGTGTTTGGCGATGATGTTGAGCTGGACCTCGGAGGTCCCGCCCTCGATGGTGTTTCCGCGAGAGCGGAGCCAGTCGCGGGTGAGGGAGAGGTCGTCCGCGGCAAACGCGTCGCCCTCCCAGCCCTGGGACTCGGGCCCGGCGATCTTCACGGCGAGGTCGAAGCGGCGCTGCTTGAGGGCAGAGCCGACGACCTTGAGGATGGAGCTCTCGGAGCCGGGCTTCTTGCCGCCCTTCATCCCCTCGATGACGCGCTGCACGGTGACGTTGAAGCAGGCCTCGTCCATCGCGAGGTCGGCGATCTCGTCGCGGGTGAGGGCAGAGGGGAGCTGCCCGGAGGGCGCGTCGAGGGCGCGCCGCGCGCGCGCGACGAGATCGGCTTCGGCGTCGCGGAGCTGTCCGCCCATGGCCGCGCCGATCATCGAGCGCTCGTAGCCGAGGAGCGCCTTCGCGACGGTCCAGCCGTGGTCGACCTGGCCGACGACGTTCGCGGCGGGGACGCGGACGTTCTCGAAGAAGACCTCGCAGAACGGGGAGGATCCGCTGATCAGCTCGATCGGACGTGTCGAGACGCCGTGCGTCGACATGTCGATGAGGATGAAGGTGATCCCGCTCTGCTTCTTCGCGTCTGGGTTGGTTCTGACGAGCGCGAAGATCCAGTCGGACTTGTCGGCGTGCGAGGTCCAGACCTTCTGGCCGTCGATGACGAAGTCGTCGCCGTCGCGGACCGCCCGCGTCGCGAGGGAGGCGAGGTCGGAGCCGGCGCCGGGCTCGGAGTAGCCCTGGCACCAGCGGACCTCGCCGCGCACGATCGGCGGGATGTGGGCGGCGCGCTGGGCGTCGTTGCCAAAGTCGAGGAGCGTGGGGCCGATCATCGCGAGGCCGAAGCCGACGAGCGGCGGCGGGAGCTTCAGCTCGGTCAGGATCTCGCTGATGATCTCGGTGTGTTGGCGGCTGAGTCCGCCGCCGCCGAGCTCGGTGGGCCAGTCGGGTGCGGTCCAGCCGCGCTCGACGCAGGCGGCGAGCCAGCGGGCGACGTCTTCGGAGACGGGCGGCTGCTTCTTGCCGCCCCAGTAGCCGTCGAAGCGCCCGGACCGCGTCCCGTAGAGGGAGCGCGGGGCGTTCTCGACGATCCAGAGGGCGGCCTCGGCGCGGAAGTCCTCGAGTGACATTTCCAGGGCACCACGTGTCGGGACGATGGGGTAGGCGTCGGAGCGAGGCTCGAGCCGACCGGCGGGGACTGAAACACGTTTCATCGGCCTCCGACAAGTGTGCTCGCCCAACATCGCTGCGGGCGGCGCGTCGCTCAAGCGCGGCGGTGTAGGTGCGACACCGCGGCACACGGCGGAAAGTGGCCAGCGGGCGCCGAAGCGAATAGGGTGCCCCACACGCGCCTCGTGACGCGGTCAGCGGAGCTCCGGACATGCCCCACGCCTCGATAACGTGCCCCTCGTGCGCGAGCGGTGTCGAAGATGGTGCGCTGTTTTGCCCGCACTGCGGCGACGCGATCCCGTATCGCACGCCCGAGGTGGACCCGTTCGTCGGCCGGACGGTGTCGCAGCGGTACCAGGTCATCCAGCGCATCGCGCGCGGGGGGATGGGCGAGGTCTACCTGGCCCGGCACCAGGAGCTGAACCAGAAGGCGGCGGTGAAGTTCCTGCACCGCCGATTCGCCGAGGACGAGGAGTTCGCGACCCGGTTCCTGAACGAGGCGCGGTCGGCGGCGCGCGTCCCGCACCCGAACGCCGTGTCGATCTACGACTTCGGGCGCCTCGACGAGGGGACGCTCTACATCGTGATGGAGTTCTGCGAGGGCGTGTCGCTCAAGCAGATGATCAAGCGCGACGGGCGGCTTCCGGTGAAGACGGCGCTGCGGATCGCGATCCAGACGAGCGAGGTGCTGGCGGCCGCGCATCGCCAGAACATCATCCACCGCGACGTGAAGCCCGACAACCTGATGGTGCTCGAGCCGCCGAACGGTCGTGTCTCGGTCAAGGTGCTCGACTTCGGCATCGCGAAGATGCTCGACGACGAGGCGTCGCAGGCGTCGCTGACGCAGACGGGCGTGACGTTCGGGACCCCAGAGTACATGTCCCCGGAGCAGGCTTCGGGCCGCGAGGTCGACGCACGAAGCGACGTGTATTCGCTGGGCCTCGTGCTGTTCGCCATGCTGACGGGGGAGCCGCCGTTCTCGGGGAAGAACAAGCTGGCGCTGTTGCAGCGTCACATCCGCGAGGTGCCGCCGCGCGTCGACACGTGCACGCCGACGGCGATCCCCGCTGCGCTCGTCGACCTCATCGCGGAGTCGGTCGAGAAGGACCCGAAGCTGCGGCCGCCGTCGATGGACGCGATGCTGGCCCGGCTCGAGGAGATCGATCGCACCGCGACCGACTCCGCCGCCGCAGCGGCGGTGCCACGCGCGCCCGGGGCGGCGGGCGCGGCACCCGTCGCGTCGCCGCGCTCGCGCCCGGACCCGAGCGGCCGCCGCGTCCTCACGCGGTCGGCGCCCGACTTCGTGGACGAGCGGCCGGGCAGTCCGCGGTCGCGCTCGGGCCCGATGGCCGTCGAGGAAGGCTACGCGCTGTCGAGCGATGTGTCGCCGACGTCTGGCTACGAACTCGGCACGGGCAGCAGCCGCGTCGCCGACGACGGCTTCTCGCTCGGCGGTGTGGTCCGCGGCCCGGCCGACGACGCCTACTCGCTGGGCGACGACAACGACGACCCCCGGTGGGCGGCGCCGCTGCCGCCGCGGGGAGGGCAGCCGAAGAAGAGCCGGGCGCCGCTGTACGCGACGGTCGCCATCGTAGTGCTCGCGCTCGTGGTCATCGCAAACTTCGCGATCCGAAGGGCGACCGAGCGGGGGCCGGAAGATGTGGCATCGGAGGGCTCCGAGCCGGCGCCGGCCGGACCGACCGCCGCCGAGCGCGCGGCGGCCGTCCTCGAGGTGCTTGGCACCGGCGACCTCGGCGCGGCCGAGCGAGCGCTCGAGCCGCTGTTCGCCGAAGCGCCAGACGACGCGGGCGTTCAGGAGGCGAGCCGCCGCCTCGCCGGCGCGCGCGGCGTCGTCGACGCGCTGGAGCGTGCGCTCGCCGCCAACGAGTGCGACTCGGGGCGCGAGCAGCTCACGGCGCTCGTGGACCATTACGGCGCCGCCTTCGACGGCCGATACCGCGAGCGCGTCGAGGCGTGCGAGCCACCGCGGCGCCCGAGCCGGCGCGCGACGCCACGGGCCGAGCCGGCGGCGGCCCCGGCTCCCGCGCGCTCGGCAGCGTCGGCTCCCGCGCCGGCGGCTGAACCCGCGGCGCGCGCGCCCTCCGAGCCCGCGGCGACCGCGACACCCGAGCCGACGCCGGAGCCGGTGGCGCAGCCGCGCTCGCCGACCCCGACCCCGACCCCGCCTGCGACGCGAACACCGAGCGCTCCGAGTAGACCGACGGGGCCGGTTCGCCCGCCGGCGGAGCTCTAGTCGCGGTCGGCCGAGCTACCGTCGGGTACCCGGCTCATCGGGCACCCGGCTCAGCGGGCGCCGAACTGGACCCAGGTCGGGACCTGGTCGCCCTGGACCCAGGGGAGGTAGCTCTCGTCGTCGGCGAGGTAGACCTTGTAGAAGGCGACGGTCGTCGTGACGGCGAAGGCGAGGGCGGCGGCGGGGTCGTCGCCTTGTGCGCACGCGGCGCGGCACGTGAAGTTGCAGGTCTCGATGAAGTCGTTGTGACCGGCTTCCGGCAGTACGTACTCGAAGGTGGGGCTCGACGAGGCGAGGAAGTACTGGTGGTAGTTGTCCTCGGTCGGAGCGCAGGCGACGAAGCCGCTGCCGCCGAGCCCGGAGCCGATGTAGCCGGTGGGGATCGTGACGTCGTCCATGAGCTCGGGGGCGACGGACGGGAAGTCGGTCGGGTTTCCGCCAAACGGGGGTCCTGAGTCGACGGGGTCGACGTTGAACGACGCCACGATTCGAGGGTCGCGCGTCGCCGCATAGATGGACGCCTTTCCGCCGCGTGAGTGACCTCCGGCGCCGAGCCGCTCGACGTCTGCGACGTTGTAGATGCGGGAGCCGGGGCGCGTGGCGGCGTCGGCGATCCAGGCGTCGACGGCGACTTGGATGTTTGCGAGCTCGGTGTGTGTGCGCGAGCTGATCAGTGTGTCGCCGATCGACGGGAGCACGGCGACGAAGCCGTGGGAGGCGAGGCGGCGTCCATAGACGGCGTACATGGAGCCATCCATCTGGAAGCCGTGGTTGAAGACGACGACCGGGTAGGGCGCGTCTTCGGCGTTCGTCGGGACGTAGAGGTCGAGGCTTATGTCGAAGCCGGCGGCGGAGATCGACTCCTCGAACTCGGACCACTCGTACGGCCCGTTTGCGGAGGGCGGTGCGCTCTCCCAGCGGGGACGAGGGGGCTCGGCGTCTGCGTCGTCGCCACCGCCGTCGTCATCCGCGTCGTCGTCGCCGCCTCCGTCGCCGTCGAGCAGCGTGTCGAGGGTGATGTCGGCGATGTCGGTCGCGTCGTCGTCAGCGTCCTCGGGGCCTGCGTCGGTCCCGACGTCTCCGGGGTCTGCGTCGCTGCCGCCCAGGTCGGGCGCGTCGATCGCGGCGGTGTCGTCTGCGCCGTCGGGGTCTTCGACGTCGGGGAGCCCGGAGCCGTCGGCGCTCGTGTCGAGGGCGGCGGCGTCTGCGTTCGCGCCGGTCACGGAGTCGTTGCAGCCGCCGAGTGCGGCGAGCGCGAGCGTCGCGACGCCGATCGCGCTGAGGTGGGGTCTGAGCATTTCGGTTGTGCCGGGCCTGGGAGCGACTCGCGGCGGCGCCGTGGGCCGCGCGCGGCGATTCTGTACTACTTTCCGGGCCCAGACCAGACCCTGAGCGTGGTCAGAGGTCGGTCGTCGAGCTCGTCGATCCCGGTGTCGACGCGCGTGTGTTCGCCGGGGAACTCGGGCAAGTCCGTTTGCTCGGGCAGCGGCGTTGGTGGCGGCGTTGCGCCGCGGACGCCGCGGAGCTCGATGCGGCTGAGTCGCGCGCGAAACCGCTCGGCTGCGTCGGTGATCTGCGGCACGTCGAAGAGGGTCTCGATCGCCATCGCCCCCGGATCTTTCCACCCGCCGCGATCGATGACATCGCCGAGCGCGGCGAGGTTTGCCTGCAGGTCGTCGAGGATCCGGATGATGCCGCGGGTCTCGAGGGCAACGACCTCGACGGTCCGGGCGGTGCTCGCGGTCCCGAGGACGCCGAAGATGAGGGCGTCCACGACGAACCGGTCGAACGGCTCGAGCGGGGAGTTCAAGTAGAGCGTCAGCCCCTCGCCGCGTGTCGCGAGGTGGTCGCGTGCAGCCTGCGGGAGGTGGTCTGGGTCGACGAGGATCGCGCCCGCGTCGATCCACGCGGCGAGGGTGTACGGGTCCCAGTCGGAGCGGATGTAGGTCGCAGCGTCGATGCGGCAGCGGGTGGCGGTCGCGACGCCGTCTGCGGGCGCGTCGAGGCGGGCGCCGACGAGCGAGCAATCCGAGAGGTCGGCGCCGGCAAGCGCGGCGCCCGTCAGGTCTGCGCGGTCGAGTCGCGCGCCGATCAGCGAGGCGCCGGCCAGCCGGGCGTTGCGGAGGTCGGCGTCTGCGAGGTTGCACTGCCAGGCGCGCGCCGCGGTGAGGTCCGCCTCCATCGCCATCGAGCCGGCCAGGTTCGCTCCCGGCAGGTTCGCGCGGCCGAGGTCGGTCCCGACGAGCTGCGCGCCGAGGAGGTTGGCCTTGAAGAGGTTGGCGCCGGAGAGGTTGGCACCGTTGAGCTTGGCCTCGCGCAGATCGGACTGTTTGAGGTTGGCGGAGACGAGCGTGGCGCCCGAGAGGTCTGCGCCGACGAGGTTCGCGTTCGACAGGTTCGCGGCCCACAGCTTCGCGCCGCGAAGGATCGAGCGTGTGAGGCGCGCCTGCGAGAACGAGCCCTCGATCAGCGTGGCGCCGGCGAAGTCGGCGCCGCCGAGCTGGGCGCGGTCGAGGACGACCTCGGTGAGATTGGCGTCGCGCAGGTCGGCGCCGCTCAGCTGTGTGCCGGCGAAGTTCCTGGCTCCAGAGGCGTACGCCCCGAGCAGCTCGGACTCATCTCTGACGGCGCGGGGCGCCTCCCACACGGTTCACCATTGGGAACGGGACCGGTTCGGGCACTGTAGCCTCGCGACTGCGGATCGGCCAGCGGGACCGCGCGCCGCGCATCGCCGACCTCCGCGGGGTTGCGTCCACCCGCGGGACCCCTCATGTTCGGGGCGTCCGCGGTGATCGCTGCGGGCGCCCCTCGTTCGCCGGCAGGCCGGGAGTCCGTGGCAGAGCTCGCTGTGATCTTCGCCGTAGCGGCCGCGCTGGTTGGCCTCGGGGGGCTCGCGCTCGTGCCATGGGCGCCGCTGCTCAAGGTGGGCGGGGCGATCGTCGCCGTAGGGATCGGGTTCGGGGTGCCAGCGGGCGTGGTGTACCACGTGCTGCTCTACCGCGCGCTCGCCCCGCGCGGCGCCCTGCCGCCGCGCTGGCTGTGGAATCCGCTGGCGCTGCACGACCGGTTGCGCGCGGGCGAGCGCCGCGCCGTGCTCGCGTGGTGCTACTCGGGCGGCGCCGGCTTCGTCCTGATCGTGCTCGGCGCGTTGCTCTGCGCGGTCGCCGCCGTGCACGCCGCAGTGGAAGGCTAGGGAACGCGACCGGTCGCCGGCGCGCCGGCAACCGGTCGCGCGCCGCCTAGAGGATCTGCAGGAACAGCTCGTACGTGTTGCCCGTCGAGTCGCCGAAGAGCGTCACCCGGAGCGTGACGAGCTCGATGCCTGTGGCAGTGTACACGATGCTCTCGTCGTCTTCGGTGCCGTCGGAGCGGCCGAGCTCGTCGCCCGCTTCGTCGAGCAGGACGATGTCGATGTCGCCGTCGGCGTGCGTGAAGAAGGCGTCGGCGAACAGCGTGTCCCCGGGGAAGAGCAGCAGCTCGAAGTTGTCGGGGTCGGCCGGGCACGCGATCAGCCCCCCGATGAAGCCGGGGTCGACGACGTACGTGGCCGAGGCGGCGGTGTCGTCGTTCTCGAGGCGATCGTCGGACGGGCAGCTGAGCGGTGCGCCCGCGATGGCGAACGTCACGTCGTAGGTGTTGCCCGGCGTCGAGCCCGTGTCGCGGTACAGCGTCGCCCGCACGTAGTAGAGGTCCGAGGTCGGCGCGACGTACGTCAGCGTCTCGCCGTCGTCGACACCATTGGCCACGCGGAGCGTCGCGCCTTCGGCGTCGAGCACGGCGAGGTCGATGTCGCCCTCGGCGTGGACGAAGTCGGCGGTCGCCGTGAGCGTCTCGCCCTCCAGCAAGAACAGCAGGAAGTAGTCGTCGTCGCCCGCGCAGAGGTTCAGGTCGGTGATTGTCTCGTCGCCGACGATCGTCGCCGCGTCGGTGGTGTCGTCGTCTTCGAGCGCATCGGCGGCGCAGGCCGTCGGCGCGGGGGTGATCCGCAGGCGCAGGTTGTAGCTGTTGCCGAGCGTCGCGCCGGTGTCGGCGTAGACGAAGACGCGCGCGTAGTAGGTCGCGGCGGCGGGTGCGACGTAGGTCAGCGTCTCGTCGTCGGTTGACGACGCAGCGCCTGCCAGCACCGCGCCCGTCGCGTCGACGAGCTGCAGATCGATGTCGCCCTCGGCGTGAGAGAACGAGAGCGTGAGCGCGATCGTGTCTCCGGCGCCCGCTGGGAAGCGGTACCAGTCTTCGTCGTCGGCGCAGACGTTCAGGTTGTTGTAGAGTTCGGGCGGCAGCGGCTCCGCTCCGCCGAGATCGTCGTTGTTCTCGAGCCGGTCGGTCGGGCACGCCGGGACCGCCGCGACGATGCCGATGTCGAGCGCGTACCCGTTGCCCGGGGTGCCGGCGTCGTCGAACAGGTACGCGCGGACGTAGTACGTGCCGCCGACGGTCGCCGTGAAGCTGAGGGACTCGTCGTCTGTCGTCGAGACGCTCGACGCGAGCACGACCCCGGCCGAGTCGGTGAGGGTGAGGTCGATATCGCCGGCGGCGTCGGAGAACGTCGCGTCGACGGTGAGGCGGTCGCCGGCACCGAGCTCTATGGCGTAGAAGTCGTCGTCGCCGGGGCACGAGACGAGGCTCGGGTACGAACCGGCGGCGAGTCGCCGGGCGGCGGCGCGTGAGTCGTTGTCCTCGGACGCATCGTCGGCGCACGTGGGGGTCGCCTCGATGACGCGAACGTCGAGGTCGTAGTCCGCGTGGTCGCCGAAGAGATCGAAGTTGAGCGTGACACGGAGCGTGTACTCGCCGGCGGCTGGCGCGACGTACGCGACCGCCTCGGACGACCCGAACAGCGACGCCGATGACGCGACCACCGCGCCGCTCGGTGAGATGAGGTGCAGGTCGACGTCGCCGTCGAGGGTCGAGAAGCTGACGACCGCATCGAGCCGATCGCCGGCTCCGAGCGAGACGGCGTAGAAGTCGTCGTCGCCCGTGCAGACCGCGAGGCCTCCGTAGCTGCCGGCGCCGAGAGGGTACGCGGCCGAGACGGAGTCGTTGTTCTCGAAGCCGTCGTCGTCGCAGCTCGACGGAGCCGCCGTGACGTCGAAGTTCAGCGCGTACGGCGCGCCCGGGTCGCCGAGGTCGCCGTAGAGCGCCACCTCGACGGCGTAGGTCCCGGCGCGCGTCGCCGTGACGGAGACGGCCTCGCTGCTGCCGGTGCCGAGGCTCGAGTCGAGCACGGTGCCGTCGGGCCCAAGCAGCCGCAGGTCGACGTCGCCATCTGCTGAGTCGAAGGTCGCCGTGACGTCGAGCGTGTCTTCGGCGCCGAGGTCGATCACGTAGTAGTCGGCGTCGCCGGCGCAGACGACGAGGTCATCGTACGAGCCGTCGGCGGCGCGCGTCGCAGTCGCCTGCGTGTCGTTGTCTTCGAACGCGTCGTCGCGGCAGGTAGGCGCGGCGCGATCGATCGTGACGTCGAGAGAGTAGCTGTTCCCAGGCGCGCCGGTGTCGGCGTAGAGGCGGACCCGCAGCGCGTAGACCCCCGAGCTCGCGACGTCGAGGACGATCTCCTCGTTGTCGGTGATCGAGTTCGACGACGCGACGACGCGTCCCGACGCGTCGAGGAGCGAGATGTCGACGTCGCCGTTGGCGTGGGAGAAGGTCGCGCGGATCGCGAGCTCGTCGCCGGCGGCGAGGGTCAGCGCGAAGAAGTCGTCGTCGCCGAGGCACGAGACGAAGCCGTCGAACGTGCCGGCGCCGAGCGGGCTCGCGGCCGCGCGGGTGTCGTTGTCTTCGAAACCGTCGTCGACGCAGCCACCGACGCACGCGGCGGCGGAGGCGCAGTCGGGGTCGGCGCAGTCGACGGCGCCGTCGCAGTCGTCGTCGGTGCGGTTTCCGCAGAGCTCCGTCGCCGTGGGGCGAACAAGCCCGTTGCCGTCGTCGCAGTCGTCGTCGTTTGTGACGTAGCCGTCGACGGGCTCGCACGACGAGGTCGCGGCGCCGCCGGCCTCACCGAAGCCGTCGCCGTCGGCGTCGGCGAAGAAGTCGACCGAGGCAGTCTCCTCGTCGACCTCGCTGTCGCAGTCGTTGTCTTCGCCGTCGCAGAGCTCGGCGGCGCCGTCGAAGACGAACGGGGCCTGGTCGTCGCAGTCGTCGCTGTTGGCGACGTAGCCCTCTGGGCGGGCGCAAGCGTTGCTGGTCACGTTCGGATCGCCACGCCCGTCGCGATCGCGGTCCGCGTACCAGGTACCGCTCCCGAGATCTTCGTCGATGTCTCCGTCGCAGTCGTTGTCGGCGCCGTCGCAGAGCTCCGGAGCGCCGGGGAACGTGTTCCCTTCGGCCTGATCACAGTCCGCCCCCGGCTGGTCGCAGTCGCCGACGCCGAACCCGTCGCGATCCGGATCGAAGCAACCGCCGCACGCGCCGACTGCCGGGACGCACTGGCGAACCGGCGCGCCGAGCGTGGAGCGGACGTCGCCGCAGACGAAGCCGTCGGGGCAGTCTCGGTCGGCCCGGCACTCGAGCGCGCAGAAGTCGCCGTCGTCGAGGCGGACGCAGGCGTCGAAGGCCTCGCCGCACTCGTCGTCTTCGGAGCACGGCGTGCAGAGGTCTGTCGCCGGGCGCGTGCACCCGGGGGTGCAGGCGTCGCCGTCGGCGCGGTTTCCGTCGTCGCACTCTTCGCCGGTGTCGACGACGCCGTCGCCACACGCGGGGTTGCCGCAGTCCTCACGGCACGCGTCGGGTCGCGAGTTGCTGTTGTCGGGACCGTCGTCGCACTCCTCGCCCGGGTCGATGCGTCCGTCGCCGCACGTCGGGCTCGGCGGGGTGTCGGTCGAGGTGTCGGGCGACACGTCGGCGGCGTCGTCGGTGTCGACGCCGGAGTCAGCGTCGCCGCCACCCGCGTCTGGCGCTGTGTCGAACCGGCCGATATCCGAGCCGGCGTCGTCTTTGCCGCTGGACGAGTCCGCGGCGCAGGCTGCGGCTAGGGAGAACGCGAGGGAGGTGATGACCAGTGTCCGAGTCGACATCTGCGCAAACCGGGGAGGGTGTGGAATGCGCGGGCCACTACAGGCCGATGGCCGTGGGCGCAAGACCCGATTTTTGCGATCGACTGGGGTTTGGTGGGGGTCGGCCTGCGGGCGGGGGTGGTGGGCCGGCCTGCGGCCGGGGGCGAGGCGTGGCCTCGCCCTTACCCGCTTGGTTTGGGGGGTTAGCGGAGGCCGTAGGTGTCTAGCCAGCGTACTAGCTGGTTGCGGTGCTTTCCCATGCGGCGGGCGAGCTCCGTGACGTTGCCGTCGCAGTCCGCCAGCGCTGCGACGAGCTCTTCGCGCGGCGGGATGAGCCGGCTGCGCGACGCGGCCAACGGCGACGACATCGTGTCTGACACGGGCCTGGAGCCGCCCGCTCGTTCGTGGAGGAACCGCGCCATTGGCTCCGGCAGGGCGCCGAAGTCCCATGGCGGGTCGCCGAGCGGGCGCAGCGAGCGCGCGACGTTCAGCAGCTCGCGCACGTTGCCCGGCCAGCTCCACACGAGCAGCGCCTCTCGGGCCTCCGGCGTCAGCGCGGTGGCGAATGGCAGTCCCATCGCGGCGGTAAGCAGGCGGGGGATGTCGGGGCGGCGCTGGGCCAGCGCGGGCAACGTGAGCGTGTGGACCGCGAGGCGGTAGTAGAGGTCCGCGCGGAACTGGCCCGAGGCGATGGCGGCGTCTACGTCCAGGTTCGTCGCGGCGATGGTGCGGACGTCCACGCGGCGCGGGGTCCCGCCGCCGACGCGCCGAATCACGCCAGACTCGAGCGCGACCAGCAGCTTTGCCTGGATCGCGAGGTCCAGCGTTCCGATCTCGTCGAGGAACAGAGTGCCGCCGTCGGCCTCTTCGATGAGCCCGGCTCGCGCGCCAGCCGCCCCTGAGAACGCGCCGCGCTCGTGCCCGAACAGCTCCGACTCCACCAGCTCGCGCGGAAGCGCCGCGCAGTTCACGTGCACGACGCGACCGCGACGCCCGGAGCGCTCGGCGAGGAGCGCCGCCGCGTGGCCCTTTCCGGCGCCCGTCGGTCCCAGGATCAGCACAGGATCGTCGGACGCAGCGATGCGGTCGATGCTTCGCTCGAGGTGCTCCTCTTCGATCGACACGGGCTCGCCACAAGGCTCGGTCGCCCGCGGGCCGATCTCGAGGACCACGAGGGTCGCGCCGACGCGGATCACACTGCCGTGCTCCAGCGGAGCCTCGTCGACCTGCATGCCGCCGACGAATGTGCCGTTGGTCGAGCCGAGATCAACGACACGCCAGGGCCCGCCGCCGCGCTTTCGCTCGAACCTCGCGTGCTGCCCCGACGCGGTCGGGTCCTCGAGAACGACTGAGCTCGCGGAGCTCCGTCCGAGCACGGCCTCTCCGTCGCGCAGCGGGACCACGCGCACTCCGCCCCCACCAAACAGGAACAGCCGCGCGGACGCCGGCAGTTCCTTGGGGATCGCCCGAGAAGGGAGGGTGTGCTGCGTGGACATGAAGGGGACTGGTCCGGACTGCGCGCGAACGCGCGACCTCGCGCGATCGGACGCCACTCCTGGGGCGGGTCGCAACGTCGCGGGCGGCCGCTACAGCGGCGACCCGAGACACTAACCTTCCCGCCAGGGCGGCGACAAGCGCTGGCGCCGTTGACGGCTGGCCGACCGCTCGCAGCGCTGCTAGGATCGGCGCACTCGAAAGCCCGGAGCCGTCGATGCGCCGCCTCTTCTTCCTCACGATCGTAGCCCTCCTTCCCGTCCTCGCCGTCTCCGGCGGGTGCGGCGACGACCCGACGGGGGCGGTGGTGCCGACCGCGAGCCGCGACACGGGCGGCGGCTCCCGCGACGCGGGCGGCAGCCGCGACACCGGCGGTGGAAGTGACGCGGGCGTCGCCACGGACGGCCCGATCCAGATCGACCTCGGTGGAGGCGACGCAGTCGCGGACTCGGGGGCGGCCGACAGCGGGATCTCCGACACGACGGCGACCGACACGACGGTGACCGACACCACGCCCGTCGATGTCCCTCCGAGCGGGCCGTTCGGCACCGTCTCTGGCACGGTCTGGGCGCCGGGCAACGCGCCGGGCTCCGTGCCGTCTGGCCAGGAGATCCCCGTCGCGGGGGCGCTCGTGTACCTCGCCACCGCGCGGCCCGGGGCGATCCCGACGCACGCGTACTGCGCCTCGTGCGTCTCGATGCCGTCGCGCGCGGTCCTGACCGACGCGCGCGGGAACTTCACCCTCACCAACTTCCGCTCCGGTCGGTACTGGCTGGTCATGGAGAAGGGCCAGTTCCGTCGCGAGGTCGAGGTCGACGTCCCCGAAGAGGCGACGCTCACGGTCGACGCTGCGACGACGACGCTACCGTCGGTCAACGATCCGACCGGCGGCATGACCACGCCGCGGATCGCCCTCGCGGCCGGGAGCTACGACCACCTCGAGGACATCCTCGGCAAGATGGGGCTGGGCTCAGTCAACACGTCGGGCATCTTTGTGCCAGAGTCCGCCGACGGGGTCTTCGACGTCTGGGGCAACGGCGGCTCGTCGGGCGCAGAGCTCGGCTCACTGCGCGATCTGGTCTCGAACCTCGACCGGATGCTGGAGTACCACATCATCTTCATCCCCTGCTCCGGCGACTCCAACACGTCTGCGCTGAGCGATCAGGCGAACCTCCGGAACCTCCGCGACTACGTCGCCGCCGGCGGCAACCTCTACGTCACGGATTGGTCGGGCGAGTGGGCCGACAACGTCTTTCCCGAGCAGCTTCAGCTAGGGGACGGCATCGGCGGCTTCCTCGGCGGCGGCAACGACACGCCCGCATCGGCGTACGACCGCGCGCGCGATCGCTGGAACACGTCCCAGTTCGGCAGCGCCGACGGCGACGCCTACGACTCACCGAACGCCGAGGCCGCCGACGCGGATCTCGCCGCCTGGCTCAACGGCCAGGTCGGCCCTACCGCCGACTCCGACCGCCCCGAGACCTACAACGCCGCGTCGTTCCACGTCGAAGGCAACTGGAACACGATCGAGGCGACGGTCGCCGTGACCCTCGGCACCGGCGACGACGGCGAACCCATCGTCGACACCCCGCACGTCTGGGTCCGCGGCGGCCAGGAGTTCGCCCCGACCCCAAAGAAGCCGCTCACCGTGTCGTACGAGCCAGCCGGCTGCGGCCGCGTCGTCTACTCGACGTACCACACCACCGACGACCGACACGTCGGCCTCGCCCCCCAAGAGCGCATCCTGCTGTACCTGATCATGGAGATCGGCACCTGCCGAAACCCAAAGCAGTAGCCCCGCACCGCCACCCCACCGCCGGCCCCCCAAACACACCGCGACCACCATCCACGCGGGTACGGGCGAGGCCATGCCTCGCCCCGGCCGCCGGCCGGCCCCCCACCGCCGCGCGCCCCCCGGCGCCGGCCGGCCCCCCACGCCGCGCGCGCCCCCGTTCCGCCGGCCGGCCCACACCGCCGCGCCTGGCGCCGCCGACGCGCCGCCGCGCCCCCGCGCGCCGCCGCGCGCTCCCCGCGCGCCGCCGCGTACTACCCCCCGGCGCCGCCCCGACGGACCCGTTGCCATTCGGCAGGATTCCGTCGCACGTAGGCGCAGGCGCGATCGATCGCCCGCGTGCTTTCGAGCCACCGGTCGTGGAACCCCCGCTGCCAGACCGCTTGTCTTGGAGCCACGAGTCCTTCGCGTCGCGCCAGTCGCGTCACGCGCGACTTCAGCCCGGCGACGACGGTGCCGAGCGTCGCCGCGCCGCGCAGTGCGACCACGATGTGGACGTGGTTCGGCATGACGACGTGCGCGAGCACGTCCACGTCGGCTGTGGCGAGGCGCCGGATCGCCCCGTCGGTGAGCGTCCCGAGCGGAGACAGGCGGGGGGTCGCGTCCCGCACGGTGCCGAAGGCGGGGCGTCTTCGGGCCGCGACGATCGTGACGAGGTACGCGCCGCGCCGGTAGTTGATGAACGACGCGCGGAGGGATTTGTTTCGCGACATGCCCGCGTCTTCGGGGCGCGGGCGGTTGCGTTGTGTTGGGGTGCGGGGTGCGGGGCGTGGGTGGTGTGGGGGGTGGGGCGCGGGCTGCGCGCTGACCCGGCGCGTCATGCGTGGTGCTTGCCGCGTAGGGCGATGTGGGCGAGTAGAGAGCGTTCCCGATACTCTTCGCCCCCGCTCCTTCGAAGGACCGCGATGCGCAACGAGCTCAACCTCCGCCTGATGCTCCTCGGCGGCATCATCAGCGCGATCGCCGCCGTGGCGGCGCCCTACATCACGCTCAAGCTCGGGATGGGCATCGACCTGTCGATGGGCGGCATGTTCTTGGCCGCCGCGCTGCTGGGGCGGGAGCTGAAGGGGAAGGAGCTCGCCGTCGAGCTGAACATGGTCCAGACGATGGTGTCGGCCGCGTCTGGCGTCTCGTTCATGGTCGTGATCCTCGCGGCGTTCTACTACGTGCAGAACGTCTTCGACCACGACATCGGGTTCAACCCGAAGTGGTGGCAGCTCTGCATCTGGCTGCTGGTCTCGTCGTCGCTCGGCATCTTCCTCGGCTCGCTCGTGCGGAAGATGGTGCTCGATGACCGGTCGCTGCCGTGGCCGACGGGCCACGTCGGCAAGGGCGTCATCGACACGCTGTCGGACCCGTCGGCGACGGAGCTGGTCAAGACGCGCCGGTCGGTTCTGACCGTTACGACCGGAGTCGCGGGGCTGATCACCTTCATGCGCGACGGACTCGGCGTCATCACCCCGATGATCGGCAACTCCTCGCTCGTGATGATGTTCTCGCTCGAGCCGGCCATTATCGGTCTCGGCATGGTCGTGCCGCTCTCCGTCGGCCTGTCCGGGCTGCTCGGCGTCTGGTGGATCCAGGAGTTCGGCGAGAATGTGGCCCAGTGGGCCGCGCTGGCCGGGACGTCGGAAGCGAACTGGGCGCAGTGCGTCACTGAGCTCGGCGCGGGCGAGGTGACCGACTTCCTGACCGCGAACTGCGGGCACGCGACCGAGTTCCTCGGTGCCGGCTCGCACTTCAAGTACCTTGTCCAGTGGACGATGTGGCCGGCTACGGCGATGATGATCGCCGCGGCGCTGACCAGCGTCCTCGTGCCGCTGATCGGCAACCTCATCGGCCGCAGCAAGTCGTCGGAGCTGCCGCCCGAGCCTTCACTCGCCGACGAGCGCGTGTCGACGCCGCTCATGCTCGGCGGGATGGCCGTCTGCATCCTGCTTCTGACCGCGCTGCAGTGGGCTTGGTTCGACATGCCGCCGCAGCAGGTCCTGCTTGCGGTCGCGCTCCAACCACTCCTCGTTATCGCCGGCCTCCGTGTGCTCGGCCTCACCGGTTCAGGCCCCGTCTCGCTGATGGCGAACGCGACGCAGTTCGTCTTCGGCCTCATCTGGCCGAACCACATCCAGCAGAACCTCAACGCGGCGCACGTGAGCGCTGATCCGCAGGCGTCGTCCGAGGGCGCGGTTGGGGCGTTCTGGGTGGCGCGCAAGGTCGGCGGCAGCTTCAACGCGCTGATCGTCGGTCAGCTCATCGCGATCGCGATCGCCGCCTTTGCGATCCCGATCGTCTTCACCGCGCTCGTCGACACCTACGGCGTTGGCCTCGAGCCCGGCCAGCTCTCCGCGCCCACGGCGCTGAAGATCGCGTCTCTCGCGATGGTGATGGAGTCCGGGCTCGGAGCGCTCCCGCATGGGTGCCTCGAGGCGTCGGCCGTCGCGATCGGACTCGGCGTGCTCTTCGAGCTGATGCTGATGGCCAAGAAGCGCGATGCGGCCGGCAAGCTGCTGCTCGACTCGAACGGCAACACCTCATCGCGATTCTGGTGGGTGCCGGTCCCGTCGGCGCTCGGGTTCGCACTGATCCTGCCGCCGTCGCTGTCGATCGGAATGGCGGTCGGGAGCGTGATTTCGGCCGTTTGGCGAGCGTTCTCGCCCCCCCAGCCTCCCACGTCCGAGAAGGGCCCGAGCGCGTTCCAGACGTTTGGCGCGCCGCTCGCCGCGGGGCTCGTGGCTGGCGAAGCCATCGTGGGCGGAATCGTGCTCCCCCTGCTCGTGCTGGCCGTCGAGCAGATCCGCGGGTTCTTCTTCGGCTAGGACCACACACTCGGCGGTGCGCCCGAGCCCGCCGTGCGGGGTGCCCCGCCGGCTGACGACGCCCGGCGCTCCTGCGCTCCCGCGGCCTCAGTGCACAGGCTCCTCGTGGCGCCGCTCCCAGCGCGGCAGCGCCTCGCCGCTCGCCTGCGTCAGCGCGTGCGCCGCGTCGACTGACTCGATGACGGCCGCTGGGCCGCCCGGAGCGTGCAGGTGCTCCTCGTAGGCGGTGACGAGATCGAAGGCCATGGACTCGAGGTCGGGCGTCGGGTGCTGCACCGGGAGGCCGCCGAGTGAACGGCAGGCGCGTCGGTCGAGGACGTCGTCGGCAGAGAGCGCGTCTCGCGTGAGCGCCGCCACGAGCGCGGCCGTCGTCTCTGCGGCGGGCGGGACGATCCGCAGCGTTGCTAGCCGCGCGAGCTCGTGCCGGGTCCACGCGAGCTCGTGGCGCGCGGAGCCGACCGTGTCATCAGGCGACCGCCCCGATCCGACGAGCGCTAGCACGAGCGCGTGCGCCTCGTCGGGAGTCGTGGCGTGCGCGAGCGTACGCAGGGCATCGCCGGTGACGCCGCGCGCATCCACGACCGAGCTTAGGCTCGCCAGCGGGTGCAACATGAGCGAGTCGGCCGCGACGGCCGCCAGGCTCTCGCCTGGACCGAGCACGCCCGCCGCCACGACCGTCAGCTCGCGCCCAAACTCGCGAAGCAGCGCAGCCGTGCGCGCCGCGACTCGGACCGGGAGCGCGGCGCCGACCAGGATCACGTCGATCCGGTCGACAGGGCGGCGGGGCAGGTCGCGCAGGTGCTCGTACACCGACCGCACTGTGTCCCCGAGCCCCGCGTGTGCTCCCGGGCGCGACGCGATCGCGATCGTCAGCGCGTCGCGTGCGCTGCTCCACTGGGCGAGGCGATCGAGCCGATCGCGGCGGTTTGCGAGCACGAGCGTCTCCGGAAGCAGAAAGGGACCTGTGTCCTCGCTGCACTCTATCAGACCGGATCGGCCCGCGCGAAAGCGAGGAGGCCGCTCGGCGCTGCCGACGGCCGCGACTGTACCAGGCGTCGCCCACGCGTTAGGCTCTCGCGACCCAACCCTCTGGAGCCGCCGATGCGCACCCGCTGGATCCTCTCCGTCGCCGCCCTGAGCGCGGTTGCCGCGTGCTCGTCGGAGCCCGAGTTCGACTTCTCGTCGCTCGACGCCGACACCGGATCCGCCGACACCGGGCCCACTGACACGGGGTCCGCCGATGCCGCGGACGCCGCCGACGAACCGGACGCGGCCGAGGAGGTAGCCGACGAGCCCGACGTCGCGGACGAGCCCGACACCGGCCCGCTGCAGACCTCGCTGATTCGATTCGTGCACTTGTCGCCCGACACGCCGCCCGTCTCGCTGTGGTTCGACGGAGTTGCGCCGGAGCCGAGCTCGCCGTTCGCAGACATCCAGCGCTTCGAGCGCGCGCCCGCCGACCCGGAGGTCTACGTGACGCTCCCGACGGCCATCTACGATGTCGCGGTCGTGCCCGTCGGCGGGACGCTCGACGACGCGATCCAGTCGAGCCGATGGGCGCTGTCGCCGGGCGGGATCTATACGGTCTGGATCTCCGGGATGTCCGGTCTCGGCGGCGCCGTCCCCGAGGGGTACGAGCCGCTGACGCTCGGCACGGCCGTGGACGACCCGTCGACGCTCCCCGAAGACGGCCAGCGCATCCGGTTCATCCACGCGGCGACCGGTGTGGGGCCGATGGACTTCTCGATCAACGGCGAGAAGGTCGACGAGGGGCTCCAGTTCGGCTGGTTCAGCTTCGACGAGTTCGAGCTGCTCCCGGGCGAGTTCGTGTTTGGGTTCGGCGGGACTGGCGGCGAGCTCGGCCAGCGCGCGCTGTCGTTCGGCAATGTCACGGCGAACGTCTTCGTCGCCGGCCGCGCAGACGACGAGGCGCTCGTGGTGTACTCGCTCGACTCGACCGGCCTCTGGGCACGCGTCCCGTGAGCGCGCCGATCCGAGACGCCGCGACGCTCGTGCTCGTGCGCGATGGGCAGGATGGCGCTGAGGTGTTTCTGTCGCGGCGGAGCGCGCGCGCCGCGTTCATGGCGAACGCGTACGTGTATCCGGGAGGTCGCCTCGACGACGCCGACACGGACGCGCGGCTCGTGGCGCGCCTGCGGTGGGGACGCCCGACGGCAGGCTGGTTCGAAGACGAGGTCGACGACCTGCGGGCCGCGGGGCTCGTGATCGCGGCGCTGCGCGAGTCGTTCGAGGAGGCGGGAGTCTTGCTCGCGCGCGACGGCGACGGGGCGGCACCGGACGCACAGACGCTCGCGCGGCTCGGCGAGTGGCGCGACCGTCTCAACGCCGGAGCCGCAGGTTTCGTCGATGTGCTCGAGGCCGAGGGTCTGTGGCTCGACGCGAGCGAGCTTCGATACTTCGCGCACTGGATCACGCCGCCTTTCGAGACGCGCCGCTTCGACACCCGGTTCTTCGTGACGCCGGCACCCGAAGGGCAGGCTGCGGCGGCCGATCGCGCGGAGCTGGTGGAGGGGGAGTGGATGCGCCCGGCGCAGGCGCTTGCGCGCAACGCGGACGGCACGCTGATGCTGGCGCCGCCGACCCTCTGCACGCTCGAGGACCTCGCTGCCGTCGGCGCGAGCGTGGCGTCCGTGCTGGCGTGGGCAGAGGCCGAGCAGCCGGTCCCCATTCTGCCGCAGCTCCACGATGTGGATGGCGTCCCGACGCTGGTCCTCCCTGGGGACCCGCTCTTCCCCTCGGACCGTCCGGCCCGGGGGCCGTGGCGTGTGACGTTCGCGGGCGGCCAGACCCGCCGCGAGTAGGTACAGGGGTAAGGGCGTGGGGTGTCGCTAGGCTGCGGTGGTTGCCCGTACGCCGCGACGCGCCTAGAACGGAGGCGCAGCGTCGCACCGGCCGAGCCGCGTCGGCGCAGGGTGCCGGCGTGTGCCGGGCCTCTCAAGCGCGCAACCGAGGACGACCGATGGCATCTCCCGACTTTCCCGAGCCGCCGCCGAGTGTGCCCGCGACTCCGATCGGCGAGCTCGATCGGATGCTCGACCGGCTGTACGACCGCCGCGCCGCGTGGGTCGCGACGTCGATCCCGCGCCGGCTCGAGCTGCTGCGGGAGTGCCTCGCCGCCGCGCTCGTCGAGGCGCCGGGCTGGGTCGACGCCGCCTGCCGCGCGAAGGGCATCCGTTCGGACGAGGCGCGCGCCGGTGAGGAGTGGCTCGGCGGCCCGATGACGTTCGTGCGGAACCTGCGCCTCCTTATCGAGGCGCTCGAGGCCGGTGGCGCCCCGAAGCTGCCACTCGTGACGCGGCGCCCGGACGGCCAGGTACTGGCGCGCGTGTTCCCTGCGTCCGCCGCCGACCGGCTGATGTTCGCGGGGGTCACGGCCGACGTCTACATCGAGCCGGGGCAGGACGCGACGCAGGGACGCATCTACCGGGAGAAGGCGGCCGGCAAGTCGTCCGAGGGCGGCGTCGGTCTGGTCCTCGGGGCCGGGAACGTCGCGTCGATCGGCCCGATGGACGCGCTCTACAAGCTGTTCGTCGACGACGAGGTCGTCATCCTCAAGACGAACCCGGTGAACGCGTACCTGGGCCCGTTCATCGAGCGCTCGTTCGCAGCTTTCTCGGCCGAAGGGTTCTTCGCGATCGCGCACGGCGGCGCCGAGGTCGGTCAGCACCTCTGCAACCACCCGAAGGTGCACTCCATCCACATCACGGGCTCCGACGCGACGCACGACGCGATCGTCTGGGGCGCCGACCCGGCGGAGCGCGCGCGCCGCAAGGCCGCGCACGAGCCGATCAACACGAAGCCGATCTCGTCCGAGCTCGGCTGCGTCACCCCGGTGCTCGTGGTGCCCGGGCCGTGGTCCGAGAGCGACCTCGACTACCAAGCGCAGCACGTGGCCTCGATGGTCGCGAACAACGCGAGCTTCAACTGCAACGCGGCGAAGGTCGTCGTGACAGCCGCCGGCTGGCCGCTGCGCGAGCGGTTCCTGCGCAAGGTCCGCGACGCGCTCGCCGCGACCCCGGCCCGCAAGGCGTACTACCCCGGCGCCGGCTCTCGGTACACCGCGTTCCTCGACCACTACCCGCAGGCCGAAGCGCTCGGCGACCGCGACGACAACGTCGTCCCGTGGACCGTAATCCCGAACGTCGCCCCGACGGCGGGTGAGTACGCGCTCACGAACGAAGCGTTCTGCGGCGTGCTCGCCGACGTCGCGCTCGACGCGACCACGGCCGACGAGTTCCTCCCGGCGATGACGAAGTTCGCGAACGACGACTGCTGGGGGACGTTGTCGTGTATGGTGCTCATTCACCCGCAGAGCGAGCGCGAGCACCGCGCCGCGTACGAGCGGGCGATCGACGGCCTGCGCTACGGTGGCATCGCCGTGAACTGCTGGGCGGGGCTGATCTACGGCCTCGTGGTCACCCCGTGGGGCGCTCACCCAGGGCACACGCTCGAGGACATCCAGTCGGGCCGCGGCGTCGTGCACAACGCGTTCCTGCTCGACCACGTCCAGAAGACCGTCGTCAAGGCGCCGTTCCGCATCAACCCGAAGCCCGCGTGGTTCTCGAACCACAAGACGCAGGCCGAGCTGGGGCGCGCGCTGCTGCAGTTCGAGGCGACCGGGTCGATGGCGAAGCTTCCGAAGGTCGTGTGGGCCGCGATGCGGGGTTGACCGAGACGCTGCCGAGGGCACGCGACCGTCGCGGTCGCGCTGCGCCTCGGGTCGTCCTGGTGTATAGTCGGCGGCAGAGCCCCTCCTGAACCCGCGAAGCCTCCGTTGTCTCGAGACCAAACGCTCACCGGCGTCGAGTCCCCGTGGGCCTCGCAGAGCAGCCGCGGCGTCGCCGACGTCCCCGCGCTCGTGATCGCGTGGTCCGCGGAGCAACCGGAGCGGGTGGGAGAGGTGGCCCTCCTCCCGGCCGACGCGTCACCGAGGGTCATCGGGCGAGGCCCCGTCCTCCCCGACGATCCGGCGCCGCGGCTGTACTTTTCGGCCACGCGCCTGGGCGAGAGCGGGGCAGGCACCGACCTCCTCGGCGCGCAGATCTCCCGTCGACAGGCGCTCGTCTGCAACGCGAACGGGCGCATCGCCGTCGAGCGCATCGGCGCGTGTCCGATGTCGATCGACGGCGTTCCGACCGACGGCGCGACGCTCAGCCCGGGGTCGGTCCTCACGCTCAAGGACCAGCTCGTCCTCTGCTGCGTCCTCCGGCCCCCCACGCTCCCGCCCACGAGCTTCCCGGCCACGATGCTCGGGCCCTTCGGCGCGTCGGACCGCCTCGGCATCGTCGGTGAGGGAAGCTCCGCCTGGAAGCTCAGAGACTCGATCGCGTTCATCGCGCGCACCGACGGGCACGTCCTGATCCTCGGCGAGTCCGGCGTCGGAAAGGAGGTCGCGGCGCGGGCGATACATGCGCTTTCGAGCCGAGCTCGGGCTGCGCTGGTCGCCCGGTCTGCGGCGACCATACCCGACACCCTCGTCGACGCGGAGCTCTTCGGGAACGTCGGCAACTATCCGAACCCGGGGATGCGCGACCGCCCGGGGCTGATCGGCGAGGCCGACGGTGCGACACTGTTCCTCGACGAGATCGGCGAGCTCCCGCAGCCGATGCAGGCCCGCCTGCTGCGCGTCCTCGACAGCGGTGGCGAGTACACTCGCCTCGGTGAGGCGCGCAACCGACGAGCGGACTTCCGCCTCCTTGCCGCCACGAACCGTGGCATCGACGAGATGAAGCAGGACTTCGCCGCGCGGCTGAAGCTGCGGCTCACGATCCCGGGCCTCAACGAGCGTCGCGACGACATCCCGCTTCTGATTCGCCACCTCTTGCAGCGCGCCGCAGCGGGCAACCCGCAGGTCGCTGCTCGCTTCTTCGTGCCCGGGGACCTCGCGCTCGAGAATCCGCGCATCGCGCCGGTCCTCGTCGAGCGCCTCGTGCGTCACACCTACCGACTCCACATGCGCGAGCTGGACTCGCTGCTCTGGCGGGCCATCCTGACGTCACCCGAGGACTTCCTGTCGCTGACGCCCGACGTCGAGCAGGAGCTCAGCACCGAGCCCGACGGCGATGACTTCGGGCCGGATCCCGTCGACGTCGGCGAGGCCGCGGTCCGCGCGTCGCTCGACCGACACGCCGGTAACGTCACCCGCGCCGCGCGCGAGCTCGGCCTGAAGAACCGCTACGTTCTCTACCGCCTGATGTCGAAGTACGGGCTCCGGGAGTGACACGCGTCGCTCGTCGCTGGCGCTGGGCCGTCGTGTGGGCGCGGCGCGTCGCAGAGCTCGCGTCGGTCACGGCGATCGTGGCCGTGGTGGCGGCGTGCCAGCCAGAGCCGCCGCCGACACCGCAGCCCGTAGGGCCGTACCTGCTGCTCGACGGGATCGACCTAGCCTCGGCGGGCGCACCGCTCGAGCTGCGCCGCGGTGAACCACTGTGGACGCTTCGCGGCGAGCGGTCGGACTTTCGCGCCGACGCGCGTCGCGTCGAGGCCGTCGAGACGGCGGTGCGCCGCCCGTGGCTCACCCTCGAGACGCGAGACTTCGCGCTCACCGGGCGTGCGCTGGACCTGACCGACCCGGATGCCGTCCGCGTGACGCTGCACCCTGCGGACTCACCGCCGGTGGCGCTGCGTGTCGGCCGCGTCGACGGGCGCGGCGCCGACGCCGAGACGTGGATCCGGGTTGGCGACGAGCCCGTTGTGCGGCGGGTCGCTGGCGACCTTCGCGATGTGTTCGGCGGCGACGAAGACTCGTGGCGCAGCCTGTCGGTCGCCGGGATTGATTCCGACGACGTTGTCTTCGTCGCCGCGACGCCGCCCGGCGTCGGTCCCCCGGAGGCGCGGACGCTCTTGCTGGTGCGGCTCGCGGGCCGATGGGTCCGCCTCGCTCCGCTCGGCCCGCCGGTGAGCACGGTTCGGGTGAACCGCGTGACGCGAGCGCTCGCCTCGGCCTCTGCGGACCGGACGCTGTCGGCAGCGGACCCCGGCGCGCTGGGTGTTGGCGCCGAGTCGGCACGCCTCGTGATCGGGACTGAGCGGGGCGTCGCGACGACGCTCGCGCTGGGCATCACCGACGGCGAAGACACCGTCCTCGCGCGCGACGGTGTCGTCGTCGCGTGGGTCGACGCCGCCACATCGCGGCTCGTGACCGACGCGTCGGTGCTCGTGGAGCCGGCGATCCGCACGGATGAGCGCCTCGAGAGCGTTCGCAGGGTCGAGGTCGAGGACGTCGGAGCTGCGCCGGTGCGTCTGCTCCCGTTCGTCCGCGAAGACGGTGTCGTCGTGTTCGGCGCCGATCGGCGCGCCGCCGCGCGCGCGACCCGCACCAGCCCCGCGACGGCGCTCGTCGCAACGGCGGCCTCGCTCCGTGCGGCGCGCGGCGCCCACGGGTTCGAACGCCCGACGCGATGGGACCGCGCTGTGCGGATGTACTTGAACGATGGCCGCAGTCGGTCCATCGATGTGGCCGTCTTGCCCGCGCACGTCGTGGCGCGCGTCGAAGGAGGCCCTAGCTTCATCGTCGAGCCCGCGCTCGCCGCGCGGCTGTGCGCCAGCGTCGCCGAGCTCTCGGCGCAACCTCAGTAGCCGGAGCCCCGGCAGTCTTGGTCTTCGAGGCCTCATGGAGATGCTGTTCGTGATGGACCCAATCGGGTCGATCAACATCAAGAAGGACACGACGTTCGCGTTCATGCTCGAGGCCCAGCGCCGCGGCTGGGGCGTCAGCTGGTGCACGGCGGGCGAGCTTGGCGCCGACGCGCGCGGCGGCTGGGCGGTCTGTTCGAAGGTGCGCGTCGAGCGCGTCGTCGGCGAGCACTACTCCGAGCGCGAGCGCGCGAAGCGGCCGCTGTCGGACTTCCGCGTCGTCTGGATGCGGACCGACCCGCCGTTCACGATGGACTACTACTACGCGACCCTCCTCCTCGACCTCGTGGACCCGTCACGGACGCTGGTGCTGAACCGGCCGGCGGGTCTGCGCGCCGCCAACGAGAAGGCGTTCATCTTGCAGTTCCCGTCGGCGATGCCGCCTTCGATCGTGACGCGCTCGCGCGCAGAGATCCGCGAGTTCCTCGCGTCTGTTGGCGGAGTCGGAGTGATCAAGCCGCTCGACCGGATGGGCGGCTCCGGCATCTTCGTGCTGCGCGACGGGGACCCGAACCTGGCCTCGATCCTCGAGACGAGCACCGCGAACGAGCGGGAGCTCGTGATGGTGCAGCAGTACCTTCCCAAGGCGTCAGAGGGCGACAAGCGCGTGCTGCTGCTCGACGGCGAGCCGCTCGGTGCGATCCTTCGCGTCCCGCAAGGCTCCGACTTCCGCGGGAACATGGCGGTGGGCGGACAGGCGGTCGCGGTCGACGTCACCGACCGCGACCGGGAAATCATCGCAGTGGTGCGCGACCGGCTCCGCGCGGCAGGGCTCTACTTCGTTGGGCTCGACGTGATCGGCGGCTACCTGACCGAGCTCAACGTGACGAGCCCGACCGGCGTGCAGGAGATCAACCGGCTGCACGGGCTGGCGATCGAGCAGCGCGTGTTCGACTGGGTCGACGCGCGCGTCGCGTCGTAGTCGCCCGGGTTCGCGCCCGCGCTCTTCGAGCGGCTACGAGCACCGCCGAGAGAGCGCGCTGCCGACCACTGTCGGTGCGTCAGCGCTGCTCGGCGCGGGCAACCCCGGTGGCTACGGCGTCGAGGTCGCCGAGCGTAGCGCCGCCGACCTGGATGATGTCGGCGTAGTCGGCCGACGCATCGATCGCCTCGACACGCAGGAACGCGCCGGCGCTCCAGTCGTCGATTCCCGCCGGCGGCGTCGGGAGGGTGAGGCTCAGCACCTCCTCGCCGGCGCCATAGAGGGTCCACGAGCCACTCGGCCCTACCAGCGTCACGCGGGTGAGGGCCGCGCCGGACGGGTCGATCTCGACCGAACGCGTCTCGCGTGACCACCCGCCGAGCGGTGCGGTGAGGAAGGGCGTACGGGCGAAGTCGAGGGACTCCGGCAGCCGCGCACCGACGAACATCCGCGCCGAGATGTCTGCGGGGAGCGTGATTCCGCCGCCTCCGAAGCCGGCGCCGCTCGTGCCGAACGCGATCGCGACGACGCCGAAGTCGCCGCTGCCGAGCCCGCTGTGCGAGGGTGCCATGCGGAGCACGCGCGACGGGGGCGCGGCGCCGTCGGTCGACTGCGCGGCGCTGATTCCGGTCGGGACGAAGCCAACACCATCGACGACGACGCCGCCGACCAGGATCACGATCTCGGTCTGCTCCCCCGCGATGACGGGGAGGGCGGGGAGTGACACCTCGGTGCGGTACCGCTGCGCGACGCGCGGTGCGACCTCGACCGTCGGGAACCCGAGGTAGTTGGGCAGCAGCTCGTCGCGCACGCCGTCGCCGTCGAAGTCGGCCGTGTCTTCGACGAGCGGCTCGGCGTCGGAGCTGTAGAAGACGACGTCGTGGTCGAAGCTCTCGAACAGCGGGAGCAGCGCGCCGAGGACGGTCGCGATGTCGACGCCGCCGCCGGTGAACAGGCCGATCAGCTCCTGCGCGCGGATGTAGCCGCCGAGGCCCCACGCGAAGTTCGGACCGTCGGGGGAGCGCGCGAAGTACTCGCCCTTCACGTCGCCGATCCCGAAGAAGTCTACCGAGAGGACGAGGCCGCCGGGGAGCGGGAACTCCTGACCGCCGATCCCGGGGACCGAGATCGACGTGTTGATCGGGTCACCCAGCAGGTTGGTGAGGTCGAGGTCGACGAGGTTGCCGGGCAGGGCCGCGCCGGCGAGGCCGAGTCGCGTGTCGCCGGTCGACGCTACACGCGAGAAGTCCATCTCGCCACTGAACCCGCCGACGGCGGCAAAGCCGCGCGCGGCGTGGAGGGGGGCGAGGACGGTGCCGCCAAGTGGCACGCGTGCGAAGCTCGCCGCGTCGTAGCCGTCGGCGAAGACGTGGACAGCGCCGTCCCACCCGGCGCGCGCCGCGACACCGCGCGCGTCGACGTCGACCTCGGAGTCGCCGAAGAGGACGACAGCGTCGAGCAGCGGCAGCCCGGTCTCGGCGTCGATGACGGCGACCCGCGTCGCGCGGTCGTCGCTCGCGCCGAGGTTGGTGATCGTGATCGGCGGCGAGACGGGCGTCGCGGCGCCGGCCGGGGTGGCAGTGACGCGCGCTTCGCCGGCGGTTCCGCCGGCGACGACGGTTGTTCCCGAGATCGATGCGACGGCGGTCGCGTCAGACGTGAACGCGAACGCGACGCCGGGGATCGCGGCTCCGCGCGCGTCGAGCGCGACCGCGACGAGCGCGGCGCGATCGCCCGGAGCCATCGGAGCGGGGCGGCTGAGGATCACGATCGACGCGATCTCCGTGTCGGGGACATCGACGCAGGTGCCGGCCTCACACACCTGCCCGGGGCAGTCCTCCTGACCGCGGCAGAGCTCGGGGACGCACAGCCCGGCGATGCAGCTCTCGGCCGGGCCGCAGTCCGCGGCGTCCTCGCATGCCGCCGCCGACCTGCAGAGGCCGCCTTCGCACAGCTCGCCGTCGTTGCACGAGAGGTCGCTCGTGCAGGGCCGCCCAGTCTCGCAGATGCCGTCGAGGCACGTTTGGCCGGGCGCACAGTCTCGGTTCGAGGCGCAAGCGTCGTAGGGTTCGCAGCGGCCGGCCCCGTCGCAGCGCTCGCCGTCGGGGCAGCCCGCGGTCCCGGTCCCCGTGCACTCGAACGGGATGCAGAGCCCATCGACGCAGCCCTCGTTCGGATCGCACTGGGCGTCGCTGCTGCATGCGTAGACACACACCGCGTCGACGCAGGCGGTTGTGCGCCGCCCGCCACAGTCGGCGTTCGACGCGCAGCCGGGGATGCACCGTCCGTCGGTACAAATCCCGAGCACGCCGGCGCACTCGTCGTCGCGCGTGCAGCTCGGCGCGTACCGGCAGATCGTCCCGACGCAGGTCGCGTCGTCGGGGCAAAGTGCGTCGGACTGCGCGAGCGTGCAGTCGACGCTCGCGCAGGCGCCGTCGGCGCACACCTCGCCGAGCTCGCAGTCGGCCGACGAGGTGCAAGCCCCCGGAACGACGATGCCTTCACAGGCGTCGCCGGTGCCGTCGCCGTCGGCGTCGGCTTGGTCGGGGTTCGCGACGCTGGGGCAGTTGTCGCTCTCGTCGGCGATCCCGTCGCCGTCGCTGTCGCCCGGCTCGCCGACGCAGCTCCCCGCGACGCAGCTCCCCGTGGGGCAGTCGTCGTTGGTCGCGCATTCGGTCGACGTCACGCACGTGCCGGCGACGCAGGCCTCGCCGCTCGAGCAGTCGGTCGAGGTCAGACACTCGCCTGTGGAGTCGCCCTCGTTGCAGGCCGTAAGTGCGAGCGCCGCGAGCGCGAGAGTCGAGATGGCCGCGGCGAGGCCGCTGGAGAGACGGTACGGGAACACGGGCATGAGACCTCCGGAGTCTGCGACGAGATGGGTAGCAAACCGACCGAGTGGCCTCAAGCGCCGGTGGCGACCAACTCACTTGACCGCGGATCGGCCGTGCGTGCACGAGCAACCTCTCCGCGGTATCATCCGCGCATGCGCGACTGCACGATGCGAGCTCGGATCGCCTTGGTCGGCCTCCTGACGGCGGGGTCGGCTTCGGCGCGCGCAGAGCTGCTCGTGTTCGAGCTCGATGGGGTCGACGCACCGCGGATCGCGAGCTCGTGGGAGGCGTTCCAGGCGACCGTCGCGGCAGCCGGGGTGACGGTGCAGTGGGCCGACCAGCTCTTCCACGATCCGAACTACAGCCCCGCTGGTGGCGCGAGCTACGGAACGATGGCCGTCACGGCGGGGACGCAGGCCTTCAACCTGACCTGGTTCCACTTCGACACCGTCGCGGGCGCCGACGCCTCCGTCGCGACGCTGCAGGCCGCCGGCCCTGTGGCGTATCCGTTCGCGATGGTTCACGACGGCCCGTATCTGGTGACGGCGTACTCCGACGCTGCGACGGCAGCGGACTGCGAGAGCCTCCTCGAACGGCTCACACGTTGAGCCGCGCCCTCCGAGCGTCCTCCAAGGAGACCGCGTCGTGACCGACATCGTCTTCGGAAGCGACACGGAGGTCTGTGATCTGTGGGTCGAGCGAAAGACAGTCTCGGCGGTCCACGCACGGATCACGGTCGCCGATGACGGGTTCGTCCTCGTCGACGAAGGCAGCACGAACGGGACGTACGTTCGCGGCCAGCGAGTTCCGCCTCACACTCCAGTTTCGGTCGCCGTCGGAGACCGCATCTCGCTCGGTCGAAGCTCGACGTTCGTGCTGGCCGACGAGCACCTGCGCAAGCTGACGCATCCCGACGAGCCGCACCAGCGGCGCCCACTCGACGTCGAAGTCGCGCCGGAGCCACGAACGCTCTCCGGCCCGATCACGCAGGAGGGGAGGGCCGCGCAGGCGCGCCCGACGCTGCCGGTCGCAGCGATCTCGCCTCCGCGCACGACCGTCCCCGTCGCGGGGGCCGGGCCGGGGCGTCCGACCCTCCCTGTCCCCGCGGCCGTGCTGATCGCCGCCGCCGACGGACAGCGCACGCTCCAGATGGCGGCGGTCGAGGTCGACTCCGCGCTCCGTTCGGCCGCGGCCGGCGGGACCCCGGCTGCCCCTCCGGCCGGCTCGTCTGCGATCTCGCTCGGCTACGCGGAGTCGAACGACGTCGTCCTCCCGTACCCGCATGTGTCGGGGCGTCACGCACGGATCTACCGCGTAGGCGATCGCTATCTTCTCGAGGATCAGGGCTCGACGAACGGCACTTGGGTCGACGACCGCCGCATCGAGCGCGCGTGGCTTCAGCCGGGTGCCCGCTTCGCGCTGGGCGCGACCGTTGTCACCTTCGACGCCGAGCTCGTCGCCAGGCTCGCTCGCTCGGCCACCGATGTCAGCACCCGCCCGGTCCTTCCGTTCAGCCCGGGCAGGGTGATCGTCGCCGGTCGTGCGGCCGACTGCGACCTCCGAGCCGACGCTGCAACCGTGTCGGGCCACCACGCCGCGTTCACGGTGCTCGCCGACGGCACCGGATACTCGGTGCGCGATCTCGGCTCGACCAACGGGACGTACCTCAACGCGCGCGAGAATCGGGTCGACGCCCCGGTTACGGTCGGCGCCGACGACATCGTCTTTCTCGGCACCTACCGTCTCCCCGTCGCGCGTGTCGCAGCGCTCGTCGCGGAGAGCGCCGGAGCCGACCAGGTCGCGCCCTCGGCGGCCGGCAAGCGTTACGTCGTCGGTCGGTCGTCCGACGCGGATGTCGTCGTCGACGCGCCCGTCATCTCGGCGCGTCATGCCGAAGTCACCGTTCTCGGCGGCGGCAGATACCGGGTCCGGGACCTTGGCTCGTCGAACGGGACGTTCGTCGATGGCGTGCAGCTCCGTGGCGCCATCGAGGTCGGTGAAGACGCCCGCGTCTCGCTCGGGAGCGTCGAGGTCCTGCTGGACTCGACGACCGGTGTCGCGCGCCGCCGATACCGCGGCGACATCATGCTGCAGGCCGAGCGACTCACCGTAGAGGTCCCCGTCCGAGGGGGCCGCCAGACGCTGCTCGACGACGTCAGCTTCACCGCCTATCCGACCGAGTTCGTTGGGCTGATGGGGCCGTCCGGCGCGGGAAAGACCACGCTCATGCTCGCGCTCGCCGGGTTCGCTCCGCCCACCGCCGGCCGAAGCCTCCTCAACGGGCTCGACCTCTACGAGCGCTACAACGCGTTCCGCGGCAGCATCGGCTACGTGCCCCAAGACGACATCGTCTTTCCGCAGCTCACCGTCTACGAGTCGCTCTACTACACGGCGCGACTCCGCCTCCCACCCGACACGACGCGGGCCGAGATCGACCAGAAGATCGACGCGGTGCTGCAGACCCTCGAGATCGCACACACTCGGGACACGCGCATCGGAGACGCGCTGCAGAAGGGCATCTCGGGCGGCGAGCGCAAGCGCGTGAACCTCGCGCAGGAGCTGATCACCGAGCCCTCCCTTCTGTGCCTCGACGAGCCCACTTCCGGACTCGCCTCCGAAGACACCCTCAACGTGATGCGCCTGCTGCGGGCGCTCGCCGACGAGGGTAGGACCATCCTGCTCACCATCCACCAGCCGTCGCTCGACGCGTATCGGTTGATGGACAACGTGCTCTACCTGGTCCGCGGAACGGCCGTCTACTACGGCCCGGCGTTCCCAGACTCGATCCTGTTCATGAACGGCGGCGCCGACGAGCTCGGCCCGGAGCGCGACAAGCTCCTGGCCGACCCCGGCAACGCGCTCAAGCCGCTCGCTCGCGACCAGCGCGAGGCGATGGCGACGGCCTCGGACGGCGCGACGGCCGCGGTAGCCGTCCGCGCCGCGGCACGGGTCCGGCGCGACCGGTTCGAAACGTCGCGCTACCACCGCGAGTACGTGGAGGAGCGGCGCGACGAGCAGGCGGGCGTCGACTTCGCGCGCGCCGGTGTTCAGCGCGTCGTCCGCCGTGGCGCGCTGCGACAATGGTGGGTCCTGACTCAGCGGACGGCGCTCATCAAGTGGAAGGACCGTGTGAACAGCGCGATCCTGCTCGCGCAGGCGCCGGTCATCGGAGCCGTGCTCGCGTGGGTCTTCGGCGCCGATCACGCAGGCGGGAGCTACTTCGACAGCCTGCGTAGGGGCCCCGCGGCGCTCTTCCTCCTCGTCGCGTCGGCCGTGTGGTTTGGTTGCTCGAACGCCGCTCGCGAGATCGTCGGCGAGCTCGCCGTGTATCGGCGCGAGCGGATGGTGAACCTGATGATCCCGGCGTATGCCGCCTCGAAGTTCACCGTACTCGGCGCCATCTGCGCGCTGCAGTGCGCGATCCTGCTCGGTATCTGCTACGCGCCTCTCGGGCTCCAGGGCTCGGTGGTCGCGCTGTACGGCGCGCTCCTCGTCTCGGCGCTCGTGGGGCTCGGCTCGGGCCTGACGTTGTCGGCCCTCGTGCGGTCGCAGGAGGCGGCGATGGCGCTCGTGCCGCTGACGCTGATTCCGCAGATCGTGCTCGGTGGCGTCATCATGCCTTTGCACGAGATGGGGCGCTCGACCGAGACGTTGGCCAGCCTGACCGCGACGCGCTGGGGCTACGAGGCCGCGCTGTTTGCCGAGTTCGGCGACGACACTCCGGCGCGGCTGCAGCAAGAGTGCGAGATCGCGGACTGTGTGTGGGGCGCCGGTGCGACCGGGGCGACGTTCACGTACTACCCCGGCGATCCTTCCGAAGCGACCGAGTCCGAGACCGTGGGAGGGGTAGAGGCCGTGGTCGGGGGCGTCGTCCCGTACTCTGCGCCGGCCGACACTCCGCTCTGCTTCGGGTTCTGCGCGGCGCTGCAGCGCTCCGAAGAGCTCGGTCCGCTCGACGCGGCGTTCGGGCCCGATCCGGCCGACCCGCTCCGGCGTCGCGCGGTCGAGGCGATCGCCGGGGACGGCCACGCGCCGGACGAGGTGCTCGTGGCGCCGCCTTCGCGCCGCGTCGGGTATGGCGCGGCGCTAGGCGCGCTCGCGCTGATGCTCGTGCTCTATGCCGCGTTGGTGGGGTCGCTCCTGCGGTCGCGGGACGTCGCGGTCGGCTGAGTCGACGGAGCTGCGGCTAGGCGGCGGGTGGCGGCTGGGCGTCGTTGGAGCTGCGGCTAGGCGGCGGGTGGCGGATGGGCGTCGCGGCGCGAGCGACGACGCTATCGACGCACTAGGGACCCGCCTCTCCAGGCGTCAGCACCTCGGGGTCCAGCAGCTCCGGCGCGATGTCGACGTAGGGACAGTCGACGTAGTGAGAGCGCACGCGCACGTAGTAGAGGGTGAACCAGCGGCGGAACGGGGCGAGCGATTCGCGCTCGAATTCGACGAGCTGCTGGCGCATCTCGGGGCTCTCCAGCTCGCGCAGCGCCACCATCGCGACGGTCGCGCCGGCCAGCGGCGAGTCGCACGCGAGCTCGGCGTCGCGGTTGTCTCGCAGCGCGCGGAGCCACGCGAGCGAGGCGCGATGCTGAGCGCTCGTGAGCCGCGCGACGGCCTGGTCGAACGGTGACCCGGCGCCGAGCTCGGAGAGGACGCGCTCGCAGGTGACGAGCGAGGTTTCGAGCTCGGCGATCGCCTCGCTCAGCGTGATGTCGCCGAGCCCGTCGAACTCGGCGTGTTTGGTCGCGAGCGCTCGGCAGTCCTCGGCGTCGAGGGGGGTGGCCGCGACGACGGGCGGCGGGGCGGCCGCGTCTGCGCCGTGGTCTGCGGCCGGCTCGGACGTCGGCTGGGGCGCAGCTTCACTCCCTTCGGGCGTGGGCACGGGCGCGACCGCAGCGACGGCAGCAGAGGGCGCTGCGACGGGTGCTGGCGCCTCGCTTCGACCGAAGACAAGCGCGGCCACGATGCCGACACCGAGCAGGCCGATGATCCCCCAGATGATCTTTCCGACCGGCGTGACCTCGCGGCTTGGCGGCCGGAAGGCATCGGGCGCGCGGCGCGCGGCGGGGACGCGAGCGCTGGACTGGGCGGTCGGCTTCGCGGTGGTCGCGGCTGCACCGACGCGGGAGCGGGTCGTCGGTGTCTGCGACGGGACCGCGCGCGACGGGCCGCCGCTGTTCCCGGGCGAAGTGCGCTGCAGCACGGGGCGGTCGGGGACCACGCCAGCCTCGAAGTCGGGTGTCGCGAGCGCGAGGTTTGCGGCGCCGCCGCCGCTGGACGTCGATGGAGTAAGCGAGACCGGTCCGGTCGAGACGGGGGAGATGCCGACCGCGCGCCGGAGCTCGGCCGCGAACTCCGCGCAGGATTGGAATCGATGTTTGGGGTCGACCGCCATGGCGCGCATGACGATCGCGGCGACGTCGCGGGGCACCTCGCTGTTGAGTACCGACGGGTCGGGACGAGGCGCCTGTACATGCTTCTTCATGACGCCGAACATCGTGGCGTCTTCGAAGGGGAGCTTCAGGGTGAGCATCTCGTAGAGCGTGCACCCGAGGGAGTAGACGTCGGCGCGGTGGTCGACCGATTTCGCGTCGGTGAGCTGCTCGGGGGAGGCGTAGTAGACCGTGCCCATGGCGGTGCCGGTCTCGGTGCGCCGCTGCTCGGAGAGGATCTTCGCGATGCCGAAGTCGGTGATCTTGGGGGAGAGGCCGTCGGCGCCGCTTGCGAGGAGGACGTTGGCCGGCTTCAGGTCGCGGTGCACGACGCCCTGGCTGTGGGCGTACGCCATCGCGTCGAGCATGGGGACGAAGAGTCGCGCGGTCGTCTCGACGGCGTCGGGCCGCTGCCGACGGTGCAGGTAGCGGTCGAGGGAGGAGCCCTCGACGTACTCCATGAAGATCGCGCAGAGGGCGGGGGTATCGTGCACGTCGAAGACGCGGACGATGTTGGGGTGCGCCAGGTTGGCCTGGATGATGGCTTCTTCGTAGAACCGCCGTCGCATCTCTGCGTCGCGGACGTACTTCCCGAAGAGGGTCTTTACGGCGACGAAGTGGCCGAGGTTGACGTGTTCGGCGAGGTAGACGGCGCCGGCGCCGCCCTCACCGACGAACTCGGCGATCCGGTAGGTGTCGCGGAGGATCGTTCCAGGTGCCAGCGTGTCGGCGGCCGGGGGTGCGGCGAGCGACTGTGGGGCGGCGCCGTCGGTGGTCCGTGGTTCTGCGTCGCCGCTGCTCATCGCCGCGCTGCCTCGTCGACTCGTTCGCCGGGGGGCCGGCGTCTGGCGTATGGGCGTCTCGGCGCGTCCGCGCCAACAGGCCGAGCGTAGCGCGGCACGGGCGAAGTTGAAAGCTCGCCAGCCGTGTGATACCCATTGCCGACGGTCGAGAGAGGACCGGGCACTGCGTCGCGAGAGTCGATGGGCCTCAAGCTCACGTTCGCACCGCTGACCGATGTCGGGCGCGAGCGTTCGGAAAATCAGGACGCGTACGGTAGCGGCGCCCTCGACGAGCTTCGGTTCTATGTCGTCTGTGACGGCATGGGCGGGCATCGCGGCGGGTCGACGGCGTCCAAGCTCGGCGTTCAGGTCATCGAACAGCAGGTCGAGGGCGCCGACGGGCCCGTCCCGGAGCGGCTCCGCTCCGCGTTCCTCGCTGCGAATCAGGCGATTTTCGAGAAGGCCCAGGCCGAGGCCGACCTCAACGGCATGGGCACGACCGCGGTCGTCCTCGCCATCGAGCCCGACACGGGGCGCGCCTGGGTCGCCCACGTTGGCGACAGCCGCATCTATCTCGTCCGCGGCGACCGCGTCCGACAGCTCACGCGAGACCACACGTTCGTCCAGAGGTTGGTGGACGAGGGACTGCTCACCCGAGAGAGCGCCGACTCGCACCCGCAGTCGAACGTCATCCTGAGGTCGCTCGGCGGACAACGCGAGGTCGAGCCAGAGGTCTCGGCCGCGCCGCTGCAGGTGCAGGAGGGCGACGCCTTCGTCTTGTGCTCTGATGGCCTCCACGGCCTCGTTGCCGAACAGGAGATCGCACACGCCGTGCGGTCCTTGAGCCCCGACGAGGCGGCCGCTCACCTCGTCTCCCTCGCGAACGATCGCGGCGGACACGACAACATTACGGTCGAGATTGTCACCGTCGGCGAGCTGCCCGAACCCGCCGAGCAGTACGTGATCGAGCGGCCACCGCCGGCGCCTGGAACCCGCCTCGCGCTCGCCGCTGCTCAGGCTTCCGGCGCCGCCGACGACGACGCCTCACCGAGCGCGGACGACTCCGACCCCGACATCGAGACGACGCAACCCTCCCGCCATCTCGCCGCGACCGACGACTACGACGCCAGCGCGCCGCGGAACGCGTGGGCCGGCCCGTTCCTGATCACCGCGGTGATCGTTGCCATCCTCGTCGTCGGGGGCGCGCTCTTTGGCCTACTCCGCAGCTCGCCATCGAGCGTAGCGCCCCGCTACAGCCCCGACGCCGGCTCGTTCGATGACGAGCCAGAGAACGTCGAGTCATCGTCGGCGGCAGAGGGAGAGCACGGGGATGCGCCGCTCGATCCGGCGTCGGACGAGACCGATGCACCCGTGCCCCCGACTGCGCTCGGAGCGATGGTGGTCGGCGACGGAAGCGGAGTGGGTTCGGTCGACGACGTCGAGGCCGCAGCGGTCGAGGCCGCCGAGCTCGAGGCAGTCGCTGCCGAAGCGATTGGCGACGAACCGTCGCCGCTCGCGCAGCACGTGCGGGATGGGAGCGGCGCGGCCGCGGCGACCCGTGGCGACGAGGGCAGCGGAGCTCGCGAGTAGCGGCGGAGCGGTAACGACCGCTGATGAGAGCAGCCGGACGGGTGGAGTACGGGCCCGCGCGGCGTCGCTGCGTGTTGCGGCGGTGGGGGGCGGACCGCGCGTCGCGATCCGCCCCGCCCGCGTCAAGGCTTGCTAGCTGACGCTCACCTGACCGCCGGTGATGAACACCCTGGCGCGGTCGAACGAGCGGAACGAGAACGACACCGGACGCTCGGCGTACTCGGCCGTCCGCTTGCGCAGGATCTCGATGGCGATGGCTTCGCCAAGGCGGAGGCTCCGTGTGTTGTCGGAGCGGTAGTGGACGCCGCCCATCGAACGACCCATGGCGACGTTGCTCGCGAGCTTGTTGAGCTCGCCGCCAACCGTCAGCTCGCCAGCGTCGTCGCCCACGTACGCCTGCGGAACGCAGAAGTCTTCGATGCTGCCGCCAGCGTCGCGCACGCCAGGCTCGAGGATGAGGAGACCACCCTCCTGGACGCGACCCTCCGGCGGGTCCGCGAAGCCCTCCTTGTTCTTCTTGGCGAAGGTGTGAGCGAGCTTCGCGTCCTCTTCGAACCATGCCTGGACCGGCGGGTCCGAGAACCCGTCCTTGTTCTTCTTGGCGAAGGTGTCAGCGAGCTTCGCGTCCTCGTCGAACCACGCCTTGAGCACGGTGACGCAGGCGCCGGCGACGGTCGCGTGACCGGCCCCGTAGGATGGGTGGCTCGGCGACCCGGCCGAGTACGCCATCGGGAGGAAGTACGTCGCGTCGCCTCCGTTAAGCGCCTTGTTGTGCGCGGCGATCTCCTGGAGCGTCTTTTCGACCGCGCTATTGAACTTCGGCGTGCGGGCGAACGTGGTGTCCAGCCCATACACTCGCTTTTCTCCCTTGAACCCGTTCCGCTCCATCTGCACGAGGCCAGCCAGCACCTCCGGCCGGGCACGGCGGTGAACGAGCCACTTCTGACGCCAGATGACCTTCAGTGCGCGGCTGGCGACCTCTGAGACCAGAGTGAGAAGGTCGGGGCCGCCGAGCGTCGCGAACCCGCCCTCGCGCGAGTAGAGATTTCCACGGTACGGGTTGCCAGCGTCGGTCGCGGCGCCGACGCCCAGGAGGAACAGCGCGGCGTTGAAGTATGCCTGATGAAGCGCGTCGCGGTTCACGAAGCGCGCGAGGTCGCGGATCGTCGACACCGACCGCCGCACGTAGTGTGTTGCGTCCTTCTTCGGGTAGTAGGTTGGAGCGGGGTTGGCGTGGAGTTGGTCCTGCAGGTGGTTGCACGACCCGTAGTCGCGGCCGTACTTGTCCTTGCCGGTGTTCTGCGCGAGGAGCCAGTCGCCGTGGTTGGTGAGGTAATCCCGCCGGGCGGCGTAGGGGACCTGTCTCAGGTCGATCGTCTGGACGCCGTATCCGATCGTCGGTTGGAGGAAGAACTGGCTGACGAGCGGCCCCTTGTCCTCGTCGTGGAGGCCGCATCGGAACAGGCTCTGGAGCTTGACCTCCGCGCCCCCCACTCCTGCGTCGAAATCCGTCGGGGCTCGGAGATGCCCCGGGTCAGACGCGTCCTTCGATGCCAGATCGAACACCGTGTTGATCGAGGTCTGGGCAACCTTCAACCGCGAACTGAGCTTGTAGCCCAGCTTGGTGTCTTCGGCGGTCGACGGCGTCCAGTGGGTGTGCTCCTGAAACGCCGCGAGTGGGGCGTCTCGTAGCAGCGCCATCCAGTAGAGCTCCACGAGCTCGGCGGTCGAAGACGCAGAGAGGATTCCGGGCGCCGGCATCATCTCGAGCGTCTTCGGATCGGGGCCATGGGTCTCGGTCGACGCGCCGGCGAGCGGGCTGGTGAACTTCGCGGGCTTCCTCTTCTCGTCGGTCGAGTCCAACAGGAAGTCGGTTTGCCCCGGGAGCACGCTCGGGCCAGCCGGCACGGCTTCAAAGTTCAGTGGTGCGCCGGCCTCGATCTGCACGCAGGTTCTCTCGAACACGCGGTAGGCCGCGGCGTCGACCTCGCCGAACTCGTCGTGCGGGAGGGTCTTGTGAAAGTTCCCGATGAATGGTGCCGCTTTTGTTGTGAGCGACTCGTCACTGTTGGGTGTCGAAAGGGGACGGCTCATGCGCGACTCTCCAAGTGTCGGCCGCCGGAAAAAGTCCCCACCGCCCCGGTCGGCACGTGTAGCTGCGTGTGAGATAGCTGCAGCGTGGGGATCGTTCGCTCGCTCGTCAAGCGCGAAGAATGGCACCCGGCCCGAGACCGCGTCGCTCGCTTCCCGCCCCCCTACTCCGCAGCGATCGCCGAGACGCGCGCGGCGAACTCGAAGTCGAGGGCCGTGAGCCCGCCGGCGTCGTGCGTCGTCACGCTCAGGCGGACGCGGTTGTACACGTTGTAGAGATCAGGGTGGTGGTCGAGCGTACGGGCGACGTCGGCGACTGCGTTGATCAGGGCCATCGCAACGTCGAAGTCGCCGAGCTGCCACTCCCGCACCAGTGTCTCACCGTCGCGGCGCCAACCGGGCACGGTGGTGAGGCGGGTCGCGATCTCGGCTTCATCCAGGCGCTGTCTCATCCGTCCTCGTGTCTGATCCGTCTTCGTTGTCTGATCTGTCCCATTGCCGGGACGTCGCGTGCCGCCACGTGCATGGGGATCTTCGGCGCGGCGGAGCGCGTCCTCGGCCTCTAATGGCGACGAGCGCCGTCATCAACGCCGGCAGCCGACCGCGTCGGCGCGTGACCGTGCGTCGAGTCGGCGCCGGCGTCGCCGCCCGTGCGGCAGTGTCGCCCTCGGGTAGGACGCGCCGACATGTCCTGCGATGTGTGGTGTTGTGTTTGGTTTTGATGGGGGTGATCTGGTGACATGTCGGTCGCTTGGAGTTGCTGTAAGTAATTGAAACTTATGTTGTTTTGGTTTGATTTTGTTGACGTGTTGCGGTGGCATCTATACGGTCCGTGGAGGTCGCGCCATCTCCGGGTGCGGCCGGAAGTGGTGTGTATGCTTCGAAGTTCTGCACAGGTTGATGTCGCGGTAGACACCGCGGCAGCCCGCGCCGCCGACGCTTGCGTCGGCGGCATGGGTCGCTCGAGCCTCGGCCCGCGCCCAAGCCTCGACCCCGACTGCGCTCGCCCGTCCGGGGCGAGAGCAGACCGAGGCCGGGCCGGCGCGGCGGGGCCTCGGGCAAGACTCTTCGAGCGAGCAAGCGCTCGAAGAAGCAGGGCGCGACGACGTACCGGAACGTCTGAGCGCCGCGGCCGTCGGCCGTCAGGTTGTCCGCTCTCGGCCAGGGTCCCGGGTTCGTCCTGGGGGCCCGCCGCGTCGGAGCGCGTTTCGGTGAGGTGGGTCTCATCCCGGGGCGGCGACGCCGTTGCCGGGGCGTTGACTGCCCCCGAGAGCGGACACACACGCCTATCGGCGTGAGCGTCGGCCGCCCGGGCCCGGGGCGGCCGACTGCGCTGCCGCGGCTCGCTCGCGGATGAGATTGTCGATCGCGTCGAACACACCAGCGTCGACGCCACATTCGCCGTCGACCGCAGAGGCGCAGACCCGCCGCGCTACGTCGAGCCACCGCGCGGCGTCGCTGGTGCTACCTGAGACGGCGGCGTCGAGAGCACGCGCCGCAGCCTGCGGGGCAGAGCTCAACACCGCCTCCCACCGACCGCTGTCGGCCCCGGCGCGTCGGACCCGAGCGGCCCACGCCTCTGGGTTCGACTCCCGCGCACCGCTGCCCAGCGCAGACTCGAGCGAGCGACGGCTGAGGCTCGCTGCGTCGAACGGGATCCTCCAGCGCAGTGGCGGCGCGTCGGGCGCGGCGTCGAGGTCGAGCATCGGGACGACGATGTCTGCGACTCCGAGCTCGCGAGGCGCAACGAGCCACAGCGGGAGGTGCGTCTCCAGGAACCGGCGGGCCGCTCCTGGGTCCACCGCGGCCAGCGCGGCGACGGCGGGGTACGCGCCGTCTGTGTCTGCGAAGTAGCCGATCTGCGGTGGCGTCTCTGCCATCGCGACCGCGATCTCGAACGCGAGCTCGAGCTGCCCCGCGCGTGCCAGCGCGGCCACCGCGTCGGCCGCGTCACGGCCGACGGGCGGAGCTGAGCAAGGCTGGCCCGGCTCCTCAGAGCCGCAGCCGATCAGCTCCTGCACCGCCGCGGCGAGCTCTCCAGCTGTACCGGCGCACGCGGCGGCGTTGACGCGCAGACTCCGCATTGTCGGCGTCGGGCGCCGGACGCCCCGGGCGACCGTCCAGGCCGCATCGCACGAGCCGTCGCGCAGGAGGGCCTCGACGAGCTCGTCAGAGCGCTCCGGTGCCAGCTCTCGAGCAGCCACGTCAGCGAGCGTCCCGGCGTTCGCGTCCGCTCGCAACGCGGCGACGCGGACCCGGACCGCGAGCGCCGCCGGTGCCGGCGAAGCGGTCAGCTCGTCGGCCAGCTCCGCCCCGGTCTGCACCTCTCCCGCGTCCAGTAGGGCCGCGACGCGCGCGGCCTGCGCCGCGTCGTCTATCGGTCGGGCGCAGAGCGCCGCGGCGCGACTGGCGTCAAAGGCTGGGCCGTCGGCGGGCTGCCCCAGCGCGGCGACCGCATCGACGCCGTCCCCGAGGATCCCGCGCGCCGCCAGTCGCGCGCGCTCGACCACGAAGCGCTGGCACACCGCCTCTCGGGGCCCGAGCTCCAGCAGCGAGACGTCCACATCCTGGGCGAGAGCAGGGTCGAGCGCGTCGTCGACGAGACCGCGGATCGTCTCGAGCAGCCCGAGCGCACCCAACCGTTGGCGACCCTGCGAGACCGCCTCGCGTGCCACGCCCAGCTCGCCGACGGTGTACGCCAGCCGAAATCTCTCGACGGGCTCGAGCCCCGCCGTCGCCTCCCGCGCGAGCGCTCGCGCCGCGTCGAGGTCGCCTGCTTCCATCGCACGCTGAACGCGGTCGGCAACGCCGTCTCCTGGCGGTCCCGCAGAGATCCCGAGCGCTTGCGCCACCCCGTCGGGAACGGGCCGCCCTCCACTCATGCGGTCCCACGCCGCGAGGTCAGCGTCACGCGTCGGACTGTGTTCGAAACTCGCCACGGCCGCAGCTGCGAGCCAAGCGGCGGGGCAGCTCCCTTGCGCGGCCGTCCGCTCGAGAGCGTCGTGGAGCTCCACGGCGAGGCCCTGCGACGAGACGCTGTCCAGCGCATCGAGCAGCTCGGACCCTGCGCTCCCGGACCGGTGGTGGGCCCACGACCTCAGCTCGAGGCAGGCGTGGGACTCCGCGAGGGCCGACTCGACCAGCGAGAGCGCGAGGTCCGAGCGGCCAGACGCCGATGCCCAGATCGCGCGGCGCGCCGCTGACGGCTCGGACGCCGGCCCCCCGGGGTCGGCGTCGAGGTCGGCAAGCTCGTGGGCCATTCGGAGCGCCACCGCCGGCGACAGCGTCGGGTCGCGGAGCGCGCGCGCGCGCGCCGCGACCGTTGGAGCGAGGAGCACGCGCGCCGCTGCGCGCATCGAGGCAGCGTCGGGCGAGTCATGGGCGGCGGCGTCGAGCGCCGCGACGGCCGCGGAGTCCACCCCCCGCGCCAGCGCCACGCGTGCTACCGCGTTGGCCCCCGACACCCGCCGATCGAGCGCCGCCTGCGCGACAATCGCGTCCCGAGCCAGAGCATCGGCGGCGTACGCGCCGAGCTCCATCCAGTGGTCGTCGACCAGCGCTGCGTGTTCGGCAGGCCGCAGCTGCGAGGCCGCACGCTCCCAGCTCGCCACCGCGTGCGCGGGGTCGCCCAGCTCGAACAACGTGGCGATGCGCTCGTACGGGCTGACGGCAGCGGACTCGAGCGCGCGGCGTGGGTCGTCCGTGCCCAGCGAGGCAAGCAGCTTCGCTCGGTCGGACGCGAACGCCGAGCGGTCGACTCCGTCGAGCATCGACAGGGCGAGGTCGCGGCGGCCGATGGCGACCAGCGCGGCCTGCGCGTCGCTGACGGCCGCGCCGATCGCCGCGCCGCTCTCGAGCGCCCCTCGCAGTGTGCGCGTGAGCTCGGCGACCGCGAGCGCCGCGTCGTCACCGGCCCCGATCGCGGCGATCGAACCGTACGCTGCGACGCTCCAGTCACCGGCGTCGAGCGCCGCGCCCCGTCGCCACGCCGCGCTCGCGAGGTCCGTGCGGCCTTCGCTACGCAGCGTCGACGCGACGCGACGCCAGCCCTCAGCCGTCAGGGTGCCGCCCCACGCCGCCCCGAGACGGTCGAGCGTTGCGTCAGGCCGTGATGGCTCCGCAGTCGCGAGCACCGCGTCGAGCAGTACGTTCGCGTCGGATGGCGTTGGGCCTCCGATCGCCGCCCATCGCTCCAGGGCGCGGGCGTTCTCGCCGAGCGCCGCCGCCGCCGCTGCCGCCGCAGAGTCGAGCTCGTTCGCGACCGCCAGCGCGCCGTCCGCGTCGAAGCCGGTGGGTCGAGCCGGGGCGCGCGCAACCGCGCGGAGCTCCGCGGCGAGAGGCTGGACCGCGGTCGCGTCGATGCGGCGTAGGTAGTCCGGCGCGCCGCACGCGACCGCGGACCCGAGACGCCTCAGGGTCTCGTTGACCACGTCGCGCCGGCCGGTGTCCACGCCGCCCACGGCGGCGATCGCTGCCGCGGCGCACGCGTCCAGGGGCGTGAGGTGCGACACAGCCTCGTCCTGCTGGTCGCGGGTCAGCTCCTGCACCCGTCCGAGCAATGCCGCAATGAGGCGCGCGCGGTCGGGGTCGTCTTCCGAGGTCTCGGCGTAGTTGACCCACAGCAACAGGTTGGCCGCCGACGGATCGGCTAGCGCGCGCTCCCCGGCGACGAACGCGGCCGCTTCCGGCGACACGGGCCACAACCGCGAAGGAGCCGGAAGCGCGGCCGGTGCTCCTCCCTCACGCAGCGCGCGGCGGGCGGAGTGGAGGACCAGGTCGGGGTCATGGATCAATCCGCTCGGGCTCGCACCGCCCGTGGCCGCGACGACGAGAGCCTCGACGAGTGCCAGCTCGACCCTCTCGTCGTCGGTGTCCATCGCCCCGCGCGCCAGCCCCGCGAGGAGAACCCCGGCGGCACTCGAGGTCGCGGCGGCCCGCCCGACCGCCGCGACTTCGTCGGGCGCGGAGCTCACGAGCGCCGCGATCTCTCGCTCAACCTCCCGGGACTCGCCGAGCGCGACCCGCGCTTGGGCCCCCCGCACCCACACGTTTGGCGTCGCATAGCCTGCAGCAAGCGAGGCCTCTGCCAACCACGCCACCCAGCTCGGGTCGGCCCCAGCGTCCACGTCGGTCGCCGCGTTGGTCCAGACCTCGTACCAGTCGCCCCGCGTTCGTTCGGCACGCGTCACGAACAACCGGAGCGCGTCGGCTGCGTCCGTACCGCGCGCGCCGGCACGGAGGGTGGCGATCGCCAGCAGCGCGCGATCCGTCGCGTCGCGACCGCTGCCGTCGCGGTCGCGGCCCGCGGCGCGGGGGTCGTCGGCCACCCACCCCGCTACAGTCGCGGCGAGGTCTCGCAGCCTCAGCTCGGACAACGAGACGTACGCCGCCTCGCCCGCTGCGACGGGGTCGTCGGCGGCTGCGAGCAGCCCCCGCAAAATCTCGGTCGCGCGCGCGTCGTCCCCGTCTCGCTCGCTTGCTCTGTCGGCCCGCCTCACCGCCAATGCGACATCGCCGGCGTGCGCCGCGCCCGCCCGCGAGAGGAGCGCATCGATGCTGTCCTCGAAGTACTCTCGCCACTCCATCTCGGCGAGGGCGACGGCGTCCCCCGCGCTCAGCTCGGCCCCGCTGGCTACCAGCGCGTCTAGCGCCGCAGCGGCAACCGCGACCCGGTCGGAATCGGGTTCTCCGTGAGTGATCCGCGGGGCGAGGTAGCCGGCCAGCACCGCGGCGGTCGGGCGGCGCTGGACCGCGACGGCCAGCAGCGGGTCCGCGGCGTCGCGGTGTTGCGACTCGAAGAGCAGGACACCCCCGACCGGCGCGAGCGTGTCGACTGCGCAGCCCTCATCGACGCGTTGCACCAGGTAGTCTGCCGCGCGGTCGATGTCTTGCGCCGCAATCGCTGCGCGAAGCTCGACCAGCGCCGCCTCGGTGATGAGCGGCTGGAGCGCCGGCGAACACTCCGCGTCGCGAAACGGCGCCAAGCCGCCGGGCGCCCTGCCGCCAAACCCCGCCTGGACGACGACCGAGTAGGCTGCTCCGATGTCGTCCGGGGTGAGCGCGATGGGGTCGGCTCCGTCACGGTGGACCGCGTCGGTCGGGGCGTCGTTGGCGACGCGGCTGCCGCCCGCGAGCGAACGCTCGATCGCTGCGAACGCGTCGTCGGGGCGTCCGTCTTCGAAGAGACACGCGGCCGCGTCGCGGAGCAGCGCGCGGACCTCGCCACTGGGCTGACGAGCGATGTACTCGAATGTCGCGGCCGCGGCGCCAGCCAGCCCGCGAGCGCGAAGCTCATCGGCCAACGCACGCCCCACGTTGAGCTCTCCGTCGGTAAGCGAGCCGAGAGGCACCGCCGGCTCCGATGGGTCACGCGCGAGCGCGGCGATCGCCGAGTGGCGCTCGAGCAGCGCTCCAGCTCCGGGGCCCTCGAGAACAGCCCGAAACGACGCGATCGCGGCCGGTGTCGCGCGTCCACGCGACTGGCGCGTCACCTCGAACAGATAGGTGTCGACGCGCGACAGCACGCGGCTCGTGAGGTCGGACGGGAGCGGCGCGCTCGCCTGCAGCGCCAAAATCGCGTCGGCGCTGTCGGCGCGAAGCAGCTCGGCGAAGCTAGCGGCCGCGAACGTGGGGTCGTCGACCGGGAGAGGCAGAGGCCCGCTCTCCGCCGCAAGCTGCCGCCACGCCGCCGCCCAGCCCGCCGCGTCGTTCGCTGCGCGCGCGTCCGCGAGCTGCCGTTCGGCTGACGTCGACGCCTCGACGTCGGCGGCCGGGGGCGGGGAGGTCATCCCGCTCCCACCACAGGACAAGAGCGCGGCGCTCGCGAGCGCCACGACGCCGCTCCGCGCCGCCGACGAGCGCTGGCGTCCCCGCTTCACTCAGCCTCCGCCGCCGGGAAGCGCAGACTCGAGTCCCAGCTCGACGCGCAGCCTGATGATCTCGCCCGCCGTCTCTTCGACGGCGCGCGTCGTCACATCGATGATCGGCCAGTCCGTCCGGTCACGGTACAGGCGCAGGGCCCAGGTGACTTCGGCGAAGACCGAGGAGCGGTCTGCGTAGTCGCCGCTGCCCTCCACGCCGAGCGCGGCCAGCCGCGCCTGCCGGATCTCGAGGAGCTTCACCGGATCGATCGTCAGCGCGAACACCTTCCCGGCTGGCAACGCGAGCAGCTCCGCGGGTGGCTCGATGCCCCGCACGACCGGGAAGTTCGCGACCTTGTAGCCCTGGCCGGCGAGATAGGTCGACAGCGGGGTCTTCGACGTGCGGCTCACGCCGACGAGGACGACGTCGGCCTCGTCGAACAGTCGCGGGCTCTGCCCGTCGTCGGCCTTCACCGCGAACTCCATCGCGGCCACCCGCCGAAAGTACCGCTCGTCGAGCTCGAAGCGCCGGCCCGGCTGGGCCTGCGGTGTCTCGCCGAGGGCGTCGCCGAGCGTGCCGAGGAGAGCGCCGATCAGGTCGACGGAGAGCACGTTCCAGCCGCGGCACAGCGACTCGACGGTCTCTCGGAGCGACGGGTTGACGAGCGTGTGAACGACGACCGCGCTCTGCTCCGCCGCCAGACGTACCGCGCGCTCTGCGTCTTCGGTCCGGAGCACGCGCGGGATCATCCGCAGGGCCGCGCGGTCGCTCCCGAACTGGGCGAGCGCTGCGCGGACCACCGACTCTCCACTGCTCCCCATCGCGTCGCTGAGAACGAAAATCTGCCGCCGCTCGCTCATCTGTGCCTCGAGTCGCGCCCGCTAGGTGACGGCCGATGCCGCCCGTTGCCGAGCTAGACCCGCTCTGGTACACGGCCGACACTCTCCGCGCCAGCCACCGAGCCTGCCATGAAGTTCTTCATCGACACCGCCGACATCGACGAGATCCGCGAAGCCTACAGCGTCGGCGTCGTCGATGGCGTCACGACCAACCCGAGCCTCATCGCGCAGACCGGGCGCCCATTCGACGCGGTGCTCCACGACATCTGCGAGATCGTCGACGGCCCAATCTCGGCCGAAGCGGTCAGCGAGCGCGCGGCCGACCTGATCGCAGAGGGGCGCGACCTGGAGGCGATCCACCGGAACATCGTCGTCAAGCTCCCGCTCACGCTCGACGGTCTGAAGGCCTGCAAGGCGCTGACGAACGACGACATCAAGACCAACGTCACGCTGTGCTTCTCGGCCAACCAAGCGCTGCTCGCCGCCAAGGCCGGCGCGACGTACGTCTCTCCGTTCGTCGGACGCCTCGACGACATCGGGCACATCGGCATGGAGCTCATCTCGCAGTGCGTGACCATCTTCGCGAACTACCCAGACCTGCACACGCAGGTGCTCGTCGCGTCGGTACGGAACCCGACGCACGTGACTGAGGCGGCGATGGTCGGTGCGCACGTGGCGACGATTCCGTTCAAGGTGATTCAGCAGCTCGTCCGTCATCCTCTGACAGACTCCGGCATCCAGAAGTTCCTGTCGGACTGGACGAAGGTGCCGGCGTAGCCCCGTGCTGGCCCGCCTCTTCCTCCTCTTCACCGTCACAACGACGGTAGAGCTCGCCATCCTCGTCCAGCTCGGACGAATGATGGGCTTCGCGCCGACGCTCGGCCTGGTCCTCGTCACCGGCGCGCTCGGCGCGGCCCTCGCTCGTCGGGAGGGGCTCCGGACACTAGGAGATATCCAGCGCTCGCTCGCGGCCGGCGAGCTACCGACGGACGGCCTGCTCGACGGCGTCTGCATTCTCCTCGCGGGAGCGCTGCTGGTCACGCCGGGGGTGTTGACCGACATGACCGGCTTTCTGCTACTAATCCCGGCGTCGCGCGGCTGGCTCCGCCGCCGCATCGCCGCGCAGTTGGGCCAGCGCATCCAGGCCGGCGTCACGTCGGGCAGCCTCAGGGTCGTCAGCTTTGGCGGTGGCTTCGGAGGCCCGCCGGGCGCGTACGGACCCCCACCGACTTCCCGCTCTCCTCGCCCCGGCGGGACGGTCATCGACGTCACCCCGACCGAGGACTAGCCCCGCCGGCGTCGACGCCGCCGCTGTCGCTCCTACCGATCGCAGGACGCCGGCGCGGTCCCGAGCACGACGCCGGTCGCGTCCGACAAGGCCACGGCAAGCCCGCGTGCCTGCGAGGCCGTCAGGTCGGTGGCGATCACACGAGGGACATCACCCGACGCGCCGTCCGAGACGACTCCTCGGCCGGCCAGCGACGCGAGGAACGCCGCGGTTCGAGTCGGCCGCGGTCCCTCGTCGAGCAGCCAGAGCACGAACCGCCCCGAGGCTCCGACCGCCGGCATCCCAGGCGCCGGCGCGCCCGTCGTCGGGCCGCCGACCGCCTTCCCGAAGGTAGTTTCGGTCGCCCTCCCGAAGGTAGTTTCGGCGGGTCCCGTGGCCCTCCCGAAGGTAGTTTCGGCGGAGGTTTTGGCGGGTCCAGTCGCCCTCCCGAAGGTAGTTTCGGCGGGTCCAGTCGCCCTCCCGAAGGTAGTTTCGGCGGGTCCAGTCGCCCTCCCGAAGGTAGTTTCGGCGGGTCCCGTGGCCCTCCCGAAGGTAGTTTCGGAGGGCGCTTCGGCGGGTCCGAAACTACCCTCGGTCGGGTCCGGGGTGGGCTCGTCGGCGGGCTGCCAATCACCTTCGGGCGGGATCTCAGCGGCACCTGAGAAACTACCTTCGGGCGGGATCTCAGCGGCACCTGAGAAACTACCTTCGGGCGGGGTTACGGCGGCCTCCGCGGCGCCTTCGAAACTACCTTCGGGCAGGCTCACGACGCCGTCCGAGGCACCTTCGAAACTACCTTCGGGCGGGGTTCCGAAACTACCTTCGGGCGGGCTTACGGCGCCGTCCGAGGCGGCCTCCGCGGCGCCTCCGAAACTACCTTCGGGCGGGCCTACGGCGCCGTCTGCGGCCACTGCGAAACTACCTTCGGGCGGGCGTACGACGCCTCCGAAACTACCTTCGGGCAGGCTCACGACGCCGTCCGAGGTACCTCCGAAACTACCTTCGGGCGGGGCCGCTTGGTCGTACCCCGCGTGGAGCTGAGCCGCTGCTGCGGTGATCGTCTCGGCCGCCAGTGCTTGCTCCAGTGATCCGCCCGCGATCAGTGCGCCGAGGCGTTCGTAGGGGGTGCGCGTTTCGTCAGGGGCGGCGATCCACTGCCACGCGACTACGAACGCACGGACCGCGTCGGCGGCACCGGCGACCTGGAGGTGGTCACCGTGTGCCGTCGGGCGGTCGAGGTCGAAGCGCTCGCGGACCCAGTGTGCGGTGGCCGCCGCGGCCTCGGCGCGCGTGGGGCTGCCGGTGGGAAGCTCCAGCGCGATGCGGCCGTCGACGCGGGCGACGCTGGCCTCCGGGAGACAGCGCTGGAGCTCGGTGACTAGGGATGCGGCGGGTTCGTTCGGCGGCACGGTCGGCGTGGCGGCTGGCATGTGGGCGGGCGCTTCGACGCTTGTGCGGGGCTTGTCGAGGATAGCGCGGCGAGGGGTCGACGCAATGCCGCGTCGAGGACCGGGCGGACGTGAGCGGCCCCGGCCCGTCGGCTTGACGGCGGGCGACGGTTGGCGGAAGCACGCGCCGGAAGTCGGACCGCAACCGTGCCTGCTCCTCTCTCTGCTTGAACGATCCTCGCCTGCCCCAGATCCCCGGGTCGCTCCGCGACGACGCCGCCGTCGCCGCGCCGCTGACAGCGGGGCGCTACCTCGGTCTCGCGGCGTTGCTCCTCGCGCGAACGCCCACCGCGGTCGCGACGCGCGTCGTCAGAGCGATCGTCACCGCCGGCACCGGTGCCGCTCCGGCGGTGCTCATCGCGGCGCTCGCTTGGCTCACCGAGCAGGAGCCCGAACGTCGCGCGGCTGGCCTTGCCCTCGCGGCGAGGGCTACCGACGCCATCGCGGGGGCGGGCGCGGCGCTCGCGACGACCGTCGTTGTCGCCGTGGTGCTCCGCGCCCTGTGCGACAGGGCCGCCGCGCGAGCGCTGTCTGGCGCGGCCTCTGCGCCCGGTCACGCACCGGCCGCATCGCTCGGCGGGCACATCCTCGTCGCCCTCGCGGACGCCGGGGTGATGATGGGGACACTGCTGTTCGCCTCGCCCATCGTTGCCACCGCGGTTCGTGTGGGCGACGGCGGCGCAACGGGCGGCTCGCCCGGTGGCGCCGCGCTGTTCGCAGCCCTCTGTCTCGTCGTCGGCTGGTCGATCGCGCGGTGGTGGAGCGGTCTGCTCGCGGCGTATGCGGTGTGGCGTCCCGGGTTCCTGCCCGCCGCGCTGGCCGCTGCCGTCTCTGCGCCGGCCTCAGCGTGGAGGCTGCATGGGCGGCTAGCCACGGCGTCCGTGGCCACGGGGGTTGTGATCCAGCTCTTCGGCGGTGCCCTCGGCGTGTCTGCGATCGATGTGCTCGTTGACGGCGACCGGGTGACACCGAGCTTGCTCGCGGCGCTCCTCGCCACCGGCTTGGCCGACGTCGTTGCTCGGGCGTGGATCGATGCCGCCCAGCTCGCCCTCGTTGGGCACCGGCTAGGCGACTGCACGCAGGAGTCCCTCGACGGGACGATCCAGTCGGCGTCGCCGGCCCGCGCGCCCGGCTTCGAGCCCCCGCGCGAAGGTGCGTTCGCGAACGTCGGCCCCGTACCGCCGCTCATGGTCCCGCTGGTTGGGAGCGGCGGTGCCGAGGCCAGTGGTTCTGCGACCGATCGACGGGTCCGATCCGACACCCCGGGCGCGAGCCCAACCTGGGACGTGCGAACGGCACCCGTCGAACCTCTGACCGCTTCGCTGCGGGCCGCCCGGACAACGACGGCGACCCGGCCGGAATCGGTCCAGCGGGGTTCCGGGCCCGCCGCGCCCGGTTCCGGCGAGCCGCCACCCGACGCCGAGCTGCGCGAGCGCCCTCCGGCCACGCAGAGCGCGGGGGAGGGCGGGTTGGCGTCGCTCACTGTCGGGCGCGCGCGGTTTCGGACGGTCGACGGGCTACCCGAGGCGGTGTGGCGCGGCGAAGGGGCAGGTCAGCGATAGCACCAGCCGTCGGTTGCGCAGAAGAAGCCGGGGTCACAGTCCCAGTCGGAGCGGCACGCGACGCTGTCCTCGTAGCATGCGCCGTCGGTTGCGCAGAAGAAGCCGGCGCCGCAGTCCCAGTCGCTGAAGCAGCTCGTGACGTCCTGGTAGCACGCGCCGTCGGTTGCGCAGAAGAAGCCTGCGTCGCAGTCCCAGTCCGAGCGGCAGTAGCTGATGTCCTCGTAGCATGCGCCGTCGGTTGCGCAGAAGAAGCCCGGGTCGCAGTCCCAGTCCGACCCGCAGTAGGCGGTGTCGGCGTAGCATGCACCGTCGGTTGCGCAGAAGAAGCCGGGGTCGCAGTCCCAATCCGAGCGGCAGTAGCTGACGTCTTCGTAGCATGCACCGTCGGTTGCGCAGAAGAAGCCGGGGTCGCAGTCCCAGTCCGAGCGGCAGTAGCTGACGTCTTCGTAGCACGCGCCGTCGGTTGCGCAGAAGAAGCCGGGGTCGCAGTCCCAGTCCGAGCGGCAGTAGCTGACGTCTTCGTAGCATGCGCCGTCGGTAGCGCAGAAGAAGCCGGGGTCGCAGTCCCAATCCGAGCCACACCCGAGCGGGGCCCCGTAGCAGACGCCGTCCGTGGCGCACGAGAACCCCGGCGCGCACTCGGCGTTCGAGCGGCAGGTGCTCGGGTCGTCGACGCAGGCGCCGCTCGCTCGGTCGCACAGCAGCCCGAAGCCACAGTCGATCGACGACCGGCACATCGCCGGGTCCGCGACGCAGGCGCCGCTCGCGGTGCAGCGGAAGCCGGGGTCGCAGTCGAGGTTGCCGCGGCACGCAGGAGCCGCGCCGTAGCACGCGCCGTCGCCGCCGCAGACGAAGCCGGGAGCGCAGTCGAGATCAGACCGGCACCCGAGGGAGACCGCGACGCAGTCGCCACCAGCGCAGACGGTGCCGCTAGGGCAGTCGCGGTCGCTGTAGCACCAGGCCTCCGTCGCGCAGACGCCGCTGTCACAGAACTCGCCGCTGCCGCACTCGAAGTCGTAGCGGCACGTGTCGTCGAGGTAGCACAGGCCGTCGGCGGCACAGAACGTGCCGGTCGGGCAGTCCAAGTCGAACGTGCAGCCGACGAGCAGCGCGCAGAAACCGTCGTCGCAGAACTCCGTAGGTGCGCACTCCGTGTCGAAGACACAGACGGGCTCGTCCGACGGGGAGGGCGTGGTGACGATCGGCCCGTCGCTTGGCCAGTAGCCACCGGTCGGGGTGTCGTCGAAGAAACAGCCGGCCGCCGACAGCGAGACTGCGGCTGCGGCGGCGAGGTGCTTGTGCATGGTGAGAGCGGTCATTGGGTCTCCTCGTGCGGCGGTGGCCGAACGCGTGAGAGACGGCGGTCGCGCGGCGAAATTCACGGGCAGCGGCGGGGCGAGCGGGCACCCCGATCCTCACCTTGCCGCACGTCGATGGGCGTGTTGCGGGCGCCGAGATGACCCTGTACCGTGTGCGTGTGTCACCGGGCTTTTGCGCCCGCGGACACAGTGGTTACCCTCGCAGAGCCGTCCGGCGCGAACAGGAGCCGCACATGTTCTTCGACATCGCGATCATCGACGAGAGAGAGCGGCGGGAGCGTCGGCAGTGGGAGCCGATCCCCCTCCACGCGCCGACGCCGGAGCGCCGCGATCGTCCGCCCCAGCGGCCGGTGGATTCGGAGACGGAGCCCGGCGGGACCGTCATCGTCATCGACCTGGACGACTACTCGGAGACGCGGATCTAGCGTTTCTCGGCGACGCCGCCGCAGCACGACCGACGGGCGCGGCGGGAGCTGCGCGCGACCTCAGCTCTCCGTACGTCCGGCGTGGCGCACGACCGCCCGGCGTCGGTGGCGATCCGACGCCATCGCCTCCGGCACATCCCCAAGCCTCTCAGCCTCTCAGCCGGGGATTGCGTGCCGTCGCAGCCTTGACACGCGACGCCCCACGAGTATGGTGCTGCGCCTTCTAAACCCGGGATTCCCGGTCGTGACGTCGTGAAGATCTTCGTTCCAGAGCTCCGCGAGGGGTCAAACCCCGTCGCGTTCCCGATCGAGCGAGAAGCGCTCCGCGGGATCGTGCGCGACATGGACGAGCTGTACGACGCGAAGGGAGACGGTGACGTCGCGCTGGACGTGTCGAAGGTTGGCGGCCTGATGCACATCCGCGGGCACGTCCGCGGGCCGATCTCGTTCGAGTGCGCGCGGTGCCTCGCCGACCGTCCCCGCGCGCTCGACATCGCGATCGCCTGGACGCTGGTGCCGCGCGCCTCGTTCGCCGAGGGGCTGTCGTCCGAAGAGGAGATCGAGCTGACGGCAGACGACCTGGACACGTCGTTCTATGAGGGCGAGGAGATCGACCTGATGGAGCTCGCGCGCGAGGCCGTGCTGCTCGAGCTCGAGCCCGCGCCCCGGTGCGCGGACGACGAGGCGTGCACGCCGTCGTCAGCCGTGATACTGGCCGACGCCGCGACCGAGCCGAAGAAGGACCCACGTTGGTCCGCCCTTCAAGACGTCCTGGACGCGCGGAAGCGCGCGAACTGAGAGCGGGCCCAGCCCGAAAACGACAGCGGGCCCAGCCCGGATCACCTTCAACGGGCCCAAGCCCGACGAACCCAGTGGGCGCCGCCCACCAAGCGAGAGGCCAAGATGCCCGTACCCAAGAAGAAGACCAGCAAGTGCCGCACCCGCCGTCGCCGCGCGCAGCACGACAAGGTCGCCGTGAAGAACTCCGCAGCGTGCCCCGAGTGCGGCGCGACGCGGCTTCCGCACCGCGTCTGCATGAGCTGCGGCACGTACAAGGGCCGTCAGGTCGTCCCGATCCTCGTCCGCTGAGCGTCCGCCGATGGCGCGGGTGCTGATCGCCAGCGACCACGCCGGAGTCGACACCAAGGCCGACGTCGCGGCGCTGCTGCGCTCGCTCGGACACGAGGTCGTCGATCTCGGCCCCGCGTCGCGCGACGCCGTGGACTATCCGCAGTTCGCCCACCTGCTCGGCCACGCGGTCGTCGACGGGCAGGGCGACTGGGGTGTGCTCGTCTGCGGGTCCGGCGTCGGGATGTCCATCGCCGCCAACAAGGTGGCCGGCGTACGCGCCGCGCTGGCGAATGACCCGTACTCCGCGCGGATGGCCCGCGAGCACAATGACGCGAATGTCCTGGTCTTCGGCGCCCGTGTGATCGGGCCCGAGATGATCAAGGAGGTCGTTCGCTCGTTCGCCGCCGGCGCATTTACCCCGGGCGACGACGGGCGGCACCGCCGCCGCGTCGACGCCATCGAGCCCCGGCCCTAGCCGAGCGAGAGTCCAAGAACGATGCGCTGCCCGCGATGCGGACACCTGGATGATCGCGTCGTCGACAGCCGCCAGTCACGCGACGGCGACGCGATCCGGCGCCGCCGCGAGTGCCTCGAGTGCGGCGCTCGCTTCACCACCTACGAGTCGATCGAGCTCTCACTCCCCCTCGTCGTGAAGCGCGACGGACGTCGCGAGCCATTCGACCCCGGGAAGCTGCGGCGAGCGCTTCGCACTGCCTGCCAGAAGCGCCCCGTCACTGCCGAGCAGATCGACGCGACGGTCCGGTCCGTCGAGCGAGCGGTCGCATCCGTCGACACCGGCGAGATCGAGACCCGTACCATCGGAGACCTCGTCGTCGACGCGCTCCGCGAGCTCGACGGCGTCGCGTACGTCCGGTTCGCCAGCGTCTATTACGCGTTCACCGACCCCGCGGAGTTCGTCGCCGCCGTCGACCGAGCGCGGGAGCAGCGGTCTTGAGCGCCCTCGAGGCGACGACCGCCGCGTACGACCGCGAGCGCGACGAGGCGTTCATGCGTGCCGCGCTCGCCGAAGCGGTCCGGGGACGCTTTACCGCGCACCCCAACCCGATGGTCGGAGTCGCGCTCGTCGACGGCGACCGCGTCGTCGCGACCGGCTTTCATGCGCGAGCCGGCGGGCCACACGCAGAGCGCGTCGCGCTCGACGAGGCCGGAGAGCGCGCGCGCGGGACCACGATGTACGTGAACCTCGAGCCGTGCAGCCACTTCGGCCGAACACCGCCGTGCGCCGACGCGGTGATCGCCGCCGGGATCCGGCGCGTCGTCGTCGGCATGATCGACCCCAACCCGCTCGTCTCGGGCGAAGGGCTGCGGCGGATCGAGGCGGCCGGCATCGCAACGACCGTCGGCGTGTTGGGCGACGCGTGCTGGGCCCTGAACCTCGACTACATCATCTACATCCGGGAGCGGCGTCCGATGGTGACGGCCAAGCTCGCGACCTCGCTGGACGGCCGCATCGCGACACGCACCGGCGCCAGCAAGTGGATCACCGGCGCCGCCGCGCGACACCGGGTTCACGAGATGCGCCGCGACGCGACCGCGATCCTGGTCGGGAGAAACACCGTCGTCGCGGACGACCCGTCCCTGACGACGCGGCTCGCCGATGACCCGGGTGCCCGCAGTCCCCATCGCTTCGTCGTGGACGCCCGGCTCGACACCCCCCCTACCGCGCGCGTCGCCGACGTCTCTGCCGCGCCAACCACGTTCGTGTGCACGTCGTCGGCGCCCCCCAGCCGCCGCCAAGCGCTCATCGAGCGCGGCGCGGAGGTGATCGAGCTGGAGCGCGAAGACGGCCGCGTCGACGTCGAGGAGCTGCTGTTCGAGATGGGGCGCCGCGGGCTGACCTCGTTGCTGGTCGAGGGAGGCGGCGAGCTCGTCGGTGATCTCGCGGATCGCGGGCTCGTCGATCGCTTGGCGACGTTCACGGCGCCGGTCGTCCTTGGCGGACGGTCGGCGATCCCGTCGATCGGAGGGACGGGCGTCGCCGCCGTCGACGACGCGCTCCGCGCCCGGGCATTGCACGTCGAGAAGGTCGGTGATGACGTGCTGCTGGTAGCGGACTTTAGCCCCCACGCCCGGCCGAGGCCTACCGGCGACTGGGGCTGACGTCGGCGAGGCCCGCTCTGATGGGCATCCGGCCTGCGGCGGCGCGGCGGTCGACCTTGACCGGCGTCGCTGGCGGGCCTAGCAGGCTCCCGCAGGAGAGCCCGAGAGGGCGGCACCGCGGACACACCTTGTTCACCGGCCTCATCGAAGACATCGGCACGATCCGCGCGCGGACCCCGCGCGGCGCCGATGTCACGCTCGAGATCAGTACCCAGGCCATCGACGTCTCCACGCTCGCGCTGGGGGAGTCCGTCGCCGTGAATGGCGTGTGCCTCACGGTGACGTCGGCGGCGGGCGGAGGGTTCAGTGCCGACGCGTCGGTCGAGACCCTGGCGAGCTCGGCGCTCGGTCGGCTGCGAGTGGGTGACCGCGTGCACCTCGAGCGGGCGCTCCGGCTCGGCGACCGGCTCGGCGGCCACATCGTCCAGGGACACGTCGACGGCACGGGGCGTCTGGCGCGGCGGTCCCCGGCAGGTCGGGCGTGGGACCTCTGGATCGAAGCTCCGGCGGCGCTGCTCGCCGAGCTGATCCCGAAGGGGTCGGTCGCCGTCGACGGAGTCTCACTGACCGTCAATGAGGTCGATGGTCGAGAGTTTCGGCTAACGATCATCCCCCACACCGAGGACAAGACGCTGCTGCTGACGCTGCCCGTCGGCGCCGCCGTCAACCTAGAGACCGACGTCATCGGCAAGTACGTGCGGCGCGCGGTCGGAGCGAACACCCCCAGCACCCTGCGCGACACCCTCGCGCGCTTTGGCTACACGCCACCGGAGTAGCGAAGATGGCACTCGCCAGCATTCGAGACACCATCGCCGCGATCGGACGCGGTGAGATGATCATCCTCGTCGACGACGAGGCGCGCGAAAACGAGGGCGACCTCGTCGTCGCCGCCGAAGCGGCGACCCCAGAGGCCATCAACTTCATGGCGAAGTGGGGCCGAGGGCTCATCTGCCTGTCACTGACAGACGAGCGGCTCCGCGAGCTCCAGATCCCGCCGATGGTGCAGGACAACTCGGCTCAGTTCGGGACCGCCTTCACGGTGTCGGTCGAGGCTCGCGACGGCGTCACGACCGGCATCTCCGCGGCCGACCGCGCTCGGACCATCGCCGTCGCGATCGCCGAGGAGACCGTGCCTGCCGACCTAGTGAGGCCGGGACACGTGTTCCCGCTGCGCGCGCAGCCGGGCGGGGTGCTGGTGCGCACCGGCCAGACCGAGGGCTCCGTCGACCTCGCGCGTCTCGCGGGGCTCAAGCCCGCGGCGGTGATCTGCGAGATCCTCAACGACGACGGGACCATGGCGCGCATGGCCGACCTCGAGGCGTTCGCGGCCGAGCACGGCCTGCTGATCGCTTCCGTCGCGGACCTCATCCGCTATCGCCTCGCAGAGGATACGATCGTCGAGCGGCTGCTCGAGACGCCGTACCCGTGCGAGGCGCACCCGGACTTCCGACTCCGCGTCTACCGTGACCTCGTGCATGGCGGGCAGCACTTCGCGCTCGTCCTCGGCGACCCGGCGGCGACCGACGGGCCGGTGCCGATCCGCGTGCAGCACGAGGCGCTCATCGGCGACGTGTTCCGCGGGACCGAGGGCGGCTGCGGTTGGCAGGTGCACGGCTCGATGCAGGCGATCGCGGAGGCCGGCGTCGGTGTGCTCGTTTACCTGCAGAGCCACGAGTTCACGCGCCTCGACGCGGTCGCGCGCTTCCTCCTCGACCCAGAGGACGCGGCGACCCTCACCTCATATACGGCGAAGCCGGCCGACATCAACCGACCACGCCCCGAGTTCCGGGACTTCGGGATCGGCGCGCAGATCCTCGTCGACTGCGGCGTCCGGCGCATGAACGTGCTGATGGAGAGCCGCCGCACGCTCGTCGGCCTCGACGCCTACGGTCTCGAAGTCGTAGAACCCATCGACATCCCCGTCCCCAACTATCGGCGGTGACCATGCCCCGCGTCCTCGAAGGAAACCTCATCGCCACCGGCCTCCGCGTCGGGATCGTCGTCGGCCGCTTCAACTCGTTCATCGCGGAGCGTCTCCTCGAGGGCGCGCTCGACACGATCACGCGTCACGGCGGCGACGTCGCGGCGGTCGACATCGCCCGCGTCCCGGGGGCTTTCGAGATCCCGCTCGCCGCGAAGCGGATGGTCGACTCCGGTCGGTACGATGCCGTCGTCGGCCTCGGCGTCTTGATCCGCGGCTCCACCCCGCACTTCGACTACATCTCGAGCGAGGTGACGAAGGGGCTGGCGTCGGCGTCGCTGTCGTCCGGTGTGCCGATCGCGTACGGCGTCCTCACTTGCGACACAATCGAGCAGGCGATCGAGCGTGCGGGGACGAAGGCAGGGAACAAGGGGCACGAGGCCACGACGGCCGCGATCGAGATGGCCAACCTGCTGAAGCTCCTGTGACGGCCGCAGCCGCCCAGCGCGAGGACCCTCGCCGCGTCTGGTGTTTGTGGGTCTTGGTCTCGGCAGACATGACCGGCGCCGCCGACGCGACAAACGCCTTGCATACGTTCGAGCGCGCCTTCGTCGCCCCGCCCATTCCGCCTTCCGCGAGCGAGGCGACCCCCTACTTCCGAGTCGAGCGGCTCGAAGACTACCTGCCCAATCCCGACGCCTGGGCCGAGCTGCGCCCGCGTGTCGCGGAGACGATCGCCGCGTACGGCAGGAACCGTGACGCGATCGACGCCGCGATCGCGAAGGCGTCGCCGCGGTGGAGGATCGAGCGCATGCCGCCGATTGACCGCAACCTGCTCCGCCTCGGAGTCACTGAGCTCGTTTGGCTGGGACCGCCGCAAGCCCGGGCGACGATCAATGGGCTGATCGAGCTCGCGAAGCGCCTCGGCTCCGAGACGACCGCCGCGTTCGTGAACGGGATCCTCGACCAGATCCGTCGGGATCTGGAGATCCCATTCGAGTGAGGCTGCGCAGGCTCGGAGCGCGCGCTGCGCTCGCGACGTTGCTGCTCGGCGGATGCGCCGCCGACGACACTCCCCCGTTTCGGATCCGCGAGTACGGCGCTGGTCTCGACGTCAGCACCGCCGGACGTCGCGTCGAGCTGGTAGACAGCGGCGGGCACCTCTGGGGGAAGCTGCGGGTCTCGCGCGGCGCCGTGCGCGTCTACGATGGCGACGCTAGGCGGCTCGGCACGGGGATGCTGCGGAGCGGAGCTGCGTCGGTGACGCGCGTCGACGGCTCCGTTCTCTGCGAGGGCGCCTACGCCGACGATCGGATCGAGCTCCGCTGTGACGGCCAACCACTCGCCGCCGCCGCCGTCCCGAGCGGCGGACTGGAGCTGCGCGACGCCTCGGCCGTGATCGGACGCGTCGAGCCGCGCGGCGGGCGCGCGGTCGCATTGGCCGGTGCGACCGGCGCGGAGGTGGCCGTGGCCGAAGGGGCACAGCTCGAGCTTCGGACGCACCCCGACGCCATTCTGCGACTGACGGAGCGTCCAGGTCGGGGGCTCGGCGACGCCGCGGCGCTGGCGATCTTGGCGCTCCCGGTCCGAGGTGCCTCCGAGGCGGATGCGCGTCTCGTCACCGCGACGATCGCCGTGTGGTGGGCGTCGCGTTCGCGCTGAGGCTGGCGGCCGCTCGCTGCGCCCAAGACATGGACCCACGAAAGCGGCAGAGGCCGACGCGAGTCTCGCGTCGGCCTCTGCCGTGTCGTGGGCTCCGAGAGGAGTCCCGAGGGGCGCGCCGCCCTGTGACGGGGCGGCGCGGGTGCGTCAGGACTCGTGGGGCGGGATGAGGTTCACGACCGTGCAGCCGCAGGAGAGCGGACCGTCGGCCGAGAACGGGCCGCCGAACGGCCCGATGCAGGCGATCAGCCGCGCGCAGTCGAACTCAGTGCTGCCGCCGCTGATGCACGCATCCAGCAGGTCGCCGAACAGGAAGTCGTCGCAGTGCGGCGGGTCGTCCTGGGCCGGGCACAGGTCGAAGCAGTCGAGGTAGCCGTCGCTGTCGGAGTCCGTGTCGGCCGCGCCGCAGCCGCACGCGCCGGGGTCGGTCTTGAACTCGTCGTCGGGGCAGCCGTCGTTGCAGTCGGGGGTACCGTCGGAGTCGGAGTCGGTGTCAGCGATACCGCAGCCGCACACGCCCGCGTCCGTCTTGAACTCGTCGTCGGGGCAGCCGTCGTTGCAGTCGGGGGTGCCGTCGGAGTCGGTGTCGGAGTCGGCGTGGCCGCAGCCGCACACGCCCGCGTCCGTCTTGAACTCGTCGTCGGGGCAGCCGTCGTTGCAGTCGGGGGTGCCGTCGGAGTCGGAGTCGGTGTCGGCCGTGCCGCAGCCGCAGATGCCGGGGTCGGTCTTGAACTCGTCGTTGGGGCAGGAGTCGACGCAGTCGGGGGTGCCGTCGAGGTCAGCGTCCGGCTGTGGTCCACAGACGCCGCAGATGCCCGGGAAGTCGTCGTTGCAGCCGCAGGGGCCGGGGAACCAGCCACCCGGCCAGGACGGGCAGAAGTCGACGCAGTCGGGGGCAGAGTCAAAGTCCGAGTCCGTGTCCGGGGTGCCACAGCCGCAGATGCCCTCGTCCGTCTTGAACTCGTCGGTCGGGCAGCCGTCGATGCAGTCTGGGGAGCCGTCGAGGTCGGCGTCGGGCTGCTCACCGCAGACACCGCAGACGCCGGGGGTCTCCTCGCTGCAGCCGCAGGGGCCGGGCGAGGTGCCGCCGTCCCAGTCCGGGCAGTCGTCGTTGCAGTCCGCCGTGCCGTCGAAGTCGGAGTCGATGTCGGGGGCGCCGCAGCCGCACTGACCGGACTCGGTCTTGAACTCGTCGTAGGGGCACTCGTCGACGCAGTCGGGGGTGCCGTCGTGGTCGGCGTCGGGCTGCTCACCGCAGACACCGCAGACGCCGGGGGTCTCGAAGGTGCAGCCGCAGGGGCCGGGCGACGTTCCGCCGTCCCAGTCGGGGCAGCTGTCGTTGCAGTCGGCGGTTCCGTCGAGGTCGGTGTCGGTATCGGCGATGCCGCAGCCGCACTGGCCCGGGTCCGTCTTGAGCGGGTCCTCCGGACAGAGGTCGGGCGGGCCTTCACACGAGTCGACGATGCCGTTCGAGTTCAGGTCGGTGAAGCCGGCGTCGCCGGGGCAGGGAAGCGTCCCCGTTCCGGTGGCCGAGTTTCCGGCCGTCACGTCTGCGTACAGCGCGTACGAGCCGCACACGTCGTGGCTCGGCGTGTCGCAGGTGGTGACCGGCACCGTCGCCAGCCACGTGGCGTTGGTCTGCGGGAGGCCATTGGCGGGGAACACCGGCCGGACCTCGCTGGCGCACGCGGACGACGCGCCGATGAAGTAGCGGACGGTCACCGACGAGGGCACGAGGATCGAGATCGAGCGCGACCACTTTCCGCCCGTGCGGGGCAGCTCGACGGTCGTCGCGCCGCCACCGTTCACGCTGTAGGTGGCGCACACGGCCTCGGCACCGGCCGGAGGAGCGGCGAGCTGCTGAACGCGGAACTGGACGGACGTCGGGGTCCCGATCGCCTTGTCGTCGCTGTCGTCGCCGGCGGCGGCGATCAGAAGGTCGGTCAGCGTCGCCTCGGTCCACGCTTCGCTCGTCACCGCCGTGTCGAGCTGCGCGGCGTCGCCGAGCTCGACGAGGGCCCACGTCGTCAATGTCCCGACTTCGGCGATGATCTCGCCGTCAGCGCGCGACGCGAGCGGAGCGGCCTCCCAGCGACCTGTCGCAGCGTTCAGCCCCACGACCGCGAGGCGATCGAGCGCGCCGGGCGCGCGGTACCCGCCCAGGCGAGGCGAATGTACAGGGGGCCGTCGAGAACCGCGTCGTCGGCGTTGACACCGAACGTGCGCACGGTGCGCGTGTCGCGGACGAAGACGGCGTCGCGGGCCTCGACCTGGAGGCCGGCCAGCGCCGAGTCGGCGTTGAGCACCGGCAGGGGGGCCATGAGTCCGACGCGGATGCCGTTCAGGTTCGCCTCGGAGAAGAGCTCGTTTTCGACGAGCGCCGCTCGATCGGCTGCCGTGATGCTGATGCCGGCGCTCGGCGTGGAGGCTGTCTCAGCCGCCGGCGCCGAGGCCTGCTCGTACTGACCGCAGGCCGTGAGGCTCGCTGCCAGCACACCGATGGATCCGACGCTCGCGCGCCACGTTCGCGTTCCCATTGGAGTCTCCCGCAACCAGGAATGATCAGGCCGAAGCCCAGCGATACATTGACGACGGGGCCGAGAGTTGTCCAATGATTTTGCACTACGTGCGAGGCGTGCCGGAGCCTACATTTCCACCGCTGTCGGGTGAAGTGTGCCCCGCGCATTCTGGCGGAGCGAGGGCGGATCCCGGCTGTGTACGCAGACGCACATTTCCGCTGCCGTGGGGCAAGCGTGGCGTCGGGGCAGGGCGAGGCGACCGAACGCTACCGCGCGACTGCCTGCTCCCGCGCGTCGACCAGCGGACGATCGAGCCGATATGGATCGGCGAGGAAGTTCATCCGCCCCTCGTCGTCGCCGCGGACAGTGTAGTACTCGATGTGAATCGGGATGGGGTGCTCGAGCCCGACCCACTGCTCGCCCTCGAGATCGAGCTGCCGGCGGATGTAGGACTGCGCCGCCGACTGGCTCCAGCCCCGGTCGGTCATCAGCAGCACCTCCGCGAGGCGAAGCGGCTCGTGCACGCGCATGCAGCCGTGGGAGTAGGCGCGCGTCGGCCGGTCGAAGAGGTGCTTCGTCGGCGTGTCGTGCATGTAGACGTCGTGCTCGTTGGGGAAGAGGAACTTCACCACGCCGAGGGCGTTGCCGGGACCGGGAAGCTGGCGCAGCCACTCGCGCCCGTTCTCGTTCGCGATTTCGAACCCGTTCTCGGCGAGCCAGTTCGGGTTCGCCTCGATCTCTGGGTCGTACTCCTCCTCGCGGATCGTGTCGGGGACGTTCCAATAGGGGTTGAAGACGAGGAACTCCATCTGGTCGCTGAACAGTGGCGTCTGGCCGCGCGCGTTGCCGTCGGCGTCGCGCCGCCCCTGGTCGCGGCCCACGATCACACGCCAGCGATACGTGCGAGTGTCGCCCTCCCAGAGCTCCGCATAGAAGTCCGCGACGTTCACGAAGATGTGACGCTGCCCGACGCTCTGCGCCCGGCGAGTCTCGCGCCAGCGATCCATCGTCACCAGGATCTGGGCAATCCGACGCTCGACCGGGATGTTCAGCGACGCGACCATCTCCGCGCCAACCTCACCGTTCGTGATCATCTGGTGGGTCGCCTGGTATGCCTCGACCGCGGCCTCGAGCCCCTCGTCGAACGTCGTCTCGTCGAGCGGCTCGACAGCGTACCCCTCCGCCGCCAGTCGGCGACGAAGCGCCGCGACGGAGTTTCCTCGATCGCCGTGCTCGAGCGTGCCGCTGATCGACACCGGCTCCCAGCCCCCCGCCGCTCGGAAGCCCTCGTATCGCGCGAGCCCTTCAACGAGGCGGGGATACTGCTCGAATCCCGGTCGAAGCGCGGCCAACTCGGCTGCGAAGCCATCCGCCTCGCCGCGCCGAAACGCCGCGCCGGCGAGCGACCGCTCGATCTCGTCGCGCTGTCGCGCGTCTGACGGGCGCCACCCCGCCGCTGCCGCCTCGTCGGGAGTGATGTAGTTGAAGTTGGCCAGCCGATTCGTGACGGCATACCGAACGAAACCTGCCGCCAGGATCAGCTCCAGCTCCGGTCCCATCTCCGCGACGCGGGAGAGCTGCTCCGTCAGACCGCTGATGGCCTCTGCGAAACCGGGCACCGGGTTGGTCGCGCCGGCCGTCGCGATCACGTCGAACACGGCGTCGACGGCCGGGAGGGTCCCGTCCAGCGCGGCGTTGTTCATCATGAAGGCCAAGAGCGCCTGTTCGTCGTCACGGGTGAGCTGCAGATGTCCCAGCAGCGCGGTCGTGTCGCCGGACGCTTCGAACGCGGCCAGCTTCTCTGCGAGGAGGTCCGAGTGCATCGGCGCCGGGTCCAGTCCCTCTCGCGCCGCACCGAGGATTGCGTCGGCGACCGCGCGCCCGTCCGGCGACAGACGCCCGCCCATGACGAACAGGTGGCCGTAGTCGCGCTCCGCGAACAACAGCGTCACCAGCTCGCGGACCTTGGGATCCGGCTCGAACGAAAGGCGGCCTTGTTCGACGAGCGCGCGGACGCTCGGCGCGTGAGCGAGCGTCTCCGCGCGCTCCACCGCCATCGAAGGCGCCGCGACCGAGAACGTCCGAACGAAGTGTTCGGCTTGCTGAGACTGGATCGATGCCGCCAACGCGGCCGCACGCGACGGCAGCTCCGGTGGCGCGCACTGCGCGCCGGCGAGCGCGAGCGCCCCCGCCGCGAACAGCGCTGTGACCCCGAGGTTGGCTCGCTTTGATGTGCTCATGACGCCTCCTGCTCCTTACACGCTAGTGGCGCAGGAAGCGCGACGCAAAGTTCGGCCCCTCATCGCGACCCGTGGGGGGCAGAGCTACTCGACGGCGACGAACGTCTCGCCCTCGCGTCGGTAGCGCAGCGTGTTCGGGCCGGGCGCCAGCTCGACCTCGAAACGACCGCGCGCGCGACCGGCCTCGTCTGTGTACTGGAACGCGACGCGCCACCGTCCAGCCTCGACCGGCACGTCCACGACGGGGGTCCGGAGCTGACGGGCCCCCGGAGAACCATGGCGGATCCGCTCGACCAGGACCATCGCGTCGGCCGGCTCCACCTCGATCGTCAGCGTCGCCGGCGCCGCGGTAAGCGGGACCAGGATCGCGTTGACGCCCAGCTGCCCCAGCCGCCAGTCCACGGCGCGGTCGGCGGCGACGTAGTCCGGCGCGACGACGTGGACGAGAGTGGGCCCGAAGCCCCGCGCGGTATACAGCCCGCCGCCCACGCCGGATTCGCCACCGACGTCGACGCCCGCGTCGACCGGAGACGCCGTTACGCGGAGAAGGCTCGAGGGGGCCGCTCCGACGTCGGGGGACAGCTCGAGCGTCACTTCGCCAGACGACGCCGGCCCCCGCCACAGCGGTGCGCGTACGTACGCGGCCGAATCCCGGAAGCCGACGTACCGCGCAGTGATCAGCTGGTCCTGCAGCGCTGGGACGTCGACCGTCAGCGGTGCGGTGCCAACCGCCGTCCCGTTGACCAACACTTCGGCGGCGACGCGGTCTCCGGCAGCGCTTCGCACACGCACCTCGACGCGACCTCGTCCCGGGCCCGGCCCGGTGTCGGTCGCGGCACCCGAACCGTCCGATGCGCTGCCCGTCCCCTCCGGTGCGTCGGATGCGGGGTCGACGTTCGGCGAGAACGGCTGCAGGCTGGCAGCCACCGCCTCGCCGGGGTTCGCGCTGACGTACTCGGTCCTGAAGCCCTCGAGGTGGAGGGAGACAACGCTGGTGCCGCCCGCTGGCACGGGAACATCGGCCGGGGTTACAGCGCGGGCCGCGACGCCGTTGACCGCGATCGCCGCGCCAGGCGGCTCCGACGTCACCGTTGTCGCCACGAGCTCGGGCGTCGCTCGTGGCGGCGGGGGGGCAACGGTGTCAGCGACGGGGACCGGCGGCGCGTCGACGGTCGCCGGCGGTGCGGCGGGGGTGCCTGCTCCGCCACGCAGCACGGCCATGGCGCCGAGCACGACGACGAGCGCAGCGACGAGGGCGAGAACAGCCCGCGCTGTGCCACCGCGCGACGTGGCGCCGAAGCCGTCGGCCAGGTCCGGCAGCTCGACGACCGCGGAGGCGCCGGGGTCGTCCGGGCTCGGGACCGCTGCCGACTTCAACGCAGCAGACGCCTCGCTCGGCGGCGCCGCAGAGGTGGGCTCGGAGCCGGGCGCGTTCGGGTCGGTCATCGTGGACACCGTGGCGGGGGGGCGCGGGGCGAGGGAGGAGGGGGTCTCGGGCCCGCCATGCGGGACGCCGAGGGCATCGAGCGCGGCGATGCGGTCTGCGAACACTCGAGAGGCGAGGGCGCCGACCGCGGCGGTCGTGCCGCCTTCCAGCGAAGCGAGCACGCCTTCGAGGTCGTCTGCGAGCTCGCCCGCAGAGGCGTGGCGTGCCCGCGGGTCCGCGCTGAGCGCTCGCATGACGGCCGCCTCGAGCGCAGGCGGGTAGTCGGCGACGAGCGTCGACGGGGGCGGCACGTCCGCGCTCGCGATGGCGGCGATCGTCGCGATATCGCTGTCCTCGCGAAAGAGGCGCTGCCCGACGGTGAACTCGTGGAGCACAACGCCGAGCGAGAACAGGTCGGAGCGGGCGTCGACGGGGAGGCCCTGCACCTGCTCGGGGCTCATGTAGGCGAACTTGCCCTTGAGCTGGCCGGCGCGCGCCCGCTGGAACTGTCTGCCGAGCTTCGCGATGCCGAAGTCGACGACGGTCACGCCGCCGTCGAAGCGCACCATGATGTTGGGTGGAGACACGTCGCGGTGGACGAGGCCGAGCGGCTGCTGGCCAACGGGGTCGCGGGCGGTGTGTGCGTAGTGGAGCCCGCGGGCGGCGTCGGCGACGACTCGTGTGACCGCTGCGATCGGGAGCGCGACGTGGTGCTTCGCGGCCGCCTGCGCGAGTCGTCGCAGGTCCTCGCCCCACACGTAGCTCATCGCCAGATACAGCTCCCCGTCGATCTCGCCATGCCCGAGAGTCTGTACGACGTTGGGGTGCACGAGGTGTTCGGCGACCGCGGCTTCGGCCAGAAACAGCTCTCGGAGCTCCGGGTCGGCCGCGAGCGCAGGGAGGATGCGCTTTACGACGAGCTCTCGCCCGGGGGGGTCGCCGTGGAGTCGAGCGAGCCACGTGACGGCCATGCCACCAACAGCGAGGCGCTCGAGCAGCTCGAAGGGGCCGAATCGTTCGGGAGGTTGCATGAGAATCCGGCGAGGGTGACGTCGGTCTAGTGCGGTCGAGCGCTTCGGCGCAACCGCGTCACGCCTTCGCGCTCGCGGGCACGCGGGCCGCGTGCTATTGGCGCCGCCACCAGCCTCATCCGCTCAGCCCAACGGAGCACCGAATGGATCGGAACCTCGCCCTCGAGATGGTCCGCGTGACCGAAGCCGCCGCGATCGCCGCCGCCCGTACGATGGGGCGCGGCGACAGCCATCTGAGTGACGAGGCCGCAGTCAGCGCGATGCGGAGCGCGTTCTCGTCGCTCGACATCGACGGCACGATCGTGATCGGCGAGGGGGAGCGCGACGAGGCCCCGATGCTCTTCATCGGTGAGCGAGTGGGCCGTCGCGCGCCCTCGTCTCCGAAGCTCGACATCGCGCTCGACCCGCTCGAGGGGACCGGGCTGTGTGCGTACGGGCGCGCGGGCGCCCTCGCAGTCATTGCCGCGGCGCCCGAGGGGTGCCTGATGCACGCCCCCGACACCTACATGGACAAGATCGCGGTCGGCCCCTCCGGTCGAGGCGTAATCGACATCCGGCGCACGCCCACGGAGAACCTGCGTGCGCTCGCCGACGCGAAGGGCGTCGAGATCCCGGACCTCACCGTCATCGTGCTCGACCGCTCGCGGCACGAGGACCTGATCAAAGAGGTCCGCGAGGCGGGCGCGCGAATCAAGCTGATCCAGGACGGAGACGTCCACGCCGCGATCGCGACGTGCAAGGACGAGACCGGCATCGACATGCTGCTCGGCATCGGTGGGGCCCCGGAGGGGGTTCTGGCGGCGGCGGCGCTCAAGTGCATCGGTGGCGACATGCAGGGGCAGCTCGTGTTCCGCAACGAGCGCGAGCGCGAGCGCGCCCGCGTGATGATGGGCGAGGGTGACATTCACCGTGTCCTCGACATCGACGATCTGGCCCACGGGGACATCGTCTTCGCTGCGACCGGTGTCACCACCGGCGACATGCTTCGCGGCGTGCGCTTTCACGGCGGCGGCTGCCATACGCACTCGATCGTCATGCGCGCGACGTCGGGCACCGTGCGGTTCATCGAGGCTCAGCACAACTTCCTCCGCAAGCCGAACTACAACGACGAGGGCTTGCTCGACGGCCCCGCGTCGGAGTGAGCCGCAGTCGGGCTTCGGCACGCAGATGCTGAACCTGGGTGCCCGAGCGCCAAGAAATCGGCGCGAGACACGGTGTCAAATCGCGCCTTGACCGCGCTTGACAACCGATCACGCGGCTAAGTAACTATCCCACCCGACCCTGCAGCCAACGCCCCCCGAGTAGTCGAATGGCCGAAAAGAAGAAGGGCATCACGCCCTCCGGCGTCGCTCGACGCAAGGGGAGGAAGGGCCTTCGGCGATCGAAGACACTCGCAGCGCGTCGGCTCTCCCGGGACGAGCTTCGCGAGGCCAACGGTATCCTCACCGAGCTCGCGCACCTCCGCCCGCAGACGCGAGCCGACTGCGTCGGGCTCGAGCGGCCCTGCCCGTGGGTCGCCTGCAAGTACCATCTCTACCTCGACATCAACCCCGAGACGGGCACCATCAAGCTCAACTTCCCCGACCTCGAGGTCTGGGAGATGGACGAGACGTGCGCCCTCGATGTCGCCGACCGCGGCGGCATCACCCTCGAGGAGGTCGGAGAGATCCTGAACCTCACCCGCGAACGCATCCGCCAGGTCGAGGTCCTCGGGATGGAGAAGCTGCGCGGCGACTACGAAGAGTTCAAGGACTGACGCCCGCCGCCGCCGGCGCGGACACCGCGTTGACGGACCGACCGTCCAGGGGTAGACGGCACCCGCCCTCAGCCCCAACGACCGCATGATCGCCGCGCGCCGAGCCCTGCTCTCCGTCTCCGACAAGCGCGGGATCGTCCCGTTCGCGCGCGCACTGCACGCCGCCGGGTTCGAGCTCGTCTCGACCGGAGGCACGTTTCGTACGCTGCGCGACGCCGGCGTCGAGGTCCGCTACGTCACCGAGATCACCGGACACCCCGAGGTGTTCGACGGACGCGTAAAGACTCTCCACCCGCGCGTCCACGGCGGCATCCTCTATCGCCGAGATATCGAGACCCACGTCGACCAGGCAAACGATCACGACATCGCCCCGATCGATATCGTGGCCGTCAACCTCTATCCCTTCCGGCAGACCGTCGCCGCCGAGCACGTCACCGAGGTCGATGCGATCGAGCAGATCGACATCGGTGGCCCCGCGATGGTCCGCGCCGCCGCCAAGAACTTCGCCTCGGTGACCGTCGTCGTCTCTCCCGACGACTACGACGGAGTGGCCGCGGAGCTGGCCGCGAACGGCTCCACCTCCCTCGAGACCCGTCGCGCCCTCGCCCTCGCAGCGTTTCGACACACGGCCGACTACGACACCGCCATTGCGACCTGGCTCGCGCGAGACGAAGGCAGCTTGCCCAGCGCACTCGGCATGCAGCTCGCCAAGGTCGATGACCTCCGCTACGGCGAGAACCCGCATCAGGCCGCCGCGCTCTACGCGCCCAACGCGGCGCCGCCGCTCGGCGGGGCGACCTCATTTCAGGGCAAAGCGCTCTCGTACAACAACCTCGTCGACCTCGACGCCGCCGTCGCGTGTGTCGCCGAGTTCGACGAGCCCGCGGCGGTCGTCGTCAAGCACACCAATCCGTGCGGCGTGGGGCGACACAGCGACTCGGCGCTCGAGGCCTGGCGCCTCGCGCTCGCCGGTGATCCGGTGTCCGCTTTCGGAGGCATTGTCGCCCTGAACCGGACCGTCGACCTCGCGCTGGCGCGCGAGCTCGCCGACATCTTCCTCGAGGTCGTCGCGGCGCCGGGCTTTGATGCAGACGCGCTCGAGCTGCTGTCCGCCAAGAAGGCACTGCGAGTACTCAGCGTTCCGCTCGGTCTCGCCGCAGACGTGCCGCAGCTCCGCCACACACTGTTCGGGTTCGTCGCGCAGACACCCGATCCGCGAATCCGTGACGCCGCGGAGCGCTGGGACGTCGTCACGGCACGCGCGCCGTCGCCCGACGAGGCCGCCGCGCTCCGCTTTCTGTGGCCCGTCTGCAAGCACGTGAAGTCGAACGCCATCGTCGTCGGCGCGGCCGACCGCACGTTCGGCGTCGGCGCAGGGCAGACCTCGCGCGTGGACGCGGCGCGCCTCGCGACGCAGAAGGCCACCGGGCCCCTCAGCGGCGCCGCCGCCGCGAGCGACGCGTTCTTCCCGTTTCGCGACGGTCTCGATGTCCTCGCCGACGCCGGCATCACCGCCGTCGTTCAGCCCGGCGGCTCGAAGCGCGACGACGAGGTGATCGCCGCATGCAACGAGCGCGGGGTCGCGATGGTCTTCACCGGACACCGGCACTTTCGCCACTGAGGCACCCGTGAGAGCACTCGTCGTCGGCGCCGGAGGCCGCGAGCACGCGCTCGCGTGGAAGCTCGCGAGCGAGCCCGGAGTGTCCCGCGTCTTCGTCGCGCCCGGCAACCCCGGCACGGCCGCGGACCCGCGGCTCGAGAACGTCGCGCTATCCGGTGACGCGCTCGTGGACTTCGCAGTGCGCGAGGTCGACCTCGTCGTCGTCGGCCCGGAGGCGCCCCTCGTCGCGGGCCTCGCAGACCGCCTCCGTGCCCACGGTGTCGCGGTCGTTGGCCCCGGCGCTGACGGCGCGCGGCTCGAGGCTTCGAAGGCTTTCTGCAAAGAGGTCCTCGAGGCCGCCGGCGTCCCGACGGCCGCGTACGCCCGCGTCGCCACGCACGAGGAGATCGACGCTTTCGCCGATGCGTTCCGCGGCGACGCGCTCGTGGTCAAGGCCGACGGGCTCGCCGCCGGAAAGGGGGTCATCGTCTGCGACTCCGTCGCAGAAGCTCGCGACGCCGCGCACGCGATGCTCCGCGACCGTCCCTTTGGTGAAGCCAGCGACACACTCGTCCTCGAGGAGCGTCTGATCGGCGTCGAGACGAGCTACATCGTTCTTACCGACGGTAAGCGCTTCGCCGCGCTGCCGACGTCGCAAGACCACAAGCGACTGCGCGACGGGGACGAGGGCCCGAACACAGGCGGGATGGGCGCCTACTCGCCAGCCCCCTTCGTCGACGACGCGACCGCAGCGGAGATCGAGCAGCGCTGCATCGAACCCACCCTCCGAGAGCTCGCTCGTCGCGGGATCGACTATCGCGGCTTCCTCTACGCAGGGGTCATGCTCACCGCAGCCGGCCCCAAGGTCCTCGAGTACAATGTCCGGCTCGGCGACCCCGAGACGCAGGCGCTGATGATGGCGCTCGGCGGCGGCTTCGCGGCGGCGCTCGACCAGGCGGCTCGCGGTGAGCTTCGGACCGAGCGCTTCGTCGGTTGTCGGCCGGCCGCCGTCGTTGTCATGGCCGCCGAGGGATACCCGGAGGCCCCGGTGAGCGGGGCCACAATCGACGGCGTCGACGCAGCAACCGCGGACGGCCGCGTCCACGTCTTTCACGCGGGCACGCGTACCGACGCTTCCGGCGCGCTCGTCGCCGCCGGAGGTCGCGTCCTTGGCGTCACGGCAGCCGGTGACAGCCCCGAGGACGCCCTCGCTGCGGTCTACCGCGGCGTGTCGCACATCGACTGGGCCGGCGCGCAGTACCGTCGCGACATCGGCCGTCAGCTCCGGATCGACGCCCACATCGAGTAGGTGGCGCCCCCAGCGGGTGTACGCCGGCGCCGTCGTCGTGTAACGGTGGAGACGCCTGGGAGTGGCCTCGATGCGGCGGCCTCTCTTTTCCCGGCGCTCCGCGCCGTGCCGGTGACTCTTGTCTCGGCCGGAAGCAATGCGCCGAACACGGAGTTCGCTAGTGTTTGATCACACTTGGCAGCGTGTCGCGATTCCCTCTGCGAGCATACTGGCCGGCCAACTCCTGCTCTGCTGCGCAGGAGATTCGGGCGGTCGAGGTGTCGAACGTGCAGATGTCGGGTCGGTCACAACCGACGTCGAGGGCGACCCGGGGGAGCCAGACATAGGCACTGACCCGGTCGACGCTCCACTGCCGACCTATGTCGCGGCCGAGCACGCCGGCCCTGCGCCGCCCGCCGGAGAGCTCGGGGGCCCGAGGGTCGATCTCACGGCCGACGAGCTTCAGCGATTCGAGGCGGGCCGCGCGCTCTTCGTCTACGAGTTCTCCTACCGGACGGGCCTCGGACCGTACTGGGAGGAGACATCCTGCGCGGCGTGTCACTTCGCCCCGGTGTTGGGCGGTGCAGGTGGGGGCAGGCTCCTGACCTTCGGGCCAGGAGAGGGCAACGACGTGGAGCACTATCCTCTGCACGCCGCCCCTGGCTTCGACCCGCTGATCGTCCCCCTCGACGCCAGCCTGGTGCGGCCCCGGCCTCTGTTCGGGCTCGGCCTGCTCGAATCGGTGCCCGACGAGCTCATCATTGCGGGCTGCGATCCGAACGACGACGACGGCGACGGAGTTCGCGGGCGCGCGGCGATGGGGCGCGTCGGTCCGACGCTCGAGCTGTTCCGCCTGGGGTCCAAAGCCAACCAGCCCAGCGTCCGGAGCTTCACCGGCAACGCGCTGATCAGCGACATGGGCATCACGTCCGTCGACGGCGACGCGGCCGATGCGTTTGGGTCGGCAGATGACGACTCCGTGGCCGACCCCGAGGTCGAAGCCGATGTCATCGACCTCCTCGAGGCGTTCGTCGTGGGACTGGCGCCGCCACCTCCGTCCGGATCGGAGCCGCACGGAGAGGCGGTCTTCGTCGAGGTCGGCTGCGCCGCATGCCACCGGCGCGATCCCGGTCCGCAGGCGCCGGGCGCGTACACTGATCTCTGCCTTCACGACATGGGCGACGACCTCGCGAACGGCATCCGCGACGCTGATGCGGGGCCGCGCGACTTCCGTACGCCCCCGCTGTGGGGGCTTCGGCACCAGGTGCTGCTCCTCCACGACGGGTCCGCACGCACGCCCGAACAAGCCATCGTGAGGCACGACGGAGAGGCGCGTTCGTCGCGCCAGGCCTACGAGGCCCTCGACTTAGCGGACCGCGACGCGCTCCTCGCCTTCCTCGACACCCTGTAGCCCCATTCGAGGGGCGTCACAGACGTTCCGGAGACCTTCCTCAGCCGCCGAAGAGCCGCTTGAACCAGGCGATCAGCTTGGCGATCAGTCCCTGTGGTGCCGCTGTGGCCGGCTCGAGCGACGTCGCCGGGCCCGGAGACGGTGTGGCGCCGGCCGGGGCCGGCGGAGCGGCCGTCGCCGGCGGAGCGCTCGGCGCACCCCACCCTGGCTGCGGTGCTCGCGGGTCGTCGACCGGTGCGGGCGAGTCCTCGTGCTCGTCCACATCCGTGTCGACGTCGTCGGCCGGCGGCGCCGGCTCCGCTTCGTCGGGGACCTCCGGAGCGGCATCGGCTGCCGGCGCAAGAAGCGAGGCGACGCCGTCCTCGGTCCGGTCATCGATCACGCCGGGTGCCCAGCTCGGGGCAGCGGCCTCCTCGCGGTCTCGGACCGGCGAGATGGGCCGAGAGGAGAGCGCGTCCGGGTGCGGCGGCTCGTTCGGGCCGCGGGCGATGCCGAGGCGCTCCAGCGCTTCGTTGACCGCGTCGACGGTCGACGAGCGCCCGGCGGTCCGGTTCGACGTGCTCGCCGCGCTTCGCGGCGGTGGGAGCGGCGCCGCGAGCGGGTCGAACCCCGGCGCTGGCTCGGCGACGAACTGCGGCTTGGCGGCGGGAGCCGTCGTCGCGAGCTCGTCGGGAGTTGCCGGAGCCGACGCTGCGAGCTCCGCGTCGGGCCCGGGCTCCGAATCGCCGGGGCCAAAGAAGCCCGCGGCAGTGTCCGCACCGACCGATGTGAACGACCCGGTGAAGATGGAGTCGAAGGTCTCGTCGATCGCGGCCGCGATGGCCCCGAGCTCGGGCGCGCCCGGTCCTGCGGCCGGCGTCGGCAGGGGCTCCGGCTCCTCGACGGCTGCCTCGCTGCTCGTGTGGCGGACCTCCTTCTTTCGCGCGAGGATCTCTCCGACGAGGTCCTTCGAGCGGGGGTCGAGCCGAGTAAACCGGATCACCATGCCGACGGTCTCGCCGGCCGAGTTCGTCCGCGCCTCCTGGACCACACCCTCGCCGCGAAGCACCGTCTCGCCATTTGCGATCTGGATGTTCAGCGACACCGCGGTCCCCGGCTCCTCTGCGGACCGGGTGGGGAGAAGGATTCCGCCGGAGTAGTAGTATTGGCCCCAGCCCTGGACGTACTCGTCGAGCGTCGAGAACTTGGAGAGCTTTGCCTTGATGGCTCTCATGCGAACGCTGGTTTGGGAACTCTTCTGCGCATCAGTACGCGTAACCGAGCGTGAACACAAAACTCTGGAACCGGTCGGTCGACTCGCTGTCTTCCCGGTCCGTGTTCCGATCCGGACGGTAGGTCGTCGAGTACCGGCTGAGCTCGAACCCCAGCTTGCCGTAGAGTCCGAGCGCGCTGCGGTAGCCGAGCCCAGCCTTCACGCCGAGCCCGAACGACGAGGCGCTGTCGCCGTACGGCTCCACTGTGCTTCCAATGTCGACCGAGGGGCGGACGCCGAGGCCAAGGTCGACGGTCAGGCCTGTCGGTCCGGGGGCCCATGCGCCGGCGAGGCCAACGTCTACGCCGCGGTAGAACGAGTTTCGGTACAGGGAGTTGTAGGCGAGCCCGACCTCTTCGGCGCGCCAGCCAACCGACGGAGTGAGAGTCAGCGCGTCACTGACGCGCCACTCGTAGCGTGCCCCGAAGTGCGTGATGTCGTGCCGAGTCGGGACGTCGAAGTCGTAGGTCTCGTCCTCGACCTCGACGGCGGCGACGGTGTTCAGTGTGTGCTTGGTGGTTCGAAGCTCGACGCCCAACCCGCTCGCGACGTGGTCGCGGGCGAAGAGCGCGACCGGAAACACCACGAGCCCCACCGAGAGCCCGGGGTAGAACGGTGCATCGAACAGCACCTCGCTGGGTCCGCGCAGCTCAAACGTCCGACCGGTCGCGTCGAGCGCCAGCTCCGCGCGGACGCGGTCGCGTGGCTGCTCGTCCGCTGCGGCTCCCGCCGGGAGCAGGGCCGCCGCCGTCGTAACGAAGACGAGCGCGGCCGCAGGGCAGCGGCGCGACGAGAGGCGAAAGGCGACGCTAAAAGTCATCAAAGTCGAACGTCGGTTCGGGGGCGTTTCCTGAGCCCTGGTACGTGGGCTCCCATGCACCGCCGCCGCCGGCGCTGCCGTCGATACCAGAGACCTTGAGTGCGAAGTCGTCTGGGTTCGACGTCTGCGCGATGGCCTCCTCGTAAGAGATCCGACCGGCGTTGAGCAGCGCGAGGAGCGACTGGTCGAAAGACTGCATGCCGTAGGTGTCCTTGCCGGCCTCGAGCGCTTCGCGGATCTCGCGCTGTCGGTTTTCGTCGGCGATCAGCTCGCGGATACGAGCGGTCGACATCATCACCTCGACGGCGGGGATGCGTCCACCATCGACGGTTGGGACGAGGCGCTGGGAGATTACCCCTTTGAGCATTCCGGACAGACCCAGCCGGACGGTGTGCTGCTGGTGCGGCGGGAAGACGTTCACCAAGCGGCTGATCGTCTCGGCGCAGTCGGTCGTGTGCAGGGTGGCGAGGACGAGGTGCCCCGTCTCAGCAGCTGTGAGGCCGATCTCGATGGTCTCGAGGTCTCTCATTTCGCCGACGAGCATGACGTCTGGGTCTTGTCGCAGCGCTGCGCGGAGGGCAGAGGCGAACGACTCGCAGTCGGTGCCGACCTCGCGCTGATTCACGACCGAGCGCTTGTCCCGGATCAAGAACTCGATCGGGTCCTCGATCGTGATGATGTGGTCGGACCGCGTCGTGTTGATGTGCTCGATGATCGCGGCGAGCGTCGTGGACTTTCCGGAGCCGGTCGTGCCGGTGACGAGGATGAGGCCGCGTCGGTTGTCCGCGATCCGCTTGACCGACTCGGGCAGCCCGAGCGAGTCGATCGTCTGGATCTTGTATGGGATGACGCGGAGGACCATCCCGACGGCGTTGCGCTGCTGGAAGACGTTGACGCGGAATCGGCCGACGCCAGGGAGGCCGTACGCGAAGTCCACGTCGTGTCGCTGCTTGAACGTCGCCTGTTGGTGCGCCGTCATCAGGCTCAGCGCCGTCTTCGCGATCTCCTCGGGGGTGAGCCGCGCGGCGTCACGCAGGGGCAGGAGCTGCCCGTTGACCCGAAACATCGGCGGAAGGCCGGCCTTCACATGGATGTCGCTGGCGCCGCCCTTGATGGCGACCTGCAGCACCTGATTCAGGTCGAACGACATGGTCGAAAACCGGGGGGTCGAGCCTCGAAGCGCCGTACACTAACACGCGCACGATGTCTCGGTACAGGAGACGGCGCGTGTGGGTGCGGCGCTTCGAGGCCTCGTCGCCTCCAGCCTCCGGCCGACGCCGCGCTAGTCCTCGTCGGCGGTCGACGCACGCGCCGGGCCGGCGCCGGCTCCGAAGTGCTCGCGTACCTTCGCTTCGATCTGCGCCGACAGCTCTGGGTTGTCCGCGAGCGTCTGCTTCGCGTTCTCGCGGCCCTGTCCGAGCCGCTCGCCGCTGTACGAGAACCAGGCGCCCGACTTGTCGATGATCCCAAGGTCCACACCGAGATCCACCAGGTCGCCTTCCTTCGAGATGCCCGTGCCGTACATGATGTCGAACTCCGCCTCGCGGAACGGAGCCGCCAGCTTGTTCTTCACCACCTTCACGCGCGTCCGGTTGCCCACGAGCCCTGTGCCGTCCTTCAGCACGCTCGCGCGGCGGATGTCGAGCCGCATCGAGGCGTAGAACTTCAGCGCGTTGCCGCCGCTCGTCGTCTCGGGATTCCCGAACATCACCCCGATCTTCAGACGGATCTGGTTGATGAAGATCAGGCACGTGTTCGACTTCGACAGCGTTCCCGTCAGCTTCCGCAGCGCCTGACTCATCAGGCGGGCCTGCAAGCCCACGTGCGAGTCGCCCATCTCGCCCTCGAGCTCCGCCTTCGGCGTCAGAGCAGCTACCGAGTCCACCACGACGAGGTCCACCGCCCCGGAGCGGACCAGCATGTCCGCGATCTCCAGCGCCTGCTCGCCCGTGTCCGGCTGGCTCACCAGCAGCTCGTCGACCTTCACCCCCAGTGACTTCGCGTACTTCACGTCCAGCGCGTGCTCCGCGTCGATGAACGCCGCGACTCCGCCGCCCCGCTGACACTCCGCGATCGCGTGCAGCGTCAGCGTCGTCTTTCCCGACGACTCCGGACCGTAGATCTCGACGATCCGGCCCTTCGGGTAGCCGCCCACGCCCAGCGCCTGATCCAGGCTGATCGACCCCGTCGGGATCACCGACACCCCCGCGATCAACGGGTTGTCCTCACCGAGACGCAGGATCGCGCCCTTGCCGAACTGCTTCTCGACGTTCTTGATCGTCAGCTCGAGCGCCTTCAACTTGTCGGACATCGTCGCTCCTCTCGCGTTAGGCCTGAATAAACGTTCAGTATCACGCGCCACGCCGCCGGCCAAGCGGAATCGACACGCGCCACGCCGAACGGCGCCGCCGCCGCTCGTCGGTCGCGCCCGCCCCGTGTTGCGTCAGCTCACCAGCGCGAACCGCTCGAGCACGGTGTACTGAGCGCGCGTGCCCTGCAGACTCGTCGAAAACAGCACCGCCGTCTGGGCCGTCGTCTCGCCGAATTGCGTCGCCTCGTACGGCGTGAGCACGCCCGCCAGACTCCCCGGAGAGGCCCCGCGGACTCGGCCGACCTGCACCACCGCGACGCCCTCCGCGCCGTCGCCACCCGCGGGCAGCCCCGCCGGAAGCGCGTCGTCGACAGCCCGAGTCAGCTCTCCAAGCTCGCCCGTCACTCCGGCCACGATCAGGCGCGGGGCGCTCGGGCCGGGCGCGAATCGTGCCCCTGACACAGAAAACGTCTGCGCGCCGGCACGCGGAAGCGACTCGCGCAGCGACGAGCGCAGCCACGCGACGTCCTCGGTCACGTCGACAGGAGAGCTCCACACCACGACCCCCAACCGTTCCGGACGCGTCCAGCTCACGTCTGCCCCCAGAAGGTGCAGAGGGTCGGTCAGGTCCTCCTGCAGGAGAGACAACCGCTCGCAGACGCGGACCGCCGGTTCGAGGCAGAGAAAAAGTCGCACAGGGCTCACGGGACGAAGTGCAGCTCGCGGACGCCACGGTAGCTGCGCAGCGCGTCGTAGTCACCTCCGACGGCCGCAAGGAGCAGCCGGTGCGCCAGCGCGGCCGATGCGGCCCTGAACTGCTGACGGTCCAGCCCCACGAACCGCGCATCGGCTACCACGCACGACCTCTCGGTGGCCACGGCCAGAAAGACGGTTCCCACCGGCGACACAGCCGTCCCGCCACCGGGACCCGCGACTCCGGTCACCGACACTGCGGCGTCCACGCCCGCCACGCGCCGCGCACCGGCCGCCATCTGAGCCGCGACGACGGCGCTCACCGCGCCGTGGACGGCGATCGCATCGGCGGCGACGCCGAGCTCGTCGACCTTTGCGGAGTTCGCGTACGTGATCCAGCCGCGGTCCAGCACGGCCGAGGCGCCTGCGATGTCGACGATGCCGGCCGCGACGAGGCCGCCGCTGCAGCTCTCTGCCGTGGCGAGCGTCCAGCCGCGCGCTGTGAAAGCCGTCACGACCGCTTCAGCGGCAGTCTTCGCGCCGAGAGGCAGCCGCCACGCCGCGAGGGCAGTCGCGAGCTGCGCGTCGGCCCGCTCTACGTCGCCGAGGTCAGGGCCCACGACCCCGATCGTCACCGTCGGTGACGACGGCGCGTACGTAACTCCGACGCCCGTCGGGAGCCGCAGCGCCTCGATCCGCTCGGAGAGCAGGCTCTCGCGCTCCCCCAGATAGACGGCCTCGAGGCGGTGCCGCACGTCGCCAGCGGGGAGCTCCGCGCGCAGCACGACCGGCGCGAGAGCGCGCAGCTCGCGGGGTACGCCGGGGAAGCAGATCACGGTGAAGCCGTCGCCGTCGGCAGCGAATGGGTCGGCAGTCCCAACCTCTGACGCGTACACGCGCGCACCGCGCGGGACGAGCGACTGGCGCAGCGACAGCGCGGTCACCTCCACCCCGCGGGCAGCGGCGCGCGCGCGAAGTCGAGCCTCGGCTCCCGCGTCTGCACGCAGCGGTCTGCCGACGGCTGCCGCGATCGCCGCCCGCGTCCTGTCATCCTCGGTCGGTCCGAGCCCGCCAGTGGTGACGATCCAGTCGTGCCGTTCGGCGAGCCGCTCCACTGTCGACTCGACCAGTCCGGGTTCGTCGGGGATCGTCACGATCTCGGCGACCTTCCAGCCGCTCGCGACGGCGAGAGCGCCGATGGCGCCGCTGTTCGTGTCGATCGTCCGGCCCTCGACGAGCTCGTCCCCGATGCAGACGACGGCGATGCGCGGTGGGGTCGGGCGGGGGATCTGGGTTGACATCGATCTCGCTCCTGTGCTAGACGCCCGCGTCCACTCGAAAGCTCTCGCTCGACCGACGCGAGCGCACGAACGGAGACCGGAATTGGCCAATCATAAGTCCGCTATCAAGCGAATCCGCCAGACGCTCAAGCGCACGCTCCGCAATCGGTTCGTCCGCAGCACGATGCGTACGTACATCCGAAAGGTCCGCGACGCCGCAGCCCTGGGCGACAAGCAGGGCGCACAGGCGGCGCTCCTTCAGGCTGTCCGCAAGATCGACAAGGCGGCCTCGAAGGGCGTGATTCACAAGAACCAGGCCAGCCGCCGCGTGTCGCGGCTCACCAAGCTGGTCAACAAGCTCTAGGACGCGGATCGCGCCGGCGCGGAGTCGCGCCGGTAGGCGCGCTAGCGTGCTGGCGCGCAGATGCGCACGAATAGCCGCTCCACCAGGAGCTCGCGGCGAACCCGAGACGACTTCAGCGCGAGGTCCGTCGCGGCGATCTCCCCGAGGATCCGCGGCAGCGCCTCGTCTGGGAACGCCCGACTCGCGGTGACATAGTCGCGCACTTTGAACGGTGGGCACCCGATCGCCGCGGCCGCGTCCCGGTCCGACAGGCCGGCCCCGCCCACCTCCCGCGCGACCGTGAGCTGCCGAAACTGACGCGCGATCATCGCCAACGCGCCAATGGGGCTCTCTCCCTGGTCGAGCAGGCGGTGGAAGCAGGCGGTCGCGTCCGCCAGGCGCCGCGACGCCAGGTGGTCCACCAGGTCGAACACGCTCCGAGTCCGGGTGTCCGGGACCACTGCCTCGGCGTCCGAAAGGCTCGCTCGGGCACGCGCCCCGACGTACAGCGCGACCCGCTCCAGCGCTAGGTCCAGGTCGGCCAATGACGTCCCGACGGCGTCCACGAGGTGCCCCCCGACGTCGCCGTCGAGCGCGAGGCCACGCCGCTTTGCCTGCCGCGCCACCCACGCGGCGGCGTCGCGAGGAGGCAGCGATACGAGCTCGATCGCCGCGGCACCCGCCGCAGTCTGGAGCCGCTTCGAGTTCTTCTGTCGAAGGTCGAGCTTAAGCCCCTCGAGCACGAGCACCGAGGTCTGTGCCGGGTTCTCGGCGTAGTCTGCGACGATGCCCAGCTCGGTTGGAGAGAGCGCCTCGACGCCACGAACCACGACGACCCGTCGCGCAGCGAACATCGGCGCCTGCGACGCCGCACCGACCACCGTCGTCCCCGTCGTCTCGGAGCCGTGGTACGACGCAAGGTTGAAGTCGTCGCGCCCGCCGGGGAACGCGAGCTCGACGATGCGCCGAACGGCGCTGTCGACCAGGAATCGCTCCTCGCCTGTGATCAGATAGACCGGCGCCAGCGGGGTCTCCGCCAGCGCCCTGAAGAACGCGCGGCCCTCTTCGACCTGGTCCGCGTTACGTCGTGTCGCCATCGTCACTCGGGGAGGGGGCCGCGCCCAGCGCCGAAGCCGGGGCGTCGTTCGTCGCGTCGGTCGGCACCCCGGCTGGGGTCGGCGGCGCGGGAGCAGGAGCGTCAGTCGTCGCGGGGGGCGGCGCGGGGGCCGGCGCCGTCGGCGCCGTGGGCGGCGCGTGCGACCCGGTCCCGAGGAAGAAGCCGTGGACAGTCAGGAGGACCGACGCGACGATGTTCGCCCCCACCGCGCCCAGCAGCGCCGGCGCCGGCGGCTGGTCTCGGGGGCCGAGCGGGCCGTAGGTGCGCACGGCGAGCGCGTCGTCCCAGTGAAGCGACGCCAGCACGGCGTAGAACAGCAGCGCGGACGCCAGCGCAGCGTAGCGCCAGACGAAGGCGCCGCTCCGCCAGCCGATAACGTATGCGTGGACGAAGAACGCGACGCAGCCGTAGAGCGCTAGCACGTACGGGACGAGCTCCGGAGACCGGGCGCGTCCGATGCTGAACGCGGTCCACACAGCGCCGAGCCACAGCGCGACGACGGGCACGATCACCCACCGGGCCCGCACCCGGCCGCGTCGCCGGAGCATGAACTCCGCCGCCGCCTCCAGGTCGATCTCGATGTTCTGCGTCTCCATCTCGTCGTGGGCTCGTGCCGCCCCCCAGCCTAGCGGCGCTCGATCACGTGCGCTACCGCGGCGGTCGGGCGCAGATAGTTGGCCGGCGAGGTCGCTTGTCGTAACGTCGCGGCGTGGCGCTTCCCCCCGCAATCTCGTCCATCCTGCTCTTCGGCGCGTTCGCGTGGGGCGCGATCTGGGGCAGCTTCCTGAACGTCGTGATCTGGCGGCTGCCGCGCGACATGAGCCTCTCGCGGCCGGCCAGCCACTGCCCCTCCTGCGGGACGCCGATTCGGTGGCACGACAACGTCCCGATCTTCGGCTGGTTGTGGCTGCGCGGTCGATGCCGCGACTGCAAGACGCCGATTTCGCCGCGCTACCCGGCGGTGGAGCTCCTGGTCGCCCTCATCGGCGCGGCACTGTGGCTGCACGTGGTCGCGGACGGCCGGCTAACGGACGACGGGCTCCGCATCGCGCTCATGGAGTTCCTGCTGCTGTTCTACTTCGCCGCCGCGATGGTCGTGGCGGCGTTCATCGACCTCGACCTGACCATCATCCCGCACAGGGTCACGTTGCCGACGATGGCGTGGGGGCTACTCGCTGGCGCGATCGGCGCGAAGACCGGCGTGTGGGACGCGCTGTTCCCGCCGGTCGACCTCATCGATTCCCTGCTCGGCCTGGTCGCCGGCGGCGGTGTCTTGTTCATCGTCTTCAAGGGCTACTCCCTGCTTCGAGGCATCGACGGCGGCGGAGGCGGCGACATCACACTGTTGGCCGCGATTGGTGCGAACCTCGGCTGGCAATCGCTGGTGTTCGTCTTGATGGCGGCATCCGTGCAGGGGCTCATCGCCGCACTCGCCTCCGCGCTGCTCGAGCGCAGGCGCGGTGAAGCTGGCAGCGCGTCCGGTGGCCTCCTCCTTCGTGGCGCGCACACAGAGGAGTTTTGGGAGGAACACCCGGTGCTCGGCCGCCGCGTGCTCGACGGCGAGACGCTGCATTCCGCCGAACCGGGGTCGACGGAGCCTGCGGCGGTGCGTGATGCAGGCGACCGGGCCGAGGTGGACGGTGAACCGCCAGCGCGGCCGACGGCCGCCGACGCGACGTCCCCGGTTCCAGAGGCAGCCCGCGAAGAGGAGCCGTTCCTGCGACTCGCCATCCCGTTCGGACCGTTCCTCGCGCTCGCCGCGCTCGAGTACGTGTTCTTCGGCGAGGCGGCGATGCGCTGGTTCACCTCCGGTATGTACCCGTAGCCACCATGCGGCTCGGACTCCGCTGGCAGCTCCTCGTGAGCCTCGTCGCGCTGATGGTCGCGACGTTCGTGCTCGTTTCGTTGGCCATTCTCGGAACGACGCAGCACAACCTGCAGTCCCAGGCCGTCCGCTCGGCGACGCGGCTCGCGCACCTGGCCGCCGAGACCGCGGCGTCGTCGGTCGATCCGGCGCTCCCGCTCGACGCCCCGTACAACGTGCGCAGCCTGACCACGCTCTGCGAGCTCGTCGCACGCCACTACGAGGGGGCCCGCGTCCAGGTGCTCACGGCGCGCGGCGGCCGCGCGGCGCTCGCCGCCGCTTACCCTCCGGCTGCGAGCGGCGACGCGCTCGACGTCTTCGCCGAGCTCGCGCTGGGCACCGGCGAGGACCACGTCGAGGTCCGCTCGACCGACGACGGCGTCCGGCAGGTCGAGGTCATCACGACGATCCCCACTGGTCCGACGGCGCCGGCGGTCGTGCGCCTCGCGGTGCCGCTCGCGGACGTCCAACAGGCGGTCTCGGTGTCGCAGCAGCTGATGCTCAGCTACCTCCTCCTGGTTGTCTCCCTCGTGCTGGTCTTCGGCCTTCTCGTGCTGACGCGAGTCGTGGTCCGACCGCTCCACGCGATCTCGGTGGCGACGGAGCGTGTCGCGCAGGGAGACCTGCTGACGCGGGTAGACGTCGACGCGCCGAACGAGATCGGTGAGCTCGCCCGCAACTTCGACGCGATGGTCGAGCGCCTGCGCACCGCGCGCGCTGCGCTAGAAGGGCGAGTCGCGGAGCTGGCGGCGTCGAACGCCGCACTCGAACGGGCGAAGCAGGAGCTGGTGCTGTCGGAGAAGCTCGCGACGATCGGGACACTCGCGTCTGGAATCGCGCACGAGGTCGGCAATCCGCTCGCGGCCGTCATCGGCCTCGTCGACGTGCTGCGGGACCGGGAGGGGCTCGACGACGCGGACGTCGATGACGCGCTCGTGCGCGTCGACCGGGAGCTTCAGCGGATCCACGTCATCATCCGCGGGCTGTTGGACTACTCACGGGTGTCGGCCGGCGAGCCGTCGGCGGTCGCGGTCGGGGTGCCGCTACGGGCGGCTGTGGCGCTGTGCGCTCACCACCCGCGCGCACGCCGCATGCAGCTCGCGCTGCCACCGGGCGACGGGCCTGCGGTCTGGGTCAACGAGAATCGGCTGGTGCAGGTGTTTCTCAACTTGCTGCTCAACGCCGCCGACGCCGCCGACGGCGCGGGGCGGGTCGAGGTCTCGTGGCGAGAGCTGGACGACGGCGGCCGCCCGGGTGTCCGCGTCGACGTCTCCGACGACGGTCCCGGCGTGCCGGCGGCGGTACGCGATCGCGTCTTCGACCCGTTCTTCACCACGAAGGAGCCGGGCGAGGGGACTGGGCTCGGCCTCGCGATGTCGCTGCGGATCGCGGGCCAGTACGGCGGTCGGCTGTGGCTGGACACGGCGTCGGATCGCAAGGGCGCGACGTTCACGCTCTGGCTACCAACACCGATGCCGGGGCGCGCGGAGTAGCCGGCAACACGTCGCCGCCACGGCCGCCGGACCGCCGAGTCATAGGCGACTGGGCCATGCGGGAGTGCGGCGATGCGGCTCTCAGACGCCCCCCTCGGGGAAGTAGTCCTTGATCTTGTAGAGCAATGCTCTGTGCGAGATCTCCAGGAGCCGGGCCGCCGCTGTGCGGTTGCCGCCGGTGTGCTCCAGCGCTCGCCGAATGAGGATGGTCTCGAGCGTGCGGCTGGCCTTCTTGATGGACAGCTCGTCGGTGTCGAGGATGGCGCGCACCTCGTCGTGCGCCTGCCGGATGGCGTCTGGCAGGGCGTCGACCTGTATGAGTTCGTGCTCGGAGAGGACGAGTGCGCGCTCGACGACGTTCTCGAGCTCGCGCACGTTTCCGGGCCAGTGGTAGCTCGTGAGCAGGGACATCGCCTTGGGTGACACACCCGTGACGCGGGTGTGCATGACCTTGTTGTGCCGATGGACGAAGTGCTCGACGAGGAGTGGGATATCGTCGGGTCGCTCTCGGAGCGGAGGCAGACGGATCGGGAGCACGTTGAGGCGGTAGAACAGGTCTTCGCGGAAGCGGCCCTCGGAGACGAGGGAGCCGAGCTCATGGACGGAGGCCGCGACGACTCGGACGTCGACGGGGCGGGTGCGGGTCTCCCCGACTCTTCGGACCTCACCCTCTTGGAGGACGCGCAGGAGCTTGACCTGCAGGGCGAGGGGCATGTCGCCGATCTCGTCGAGGAAGAGGGTCCCGCCGTCGGCCTCGAGGAAGAGGCCGTTCTTGTCCCGGTTCGCGTCGGTGAACGCTCCTCTGACGTGGCCGAAGAGTTCGGACTCGAGCAGGGGCTCTGGGATTGCGCCGCAGTTGACGGTGATGAACGGCTTGCTGGCGCGTCCGGACTCGGTGTGGAGCGCGCGGGCGACCATCTCCTTTCCGGTGCCGGACTCGCCCGAGAGGAGGACGGTGGACTTGTAGTCGGCGACCTTTCGGACAGTGTCGAACACGCGCCGCATGGGCTCTGAGCGTGCGACGATGCGAGCGAAGGAGTCGGCCCCGCGCGCGGCGGCGCGGAGGGACTCGTTTTCGGAGCGCAGTCGCTGCCGCTCCTCGGCCTTTTTGAGGGCGAAGAGGACCTCGTCCTTCTTGAACGGCTTGGCGATATAGTCGAAGGCGCCGGCCTTGATGGCCTCGAGCGCGTCGTCGTGGTCGGCGTAGGCGGACATGACGATGACGGTGGCGGTGACGCGTCGTTGCCGCAGGGCTTCGAGGAGTCCGACGCCGTCGAGGTTGGGCATTCTGAGGTCACAGAGGACGGCGTCGAAGTCTCTGGACGCGAGGGCGTCGAGCGCCTGAGCGCCGTCGGCGGCGGTGTGGACGACGTATCCTTCTTTCTTGAGGAGGAGGGAGAGGAAGTGTCGGATGGACTCTTCGTCGTCGACGACGAGGACGGAACTCTGTGGCACGTTCGACCGGCGTTGGGGTTGAGGAGGGGGTTGTACGCTGGCGGGCGGTCGTAGGGAAGGGCGTGCGGGGCGTGACTCGGTGTCTCGGCGGGCGTTCCTCGGGTGCCCCCATGTAGGGGTGTGTCAGCCGAATAGTCGTTGAGTTGTAGCTACTTACTGGTGATGCGCGAAACGGTCGATTTCTTGACAGTGCATGGGTTACAGTTAGTGTCGAGTGCAGCGTAGACCCGTCGATCCCTCTGGAGCAGCGGAGATGGCGAAAGGCAAGAACCTGTTGGGCCTCGATATTGGCGCAACGAGCGTGAAGTGCTGCCTGCTCAAGGAGACGAAGCGGGGTCTTCAGTTGCAGGTGTTCGACTCGATCCTGTTGCCGGACGAGGCGATCGTCGAGGGCGCGGTGATGAACTCCGGCGTGATCGTGGATGCGATCAAGGAGCTGCTGGGTCGGAACAAGATCCGACAGAAGGAGGCTGCGCTGGCGGTGGCTGGGTACAGCGTGATCATCAAGAAGATCACGCTGCCGCTGATGACGCGCGAGGAGTTGGACGAGTCGATCCAGTGGGAGGCGGAGCAGTACATCCCGTTCGACATCGCAGACGTTTACGTCGCGGTGGAGATGCTGACGTCGCGCGCGGCGCAGGGTCAGATGGACGTCCTGCTGGTCGCGGCGAAGAAGGAGACGGTGAACGACTACGTTCACGTCGCGCGCGAGGCGGGGCTGGAGCCGATGGTGATGGACGTGCAGGCGTGCGACCTGCAGAACATGTTCGAGGTGAACTACGGCAAGACGCAGGGCGAGACAGTGGTCCTGATCGACTGTGGCGCAGCGGTAACGAACATCAACGTCCTGTCGGACGGCGTGACGACGTTCACGCGCGACATCGCGATGGCGGGGAACCTGTTCACCGAAGAGATCCAGAAGCAGCTGAACATCACGTACGAGGAGGCGGAGGCCTACAAGCGTGGTGGGAGCGGCGAGCAGGCCGACTCGGTGGTGCCTCAGGAGGTCGAGCGCGTTGTGCAGCAGGTGGCGGAGGCGATCGCGGGCGAGGTGCAGCGGTCGCTGGACTTCTACGCGGCGACGTCTGCGGAGAGCCTGTTTTCGAAGGTGTACCTGACGGGCGGCAGCGCTCGCCTGCCCGCGCTGGGTCGCACGATCTCGCGTACCTGCGGCGTGCCGGTCGAGCTGATCAACCCGTTCGCGAACATCGCCTACGACGAGCGGACGTTCACGCCGGAGTATCTGGAGACGGTGGCGCCGAGCGCGGGCGTCGCAGTGGGGCTTGCCCTGCGTAAGACCAACGAGCAGCCATGATTCGGATCAACCTACTCCCGGTCAAGGCCGAGGTCCGGCGCCAGTTCGGCAAGCAGCAGCTGCTGCTCGCTGTGCTGCTGCTGGGCGGCGAGGTCGCAGGGCTGTACTCGTTCCACCGCGCCCAGGCGGAGCGGCTTGAGGAACACCGGGCCGACGCGCGCCAGATTCAGAGCGACGTCGAGGCGCTGGAGCGCCAGAACGCCGAGGCGGACCGGCTCCGAGCGCAGCGCACCGACCTGCAGGGGTTCGCGTCCATTCTAGAGGGTCTCGAGCGGAATCGCTCGGGCCCGGTCCGCGTGCTCGACGAGCTCAAGGAGATGCTGAACCCGCCGGCGAATGACCTCCAGCGGGTCTCGCAGGAGCGTCGAGCGTGGAACACCGCGTGGGACCCGCGCACCGTGTGGATCAGCTCGTTCGCGGAGGCGAACGGCGACGTGGAGATCGCCGGCAAGGCGATGTCGAACGACGACGTCGCGGAGTTCCTGATTCGGCTGGCGTCGTCGCCGTACTTCAGTGACGTGCAGCTCGCCCAGACGGCCGCCTCGACCGCCCCGGGCCTTGGCGCCGTGTTCGCGTTCGAGATCACGGCCACGGTCAGCTACGCCGCGGACGAGGAGGGCTGAAGATGGGCGACCTTCTCGACCAGCTAGACAAGACGACGACAGTCCAGAAGGTGCTCCTTCTGGTGCTGCTGATGCTCGGAATCGGCGTCGGCTACTTCATGCTCTACTACACGCCGATCCAGGCCGAGATCACGTCGGCCGAACAGAACGTGCAGACCCTGAGCGACCGCCGGGCAAGCCTGAGCTCGGGCAACGACCTCGAGCAGATCCGCGCCGACATCGAGGACCTTTGCGTCCGCCGCGCGGCGTTCCTCGAGAAGCTGCCGCAGGGCGAGCAGATCCCGAGCCTGCTGCAGTCGATCAACCAGCAGGCGCAGCTGACGGGACTCACAATCTCGCTGTTCCGGCGCGAGACGAACGTCGTCGGGCCACGGTACACGACGATCCCGGTGTCGATCTCGCTGAAGGGCACCTACGACCAGCTCAGCGACTTCTTCTATTTCGTCGGCCGCCAGCAGCGGATCGTGAACATCTCGAACATCGCGCTGCGGATGCCGGCCGCCGGGGCCGGCTGGCGACTCAGTGAGGGTCGCGCGTCCGCGGACGAGCTCTCGTGGTTCAACGGCGCCGACGCTCGCGTCACCGCGCCGCAGCTCACGGTGACTTGCAAGCTGCAGACGTACTTCGTGGGCGCCTCATCGGCGTCGGGAGGAGGAGCATGCGCCGACTGATGCCGGCTGCCGCCGCTCTCGTCGCGCTCGTCGGGTGCGGAGAAGGCGAGGATACCTACCAGCCACCGCCGCCGCCCGCCCCGCGGGCCGAGCGCGCTCCGGCCGCCGCGCCGTCCGTCGAGGAGCGCGTGGCCGAGATGATGCAGTCGCTCGACCGCGCGACCTTCACCAACGAGACGCGCGATCCGTTCATGCCGCTGACCCCGACCTCCGAGACACGGCGCGCCACAACGGACGCGCGGCCGGACTGCAACCTGCAAGAGGAGCCGCTCGGGCAGACGCGCCTCGAGCAGATCGTCCTTCTCGGCATCATCACCGGCACGGCGATGCCGCGCGCGCTGGTCCAGGCCGGCGCGGGAACACGCCAGGCCGTCATCATGACCGAGGGAATGCTGGCCGGGCCCAACTGTACCCAGCGGCTCGTCGATATCCGCGAGAACGAGATCGTGTTCCGCGAGGTGACGTTCGACGACACGAGCTTCACCGAGACCATTCTCCAACTGAGCGACATTCGGCTCGCCGCCCAGGTCGACGACCCGGGCGCCGCCGCTGACCTCCAGGCGGAGCCACAGCAATGATGACTCGCAGCGTGATCAACGTCCTGCGACGACAGGAGAAGTCGATGAAAGCAGTCGCCCCCCTCGCCATCGCCCTCGCGGTCGCGCTCTCGAGCGGTGCCGCGCTGGCCCAGTCGAACGCCGTCAGCGCCGTCGACGTCGTCGAGCGAGCAGACGCGACGGAGATCCGGATTCACGGCGTCGAGCACCCGTCCTACTCGGTGTACCGGCTCCGGAACCCGCTGCGACTCTTCATCGACATCGCCGACAGCGGCGTCAGCGCGCCGAGCGCAGCCATCGACGTCGACAACGGCGTCGTCGCACAGGTGGCGGCGACCGAGTACACCGACGAGGTCTCCACCGTCGCGCGCGTCGTCGTCGGCTTCGACCAGGACGCACTCTACGACGTCGACACCGAGGGGGACACGCTCGTCATCACGGTCGATGGCGCCGGCCGCAACCTGTTCGTCGGCCGCGACCCGTCGACGACGGAGGACTTCGCGCTGCTCACCGACGAACTGGCCGCGTCGTCCGACCGCGTCGCGTCCCTCGAGGCCGCGCTCGCCGACGCCGCCGGCCGCTCGGAGGACCTGCAGGCCGAGATCCTCGAATCCAACCTCGCGCGTGAGCGCGCCGAGCGCGACCGTCTCGCCGCGCTCGCAGCCCAGAACGACCTGAGCGTCGAGGTCCGAGGCCTGCAGCGACAGAACGCCGACGCCGCGCAGCGGGTGGCCTCGCTCGAAGCCGCGAACGCGAGCCGCGACCAGGCGCTCGCGACGCAGCAGGCCCGCGTCGGTGCGCTCGAGCGTGAGCGCGCGGACGCCCTGGCCCGCATCGAGTCACTCCAGCGAGAAGCCGCCGCCAACGAAGCCGCGACCGCTTCGCGCGACGCCGCGCTCGCTCGCCTCGAAGGCCAGCTCGCCGACGCCAACGCGGCCGTGACGCGCGCGCAGGAGGCCGGCGCCCGCGCCGAGGCGCTGTCGCCCCTGCTCGACGCCCGCGACGCGCAGCTCGCGGCGCTCCAGAGCGAGCGTGTCGAGCTCGCGGAGCTCGCGGAGCAGAATCGTCAGACGCAGGCGGACCTCGAGGTCGCGCTCGCGACGGCGCGACGCGCTCAGTCCGAGCAGCAATCGATCATCGCCGCGCAGGCGAGCACCATCCAGGCCCTCCAGCAGCAGCAGGTCGCGACGACCGGCCCAGTCAGCGACATCCGCTTCGAGCACGTTGGCGGCGTCGACCGGGTCGTCATCGATGTGCCGAGCGGCGTTGAACTCGAGCCGCTGCCGAGCGAGGACGGTAGATCGACGCTCACCCTCGCGGGCACGACGCTGCCCGACGCACTCCGACGCACGCTCGACACCCAGGCGTTCGGCGGCCCCGTCGCGTTCGTCTCGAGCTACACCGACGCCGACGGCGTCGTCCGGATCGTCGCAGAGCGCGGCGACGTCGCGGCCGAATTCCTGCGGCGCGATGGCGACCAGATCATCTGGGAGTTCACTGGGGACGCCGACATCGCCGACAGCGCGCTCGGTACAGCCGCCCCCACCGTCGCCGCTGGCGCTGTCACGTCCGACGCTCCGTACCGCGGCGACGCCGCGCGCCGCGCCGGCCAGTACGAAGGAAGCGACGTCGACAACCCGATCGCCGACCTCCCGTTCCTTCGCCGACCGGTCATGACCCGCAAGCGGATCACGATCGACCTGCGTCAGGCCGATATCCAGAACGTCATCCGCTTGATCGCGGACGAAGGAAACATCAACGTGGTCAGCGGTGTCGGCGTCCAGGGCTACGTGACCGTCCGACTGCGTAGCGTCCCCCTCGACGACGCGCTGATGGTCATCCTGCGCAGTCAGGGACTCGGGTGGGAGCAGACCGGCAACATCTTGCGCGTCGCCCCGCTCTCCGAGTTCCAGGCCGCATATGACGCTGGCGTCGCCGAACAGGACAGCGCCTGGCGGCGTGAGGCGCTCAGCGTGCGCCTGATCCCCGTCTCCTACGCGTCCGCCAACGACCTCAGCGGCTTGGTGGGTGGCGTGCTGTCGACCCGCGGACGCGTGGTCGTCGACCGTCGCAACAACGCCCTGATCGTGACCGACCTTCGCGACAACCTCGACACCGCCGCCGCGCTCGTCGCGCGCGTCGACACGCAGACACCGCAGATCCTCATCGAGGCGCGCATCGTCGAGACCAACGACCAGTTCCGCCGCCAGCTCGGCATCCAGTGGGGCGGCGACTACCTGGCAGACCAGTCGATCGGTAACGCGACCGGCCTCCTGTTCCCGTCCACGATCGGCATCGCCGGCGGCGCGGCCGACGGTACCACGCCCACCGCGGGCACGAGCTCCCAGCCGAACTTCGCCGTCAACCTCCCCGCACCGGCCGGTACCGGCGAGGGTGGCGCGATCGGCTTCACGTTCGGATCACTCGCCGGTGCGTTCAACCTGAACGTCCGCCTGTCTGCAGCCGAGTCGGCAGGTACGATCAAGGTAGTGTCCGCCCCCCGCATCATGGCAAGCGACAACGTCGCGGCAACGATCACCAGCGGTGTCTCGGTGCCGGTCCAGGTCGTGTCGGCCGCCGGCGCCCAGACAGTCTTCTTCGACGCCAGCCTCGAGCTGAACGTCACCCCGCGCGTGACACCCGACGGCAACGTCTTCCTCACCGTGCGAATCTCCAAGAACGAGCCCGACTTCGAGAACACCGGTGCCCGCGGTGACCCATCGATCATCCGCCGCGAGGCCGCCACCGAACTCCTCGTCCGCTCGGGCGACACCACCGTGATCGGCGGCATCTTCCAGCGGAACACCGGCTACTCTCAGAACCGCGTACCGTTCTTCGGCAGCCTCCCGGTCATCGGGCCCCTGTTCCGCTCCTCGTCGCAGACCGACGTCCGAAACGAGCTCCTCGTCTTCATCACCCCACGGATCGTCAACCGTGACGCCTCCATCGGCGCGCTCTCCAGCGGCGTCGAGATCGAGTCGCCGGACCGCTGACCTCGTCCTGGTCGGGCTAATGGGTGCCGGCAAGAGCGCGGTCGCGGCCGCCGTCGGCGCCGCCACCGGTGCCCGGGTCATCGACACGGACGCTGAGATGGAGTCCAGGAACGGCGTCTCGATTCGGGCGCTCTTCGCCGAGCTGGGCGAGGCAGAGTTTCGCGCCCGCGAAGCCGCGACGATTCGCGACATCCTCGGCGAGGGAAGCGGTCGCGTGATCGCCTTCGGTGGCGGCGCGTTCCTCTCCGAATCGACGCGCGCCGCGTGCTGCGCGGCCGGGGCCAGAACCGTCTACCTCTACGCCACGCCGAGCGTCGTTGCCGCGAGACTGGCGGCGGCGGGGGAGCGAGACAAACGGCCGCTGCTCGCCGGCGCCGACCCCGAGGCGGTCCTGGCGCGTCTGTTCGCGGAGCGAGACTCGACGTACCGCCTGGCCGAGCTCTGTGTCGACACTGACGGGCGCGGCATCGCCTCGATCGCAGACGAGGTGATGAGTGCTTGGTGAGCTGCGCGTCGAGCTCGCGGGCGGGGCTGCCTACCCCGTCTCGCTCGTGGGGCCTGGCGCCGCGGACGTCGCGGGCTGGGTCCGCGCTGTCGCGCCAGCCGGTCGCCTGATCGTCGTCGCGGACTCCAACGTCGCGCCTCTGTACGGCCGCGCTCTGTCCGAGGCACTGACCGCGGCGGGGCGCGAGTCGCGGCTGCTGGTCTTCGAGGCTGGCGAAGCGTCCAAGAGCGCCCGCGTCGTCGCGAGTCTGTGGGAGGGGGCTTTCGAGGGTCCGGTCGACCGCGGCGACGTGGTAGTCGGCGTCGGCGGGGGAGTGGCCGGTGATCTCGCCGGCTTCGTCGCTGCCACGCTGATGCGCGGCGTGCGGTTCGTCGCGGTGGCGACGAGCACGGTAGCGATGTCCGACGCCGCGATAGGGGGGAAGACCGGGATCAACCTCCCGCGCGGGAAGAATCTCGTGGGGGCTTTTCATCACCCGGTCGGCGTCGGGCTGTGGGTCTCTGCGCTGACGACACTTCCGGAGCGCGAGCGCCGTGGGGGCATCGCGGAGGTTGTGAAGTCGGCGGTGATCGCGGGCGAGTCGGAGGTGGCGGCGCTCGAGGCGTCGAGCGCCGCGCTCGCCGCGGGTGAACCGGAGGCGCTCGCGGCGGCGGTCGCCATGGCGGCGGGAGTGAAGTGTGCGATCGTGGGGCGCGACCCGACAGAGAAGGGCGAGCGCGCCCTGCTGAACTTCGGGCACACGTTCGGCCATGCGATCGAGCACGCGTCCGGCTACGGCGAGTGGACGCACGGTGAGGCGGTGGCGGCGGGGATGATGTGCGCGCTGCGCTACGGCGTCGCACAGGGGCTGACACCGCCCGACCTGGTGGGGCGGATCGAGCGTCTCCTGGCGACGCAGAAATTGCCGACGGTGCCGCCTTCCCTTAGTCTGAGTGAGTGGATCGAACCGATCACGCGCGACAAGAAGCGTTCGGGCTCCAACGTGAAACTGATTCTGTGCCGGCGGCTGGGCCGCTGTGAGATCGTGCCGACGCCAATCGACGAGTTCGTCGCGTGGCTCGGCACGCTGTGATACCGTGTCTCTCGTTCTCTCCTGACGTTCCCGAGGTTGTGATGCGACGAACGCTGAAGGTCACGCTGCTGGCCGTTGCCGCCGGTGGCGCGCTCGCTGGCTGCGCAGAGAACACGCCCGAGATCGCGGTGACGTTCAATCTCCCGTTCACAGATGAGTGTGAGGTGCCGTCGGCCAGTTCTGGCGCGAACACCGTTTACCAGTCGCGTGGGACGCTCGACCTGTTCGTTCGGAACTCGTACCTGATGGCGCCGCGTCTCGAGAACACGCTGGTGCCGTCCGAGGACGCGCGCATCGGCTCGGCCACCGGCGGCGCAGGCGGACTGCAGGGCACGGACTGGGAAGCCAACTCGATCAGCCTGCGACGCGCCGTTATCCGCTTCGATGGACCGGACGCGCTCGATCTGCCGCTGCCGAAGGAGCTGACCCGAGAGATCTCCGGTACGATCACTCCTGGCGGCGTCGCGACGACACTCCTCGAGGCGATCCCGGAGTCTCTCGGCCGCACGCTGGAAGACGCGCGTATCCTCCGTCAGGGAACGCACATCACCCTCAACCTGCACATCAAGTACTTCGGCGAGACGTACAGCGGGCGTGAGGTCGACTCGAACGAGTTCATCTATCCGATCGAGCTCTGCTACGGCTGCTTGCTCAACTTCCCGGTCGCGGCCGTCGACTTCTCGTACGACGTCCTCCCGAACTGCCGGAACATCGGTGACACGGAGATCGCGCTGCCCTGCTTCCCGGGCCAGGACGACATCGTCGACTGCCGCGCAGTCTGCCCGATCGTGACCGTTGTGCCCGACGCGGACCCGGAAGGCATCTGCGAGCCCGTCACCTTCTGAGCGTAGGCCCTGGCGGCCGAGATCGGCGAGGCTAGGGCGCCAGCAGCACCACCTGCCGCGCGATCTCCGGCGCCACTGAGGCACCACCGAGCTCTCCCGCGAGCCACTCTCCAACCGACGCTGCCACGGCGTCGGCCAGCGGCGCGGCCCCGTCGGGAACACGCAACAACGCGCGCAAAGCGGTGGTCGCCGAACGTGCGAGGCCGCCCTCACCGCGGCCGCGCGCGATCGCTCGCTCCAGGGCCTGGGCCGTCACCGGCTCCAGTCCGCCATGCGAATCCGCGAGCGCCGCGACCGCCAGGGTGCCGAGAAGCACGCGGAACGTGATCAGCTCGACCGGTGTCACGCACCGGTTCGGATCAAAGACCACCGAAGCGAGCTCACCGCGCGTGTGCCGCAGCGTCCCGAACACCACCATCTCGAGGAACGCCGCCTCGGCCAGGACGCGCGCGGCCGCGTGCACCTCGGACAGCCTGCGGAACGGCGCCGCGTCGACCGCGCTCCGCAGCGGCCGGCGCGCCCGAAGCCCGTCGAACAGGTCGGCGACGTCTGCCTCCAGCAATGAGGGCTGACCGTCGACCAAGGTGAGGTTGCCTCTCCGTTCGAGGTCGCGTGCCTGCTTCGCGAGCCCAGCCACGATGGACGCGCCGGCCTGGTGAGCGTCACGGAGCGGCGTCGAAGCGAGAGTCCGCGCCGACAACAGGAGGTCTCCGCCCGACGCATACTCTAGCGCGATCGACAGCGTGTCGGCGACGCTCCGCATCGCGCCGCGCGCGGCGTCGAGATCGCCCGGCTGACCCAGGTCGGCGATGTGACGCCGGTTCACGAGCGCGCGGAGCTGGCCGAAGATGGAGTCGACTGCAGGCTCGAGCTGGGCGTCGGGGACCACTTGGCCCAGCGCGGCGATGCTGCGCTCCAGGAACCCGCCGTCGCCGCCGAGGTCCGTCTCCAGGTGTTGAAGCATCCGGTCGGTGGGCGGCAGGGTTCCGGCCGCCGACAGCTTCAGCACATCGAGCTCGGGGGCGCGAGCGCGTGCCCGTGCGCCGGCGGCCCAGTCGGCGGGGTTTCTGTAGGCGTAGACCTCGACAGCCTCGTGGACCGGGACGAAGCCGAGATCGCCGAGGCGGGCCTCGCGCTGCTGATACGCGCGCTCCATCATGTCGGTGGTGAGCTCCCAGCGGGTAGCCTCGAGGAGCCGGTGGCCGCGGAGCAGGTCCATCGCGTAGACGCGGTCGAGGACGTGACGGATGCGTCCTGCGAGCTCTTCGTCGTCGGGGACCACGATTGCGTAGACGCCATCGGGCGACGAGAACACCGGCGCGTCGATCGCCTCGATGAGCTCTGCGTCGTCTTCCCAGACGAAGACCTGGCACTGCTGTCGAAGCCAGATCACGAGGAGCTCGGGGTCCAGCGTCGTCATCAGGTCGGCGAAGTCCTCGTCCTCGCGCTGCAGCAGGACCTCGAGCCACGCCGAGACGCGGGTCGGCTCGAGGTCGTCGCGCGTCCAGCAGTCGAAGTCGACGATGCCCTGCACCTGCTCGGCCGAGGCGTAGAGGACCAGGTCCATGCCGTCCTCCATCCCCGCCTCGTGGATCAGCGAGTAGAGCTCCTGGACGTCGAGGGACCGGACGAGCGCCGCGGCCCGCGGGTGGTCCAGGATTGCGTCGATGCGCTCCTTCGCCGAGACCGGGATTGGCCGGCCGGAGATCGGATCGGGCTTCGTGAGCTGGTAGAGTTCGGCCATGTGCTTCTTGCTGGCGTGGCGCGCGCTGCTGAGCCATCGTGCGCGCCCCCTGGTGTTCCCGGGGGCGTACCATAGTTGGACGCGACGAGTGACGGCAACCAAGAACGCGAGCGGCGAGATTCGCCTGAAGGCGCTGTACTTTACGTACCTCGCGGCCGGCGGGCTGGCGATGACGTACTGGCCCCTGCACTTCGCGGCAGTCGGGCTTTCTGCGAGCGCGATCGGCGTGCTGTTCGGTGTCCGAACGGCGATGACGATCGTCTTCCAGCCGTGGCTGACGTCTTCGGCAGAGCGACGCGGAAGGCCTCGCCTTGCCGTCGCGGTCGCGTTCTCGGTCGCGGCCGCGTGCGGGCTCCTGCTTCCGCTCGGTGCCGGCTTCTGGACGCTCGCGCTCCCTGTGTGGTTCGCGGCGCCAGCAACGGCGACGATCGTGCCGCTCCTCGACGCGACCATCGTGCGGGACTACGGGCTCGGGCGCTACGGCCGGTTCAGGCTATGGGGCAGCGCCGGCTTCGGGGTGACCGTCGCGGGATTCGGTGTTCTGATCGCGGTGGCAGCGCGCTTCTGGCCCGTGCTCGCCGATCCGGATGCGTCGAGGGCTGCGATGGGGACGGCGTCGGCGTGGGCGTACGTCGGGATGACCGGGCTCGGTGCCGCCCTCGCGTGGCGCGGCGTGGCCGGCGAGATGTCGACGCCGCGACCGGGCGCCCGCGCGCTGGAGTGGCCCGGCCGCGGCTTCGGGGGGTTCGTGTTGGCGTCGGCTCTGCATTGGGCGGCCGTCATGGTGTTCAACGTCTTCTTTACCCTTCGTGTAGCAGCAGCAGAGATGCCCCTCTGGGTCCCCGGCGTGGGGGTGGGAGTCGCGATCTTGGGCGAGATCGCCGCGTTCTGGGCGGTCGGCACCTCGAAGCTCGGGCGACCACTCCCGATCGCGCTCGCGGTGTGCGGGGTCAGCGCGTTTCGGTGGGCGGTGGTTGCGTGGGCGCCAAGCGCCGCCGCACTCATCGCCGTGCAGGCGCTGCACTTCGCGACCTTCGGCGTGTGGTTCTCGCTGACCATGGGGGCGCTCGGCGACTTCGCGCCGCCGGAGCGCCGCGCGACCGTGCAGGGGCTGCTCTCGGCGCTGTGCTTTGGCGTCGGGGGGACGGCGAGCAGCCTCCTGACCGGCGCGGTCTTCGAGCGCTACGGGGGCGAGGGCGCGTTCTCGGTCGCCGTCGCCCTCGAGCTGCTCGCAGCGCTCGCCTACGTCGTCGTGCTGCCCGGTCTGTCAGCGGGCTGGGGCGCGCACGCGGCGACGAAGGTCAACGCCGCGTGATTGACGGGACGCCGTCGCGTACCGCCGTCCCGAGGAACTCCATCGACTCGCGCGTCAGCTCCGCGTTGCGGAAGATGACGAAGTGGCCGTCGTAGCCGTCGGGGTTGGCGGGGACGATGACCGAGGTCGACGGGACCCCGCCGACGACACGGTTCGCGGAGACCGGGTACTGAACCTCGGTGTAGCCGTCGAGGTTGCCGGAGTGGGGCGTCGCGAGGCCCAAACCTGCCGCACGCGCGAAGGTGTCTTGGTTTGGCTCCGGCGAGAACGTGTCACCGTAGCCGTAGCTCTGGAAGATGTGCATCGGCGCGGCACCCTCGGGCGGCGACCGGCTCAGCAGCCGCGCGAAGTTGAGCGGGTCGGCCGGGTCGACGACCCACTGCAGGATCGCGAGCAGCGGGTCCATGTCGTTGACGGCGTACGACGACGTGCCGCCGTCGGTGAGGACGAACTCGACGGCGCCCGCGATGTCTTCGGGGCTCGTCTTGTTGAGCAGCGACAGGACGAGGCTTCCGCCCGCGCCGCTGAACACGGCCGCGTGCAGGTCGCGCTCGTAGGCGGCGAACAGGGCACCGACCGTCGCGCCCTGCGAGTGGCCGAAGTAGTAGAGCTGCGTCGGGTCGAACGTGACCGGCGCGTCGATCCCCGGGACCGTCAGCGAGGCGTTCTCGACGAAGTACGTCAGCTCGAAGTAGTCCGCGGCGCCCTGCTGGACGTTCCCGACGGCAGTGAGCGGGTTCAGGAAGTTGTAGAACAGGGTCTCTGGAGAGAGGTCGGAGTCACCGCGTCGCGGTCCGTGCTGGGTCCCGTCGATGCTGATCGACACCATCCGCACCGGGTTCCCGTCACCGAGGTCGATCGACGACACACGCGTCGCGGTCCCGTCGCGCAGATGGCTCGCGAAGTCGCCGCCGGTGCCGTGCGCGTACATCACGACGGGCCAGCCGCCCTCCGGCATCGGCGCGTTGGGGATGGTCATCGACAGACACACCGCTTCGGTCTCGCCCGACGGAACCGCTTCGCCGCCCTGGAAGACGAGGTTGCCGCCGTCCTCCTTGAACAGGTAGGGGCGCTCTCCGTGCTGCCAGATCGGGACACGCAGCCGGCCGTGTACCTCGACGACATCGCCCGACGGGGACACGCATGCGCCGCGCTCTCCGTCGTCGCACGGCCCCGTCACACCGGCCCCACACACCGTCAGGTCCTCTAGGGTCGGCACGGCCTGCGCCCGAACACCCGCGCGGATCGCCGGGGTGTCGCGATCGGGGTCCATGGTGGTGAAGACCGCCGCGGAGGCGATGCTGTCGCGCCCGATCCCCTGCTCGTCGAGGTAGCTGCGGAGCGGCGCGTAGGCCTCCCAGGCGTGCGCCAGCCGCGACGACGACGGCGCGCTCGTCGACATCATCGCGGCGAAGTCCGCGGGGATCGACGCCAGCGACCCGTCGGCGGATCGCACGCCGTTCGTCATGTACACAGCGTACGTCGTCCCGTGCTCCAGAGGCGTCGACCAGGCCGGGCGCACCGCGATGTAGCGGGGGCAGATGAACTTGCCGCGACCGGTCGTGATCGACCACCGCATCGCGACCTGCGCGCCGTAGCTCGGCGAGTCCGGGTCGATGTTCACGAACGCGATCGTCGGGTTGTCTCCGCCTCCGACGACGCTCCCAAAGTCGGGGTTCTCGGTGAACCGGAAGTAGATCGCAGGGTTCGTCGAGAACCCGTCCAGCGCCTCGGCGGCCTCGAGGTAGAGGTCGATGATCGCGCCGCCGATGTAGATGACGCCCGGGTTCGGGTGTCCGGACATGTCGACGTGCCCGTCGACCAGGCGGGCGTCGTTCGGGAACGGGAGCGAGTAGAAGTCGTGCTCCACGTCGCCGCCGGGGACGTCGAAGTACACCTGGAACGGCGTCCCCTCTGCCGGCTCCTCACACTCCGCGTCAGGCAGGAAGAGCTCGCGCCCGGCATACGCGGGCACCTGGCACGTCGGCACCGATGCGCCGGTCAGCAGGCTCGGCGGCATGCAGAGCAGCGGGTCGCGACAGTCCTCGGGCGACGAGCACTCCTCCGCGACGTCCGAGGTCCCCTCCGGCTCGCAGACTCCCGTAAAGCCGATCAGGTTGCAGCGAGTCCCGCGCTCGCACTGGCCAAACCCCGTGCAGTCCGACCCTTCCGGGCGCTCCTCCGACTCGGCGCACTGCGCGAGGCCGCACTCGATGAGGTTGACCCCCGTTCGCTGAAAGCACTCGGTCGGGATGGTGCACGCGAGCCCTTCGGCGCACTCCGCCGACAGCACGCACCCTGCCCCCTCGGGCTCGGAGGCGGTCGCGGCACAGGCGCCATCGACGCACTCGGTACCCGGTCGGCACTCCGCGTTGCTAGCGCAGTCCGCGCCGACCTTGCCGCCCAGGGCGACGCGCCCGTCGGGGCCCACGTAGCCACCCACGGGGAGCCCGCCGATGATCCCGCCGTCGGGAATGTCGAGGTCATCGCCGAGGTCGGACGTTGGGTCGAGGAACTCACACGCGGGCGTGGCCGCGAGCGCGGCGGCGACGACGGAGAGGGTCAGGAGGCGGTTCCGCACTTGATGTCCTGGGCAATGCAGGCGTTTCGCGTCGTCTTCCGTTGGGGGGCGAGTGCCGGGGGCGGGGCTCGAACCCGCACGGTGTTGCCACCGAGAGATTTTAAGTCTCCCGCGTCTGCCGATTTCGCCACCCCGGCGACGCAGCAACGATGACCGAGCGAGCGATCGAGCGCAAGTGTTCGCGCTCGCGGTGGCCGTCCGCTGCGGCCGTCGTCGCCGAAGCCCAAAAACGCCGCGAGGCGGGCCATGGCCCGCCTCGCGTTCGAGTCCGAGTCGGACGGCGGGATCAGTCGCCGAGCGGGGTGGTCGTATCGACCGCCGCGCCGGTCAGCGAGAGGCGGACGCCGACGGAGAGGGCGTCGCCGACGCCGTTCCCGTCGGTGTCGATGTCGTTGAGGCCGAGCGACGGCAGCGAGGGCAGGAACGAGCAGACCGTGCCGAGGTTCTCGCAGATCGTGCCCTGGCCTTCGCAGTCGCCGGTCGGCGTCTGCGCGCAGGCGACCGCGTAGGTCGTGCCGTTGTCGCCGTAGGTGATGATCGGGTCGGCGGTGAAGCCGGCGCACTCACAGTCACGGGCGAGGTCCTCGATGATCTCGAAGATCTGGTCGAGGGGCACGACACCGCCGAGCTTGATGCCGCCGTACTCGACGTCGTCGAACGTCGGGTCGACCGACACCGGGCCGTTGTCGCTGTCCGCGAGCTGGCCCTGCACCGTCGCCTGCTGGATGCTCAGGTCGAGGTCGAGCGAGAAGTCCTCGGTCGCGATCGGGATCGACAGGCGGAACACGCCCGGGCCGGCCGTCAGCACGTCGTCGACGAACGTGGTCTGGTTGAACTGGACGATGGAGCCGTACGCGTCGACCGACGCGGCCTGCACCTGGAACACGCCCATGCCGTCGGCGCGGTCGCCGAACGACTGGTCGGGCGTGCCGTCGCCGTCGACGTCGTTCGTCGCGAGGTAGACCGAGAAGTCGTGCTCGGACGGGTCGGCGTCGAGCTTCGTCCACTGGAAGAGCAGGGCGATCGAGTCGTCGGCGAGCGCCTCACCGATCAGGGCGTCGACATCGATGTCGCCGCCGAGCGCGCCGAGCGCGCCGACGAGCAGGCCGAGGCCGTTGTCGATGTTGCCGTCGCCGTTGAAGTCGAAGCAGCACGCGGCCTCGCCGTTGCGCGGCGGGACCTGCAGGTTGCGGATGTAGCTGTACGTGCCGGCCTGCAGCTCGTCGGCCGTCCAGTCCGGCGTGAGGCACTCGCCGCCGCGGAGCTCGTTCGGCGCCGCGCACTCCACCACGCACGCAGCGTCCGCGAAGCAGTCGTTGTCCTCGCAGTCCGCAAGCCCGTCGCCGTCGTCGTCGGTGCCGTTGTCGCAGATCTCGGCCGGCGCGCACGCCGGAACGTCAGCGCAGTCGGAGTCGTCGCAGTCCGTGTCGCCGTCACCGTCGTCGTCTGCGCCGTTGTCGCAGATCTCGTCCACCATGCCGGTGTCGGTGCCGGAGCCCTCGTCCGTACCGGTGTCGGTGGTGTCGTCGGTGGTGTCGGTACCGGCGTCAGAGCCGGAGTCCGTCCCGGTGTCCGTGCCGGCGCCGGTGTCCGTATCCGTGCCGCCGTCGTCGCCACAGCCAGCCAGCGCGACCGTGAGCATCAGGGGGAAGAGGGTGAGCTTCTTCATCTTCTCTACACCTGCTTGAGGTTGCCGCGTCTCGCGGCTGAAGTGGAGGCTAGCGTCAGACCGGCGCCAGCGGCGTGAATGTCGCCACGCCGGATCGGGGCGGGACACTATCCGACCCCGGAATCGGAATCAAGTCGGTCGCGGTACGATCGTGTCGGTCCCGCGCGGCATGTCGTCGGCGTGCGACGTCGGCTCGCCGCGCCGCTGCGCGGCAACTCTTGGCGGCAGTCCTCGAGCCCGCCTCGGCGCGTCGTCCGCCGCCATCTCCGCGGTATCACGCGAGATCGGAGGCGCGCGTTGATCGCGGGGCCGAGCGTCGAATACAACGGGCCTCCACCCCGAGCGCGCCGTGTCCGACTTCGTCCACCTCCACGTCCACACCCACTACTCGCTGCTCGACAGCACCGTGAAGGTGCCCGACCTCGTCAAGCGTGTCGCCGAGCTCGGCATGGACGCGGTCGGGGTCGCCGACCATGGCAACCTGTTCGGCGCCGTTGAGCTGCAGCAGAAGTGCGCCGGAAGCGGCGTCCGCTCGATCGTCGGCTCCGAGCTCTACATCGTCCCCGACCGCGACCCGGCGCGCCGCCATCGCCCCCACCACCTCGTCGCCCTCGCGCGCGACCTCGACGGGTATCGGAACCTCGTCCGCCTGGTCTCTCGCGGCCACACCGCCGGACTCGACCGCGCCGGCCGCCCGCTCGTCACCTACGCCGACCTCGCCGAGCTCAGCGGCGGACTCATCGGCCTCTCCGGCGATCTCGGCGGCGAGATCCCGCAGGCGCTCCTGCAGAACGACAAGGCCGCCGCCGTCGAGCACCTCGAGCGCTACCGGCGCGTCTTCGGCGTCGAGAACTTCTACCTCGAGCTCCAGCGGGCCGACGGCATCCCCGAGCAGCAGGACGCCTGCGCCGCCCTCGTCGACCTCGCCGACGAGTACCGCGTCCCCTACGTGGCGACCAACAACGTCCACTACCTTCGGGAAGGCGACCACCGCGCTCACGCCGTCCTCATGTGCATCGGGATGGACAAGCGGATCGACAAGTCCATCCTCGACCGCATCCCCCTCCGCTCGCTCTACCTCAAGTCGCCCGCCGAGATGGCGGAGCTCTTCGCGGACCTGCCCGCAGCGATCCGCAACTCCCGCGCCATCGCCGAGCGCTGCGAGCTCGAGATCCCCCTCGGCAAGAGCCTCCTGCCTCGGTTCGACGTGCCCGACGGCTCCGACGAGGCCGCCTACTTGCGCCGTGTCGCCGCCGAGGGCCTGCGCGACCGGATCGCAACCATCACGGCCCTCGGCAGGACCGTCGACGAGGTCGCCTACCGCGCGCGCCTCGACCTCGAGCTCGACGTCATCGCGTCGATGGGCTTCCCCGGCTACTTCTTGATCGTCTGGGACTTCATCCGGTGGTCCAAGCAGCACGACATCCCCGTCGGACCCGGCCGCGGCTCCGGTGCCGGCTCGCTCGTCGCCTACTCGCTCGGCATCACCGACCTCGACCCGATCCCCTACGGCCTGCTGTTCGAGCGGTTCCTGAACCCCGAGCGCATCAGCATGCCCGACTTCGACATCGACTTCTGCCAGAGTCGACGCGGCGAGGTCATCGACTATGTCACCAAGCGCTACGGCCGAGAGAACGTCGGCCAGATCGTCACCTTCGGCCAGCTCAAGGCGCGCGCCGCGGTCCGCGACGTCTCGCGTGTGCTCAACCTCCCGTTCGCCGAAGCCGACAGGCTCGCGAAGCTCGTCCCCGACGAGCTCAACATCAAGCTCGCCGAAGCCTACGAGCGAGAGCCGCAGCTCCGGGAACTCGTCGACGGCGACGAGACGCTAGGCTTCCTATTCGAGACCGCCCTCGCGCTCGAAGGAAACAACCGCAACACCGGCATGCACGCGGCCGGCGTCGTCATCTCCGGGGCCCCCCTCTGGGAGCTCGTCCCCGTCGTCGTCGGATCCGGCGGCGAGCTCGTAACCCAGTACGCGAAGAACGAGGTCGAGGAGGCCGGCCTCGTCAAGTTCGACTTCCTCGGCCTCAAGACGCTCACCGTCATCGACGACGCCCTGCGCCTCGTGAACCGCGGGCGCGCCCCGGCCGACCGGCTGGACTTCGCGCGCGTCGACCTCCAGACGCCCGGCGTCTACGATCTGATCAAGGCTGGGGACACCACCGGCGTCTTCCAGATGGAGTCCGACGGCTTTCAGCGCCTCATGCGCCAGCTCAAGCCGGACTGCTTCGAGGACATCGTCGCAGCGGTCGCCCTCTACCGCCCCGGACCGCTCGGCTCCGGCATGGTCGAGCAGTTCACCGACTGCAAGCACGGACGCCGAGCCGTCGACTACCCCCACCCGCTCCTCGAGGGCGTGCTCCGAGAGACCTACGGAGTCATGGTCTACCAAGAGCAGGTCATGCAGGTCGCGCAGATCCTCGCCGGCTACAGCCTCGGCGGCGCCGACCTGCTGCGGCGCGCGATGGGAAAGAAGAAGCCGTCCGAGATGGCCCGGCAGCGCGAGATCTTCGTCGCCGGAGCTGGCGAGAAGAACGGCATCTCGTCCGAGAAGGCGAACGAGATCTTCGACCTCATGAACCACTTCGCCGGCTACGGGTTCAACAAGTCGCACTCGGCCGCCTACGCCGTCATCACCTTCCAGACCGCGTACCTCAAGGCGTTCCACCCCACCGAGTTCTACGCCGCGCTGATGACGAACGACGCCTCGTCTACCGACAAGGTCGTCAAGTACATCCTCGACGCGCGCAGCCGCGGCATCGCGGTCCTGCCGCCCGACGTCACCCTCTCCGAGCAGTCGTTCTCGGTCTCGGAGGGAGCCATCCGGTTCGGTCTCGGCGCCGTGAAGGGGCTCGGCAGCGCGCCGATCGAGGCCATCGTCGCAGCCCGAGCCGACGGCCGCTTCACCTCACTCTACGACTTCTGCGAGCGCGTCGACGCCAAGAAGGTAAACCGGCGCGTCCTCGAGGCGCTCGTCCGCTGCGGCGCCCTCGACTCTACGTTCCGCGAGCCCGGCTTGCCGACACCGACGCTCGCCGAGGTGGGCCGCTGGCGAGCGAAGATGTTCGCGGCGCTCGACTCGGCGCTCGAGCGCGCGCACCAGGCGCAGCGGGACCGCGAGAGCGGGCAGGCCAACCTGTTCGCGATGTTCGCCGAGGCGTCGCCGACGCCCGCAAAGGCCGCCGCGACCTATCCCGAAGCGCGCGCATGGACCGACTCGGCGGTCCTCGCGGCCGAGAAAGACACGCTCGGATTCTACGTCAGCGGCCACCCACTCGACCGCTTCGCCGACGAGGTGTCGGTCTTCGCCGACTGCGACACGGCGCGGCTCGAGAGCAAGGGGCCCCGAGACAAGGTCACGCTCGCCGGCGTGGTGACCGGCAAACGAGAGCGCCTGCTCAAGTCGGGAGAGGGACGCATGGCGTTCTTCCAGCTCGAGGACCGCGTCGGCGAGGTAGAGGTCATCGTCTACGCGCGGACCTATCCAGAGGTCCAGCCCCTGCTCGACAGCGACCAGCCAATCCTGGTCACGGGCGTCGTTCGAGTAGACGGCGACGGCGAGGAGCGGGCGGTGAAGATCGTCGCCGACCAGATCGCCTCGCTAGCCGAAGCCCGCCACCGCCGCGTCTCGGCGGTGGTTCTAGAGACCGACGCCGAGTCGCTGCAGCCGGTCACCCTCTCGGCCCTCGACCGCGCGTTCCGCGAGCACCCGGGCCGCTGCGAGGTCGTGCTGCAGCTCAACTTCGGCACGGTGACGGCCGACCTCCGCTTAGGCGACGACCTCACCGTAGCCTCGACCGACGAGCTGCTCCACGAACTGCGCGAGGCGCTGCCGGCCGCGAGGGTGCGCCTGCGGTAGCGTCACGAAGGGCCCCCGCCCCCACAACCGCCGCCACCCCGCATCGCCCCGCCCCGCATCGCCCCCCGGCCGCAGGCCGGGCCCCGCCACGCATCGCCCCCCGGCCGGAGGCCGGGCCCCGCCGGATCGACCGCCGCCGCCGGCCGGTTAATCACGCCTTCGGGAGTTGACAACCGAGCGCGGATCGGAGAATTGGGCGCCGCCCCGACGCCCCGGTTTCCCGCAGGAACCGCGGCCGAATCGGGCGCGCGGCGCCTTAGGCCCAACAGTGGAAAACAGTTGATAGACCCCCACCCCGGTGCTACGGTCCGCGCCGCCGAAAGCGGCCGGGTTTTTGCGCCCGTGGCGATGCTCGACTCGTCCGTTGTCTGGACGCGGCGATGGCTTCGCGAACTGGCGACGGTGAGAACCGCGCGCAGGTCGTTCCTACTCCCTCCGAACCCCTCCCAACCGGTGAATGAGCGCTCAGTCAGTGCTGTGTCCGGAGCTCCCGAAAGGGCGCCCCGGGCAGCTCGATGCGCCGGTCACACGTCGAGGTCTTAGCGGTGGCTCAGATCTTCCCACGCTGGACGAACCACGTCCCGACCGCGCTGGCTCTGGCGCTGCCGGTGGCGGGGCTCAGTCTCATTTTCGGCGTCTGGTACTGGTTCTCCCCGAAGTTCACTGACGTGGGCTACGCGCCGGAGCAGCCGGTCCCGTTCAGCCACGCGCTGCACGCCGGCCAGCTCGGCATGGACTGCCGGTACTGCCACAACACCGTCGAGCGCGCCGCCCACGCGGCCGTCCCGCCGTCGCAGACCTGCATGAACTGCCACGCGACCGTGCGGACCGACTCCGCGGTGCTCGCGCCGGTGCGGGAGAGCGCGGCGACCGACAGCGCAATCCCTTGGGTGCGCGTCCACATGCTGCCGGACTATGCGTACTTCGACCACAGCCCGCACCTCGCGGCTGGCGTCGGCTGCGCGACGTGCCACGGGCGGATCGACGAGATGACGATCGTCCAGCAGGCGCAGCCGCTGTCGATGTCCTGGTGTCTGGACTGCCACCGCAACCCGACCCCGAACCTTCGCCCGCGTGACCAGATCACGAACATGGGCTGGGACGCGACCACCGCGCAGTACGACCCGCATGCGGACCCGACGCGCACGCGAGAGCTCGCGCCGCCGCAGAATTGCTCTGGGTGCCACCGATGACCAAGCGTCCGCTCCGTCAATGGCGTAGCCTCGCCGACCTCTCCTCGTCGCCGGCCCACGTTCGCGACCTCCCCCGAGAGTTCGGTAGCGAGCCGGAAGAGATCGCCGTCGACCCGGTCAGCCGCCGCGGGTTCCTCGGGCTCGTCGGCGCCACCGCGGCCTTCGCCGGGCTCGAGGGCTGCGTCCGCAAGCCGGCGCAGTACATCCTTCCCTACGCGCATCGCCCGGAAGAGCTCATCCCCGGCCGCCCGCGCTACTTCGCGTCGGTCCTCCACGTCGGTGGCAACGTCCAGGGCGTCCTCGTCGAGAGCCAGGACGGCCGCCCAACGAAGATCGAGGGCAACCCGAACCACCCGGCCTCCCTCGGTCGCACAACCGCGCAGGTGCAGGCTGCCGTGCTCGGCATGTACGACGGCGACCGTAGCCAGGGCGCCGTTGTCGACGGGACGCCGACCGCCGCGGCTGAAGTCATCGCCGGGCTCGCCGCCCGAGCGCCGGCCGCCGGCACGACCGCGATCCTGACGACCGGGACCCCGTCGCCGACGCTCACCGACCTGCTCGAGCAGCTCGCGCGGCGCGGTGTGCAGCTCTATGTCGACGGTCCCGACTCCGCCCCGCACCAGGGCGCGGCCTACGCGCAGCTCGGCGCTCCCGGGGTCGTCCCCGCCTACGACGTGGCGTCGGCAGACGTGATCGTCGCGCTCGACTCCGACTTCCTCGCCTCTGGCCCGAACAGCGTCGCGCACGCCGCCGGCTTCGCGACCGGGCGGTCGGTCGACCGCGCCGGCGGCATGAACCGCCTGTACGCGGTCGAGCCGCACTTCTCGACGACCGGCGCCTCGGCCGACAACCGCTTCCAGATCCCGGCCTCGCAGGTCGGCGCCTTCGCGAAGGCGGTCGCCGGCCGGCTCGTGGCCGGCGGCGCGCAGCTCCCGGCTGGGGCCGAGTCGCTGCGGGGTCAGCTCAGCGCCACCAGCTCGGTCGAGGGCTTCGACAAGTGGGTCGGCGCTGTCGCCGACGACCTCCTCGCTCACCGCGGCCGCGCGCTCGTCGTCGTCGGTGAGCGCCAGCCCGCGTGGGTCCACGCCGTTGGCGCGCTGATCAACGAGCTCACGGGCGGCGTCGGCCGGACCGTGCGCTACGTCGAGGCGGCGCTCCCGACCGCCGGCTCGCTGAACGATCTGGTGACGGCCGTCGACGCGGGTCGCGTCCAGGCGCTCGTTGTCCTCGGCGGCAACCCGGTCTACTCGGCGCCCGGCGACGTCGACTTCGCCGCGACGCTGGCGAAGGTCGCGACGAGCGTGCACGTCGGCTTCCACTACGACGAGACCGGCCGCGCCGCGAAGATCCACCTCCCCGAGGCGCACGCGCTCGAGGCGTGGGGCGACCTGCGCTCCACCGACGGCACCGCGGCGATCGCCCAGCCCCTCGTCGAGCCGCTCTACGCGTCCTACTCGGCCATCGAGGTCGCGCAGGCGTTGCTCGGACAGGAGCCCAACGGGCTCGAGGCGGTCCGCGCTTACTGGCAGGCGACCGGCTTCGCGCCGGACTTCGAAGCGACGTGGCGGTCCTGGCTGCACGCCGGCAAGGTCGATGCACCAGCGCCGGCCGCCCGCGCCACGTTCGGCTGGTCCACCGCCAGCACGCTCCTCGGCGCCAACGCGCCCGCCGCGCCTAGCGCGGGGAGCTACGAGCTCGCGCTGTTCTACGACCAGAAGGTCTACGACGGCCGCTACGCGAACAACGCGTGGCTGCAGGAGCTGCCCGACACCGTCTCCAAGATCACGTGGGACAACGCCGCGCTCGTCAATCCGGTCACGGCGCGCGCGCTCGGGATCGAGTTCCGGCACGCAGACGACGACGAGAACATCCCGTCGACGTTCTTCGGCGGCCTCGACGCCCAGCTCGTGACCGTGTCGGTCAACGGCAAGTCGCTCACGCTCCCTGCGCTCGTCACCCCCGGCGTCGAGGCGAACACGATCGCCATCGCGCTCGGCTACGGCCGTGAGTTCGGAACGACGGCCGCCCGCGTCGGCTTCGCGTCGCACACTCTGATGAAGTCCGGCGAGTTCTTCTCGTCTGGTGCGACAGTCGCCCTCGCGTCGGGCACGTACCCGATCGCAACGACGCAGGACCACGGCTCCATGGAGGGCCGCCCGCTCCTGCGCCAGGGCACCGTCGAGGAGCTCCGCGAGAACCCGGAGTTCGTCCACGAGATGGACGAGATGGAGCCGTCGCGGCTGCGCTCGCTCTGGGAAGAGCCGAACGTCCGAACCGGCCAGCAGTGGGGGATGTCGATCGACCTCTCGACCTGCATCGGCTGCAACGCGTGCACCATCGCCTGCCAGGCCGAGAACACGATCTCGGTGGTCGGCAAGGAGCGGGTGCTCGAGGGCCGCGAGATGCACTGGATCCGGCTCGACCGCTACTTTGCGGGCGACCCGCAGAACCCGACGGTGTCGGTCCAGCCCGTGGCCTGCATGCACTGCGAGAACGCGCCGTGCGAGCAGGTCTGCCCGGTCGCCGCGACGACCCACGGCCCGGAAGGCACCAACGACATGGCGTACAACCGCTGCATCGGCACGCGGTACTGCGCCAACAACTGCCCGTACAAGGTCCGCCGGTACAACTTCTTCAACTTCTCGAACGAGAACGACGAGCGGAACCCGCTGTACCGCCTGCAGAAGAACCCCGACGTCACCGTCCGCTTCCGCGGCGTGATGGAGAAGTGCACGTACTGCATCCAGCGCGTGAACCAGGCTCGCATCGACGCGAAGGTGACGACGCCCGAGGGCACCGTCGCCGACGGCGGCGTCACCCCGGCGTGCGGACAGGCCTGCCCGACCGGTGCCATCGTGTTCGGCGACGTCAACGACCCGACGACGCGAGTGTCGCGCGCGAAGGAGAGCCAGCGGGACTACTCGCTCCTGGGCTGGCTGAACGTCCACCCGCGCACGACCTACCTGGCGAAGATCACCAACCCGAATCCCGAGCTCGTGTAGGTCATGGCAACCGACGCACTCGACAACGTCTCTCTGGACCCGGTCGACGGCCGGGCCCCGCTGATCCTCGGTCGCGAGGACTTCAGGGCCGTGACCGACGACGTGGTCCGGCCGATCTTCGAGGGGCCCCCGAAGGTCTGGTGGGCCGTGCTCTCGTTCGCGCTCACGCTGCTCTCCGTGATGGGGATCAGCATCGCGTACCTGTTCTGGGAGGGCACCGGCATCTGGGGTCTGAACAACCCCGTCGGCTGGGGCTGGGCGATCATCAACTTCGTCTTCTGGGTCGGCATCGGCCACGCCGGCACGCTGATCTCGGCGATCCTCTTCCTGTTCCGGCAGAAGTGGAGGACGTCGATCAACCGGGCGGCCGAAGCGATGACGCTCTTCGCAGTCGCGTGCGCGTTGACGTTCCCCGGCATCCACGTCGGCCGCGTCTGGGTCGCGTACTACATGGCGCCGGTGCCGAACCAGATGGCGATGTGGCCGAACTTCCGCAGCCCCCTGCTGTGGGACGTGTTCGCGGTCTCCATCTACGGCACGGTCTCGCTGCTGTTCTGGTACACGGGCCTCATCCCGGACCTGGCGACGATGCGCGACCGCGCGAAGTCCCTGATCTCGAAGCGGCTTTACGGGACGTTCGCGCTCGGCTGGCGCGGGTCCAACCGGCACTGGCTTCACTACGAGCGCGCGTACCTGCTCCTCGCCGCGCTGGCGACGCCGCTGGTCCTCTCGGTCCACTCGATCGTGTCGTTCGACTTCGCCGTCGCGCAGCTCCCGGGCTGGCACACGACCATCTTCCCGCCGTACTTCGTCGCAGGCGCCATCTTCAGCGGCTTCGCGATGGTGCTCACGCTGATGATCCCCGTGCGAAAGCTCTTCAAGTGGGAGCACATCATCACGGTTCGGCACATGGAGAACATGTGCAAGATCATCCTGCTGACGGGCTCGCTGGTCGGCTACGCGTACGCGATGGAGTTCTTCATCGCGTGGTACGGCGCCAACGAGTACGAGCGCTACGCGTTCATCAACCGCGCGTTCGGTCCGTACGCGTGGGCGTACTGGACGATGGTGTCGTGCAACGTCATCTCGCCGCAGTTCTTCTGGTTCAAGAAGCTGCGGACGAATCCGGCGTTCATCTTCGTCATCACCATCTTCGTGAACATCGGCATGTGGTTCGAGCGCTTCGTCATCACCGTGACCTCGCTCCACCGCGACTTCCTGCCGTCCTCTTGGGACTACTACCGCCCGACGATCTGGGACGTCTCGACGTTCCTGGGCAGCTTCGGCCTGTTCCTGACCCTCTTCACGCTGTTCGTCCGGTTCCTGCCGGCGATCGCGATCGCTGAGGTCAAGACCGTCATGCCGCAGGCCGATCCGCACTGGCACCCCGCAGACCACGGCCACGCCGAGGGAGAGCACTGATGGGCGCGACACACACCAAGCCTACCCGCTGGGGAGTGCTCGCGGAGTTCAGCTCCGCGCAGCAGATCTACCACGCCTGCGAGCAGGTCCGAGACGCCGGCTTCAAGAAGTGGGACGCCTATACGCCGTTCCCGGTGCACGGCCTCGACAAGGCGCAGGGCCTGCCAGCCTCGTTCCTGCCGTGGATCGTCCTCGTCGTTGGCCTCACCGGGACGGCGACAGCCATCGGACTGCAGTACTGGGTCCACGCGATCGCTTACCCGCTCGTGATCTCGGGCAAGCCGTTCGCCGCGTGGCCGGCGTACGTGCCCATCATCTTCGAGCTCTCCGTGCTCTTCTCGGCGTTCGCCGCCGTGTTCGGGATGCTGGCGATCAACCGGCTCCCGATGCTGAACCACCCGCTGTTCACGTCCGAGCGCTTCGGCCGCGCGTCAGACGATCGCTTCTTCATCGCGATCGAGGCGACCGACCCGAAGTTCGACGCCGATCGGACGACCGCGTTCCTTCAGGGCCTCGGCGCCGATCACGTCGAGTTCGTCGAGTAGGCAGGCCGCCAATGAAGAGAAACATGCTCACGCAACGCACCCGATGGTGGGCCACCGCCGCCGCGCTCGCGCTACTCCTCCCCGCGTGCCGCGGGATGGTCTCGCGCAAGCCGCCCGTCCACCTCAACCCGAACATGGATAACGTCACCCGCGTCGAGGCGCAGGAGCCGTCCCAGTTCTGGGAAGATGGTCGCGGCATGCGGCCCCAGGTCGAGGGAACCGTGGCCCAAGGCGAGCTGCACGCCGACCCGCACATGTACGAGGGGCGCGACGGACGCCGCTGGGCGACCACGCTCCCCCAGGGGCTGGCGCTCGCGCCGAACGGCAACGTCTCCCACGAGCTGGTCGCACGCGGCCAGCAGCGGTTCGGGATCTACTGCACGCCGTGCCATGGGCTCGCCGGGCTCGAGAACGGAGGCGCGGTCCCGATCCGCGCGGCCGCAATCGGCACCGCCTGGACCGTTCCGTCGCTCCACGGTGATCGCCAGCGCGACTACGCGATCGGCGAGCTCTTCCACATCGTCTCCAACGGGTACAACACGATGCCCGGTTACAAGGCGCAGATCCCCGTCGAGGACCGCTGGGCGATCGCGACGTACGTCCGCGCGCTGCAGATCGCGCACGAAGTCCCCGGGAGCCTGCTCCCGAACGAGGTCCGCCAACAGCAGGGTTGGAACTGATGAGCGCACACCACACCCCCTCGATCGCTGCCGCGGACGTCACGCTGCCGTCGGGATCGCTCATCCGGAAGCTCCCGATCCTCGCCGGTCTCGTCGGTGTCGCCGGTATCGCGACCGCGCTCCTCTCGCACGCAGAGCACGGCGCCAACCTGTGGGCGTACCTGATCGCGTGCGCGTTCTTCCTGTCGATCGGTCTCGGCGCGACGTTCTTCGTCGTGATCTTCTACCTCTCGCGCGGCGGCTGGCACATCGCCATCCGGCGGCTCGCAGAGGCGGTGATGGCGACGACGCCGATCATGCTGCTGCTCCTGCTCCCCATCGTCGCCCTCGGCTTCGACGAGGTCTACACGTGGGCCGCGGAGCATGCGCTCGACCATGATGAGATCCTGCAGGCAAAGGAGCCGTTCCTGAACAAGGGCTTCTTCCTCGCTCGATACGGCGTCTACCTCGCGATCTTCACCGGGATCACGGCGTTCTTCTTCCGCAACTCGCGGAAGCAGGACGCTACCGGCGACCCGATGATCACGCGCCGCGCGCAGGCGCTCGCCGCGCCGTCACTGGCCCTGCTCGCTCTGTCGTCGACGTTCTTCGCGTTCGACTGGCTCATGTCGACGGACTACCACTGGTTCTCGACGATGTATGGCGTCATCTTCTTCGCCGGCGGCTTCATGGGGAACTTCGCGGTGCTCGCGATCCTCATCCTGATGCTCCGCGGAAAGATGGGCGGCGCGGTCACCGAGCACCACCTGCACGGCACCGGCAAGATGATGTGGGGCATCACCATCTTCTGGGCCTACACGTCGTTCTCGCAGTTCATGCTCATCTGGTACGCGAACATCCCCGAGGAGACGCTCTGGTACGAGCACCGCTGGGAGAACGGCTGGGCGACCTGGAGCATCGTGCTGTTCGTCGGCCACTTCCTGGTGCCGATGTTCGGCATGATGTCGCGCCACGTGAAGAAGTTCCCGCCGACGCTCCTCGCGATGTCGGTCTGGCTCCTCTTCATGCACTACATCGACCTGTTCTGGCAGGTGAAGCCGAACATCCACCATGGCCACGGAGCGCCCACCATCGGCGTAGCGGAGATCGCTTCGTTCGTCGGTGTCGGCGGTGTGTTCGTCGCGCTCGTCTCGTTCTTCCTCGGCGGCGCGCCGCTCGTCGCGGTCCGCGACCCGCGCCTGCCCGAGTCTCTCCGCTACGAAGACGTCTGATCAGGTGACCGACGTGAGCAACGAAGACAACAGCCAGAGCGCCGAAGAGACTGCGGCGGACTCGGCCACCGAGGCCGCCGCGGCGCCACACACCGACGCCGATGGCGCCACAGTCGGCGGCGCGGTCGCGCACCTGATGGGCGTCAGCCGCCCGCAGGACGAATACGGCCCGACCTCGAGCGACCGCGACGCGCTCAGCGACGACGAGCTCCTCGCGATGGGCGTCGAGCCCGACGCGGCGCCGGGTGGAATGCTAATGGGCACGTTCCTCGGCCTCGTCGCCGGACTGCTGGTCGTCTGCGTCGGCGTCGCGGCGGTCTTCAACGTCGTCGTGCAGCACGCCCGGGCGGAGCGCGGCGTCGTTCGTGACACCGCCTTCACCGCGGCGGCCGAGAACGCCTCCACCGCGCTCCAGTCGTACGCGCGCGTCGAGCAGAACTACCAGGTGCCCGTCGACGTCGCCATGGACGTCCTCGTCCGGCATCAGGCGACGCTCCTGGGGCGGCATCCCCTTGGGCACCGGACGCCCGAGGAGCTCACCACCCCCCCGAACGCGCCGCCCGAGCCGGAGATCGTGCCCGACCTCGAGCTGATTCCGGACGGCAGCGGCCTGGGCGCGATGCCCGCGGACGGGCAGCTTCAGCTTCGGCCGATCGAAGGCACCGAGCTTCGGCTCGCGGCGCCGGGACAGCTCCAGCTCCAGCCCGCCACGCACTGAACGGATCGCTGACGTGAAGCGCCTCCTCCTCACCGTACTCGCGCTCCTCGCGTTCCGGGCGACCGTCGCCGCGGAGCCGTTGCCGCGCGACCTGGAGGGGGTAGGCGTCGACGAGCAGCTCGGCTCGACGATCGACCTGACGATCCCGTTCGTAGACGAGACCGGCAGGGCTGTGACCCTCGCCGACTATGTCCGCGGCGACGTGCCGGTCCTGCTCACGCTCAACTACTTCGGCTGTCCCCTCCTCTGCGGACTCCAGCTCAACGCGCTCAACGATGCGCTCAAGGAGCTGGAGTGGGCGCCGGGTCAGAACTTCCGCGTCGTTACGGTGAGCTTCGATCCCGACGAGGGCCCGACGCTCGCGTCTCAGAAGCGTGCGTCTCACCTCGAAGAGCTCGGTCGGGGCGACGTTGACTGGCACTTCTTGACCGGGACGGCGGAGAGCATCGCCGCGCTCACCTCGGCCGTCGGATACACGTACCGCTACATCGAGACGCAGGACGAGTTCGCGCACCCCGCGGCGATGATGCTGGTGTCTCCGACCGGCGTTCTGACGCGGTATCTGTACGGTCTGACCTACACGGCCCGTGACCTTCGGCTCGCGCTCGTCGAGGCCGGAGAGGGCAGGGTAGGGACGGCCGTCGACCACTTCGTGTTGAGCTGCTACGTCTACGACGCATCGGCGGGTTCGTACGTCCGCGACGCGATGCTGTTCATGCGCCTCGGTGGCGCCGTGACGGTCGTCGCGCTCGGGCTCTTCTTGTTCACCCTGTGGCGCCGCGAGGCTCGCTCGCAGCCGACTCCAGACCCGGTCTGACCCAATGCAGACGTTCTCACCAGTGCTCATCGGCTCGGGCGGATTCTGGATGCCGCCGCAGGCCTCCACGTTCGCGCCGAACACGGACGCGCTGTTCCACTTCATCCTCTGGCTGTGCGCGATCTTCTTCGCCGGCCTTATGGGCGCGACGGCCTACTTCGGCTGGAAGTACAAGAAGCGGAGCGACGCGGACCGCACGAGCCCGATCCGCGGCAACCACAAGCTCGAGATCGTGTGGTCGGTGATCCCCGGCCTCCTGCTCCTCGTCATCTTCGGCTGGGGCTTCGCCGGCTACCGCGAGATGATCGTGGCGCCGCCGAACGCGATCAACATGCACATCACAGGGCAGAAGTGGTCGTGGACCATGACGTACCCGAACGGTGGAGAGGACGGAAATCGGCTGGTCGTCCCGATCAACGAGCCCGTGAAGCTCACGATGTCGTCGATCGACGTCATCCACTCGTTCTTTGTGCCCGCGTTCCGCGTAAAGCGTGACGTCATCCCCAACCGGTACACGACGATCTGGTTCCAGGCGACCGAGCTCGGCTCGTACCCGATCTACTGCACCGAGTACTGCGGCGACCGGCACTCGGAGATGATCGGGCACGTCGACGTGGTGACGCGCGAGGAGTACGAGACGTACCTGCGCGGGCTCGCAGGCTGCTCCGAGGGCGACGACCTGGTCGCCTGCGGCGAGCGCCAGTTCCAGCGGCTCGGGTGCGGCGCGTGCCACTCGGTCGTGCCGGGGCAGCGCATCGTTGGCCCTTCGCTAGCGCAGGTGTTTGGTCACGAGGTCAGCCTGACCGACGGGACCACCCTGACCGCTGACGAGGACTACCTCCGTCAGTCGATCATGGACCCCAACTCCCAGATCGTGGAGGGCTTCGCGCCGCAGATGCCGACCTTCGCCGGTCGCCTCGATGGCGTGAACCTGGCCGCCGTGATCGAGTACATCAAGTCCCTGCAGTGAGCTGAGGAAGCGCACATGGCATCCATCGCTGAGACACACACGGGCCCCCACGACGGCGGCCATCACGAGAGCTACCTCACGGCCAAGCGCGGCATCGCGTCCTGGCTGACGACGGTGGACCACAAGCGGATCGGGGTCATGTACCTCGCCTCGATCCTCTTCTTCTTCTTCGTCGGCGGCGTCGCGGCCCTGCTCGTTCGCACGGAGCTGCTCAACCCCGGCAAGGACCTCGTCGAGCACGCCGTCTACAACCAGCTCTTCACGCTGCACGGCGCGATCATGGTGTTCCTCTTCATCGTGCCGTCGATTCCGGCGTCGCTGGGGAACATCGTCCTTCCGCTGATGCTCGGAGCCAAAGACGTCGCGTTCCCGAAGATGAACCTCGCGAGCTACTACTTCTATGTGGTCGGCGCGATCCTGTTCATCCTGACCATCGTCCTTGGCGGCCTCGACACCGGTTGGACGTTCTACGCGCCGTACTCCACCACGACGTCGACGTCGGTCATTTCGGCCACGTTTGGCGCGTTCGTCCTCGGCTTCTCGTCGATCTTCACCGGGATCAACTTCCTGGTGACCATCCACAAGATGCGGGCGCCGGGGATGACGTGGGACCGGATGCCGCTGATGGTGTGGGCGCTCTACGCCACGTCACTGATCCAGGTCCTCGCGACGCCGGTTATCGCCATCACCCTGCTGCTGCTCATCTGCGAGCGCACGTTCGGGATCGGCATCTTCGACCCGGCGCTCGGCGGCGACCCCGTCCTGTTCCAGCACTTCTTCTGGTTCTACTCGCACCCCGTCGTCTACGTGATGATCCTCCCGGGCTTCGGGGTGATCAGCGAGCTCGTTACGGTGCACTCCCGCAAGGGCATCTTCGGGTACATGGCGATCGCGATCTCGTCGGTCGCCATCGCGTTCATCGGGTTCCTCGTCTGGGGACACCACATGTTCGTCGCCGGTGAGTCGTCACTCGCCGCCACCGTCTTCTCGTTCCTGACGTTCGCGGTCGCGGTGCCGACGGCCATCAAGGTCTTCAGCTGGATCGCGACGATGTACGGCGGGTCGATCCGGTACACGACGCCGATGTACTACGTGTTCGTGTTCCTGTTCCTCTTCTCCATCGGCGGCCTCACCGGCCTCTTCCTGGGCGCGCTCGCCGTCGACGTGCAGATGCACGACACGTACTTCGTCGTCGCGCACTTCCACTACGTGATGATGGGCGGCACGTTCATCGCGTTCCTCGGCGGCCTGTTCCACTGGTGGCCGAAGTTCACCGGCAAGATGTACGACGAGCGGCTCGGCAAGCTGAGCGCCGTGCTCGTGTTCATCGGCTTCAACGTGACGTTCTTCACGCAGTTCGTCCTCGGCTCGAGGGGAATGCCGCGGCGGTACTACACGTACCAGCCGCAGTTCCACACGCTCCACGAGATCAGCACGATCGGCTCCTACATCCTGACCGCCGGGCTTCTGGTCGCGCTGGTCACGTTCATCAAGTCGCTGAAGAGCGGCGAGAAGGCCACGGCGAACCCGTGGAACGGCATGACGCTCGAGTGGCACACCGAATCGCCGCCGATCGAGCACAACTTCGCCGAGCAGCCGATCTGCCGCCGCGGGCCCTACGACTTCCCAGAGATCGACGAGAGCGCCGCCGGCGCCCGTCACTGAGCCACACACTTCTCCGCGTACACGGACTCACGCGATGAGCGACTCACACGCCGCGCACGGCCACGCCGACGCGCCCGGGAACAACAGCCCGTTCTTCCAACACCACTTCGTGACCATGACGCAGCAGGCGTCGGCCGCGAAGCTTGGAATGTGGCTCTTCCTCGTGCAGGAGGTCCTGTTCTTCAGCGGCCTCTTCATGTTCTACATCATCTTCCGGTACCTCCACCCGGACACGATGCTATGGGCGTCGGAGCACCTGCTCGACAAGACCATGGGCGGCATCAACACCGTCGTGCTCCTGTTCAGCTCCGTCACGATGGCGCTCGCCGTCCGGGCCGGCCAAGTCGGCAACAAGCAGCACCAGGTCACGTACCTCGCAATCACGATCGTCTGCGCCTGCATCTTCTTGTGCGTGAAGTACGTCGAGTACTCTCACAAGTTCCACATGGGCGCGCTCCCCGGCCACTTCTACTCGTATGCCGGCAATATCCCCGGTGAGCCGCAGACCTTCTTTGCGCTCTACTTCTGCCTCACCGGCCTGCACGGAATCCACGTCATCGCCGGCATCATCGCGCTGCTCTGGCTCATGAAGCGCTCGGCGCGCGGTGACTTTGGCCCGACGTACTACGCTCCGCTCGAGCTGACCGGCCTCTACTGGCACCTCGTCGACCTCGTGTGGATCTTCCTGTTCCCGCTCCTCTACCTCATCCACTGACCGCCAAGCGGCCCACCGGAGCCCATCACATGGCTGCACACTCCGACCCGCACTACGACGGCCTCGGACACCACATCTCGCCAGTCCGCGTGTACTGGCTGGTGTTCGCCGCGCTGCTCGTGTTCACCGGGCTGACCTACGCGGTCTCGTTCGCCAAGCTCGGACCGGCCTCGCTGCCGGTCGCGATGCTGGTCGCCTGTATCAAGGCGACCCTCGTCTGCACGTTCTTCATGCACCTGAAGTACGACGAGCGCTTCAACCTGCTCGTCTTCGTCTCGTCGCTGTTCTTCATGGCGGTCTTCTTCGGGTTCACGATGCTCGACGTCGCGTCGCGCGCGCTGGTCGACCCGATCGAAGGCTACGGCGTCTACGAGCAGTACAACCCGCCGGCCGCGCCGGCCGAAGCCGCTCCGGCCGAGGCCGCCCCCGCCGCAGACGAGGCTCCGGCCGCCGGCCACTGAGCCCGTGCTCCGCGCCGCCGCCCGCGCGCTGGGTGGCGCCGGGCTGACGATCGGGGTCCTCTGCACCGTCGTCGCCCTCGCCACCGACTACACCTGGGTGGCCGAACCGTTCGCCAACGGGCGGCTCCTCGTCGCAATCGCGCTCGCACCCGTGGCGCTGCTCCTGATGGTCGGGCGCAGCTATCTGCGGGGGCTCATCGCGGTCGCGATCGGGCTCTGGCACGCGGCGCCCCTGATGCTGCTCGAGTCGCAGGCCGCTGACGCGCACCCGGTGCCCGCGGATCCGATCCCGGTCACCGTCGCGGCGCTAAACCTCCTCGCCGACAACGCCGACGCCGACGCCGTCGTCGCCTGGCTGGCGGGCACCGACGCCGACGTCATCGTCCTCCACGAGGTCACGCCCACATGGGCGCGGGCGCTCGCCCGACCCGAGCTCGCGCCCTGGCCAAATCGGCTGGTCGAGGCACTCCCAGGGGCTACCGGTATCGCGCTCCTGTCGCGGACGCCGCTGGCGACGGGCGAGGTCGTCGAGATCGGCACGAACGGGCCTCCGTTCGTCGACGCGACCGTCGGAGTCGGCGGCTGCGGCGTCCGAGTGCTCGGCGTCCACACGTTTCCCCCGGTGTCGCGGGCGATGCTCGGGGTTCGACAGCGCGTGTACGACGCCGTCGCAGAGCGCGCCGGGCGCGGTCCCGCACCGGTGGCCGTCGGTGACTGGAACGCGACCCTCTACTCGTCGGCGAACGCCGCGTTCGAGGCCGAGACGGGACTCGTCGACGTCGCGCGCCGGGTGGGGCGACGGGGAACATGGCTGCCGCTCCTTGGACCGCTCGCGCTCGACTTGGATCGCGCCTTCGTGCCAACGAGCTGGGCCGTAGAGTCGGTAGCTGTCGGTCCGAATGTCGGGAGCGACCACCTGCCAGTGCTCTACCGACTGCAGGTGCCGCGCGCTGCGTGCGTGCCGCTGCCGTCGGCGCCGGATCCAGCCGCTCCGGGGTGACCGGTGGGTCGATTTCACGCCGTAGGAGCCGACGAACGCTTGACGGCGGCCGACAGCGAACTAGTGTCCGCGCCTGGGCAACAGCGCGCTCCAGCTGCGTGTTCTGTGGTCGCCCGGGAAGAGTCCGCGCCCACGTGAGATGAGCCTGAACTTCGGTGTGAACCAGGCGCTGGTCGAAGACCAGCTTCGTCGGTATCTCGTGAACCCGGGCTCGGTGGAGCCGGAGTGGCGGCGGTACTTCGAGTCCCTCGACGGCGAAGAGCGCGCGGCGCTCGGTATCGTTGGCAGCACGACGAACGGCGCGAAGCCGGCCCCCGTCGCTGGCCCGGGGCGCGCTCAAGCCCCCCGCACCGCGCTCGGGCGCGCCGTCGCCTCCGAGGGTGGCGATCGACACAGCCCAGTCGAGCTCGCGTGGCGGCTGTCGCGCCTCGTCGCAGCGTTCAGGTCACGCGGACACTACTACGCGCAGATCGATCCGCTCGGTCTCACGAACGAAGACCCCGCGGGGTTCGATCCGGCCGCGTTCGGCATCTCCGAAGCCGATCTCGACACGCCCGTCGCGACCGACATCGCCTCCCTCCCAGAGTCGACCCCGCGCCAGATCCTCGCGCGAATGTGGCAGACCTACTGTGGCACGATCGGCTACGAGGTCATGCACACCGAAGACAGCGAGGAGCGAAACTGGCTCCTCGAGCGGATCGAGGCGCAGCCCACGCGGCCCGCGATGGAGCCTGCGCTTGCGCGCTGGGTGCTTCGCCGCCTGACCGACGCGCAGGAGCTCGAGTCGTTCCTGCACAATACGTACGTCGGCGTGAAGCGGTTCTCGCTCGAGGGGCTCGAGACCGTCATCCCGATGCTGGACGCGATGATCGACGGCGCTGGCGACGGCGGAGTCACGGACGTCGTCATCGGCATGGCCCACCGCGGACGCCTAAACGTCCTCGTCAATACGCTCGGCAAGCAGCACCGCGAGCTCTTCGTCGCCTTCAACGACGAAGACAGCGAGACCCTCGTCGGCCGCGGCGACGTCAAGTACCACCTCGGGCACTCCTCCGACCGCACCACGGCCGCCGGGAACCCGGTCCACATTTCGCTCTGCTTCAACCCCAGCCACCTCGAGTTCGTGAACCCGGTCGTCGTGGGGCGCGCTCGCGCGCGGCTCGACGTCCGCGGCGACACGACGGGCGCGAGCGTCTTGCCGCTGATGATCCACGGCGACGCGGCGTTCATCGGGCAGGGGATCGTGGCAGAGACCCTCAATCTGGCCGAGCTCGAGGGCTACCGCGTCGGCGGGTCACTCCACCTCGTGCTGAACAATCAGGTCGGCTTCACGACGTCGCCGTCGGACTCCCGCTCGTCGCGCTATGCGTCCGACCTCGTGCGGTTCCTGCGCGTCCCGGTGTTCCACGTGAACGCCGACGACCTCGACGCGGTGATGTTCGTCGCGCAGCTCGCGGTCGACTACCGCCGAAAGTTCAACCGCGACGTCTGCATCGACCTCGTCGGCTACCGCAAGTACGGGCACAACGAGGGCGACGAGCCGCGGTTCACACAGCCGCAGATGTACGCCGTGATCGACGCTCGCGACAGCGTGCGCGACAGGTTCGCCGCGAAGCTCGTCGCCGACGGCGTCGTCGGGGCACAGGAGCCCGCCGAGATGGTCGCGGCGTGTCGCGCCGAGCTCGCCGCGGCCCACGCCGCGTCGAAGGCGAGCCCGACTCATGCGGTCCCGCACCTCGCCGAGAGCGCGTGGGACGAGTTCTTTGGCGGGCCGTGGGACGACGTCTTCGAGGTCGACACCACTGTCTCGGATGACGACCTCCGGCAGCTCCTGCACCTCGTCGCGCAGCCGCACGACGAAGATGAGGCTCACCCCAAGGTCCGCAAGGTCTACGAGGCGCGCGCATCCATCGCCCAGACCTCTGGCCCGTTCGATTGGGGCAGCGCGGAGATGCTCGCCTTCGCTTCGCTGGTCCACGAGGGCCGTCGGGTGCGAGTCAGCGGGCAGGACAGCCGGCGCGGCACCTTCAGTCACCGGCACTCGTACATCACCAACATGAAGACCGGTGGGCGCCTCTCGCCCCTCAACCGTGCGGCGCGCGATGGCGGCTGGTACGAGGCCTTCGACAGCCCTCTCTCCGAGGCGGCCGTCCTCGGATTCGAGTACGGCTACAGCCTCGAGGCTCCCGCCGACCTCGTGATCTGGGAGGCGCAGTTCGGCGACTTCGCCAACGGCGCCCAGGTCATCATCGACCAGTTCATCGCATCGGGCGAAGACAAGTGGGGCCGACTGACCGGCCTCGTGATGCTGCTGCCGCACGGCTTCGAGGGGATGGGCCCCGAGCACTCCTACGCTCGCCTCGGCCGATTCCTGCAGCTGTGCGCCGAAGACAACATGATCGTCTGCGACTGCACGACCCCCGCGCAGTTCTTCCACCTCCTGCGCCGTCAGGTTCTGAGCCCGTGGCGGAAGCCGCTCGTCGTCATGTCGCCCAAGAGCCTCCTGCGCCACAAGCGCGCACAGAGCACGCTCGCGGAACTCTCGAGCGGTGGCTTCCAGCGGGTGATACCGGACGTCGGCGGCGCCCCGGCGGGCCAGGTGCGCCGCGTCCTTCTCTGCTCGGGGCGTATTTACTTCGATCTCGAGCAGGAGCGCGACGCGCGCGGGGCCACCGACGTGCACATCGTCCGTCTCGAGCAGCTCTATCCCCTCGATGCACGACTCCTGCAGCGAGTGCTGTCCCAGTACGGCTCCGGTACCGAGCTCGTCTGGGTTCAGGACGAGCCGTGGAACCTCGGCGCGTGGTACTTCATCAAGGCGCGGCTCCAGGCGATCTTTGGCGACGGCCTCCCCCTCACCTGCGTGGCCCGCGCAGAGAGCGCCAGCCCCGCGACCGGTTCGGCCGCGGCTCACAAGACCGAGCACCGCTCGCTCATGGACGCCGCCTTCGCGCGCCCAAGCCGCTGACCACAGCTGGGCTAGCCCAGCTCGTCCCCTCGCGCGACAAGCCGCCGCATCCGACCGCGCTCGGTCCGACAGCGCCCGGCGCTCCGGTTGCGGCGCCGCGATCGGTTCAGTTGATCGCGAAGGGCATCGCCAGCGAGAACGTCGGGACCCGCGCCTCGAACCGCGTCCCGTCGTCGCGCGCCATCTCATAGCTCCCCGCCATCGTCCCAAACGACGTGTCGAGGG